>CATLPG010000029.1 GCA_950054195.1 uncultured Saccharospirillaceae bacterium
AAATCTGCTTTTACTTGTTGGGCTGCGGAATCAATATAAATATTATCTATATTCCATTCATCAATTTTATCTTTAACATGATTTGCTAATTCTGAAGTAGTCGACTCTTTAGAAATAAATTCATCAAGTACCCAATACTGTTTACCATTTGTTCCAATTACAACAAATACATTTTCATCACGATATCCTACATCTAATCCTGCTATAACCTCTGTAAACCGTTCACCTATATAGTCACCTATATGTTTATCCTCATCTAAAGATTCATAAACTTGATCTTCTGTAGTTGTCCATTCACCCAGCACATAGTCAATTTGTTTACCTTTTGAAAACTCGCTGCCAATCCCAAATCTTAAGCGAGCATATTTTTGAGTACCTAATACTTGATTAATGTGCTTTAACCCGTTATGTCCGCCATCGCTTCCTTTTCCTTTTAATCGAAGTTTTCCAAAGGGAAGTGCAAGATCATCAGTAACGATCAATGTGTTTTCGAGTGGTATTTTTTCTTTTTGCATCCAGTATTGAACTGCGCTACCACTTAAATTCATGTAGGTTGATGGTTTTAGGCATACAAGTGTTCGGCCTTTAAATTTATGCTTGGCTACATCACCGTAACGTAATGTCTCAAAAGCAGAACTGGACTCATCAATAAGAGAGTCCAGTACTTTAAAACCAATGTTGTGACGTGTATTTGTATACTTGTCACCTATATTTCCTAGTCCAACAATGAGGTATTTCATTCGTTGACTTAAAAATTAGAAATTATGCTTCAGCAGCAGCTTCAGCTTCTTCTGTTTCTTCTTCTTCCTCATCATCAGCAGCAACAGCACCTCTAGCCATTTTAACTGATACGATTACATCTCTTTGGTCACCAATAGTTTCGATACCATCGATGTTGATATCTGCAAATCTAACGCTGCTTCCGATTTTCATTTTAGAAATATCAATTTTGATAGTTTCTGGGAAAGCATTTGCTAAACCTCTAACTTTGATTTTTCTCTTATTCAAACGTAGTTTACCACCTTGCTGAACACCTGGAGATACACCGTGTAATTCAACTGGTAATTGAACAGAAATAGGCTTGTCTTCTTTTACTAAAAGTAAATCAATATGAACAACTCTATCAGTTACAGGGTGAAATTGTAATTCTTGGATGATTGTTTTGTGCTTTGCTCCATCAATTTCAATCTCAATGAAATTTACTGATGGCGTCCAAACTAATTTGTTTAATTCAGTTTCTTTTACTGCAAAGTTAATGTTGTTTCCATCTCCATAGATAACACCTGGAACTTGACCTGCTGCTCTAAGAGCTTTAGCATCTTTTTTCCCTACGTTCTTTCTTGAAGAACCGCTCAATGATACTGTTTTCATTTTATTCGTTGTTTTTTTATTTAGTTTATTTATACAAATTGATTGCTTATTGACTGGTGATTTTGTACACTTCTAATCACATTAGCAAACAAATCTGCCACAGACAAAACTTTAATTTTATCCGAGACGGATCGCAAAGGTACAGAATCTGTTACAATTAATTGCCTTAATCCTGATTTTTCTATCCTTTCATAGGCAGGTCCAGAAAGTAGTGGATGTGTAATTACAGCACTCACAGATTTTGCCCCTCTTTCTAAAATCATGTCGGCTGCTTTGCAAAGTGTTCCGGCAGTGTCTATGATATCATCAACAATAATTACGTTTCTGTCTTTTACTTCTCCAATAACGGTCATTTGGGCTACCTCATTCGCTTTTTCTCTTTGTTTGTAGCAGATCGCTAAATCAGCATCTAGGTATTTTGCGTAGTTGTTTGCTCTTTTGGTACCTCCTGTATCTGGAGCAACAATTGTTAAATCTTCAATGTTTAAGTTTTTCAAGTAGGGTAGAAAAACAGTAGATGCAAACATATGATCAATTGGAACTGAGAAAAAACCTTGAATTTGATCAGCGTGTAAATCCATTGTCATTACTCTATCAACACCGGCAGCTTCTAACAGATTTGCCATTAGTTTTGCACCAATAGCAACTCTTGGGCGATCTTTACGGTCTTGACGAGCATAGCCGAAATACGGAATTACAGCTATAATTTTCCTAGCAGAAGCTCTTCTTGCAGCATCGATCATTATGAAAAGCTCCATAATGTTATCAGAAGGCGGGATGGTTGGTTGTATGATAAAAACATCTTTACCCCTTACGGTTTCTTCGTATGATGCTTGAATTTCTCCATCGCTAAATTGCTGAATATCTACCACTCCTAATGGTTCTCCAAAGGATCGTGCAACATTTTCTGCAAATTGACGGGATGCAGAACCCGAAAAAAGTATAGTTTCAGCCATAGTGTGAGGTTTGTTTGGTGCAAACAAAATTAACATAAAAACAGATGTTTGGCAAGGTGTTTTTTCACAAAGTTTGTTTGGCAATTTTAAAGGAATGCTTAATTTAGCAGTCCTTATGCCCGAGTGGCGGAACTGGTAGACGCGCACGACTCAAACTCGTGTTCCTTTGGAGTGTCGGTTCGATTCCGACCTCGGGTACATTTAAAACTAAACCCTTGTTGTTATTAAGACGGCTAGGGTTTAGTTTTTTTGATAGTTTTGTTATTTAGTTGGCTTTTAATATATAAAGATTCGATTCCTGTTTGAGTAAATTTGTTCTATTTAGAAATATTGAAGAATGATTTACGAGCTGAGCTCTTAATAAGGCCATACTTTATTAGCTCCCTCTACATATTTTTATTTAATTCTAACGAAAATCAATTTGTGTCGACTTTTTTGATTTTCACGCTGTTCAATTTCAAACTTATCAATCGACTTTATAAGTGGAGTAAGCTTTTCAAAACCATAATTTCTTGAATCGAAATTGGGACGTTTTTTCTGTATCAAACTTCCTACATCTCCCAGAAAAGCCCATCCGTCATCATCAGATAAATCCTTGATAGTTGAAGATATAAGATTTATTTCTTTTTTTGTTATTTTATCAATAATAGGTTCGTTTGTCTCTTTGTTTTCAACTTTTTCTTCCGATTGTTTCTTTAAGATTTCGATATAAATGAATTTGTCACAAGCAACAATAAAAGGGTTAGGCGTTTTTTTCTCTCCTAATCCTATTACTTGCATTCCAGCCTCTCTTAATCTCGTAGCTAACCTAGTAAAATCACTGTCGCTAGAAACAAGACAAAATCCATTAACTTTCCCACTATAAAGAATGTCCATAGCATCAATTATCATTGCTGAATCTGTTGCGTTTTTCCCTTTTGTATATCCGTATTGCTGAACAGGAGTTATAGCGTTTTCCAAAAGCAAATTTTTCCATTTATTTAACCCTGGCCTTGTCCAATCTCCATAAATTCTTTTAATAGTGGGATTACCATACTTGGTTATTTCCTCCATCATTTCCTTTACATGAGCCGAAGGAATGTTGTCTCCGTCAATTAAGACGGCCATATTTGAATTTGTATCCATTTAGTCTTTTTGTAATTTCATTACAACGAATTTGAGTATGAAACGAAGTTACCCTATAATTCCTAGATAACAAACTGTAAAGGAATTATCCAATACCTTTTGAGATTGGTTAATCTTGCTTTTATGAAAAAAACAAATGGGTTTTTCTCTTTTAGGCTATTTCCCTTGAAAATTCCTCAATCAATTTCAAATCTTTTATTAATGAAAGTTTCGATATTTGACCCATTTTGGGTACTTGATGGGAGACAGTTGAAAAATCATCTCCTTTTTTTGTGCTTTTATTTTTGAACCCCTTCGTTATCCCTAAAATGTTAGCAAGTTTGATTGTTTAAGGCTTGTACCTAACACCAGTTAATAACTCTTTATCTAACTCAGAGTTGTTATCAGAAGTGTGCAATACAGATATATCGCCTGTAGATTCAAGAATGACAGCCTTTACTTGCTTAAAATCTATCACATTAGCTTCTCTTAATTTTGCTATAAGTTGCTCTTTTTCAATTCTGGCATGTTTTAGGTTATCATGCAAAATGGTGCTTTTATCCATTAATAATAAAGGTCTATTAGATATAGCAGAGCTGAGAGTAGATGATACCCTTTGTAAGGATGAGAAAATAAAGGTAATTATAAGTAGACTCGCAATGGCTACAGAGCCTCTGGTAATACTTGTGCTTGATGTTAAAGTAGAAGAAATAATACTACCTATGGCTACGGTAAATGCAAAATCATAAGCACTAAACTTAGCAAAGGTTCGAAGCCCAATAATTCTCGTTACTAAAATAATAACAACAAACATTATAAAGCTTCCTACGATGGTTTCCCATATAGGATCTTTTATACTGTATATCCAACTCATATTTTGCTTTTTTAAAGGTTATAATACAATTCTAATCAATGTCTTTTAATAGATTTGGCTCTAAATTCGGTTCTAGTGCCTTAATAAAAGCATTTCTTAAAAAGCTCCCAACCGCTCTAAATAGTCTTACATCTGGATCATTCATATTACCAGAAAAAACAATTTTACTCCCTACTTGATCTTTGCTATGGTTTTCGAATAGAAAAGTTCCTACATCAACCAGTTTTTCTTTTATTCTTTGACCTAGCTTTTTTCCTTTATCATTTTTTGATGAAAATTTAGGTTCTTTTATTAATGGTTTAACATAGCCTTCAACAGCTCCTTTGTTTGCGTATACTTCTGAGTAAACACTCATATTACCTTCTTCTGCATCTATGCTCATATACCCCATAAAAAAGCTATTTAACTCTTGCAGCGGTAAAGTTTCCATTGAAAGTTTTGAGTTAAACCCTCCTAGAGAATCAAAAGGATTAAGGGCAAGGTTTATTGCTAATTTTGATGTCGACATTACATCTCCTGTAGCATCTAATTTTGCTACCATATCTTCGCTTAGCTTTTTGCTGTTGGTTAAATTAGTTATGGTGCAATTAAAATTATCAACCAAAACATCTACGTTTGGACTTGTAGACTTATCTATGTAATGAATGTCTCCATCAGTTATTTTAATTCTATTAATGTTGATAGGCATTAAGTCAAGAACTCGTTCTTTAAATTTTGAATCTTCAACACCGTCATAATTATTTTCATCTTGTTTTTTCGATAGGTTTATAAATCTAACAGAGGGTTTTACAATATAAGCCTCTCCCACAATAGCACCGTTCCATATTTGATTCCATTGTATAGACCAATCGATTAGTTGTGCCTCAATTAATGGGTGATCAGGATGATCATTCGAAAAGAACTTAAACCCTTTAATTTTACTTCCTCCTCTGTATAGGGCTAAATCAATATCTTCTATACTACCAGTATAACCTTCAAGATTTTGTAATCTACTGTTAAGCACATTTAATACTATAAAGGGTAGTGCTATTCGAATAGCGATTAATACGGCAAGCGTAATAATCCAATATTTATATTTTTTCAACTTTTTCATGACAGATTGTTATAATCAAATTCATTGAAAAAATTGTACCATTTTTACAAAGCTTAATTTTACAAAGCTTAAAAGAGAGAAATAGTTTTTTTTGAGACTTTTATACGCTAAAAGCGGGGATTATTTTCCCTTTTTTTGATGAATTAGTTTGCTTGTAAGTAATTGACTAAAAAATATCTGGTCTGCCACCATCATTTTTAGTCCCTTGTCCATCTTCGGTTCTAGGACAATCTGGCTTTGTTAGCCAAACGATGCGTAAAGAAATAATAACTGGACGATAACGTGAATTGAAAAAGCCAAGGGTACTTCTGCCTCCTTCAAATTTCCAAACATTTAGTACCGGTGTTTCTACCATTGGGATTAAATAAACAAGTTCAGAAAACTTAAACCCTAAGCCAAATTTATAATGAATTTGCACACCAAACCTTGAGGGTACTTCTTGATATGTTGAAGCATAAGCTGTTCCATCATTAGAAGCAGTTTTTCTTATAATCGAGTAATCTATATTTGCTCCTAAGGTATTTTGAATAAAAAAGTTTCTGTTAGCAGCAATTACATGATTGGCATTAAAATGTGCAGTGGCGTTATGTAAACTAAAGCTTTGTTCGTGAAAAGAAACAGTTGTTGTATCTGGAATTAATTGATCATAGGATAATCCGTATGATTGTTCTCCTCTAAGTTGTTTATAGGCTAAACCATAATCAATATAGTGTATTAATCCCTTCGAGCGAAGTATTTTGTACCTGCCGCCTTCAAGATAAAGTCCAAGCTTACTGTTTTGTTGCAAATCGATGGTGCTAAGTGTTCCATTATCTCCTTGAGTTTCTAATATTGGGTCATATTTAAAGAAATTAAGTTTAGGCGTTAATGTAACACCGGGTGCTATATACCAGCCAGATCTATTAAGAGGTCTTAAGTAATCTGCTAGTCCTCCTGTTTTTTTGCTCTTTACCCTATATTGTTTGTATTGGGCTATACCCGTGTTTGATGTAATTAGCAAACATAATAATAACAAAAGATGGAGTAGATTTTTCATAGCTAGCTTAAATAAGTAGAACAAAAATAAATTAAAAGTATTTTAATTTCACTTGATAGTTACAAGTTGATTAAAAAAAAACGGCTTGGAAACTTCCAAGCCGTTTTGAATAAAAACTAGTATAATTTAGTTAGAAAATAGCTTTAAAAGCATCTTTCTCAAAGTAATCAATAAACTCTCTATCTTTCTTAGCTTTTGCAGCTAAAGAGCTATCTTTTGCAATTGCTGATTTTAAGTTAGAAACCACTCCAGCTTCATCATTAGTTCTAGAAGCTAAGATTGCTTTTAAGTAGTATCCTTTTGCAGATTCCTTATCAGCTGACTGATCTAAAGTAGTAGATGCTGATTTGTAGTCTTCATTTAAAGTTTGAGCTAATGCTTTGTTAAATGTTTTGTAATCACCAAAGTTTTTAATTGCTTGGTCATACTCACCTTTTTTAACATTAACTAAACCTAAGTTGTAGTTAACTTCTTTTCCAGCAGCAGTAGAACTAGAGAATAAAGCAGCAGCTTCATCAACTTTTCCATCTCTTCTTAATGAAGTACCATGGTTATTGTTAGTTACAGGGTTTTTATCTAACTCATTTGCTTTTTTAAACATGTCAGCAGCTTCCTTAAACTTCCCTTGAGTATATAAAACTACACCAGCGTTGTTGTAACCTCTCCAATCGTTTGGAGCAACTTTAGTAGCTTCTTTATAGATAGCTAATTTTGCATCAGTATCAACAATTAAACGGTTTCCAGCAAATAATAATTCTTCAACAGTTAACGTGCTTGGCTTAGAAGTAGAAATTGTTTTTAATTCTTCATCTGTATAACCAGCCAACTCATAGTTTAACATCATTTGAGATCTTCTTAATTGTGGGAAGATATCATCTTCTAAAAACTTATAAGTAGACGATAATGTTTTAATTTCTTCTTCTCTCTTAGCAGGATCACTAGTCATTTCAGCAACTCTAATTATAATCTCTTTATCCTCGTGATTAGAAGCTTTAATTAGTTCTTTTAATCCAGCCCAGTCTTCACCTTTAGGATTTTTATTGATTGCTACAGCATTTACGTTCAGCTTTTCGAAAGCTTTTGTTAAATAAGCTTCAGCAGAAGCAGCTCTATCCTCAGCAAGTGTAGTGTTTTTTTCTAACTCACCTTCTGGAGAAGCGTAAGAAACAATATCAATTGATTTGAATGTGATTTTGTTGTTTGCTTGTCCATCAACCATAAATTTTTCAAGATCAAGAATGTCTTGCTCTTTAAGCTCGCTACTTCTTACATCGTGCTTAGCCTTTAAGTAGTTAATTTGAGCTTTTTCAACTTTATCAAATTTTCTAACAAGCTTATCCTCTCCGTAAACAACTTTATCATCATCTTGTAACCATAGAGGTGTTACGATAGTTGCATCAGCAATTTTAGGAGTTTTGTCGTTAAGTTTTTCTTTTCCTCCCTTTTCAACTCTATACTTAACAATTAATTCAGCATTTTCAAATGCAGGGTTATATGGTTTTGTACTTGTATAGTTAAAAGATTTTCCTCCTTTATCAACTACTTCACCATTACCAGCCGCTTTAGGACCTTGAAATGATTTCATATCAAATTCTAACTCATTTCCAGCTTCATTAACTAGAGTTGGTGTTAGCTCAATATATGCTTTTTTGTTTAATCCTTTTTCAACAAATTTTCCGTCAATATTAACAGTAACTTTATCTCCGTGCATTTCAATCGGATCTTCTTTTACTTCATATTCAACGTCTTTCATTAAAGAACAGCTGTAAAGAGCAGCTCCAGCTAAAAGTGTTAATCCACCTTTGGTTAAAATTCTTTTGTTCATTCTTAATTCTATTTTAAACTAAATTACCGACAAATCTAACTATTTGAATCAGCTTATAAAAGAAAAGAGATTGAAAAATTAGGCTAATTGTTTTATGTTGACCCCGTTTGGGTGTTTCGACATAACAATTGACTTTATTTCCTCGTACTGAGAAGGGTCTGATACAAAATCTATTGAGGAAGTATCTAAAATTAAAATGGGTTGATCTTCTAGAGATTCGAAATAGTTTAAGTAACTGTTGTGAACTTTTTCTAGGTAAGTTGCATTTATTGTTTTTTCGTAGGTCCTGCCTCGCTTTTTTATATTCTCTAGTAGTCTGTCGCTGTGTACATCTAAATAAACTAATAAATCAGGTTTGCGTGTTTTTTTAAACAATACAGAAAAATAATTGTCAAACAATTGTTTTTCTGCTGGAGTTAAATTGGCAGATGAAAAAATTAATGATTTATCAATGAAGTAATCACTTACTATTTTTGTATTTGGGTCTACCTGATTTAATTGGTGATAACGATCAATTAAGAATTGAAGCTCAACAGCTAGGTTGTTTTTTGTTTGGGACTCTAAAAATTCACTCAAAAAAGGGTTTTCTTCAAACTCTTCTAAAATGATTTTAGCTTGATAGTCTGCAGCAAGTTTCTTAACCAAGCTTGTTTTGCCTGATCCGATATTGCCTTCAATAACAATATAGTTGTGCTGCATAGTTGGTTATTTGTGTTTAAAAACCGTTAATTGATCGGGTGAATACAAAAGTAAATCATTAATTGTTTTATGAAAAACTGGATGCAAAAAATCTGATGCAATTTCGTTAAAAGGTATTAACACAAAGTTGCGTTTGTGCATCAAATAGTGGGGGATAGTAAGTTTTTGGGAGTTAATAACTTTTTTATCAAAAATTAAAATATCAATATCAATTGGTCGCGACTCGTATTCATTTTTTGTTTTGGTAGGTCTTCCAAAATGCTTTTCTAATTTTTGTGTTTGTATGAGTAATTCTTCTGGACTATATTTTGTCTCTATTTGAATTACTTGGTTAAAAAAAGGAGAAACAGTTTCGTTAAATCCCCAGGGTTCAGAAGAGTACACAGCTGATTGCTTGATTAGTTTATGGTTGGTCTTAAAGTAATCAATTGTTTGCTCAAATATCTTTAATGAGTTTTTTTCATTGCCTCCGAGAGATAAAAAAACATTTTTATATGTGTAGTTCTTACTTTGTTCCATTCATACAATAAATTTTACCGTTGGTGTATAATGGTAAAAACAGGAAAGTATATTTTTTTATGTTTGTTTGAGTAATTACCAAAACTACAGATACAAATGAAACAATTTTTTAAATATTTTTTAGCCTCCGGATTAGCTTATCTTATTTTTGGGATAATATTCCTTTTTATTTCTATAGCTATTGTTAGTAGCATGTTTAATAAAGGTCCGAAGCCTATTATCGTTAAAAACAATTCTGTTCTTCACTTGGAGTTTGATGGGTTAGTTGGTGAATTATCGCATTCACAGCCACAGTTTAATGGAGAAGGTTTTGATGTTGTGGAGACAACTGGTTTTAAGGATATTATTGATGCTGTTGATTATGCCAAAACAGATGATAAAATTAAAGGAATTTATTTAGATATATCTATGCTTAGTGCTGGTTTAGCTACTGCTGAGGAGATAAGAAATAGTCTTAAACGATTTAAAGAAAGTGGGAAATTTGTTGTTGCTTATTCTGAGTTGTACACTAAAGGGGGATATTACATGGCTTCTTTAGCAGATGAAATTTATTTATATCCTACTGGATTAATGGAATGGACGGGTATTGGTACATCAAGAATGTTTTTTAAAAACACGTTAGAAAAGCTTGATGTTGAAATGCAAATCATTAGAGGTAGTAATAATAAGTTTAAAAGTGCGGTTGAACCTTATTTTTTAGAAAAAATGAGTGAGTCAAACAGGTTACAAACAGAAAGATTTATTAATTCTTTTTGGGATCACATTTTAACAGAAGTAAGTGTTGCAAGAGAAATTTCTAAAGATGAATTAAACTTAATTGCTGATTCATTAAAAATAAGAACAGCTCAAGATGCAGTAGATTTAAAATTAATAACTGCACTTAAATACAAAGACGAGGTGGTAGACATTGTTAGAACTAAGCTTGAGCTTAAAGATAAAGATCAGCTGAATGTTATGCCTATTAAGAAATACGTAAAGTATGCAGCGAGAAAAAGAGTAGTTTATGAAAAAGGACCTCAAAATGTAGCTGTAGTTTATGCTAACGGTCAAATTATGAGCGGAGAAGGATCATTTGAGAATATTGGTTCTATTACTACTGCTAAACACATTAAGGAAGCGAGAGAAAACGATTCTATTAAAGCTGTTGTTTTAAGGGTTAATTCACCAGGAGGTAGTGCGCTAGCTAGTGATGTAATCTGGAGAGAGGTTATGTTAACTAAAAAAGTAAAACCAGTGGTTGTATCCATGGGGAACTTAGCAGCTTCGGGTGGTTATTATATTTCTTGTGGAGCTGATCGTATCTTTGCGCAACCTAATACTATTACTGGTTCAATTGGTGTATTTGCTACTATCCCAAACATTAAAGGTATGCTTAATAATAAGCTTGGTGTAACTATTGATTATGCTCAAACTAATAAGCATGCAAACTTAATGTCAATAACAAAGCCACTAACTGAAGAACAAAAGAAAATCATTCAAGAAGGGGTTGATAACATTTATGATGATTTTATAACTAAAGTATCAAAAGGTAGAGGAATCTCTAAAGAAATGGTTGATAGCATAGGGCAAGGTAGAGTTTGGACAGGAATAGATGCAAAAGAAATAAACTTAGTTGATGAAATTGGCGGTTTAAATGATGCCATTGATTACGCTGCAAAATTAGCTGAGTTAGAAAACGTATCTATAATGACATTACCAAAACCAAAGGAAAATCCATTTGAAGAAATTTTAGCAGCACTTGATAACGATAAAGAAGAGGAGGAGCCAGAGCTTCAATTAAAGGGAGGTAGATTGAGTAATGAACTTATCCAAAAATTATTTAATTATATGGAGCGTTTAGAGCATTTATCTACTCACCCAGAAGATCAAATGCAAGCACGTATGCCATATGAAATTTCATTTTATTAAGAGTAATTAAAACTTATTTGTACAAAGGCGATTGAATTTCAATCGCCTTTGTTATTTCAAGTAGTTTAAAATAGAAGACTCCATTTTTTCTGGCTTTGTCCATGGAGAAAATCGGTTAATTACTTCTCCCTCTGGAGAGATTAAAAATTTTCCAAAGTTCCAACGGATGGTTGGCAAAAAACCTAATGCTCTTTTTTCCTTTTTTAACCATTTATACAAAGGGTGCGTATTTTGACCATTAACTTTTAGTTTTTCTAACAATTGAAAGGTAACACCATGATTCATTTGACATACTTTTGACATGTCCTTATTGTCGTTAGGTTCTTGTCCAAAAAATTGATTACAAGGCACCCCTAAGATGACTAAGCCATCGTCTTTATAGTCTTCGTGAAGCTTTTCAAGTCCAGCAAACTGTGTTCTTAAACTACACTTAGTGGCAATATTCACAATAAGTACTGCTTTACCTTTAAGATTAGATAAATCCAGTATTTCACCAGCAGATGTTTTTAGTTTGAACGAATATAAATTCATGATAATGAATGCCTAATGCAAATAAAAGTAATGAAAATAAACCGAGTAAAAAGTAATTCCTTTCAAAGGCTTTAAATAATTAAGTATCTTTAATGGTATAACAATTCTAGAAACACAATAATGATTGAGAATATAACACCACAAGATGCATTAGCAAAAGCAAATACTGGCATTGCATTTATTGATGTTAGAGAGCCATACGAAACAGAAGAGTTAGGCTATAAGGTAGGTACATTAAAACTAATGCCTTTGTCTGATTTTCAAAATCAACTCAATAACTTATCAAAGGAAGATGAATTAATCTTTGCTTGTAAATCTGGCGGTAGAAGTATGCAAGTATGTGAGTTTTTGGCTTCTCAAGGATTCACTAAACTTTATAATGTTGATGGTGGAATTATGCGTTGGAAATTAGAGGGGTTGCCAATTCAATAAGTTTTCGTTTGAAAAAAAAAGATAATAGCAAGTTTAATAAAATAGCTCTAGTAATAGCGCTCATCTTAATTGGTTTTATTGCTCTCAATGTATATGATATTGTGCAGCTTATAATTCAGGAAAGACAATGATTTGTCGTAGAATCATATTAGTTTTAGTATGTGTGTTTTTTTGTGTGCTAGGTAATGCTCAAGCATTACTGTCTAATGATTTTACGAGTGTTCAAATTGATAGTGTTGCTAATGATTCATCAGCAAATGAGGGTGATATTTACAGGGATTACCAAACCAATAGTTATTATTTAGGGGCAACAAATGGAAGTTTAATTTCCTTAAGTACCCAAACAAATGGAGTGGTATTAGATAGAGATGGAGGAAACTATCCTACATCAAATAATACTTTTTTTGATTTACCAGTCAATTCTTCGCATATCCAAACCATAAATCCTACACTGTATACTGTTATTGGAGATGCAGAAATTAGGGTTGCACAGCAAGGCTTGTATATGATTACTGGAGAAATATCTACTTCTAATATGCCTAGCGGATCAACAAAGTATATCTTAGCACTTTACATTAATGGCGCTTTGAGGGGATATATGTCTCGAGGAGTAGCAACCCTACCATCCAATGATTTTTGGGGAACTACAGGTGTTTTGATCTATCAACTACAAGCTAATGATGTTGTGAACGTGAGGTATGTTATTAATGCGGGAGGATCAACACTAAATGCTAGGTTTACTAATATTGGTATTGCTAAGTTGTAAAAATTACTTCCAGTTACTGAAGGGGTTGCTTTCTAAACTAGCATTATAATATCGTTTATCATGAGATACTTCTTTACCAATCCATGAAGGTTTTTCAAATACTTCATCTTCGGTTTTGAGTTCTATTTCAGCAACTAATAAGCCTTTGTTGTTTCCTAAGAATACATCAACTTCCCATATATGGTTGTTTACAGGTATTGCATACCTAATTTTATCGATACTAGGTCCAGAAAAATTCGTTATAAGATTCTTCGCATCTGAAACAGGAATTTCGTATTCATATTCAGTTCGAGCAATGCCCTCCGTTTTTCCTTTAATGGTTAAAAAACCTTTACCCTTAGTAATTCGTACACGTATCGTTTTTTCAATTGATGTATAAATGTATGCTTGGATAATATGATTCCCTTCTGGCTTTTTTATGTTATCCCAAATACTCTTATTAACTAAAAATTTTCTTTCAATCTCTTTTGCCATGAGTAATATCAATTTCTATTGTTAAAACACCATCGCTAGATCCCGTTATTTCGTATGGATATTTAGAAATAATATTTAAAATAGTGTTGTTTAAGTAGTAGGCGTTTGCAACAAACTTTTCTATACCATGTTGCTTGGCAAACGCTACAATATTTTGGATAAGAAGTTTTCCAATTCCCATTCCTTGGAACTCATCTATAATGGTAATAGCAATTTCTGCTGTGTTAGGTTTTTTTATAGATCTAATATAACGAGCAACACCAATACCAATTTCCTCTCCATTTTTTGAGTAGTAAGCACAAAAAGCAACATGGTTTTCGTGATCTACATTAACTAAATAATCAAATTCTTTCTCAGAAAGTGCCTCAGTACTGGTTAAAAAACGGAGTTGCTTTGTTTTATCTGATAACTTAGAGAATGCCTTAACAAAAGCTTTTCTATCTTCTTTTATTAATGGTCTAATAAAAATGGTTAATCCTTCTTTTATTTCATACTTTTTAACTTCCATTCTTTACACCTTCAGAAATTTTTTCGATACATTTTTGTCCATCAATAGCTGCGGAAATAATACCTCCAGCATAACCGGCACCTTCTCCACATGGATAGAGACCTTTAATCTCAGGATGTTGAAGAGTATCTCTGTCTCTTGGAATTCTTACAGGTGAGCTTGTTCGTGATTCTGGAGCATGGAGAACAGCTTCATTGGTTAAATATCCCTTCATTTTTTTACCAAAGTTCAAAAAAGCTTGGCGAAGTGCTTTTGAAACAAATTTAGGAAGTACTTCATTTAAATTAGCCGATGTCAGTCCTGGAATATAAGAAGAGTTTGGTAAGTCAGATGAAGTTTTATTATCAATAAAATCAATCATTCGCTGTGCAGGAACATGTTGTGTTTTGCCTCCTGCTATCCAGCAATTTTTTTCTACTTCTTGTTGAAACCTTAATCCTTTTAAAGGTCCATGTTTGTCAAACGATTTTAAATCCTTTTCGGTTACTTCAACAACAATGCCTGAGTTAGCAAAGGGATTATTACGTTTAGATGGGGACCAGCCATTAGTAACAACCTCTTCTTGATCCGTAGCACAAGGGGCAACAATGCCTCCAGGGCACATACAAAATGAAAACACGCCTCGCTCTTTTGTTTGACTAACTAGCTTATATGAAGATGGGGGTAAAAAATCTCCCCTTCCTGTTTCCAAATCACAGCTGTATTGTATAATATCAATAAGCGCTTGTGGATGTTCAACTCTAACGCCTAGAGCAAATGGTTTAAATTCAATTAGGATATTATTGTTATATAGTAACTCAAAAATATCTCTGGCCGAATGACCAGTAGCTAACACTAAATGATTTACCTCAATAGTATTGCTTTGATTAATAGTGATCGATGATATTTTGTCATTATCAACAGAAAGGTCAGTTAACTTACTATTAAATTGAATCTCTCCTCCAAGTTCAATAATTTTTTCCCTGATAGAAGTAATTATTTGTGGTAATTTGTTTGTTCCTATATGAGGGTGTGCATCTGCTAATATGGCAGTATCTGCACCAAAAGAAACCAAGGTTTCTAATGCTTTTTGTATATCGCCTCTTTTTTTGCTTCGGGTATATAGTTTACCGTCAGAGTATGTTCCTGCACCTCCTTCGCCAAAACAGTAATTCGACTCAGGATTAACTAGTTGTTCTTTGTTAATGGCTGCTAAATCCCTTCTACGTGATTTTACATCTTTCCCTCTTTCAAAAATGATTGGCTTTAGTCCTAATTCAAGGGCTTTTAATCCTGCAAATAATCCAGCCGGACCAGCACCAATTATATGAACGGGCTTACCTTTTGAAACATTTTTATATTTAGCTAAGTAATTTATTTTCGGTTTACTTTCATCAATGTAAACCTGTGTTAGTAAACGATAAACAGGACGTTTTCGGGCATCAATGGAGCGTTTTACAACCTCAATGTCATAAATTCTTTCTAAAGGGATTTTAAGCGTGCTGGCTACAATTCGCTTTATACTTTCTTCGTTATTTTGTTTAGGTTTTAAAACCAAATGGACTTCTTTTATCATAGTATAAGAACGATTGTTTACTTTCCTTTTAATCCTGTTAAAATTAACTAACTTTGAATAAGCATTTATTGCTATACGAAGTTAACAGTTTAATTCTTTAAATTCTTTATCAATGGATCATTTGGTGGCACCTTCAATTTTATCAGCAGATTTTGGAAATTTGCAAAGAGATGTTGAGATGGTTAACAACAGTAAAGCAGATTGGTTTCACATTGACATCATGGACGGTGTTTTTGTTCCGAATATCTCTTTTGGTTTTCCTGTTTTAAAACAAATACAAAAACATGCAAAAAAGCCTTTAGATGTACATCTGATGATTCTAAATCCAGATCAGTATATTAAAAAGTTTAAGGAGCGTGGAGCTGAAGTTTTAACAGTCCATTATGAAGCTTGCACTCATCTACATAGAACAATTCAAGCCATTAAAGCCGAAGGAATGCAAGCTGGAGTCGCATTAAACCCCCATACCAATGTTACTTTATTAGAAGATGTTATTCAAGATATTGATTTAGTCTGCTTAATGTCTGTAAATCCTGGTTTTGGAGGGCAGTCGTTTATTGAAAATACCTATGATAAAGTAAAAGCATTAAAGGAAATTATAAAACGGAAAAAATCAAATGCACGTATCGAAATCGATGGAGGTGTAAATGCATTAACTGCTCCTAAGTTATTAGAAGCTGGAGCAGATGTTTTAGTAGCAGGGAGCTACGTGTTTGGTTCAGAAAACCCTGAAAAAACAATTGAAGGTTTAAAGAACTTAGCATAAACGTAGATTTAATCCACTTGATAGCCAGATAAGTAATTAAACATAAATATTTTTACCTTTAACACATGAATATCCAATTAAAGAAGATGTTGACTGAGTATGATCCAGAAAATATTCATTATTTTTTGGGACCAGATAAACTCATGCATGTTAATGATTTAATTGGTAATGATATTGAGTTTTCTTTCCTTGGAACAATTAACTGTGTTAATTGTGGTAAAATAACCAAAAAGAGTTTTGGAGAGGGATTTTGTTATAAGTGTTTTATAACAGCCCCCCAGGCTGCCGAGTGTATCATTCGACCAGAACTTTGTGAAGCACATTTAGGAAAAGGTCGTGATGTGGAATGGGAGCAGAAACACCACAACAGAGAACATTATGTTTATTTAGCAGTTTCTAGTGCTGTAAAAGTTGGAATTACCAACCATAAAAACATACCTTATCGATGGATTGATCAAGGAGCGAGTTATGCAATTAAATTTGCAAAAGTACCTTATCGTCAGTTAGCGGGAGAAATAGAAGTAGCACTTAAAGAACATTTTACTGATCGAACTCATTGGCAAAAAATGTTAAAAAATGATGTTTTAGATGATGAGGATCTAGAAGAGATTAAATGGGAACTTGAAGGAGTTTTACCAGATGATTTGAGTCAGTTTATGGACGAAGATGATGAAATAACATACTTAAATTACCCTGTTTTGCAGTATCCTAAAAAAGTGAAGAGTATAAACCTAGATAAGCAGCCGCATTTTAGGAAAAAACTTGTAGGGGTTAAAGGGCAGTATTTCATTTTTGAAGATGAAACCGTAATCAACATTAGGAAGTATACAGGATATAACATATCAATTGAGGGAAAATGACTTACCTAAAAATAAAAATAGATGTAAATAACCCAGATGAGGTTATTGCTTATCAAAAAGGACAAATTTTAGGTGTAGCATCTAAGCTTCTTGGAAAGGAAAAGAAAAAAGAACTCGTAGAGCGAAAAACATATGAAAAGATGAAAGAATCCATGTTGGAGCTACTACCTAAAAGACTCAGTGAAGAAGGAGTAGACGCCACCTTTACAGTAACTATTGAAAAAGAATAATTATGGCTTATTTTACAAAAGATTTTATCGATTTTTTTAAAGAATTAGCACCAAATAATTCCAAGGAATGGTTTGATGAAAATCGTAAACGCTATCACGAAAGTGTGAAGGAGCCTTTTGATACCTTTATAAGGGACCTTATTACTGAAATGAGTAAAACCAATAAAAAACTTGCTCATTTAGAACCTAAGGATTGCGTGTTTAGGATCAATAGGGATATTCGTTTTTCAAACGATAAAACACCTTATAAATTAAATCGATCTGCAGCCATATCTGAAGGAGGAAGAAAAGATTTTACTACACCTGGTTTATATTTTGAATTTACTCCAGAACACGTGCGGATATACACAGGAGCATACAGGCCAGCAAAAGAGCAGTTACAAGCAATTAGAGAAGAAATTGCTAATAACCTTAATGCTTTTGATAAAATAATTAATGACCCAAAGTTTATAGAAACATTTGGAGAGGTGCATGGAGAAAAGAACTCAAGATTACCAAAAGACTTGAAGGAAGCTGCTGAAAAACAACCTTTAATATACAATAAAGGATTTTACATCTATCATACCATGCCAGCAGAAGTAGTCCTTAAAGATGATTTGATAGATCGTTTATTAGAACCATTTGAGGTAGCACAACCTTATATTAAATTTTTAACCAAACCACTAAGCGTATAATTAATGGAAGCATTTGTAGTTGATGGAATTAGAACCCCAATAGGAAATTTTACAGGTAGTTTATCTACGATCCGTCCTGACGATATGGGGGCACTAGTAATTAGTGAGCTCATGAAAAGAAACCCTAAGGTTAACCCAAATTTGATTGCTGATGTGATCATGGGGTGTGCGAATCAAGCCGGTGAGGATAATAGAAACGTTTCAAGAATGTCCTTGCTTTTAGCAGGTTTGCCTTACACAGTTCCTGGTGAAACAGTAAATAGATTGTGTGCTTCTGGAATGAGTGCTGTGGTTCATGCACAAAGAGCTATAGCCAATGGAGATGGAGATTTTTTTATTGCTGGTGGTGTAGAAAATATGACCAGAGGCCCATGGGTAATAAGCAAAGTAAGTAAACCTTTTGGTAGAGATGCACAAATGCACGATAGTAGTTTTGGCTGGCGTTTCATAAATCCTAAGATGAAAGAGCTTTACGGGGTTGATGGAATGGGTAACACAGCAGAAAATCTTGTTGAACAACACAATATATCTCGTGAAGATCAAGACCAGTTTGCTTATTGGTCACAGATGAAAGCTACTAAAGCACAGACTAATGGTCGTTTAGCAGAAGAAATTGTATCTATAGAAATACCTCAAAGAAAAAAAGATCCGATTATATTTAACCAAGATGAGTTTATAAAATCTAACTCTTCATTAGAAGTGCTAGGTAAACTAAGGGCAGCCTTTAAAAAAGAAGGAGGATCAGTTACTGCAGGTAATTCTTCTGGGTTAAATGATGGTGCAGCTGCATTATTAATTGCCTCAGAAAATGGATTGAAACAAAGCGGATTAAAACCCTTAGCTAGAGTTGTTTCATCTGCTGTTGTTGGTGTTGAACCTAGAATCATGGGGATAGGACCTGTAAATGCCAGCAAAAAAGCATTAGATAAAGCAGGACTTACGTTGGATCAAATGGATATTATAGAACTAAATGAGGCTTTTGCAGCACAATCATTAGCTTGTACAAGAGCTTTAGGCTTAGCTGATGATGATCCAAGAATTAATCCTAATGGTGGAGCGATAGCTATTGGTCATCCACTCGGAATGACTGGCGCACGTTTAGTACAAACAGCAGCTATCGAATTAAATAAAACAAATAAAAAATATGCCCTTTGTACCATGTGTGTTGGAGTTGGTCAAGGGTATGCAATTATTTTAGAACGTGTTTAGTCAAAGAAGAGAACCTGTTGTTAGTATTGATTGGTTAGCTGATCATATCAATAATCCTCAACTAATTATCATGGATGTTAGTCAGGACTCAAAACCTGTATCTCAAGCATTAAAAGGTAAATGTATTCCTAATTCAATAAAAGTTAATTTAGATGACTTTTGTGACTTATCGAGTGAATTTCCTAACTCTATGGTTAATGAAGAAAATTTCGAAAAATTAGCTCAAGAGTTAGGCGTTAATGAAGAAAGTTGTGTTGTTTTTTATGACAATCAAGGTATATATTGGAGTCCTAGGTTTTGGTGGATGTTTAAAACAATGGGACACGAACATGTTTTTATTCTTAATGGAGGTTTGCCAGCTTGGGCAGAGAATGAATACCCTACAGTAGACGAATATAATCGACCTTTAAAAGCGGGAAACTTTAAAGCTGATTACCAAGAACAATACTTTAAGATGTTTAAGCAAGTAGATGAAAATCTTCAAACAGAAAATGAGCTTATTATAGATGCTAGGTCAAAAGGAAGGTTCGAAGGAACAGAGCCTGAGCCACGAAAAGATATTAAAAGTGGATGTATACCTAATTCTGTAAATATACCTTTTACCGAAGTATTAGAAAATGGGAAGTTTAAGCGAAGACCAGTTTTAGAACAAATGTTTGCGCATTTTGATCATGAACAACCACTAATATTTTCTTGTGGATCTGGAATAACAGCTTGTATTGTTTTAGTAGCGTCAATTCTTGCTGATTTTCCAATGGGAGCAGTCTATGATGGATCATGGACAGAGTGGGCGATGAAAACTAATCAGTTAAATCAGTAATAACTTTACTGTCTTTTTCTTCTGCAGTAATTCCTCCAGACACAACAAATTTCATTACTTCAGAAGGTTTAGCTTTTATTGGAGTAACATTTTCTTTTGGTACAATTACTATTTTGCTCATATAACTAAATGTGAAAGGAAGTGCAACAGCAATTTTTCCTTCTTCAATACCTAAAGCACTTAAATCTTCTTTGGCTATAAAGCCAATTCTTTCAACATCACTTATAGCTGAAAGCTTAACTAAAACAGGTTTGTCAAACGTTTTTTTATCACCAACCAAGGCAGAAGTAATGTCTTCTAAAGAAGAGTATATATTTTTTAACAAAGGTATTCTGTTTAGGACACGAATAAATTGTTCTTTTAACCAATCATCCAATTTAGAGACTGTCGTAAACCAACCAAATAAAGCTAAAGCTGCAATCAAAACAACAATGCCCAAACCTGGAAATTCGTATTCATCAGGAATTAAATACCTAGAAAATCGATCAATAAATATAAACCCTTTGTAGAGAATAAATATTAATAATCCAGCGGGCAACAGATAAGCTAAACCAGCTAAAATATATTTAACAACTTTATTTTTCATTAAGTAATAAAGAAACGGATTTTTTTAATGCAAATAAAACCTTTAAGGTTTTTTAAATGCTCTGATATACTTTTTAACTTTAATTAAAATTTAATGATATGTTCACAGGAATTATAGAGTGCTTGGCAACAGTTACCAATATTGAAAAAGAAAATACAAATGTTCACTATACGTTTAAAGCACCAATTACAAATGAACTGAAAATAGATCAAAGCGTAGCACATAATGGAGTTTGTTTAACTGTTGTAGCAATTAACGATGATGAATACACAGTAACAGCTATTAAAGAAACTCTAGATAGAAGCAATTTGGGAAACTTATCTGTAGGAGATAAAGTAAACTTAGAACGATGTACTAAAATTGGAGCTCGATTGGATGGGCATATTGTTCAAGGTCATGTTGATACTGTTGGGATATGTAAATCTATCAAAGAGGTTGATGGTAGTTGGGAATTCGGAATTAATTACAACTCTGATGATATAACTGTTGAAAAGGGATCAATTACAATTAATGGAACGAGTTTAACTGTTGTGGATTCTAAAGATGGATATTTTTCTGTAGCGATAATACCGTATACTTATGAGAATACCTATTTTAAATACCTAAAGGAAGGTGAACAGGTAAACCTTGAGTTCGATATAGTGGGAAAGTATGTAGCTAAATTGATGGCTAAACGAAACTAATGCTTGATAAATATTTGTATAGTAGATTAATTGAATTTTAAACATACAAATTATCTCTAATCATTTCATAAATTCTGTAAACGATTTTATATTTAATGTCTTAAGTGTTAATTTATGGCTGTAGAAAATACTCCTAAATGTCAGTTTTGTAAAAAAGAACTGATGTATTCTGTTCAACAATCAAGAAAATTTTGCTCTACTAATTGCAGAGTAAAAGCCTATCAAAAAAGAAAGAGAAATACTCCTTCCATGAAATGTTATGTTTGCAAAGAGGGAGTTTTAACCTACAAAATACTTCTCAACCAAGCACCACAGATTAAGTGTATAAACTGTCAAACTACTTGGGTAGCAAAAGAAAATTAAATTAAACGTGAGCCAGCCGCTGTTAGCTACACCTATAGAATACCTCAAAGGAGTTGGACCTAAAAAAGGAGAACTTTTTAAAAGCGAGTTAAGAATTTACACCTACGGACAGCTTTTGCACTTTTTCCCTTTTCGATACATTGATCGCTCTCAATTAAACAAAATAAAAGATATCCATTCGGATGAGAAAGCTGTTCAACTCAAAGTAGTTGTAACAAATATTTCTGAAGTAGGAGCTGGAAGAGCAAAACGACTATCGGTCATTGTCCAAGACTCCACAGGAATGCTTGAACTTATTTTTTTTAAAGGAATAAAATGGTTAAAACCTAAGTTCAAAATAGGGCGAGAGTATTTAGTGTATGGAAAACCCACAAAATATAGGAGTCAATACAACATAGCACATCCAGAATTTGAAGAGATAACAAACGATAATATTAAGTTAACTGGTTTGCAGCCGGTGTATCATTCAACAGAGAAAGCCACAAAAGGAGGACTAAATAGTAAAGGTGTAGAACGAGCAATTCAACAGTTGCTTCATCAAATTCCACGTCATATCCCAGAAGTATTATCCAATGAAATAATTTCTGATTTAAACCTTGCTGAAAGGGAAGTGGCTTTTATTAATATACATCAACCTAAGAGCTACCAAGAACTTAAAAAAGCTAGTTTTCGCTTAAAGTTTGAAGAATTCTTCTTTTTACAGCTTCGCTTAATTAAACAGAAATTAGCAAAAGAAAAAGCCATTAAAGGTCACCTTTTTGAGGCAGTAGGCGATTTATTCAATGAATTTTACTCAAATCATATTCCTTTTGAATTAACAAATGCCCAAAAAAGAGTAGTTAAAGAAATTAGAAGAGATTTAGGTAGTAACAAGCACATGAATCGTCTCTTGCAGGGAGATGTTGGTAGTGGTAAAACATTAGTATCGCTATTGGTTATGCTGCTAGCAATAGATAATGGTTTTCAAGCTTGCTTAATGGCTCCTACCGAAATTTTAGCAACTCAGCACTTTTTTACTATTCAAGAGTTTCTAAAAGATTTGTCTGTTGGGGTAATGCTACTAACAGGGTCAACTAAAAAATCCGAGAGGGAAATTATTCACGCTAAATTACAGTCAGGAGAGCTTCATATTTTAATAGGTACACATGCACTTCTCGAAGATGTAGTACAATTTAAAAACTTAGGACTAACAGTTATTGATGAACAACATCGTTTTGGTGTAAAACAACGAGCAAAGCTTTGGAAAAAAAACACGATACCACCACACGTACTCGTGATGACTGCTACACCAATTCCCCGTACACTAGCAATGACGCTTTACGGAGATTTAGACATTTCCATAATTGATGAATTACCGCCTGGACGTAAACCAATAAAAACACTTCATAAATATGATAAACACAGGTTGTCAGTATTTGGGTTTATGGAGAAACAAATAGCCGAAGGTCGTCAAGTATATGTTGTTTACCCACTCATTGAAGAATCAGAAGCATTGGATTTTAAAGATTTAATGGATGGTTACGAAAGTTTATCACGAAGATTTCCACTACCAAAATATAAAATAAGTGTTGTTCATGGTAAAATGAAAGCACAAGATAAAGAGCACGAAATGCAGCGATTTGCCAAGGGTGAAACACAAATTTTAGTAGCTACAACTGTAATTGAGGTAGGTGTAAACGTGCCTAACGCGAGTGTAATGGTTATCGAAAGTGCAAATAAATTTGGCTTATCACAATTGCACCAGTTAAGAGGGCGTGTTGGGAGAGGAGCTAATCAATCATACTGTGTTTTGATGACCGATTATAAGCTATCACAAGATGCGAAAACACGGATCGAAACAATGGTAAAAACCAATGATGGGTTTGAAATTGCTGAAGTTGATTTAAAACTGAGAGGTCCAGGAGATATTTTAGGAACACAACAAAGCGGTGTTCTTGATCTAAAAATTGCAGATTTAGCCAAGGATAATTTAATTCTTTCATCAGCTAGAAATAAAGCACAAGAACTTTTAAGTGATGATCCTGAAATAGCTAACGAAGAAAATCGAATGATACGAGTACACCTTTCTTCACTAATCAAAAGAAAACCAAATTGGGGTAGAATTTCATAAGTTAGATGCTATCTAACGAATTTATACACACAAGAAGTCAAAATATTTTACTATTTTCGAGCGTAATCTATAGATACTATTCATTATTATGAAAAAATATATTCTATCCGTAGCAGCAAGTCTGTTTATTTTGAGTTTCAGTTTTGCACAAGATAAATCAAAAGCTGATCTAGCATTTGAAGGTCAAAACTATATGGAAGCTATTGATTTGTATAAAAAAGAATATACAAAAGCAAAGGGTTCTGAAGAAAAAGGAAGAATTACTTACCGAATGGCATTATCGTATGATGGTGGTGCGTTTTATGAAGATGCTGGAAAGTTTTATGAAAGAGCTTACAACCTAGATTATCAAAAATATGAGCCTAAGCTAATTCTTGATTATGCTCAAAATAAGTTGTCTCTAGGAGATTATAACGGGGCCAAATCATTGTTTCAAGAGTATTTAAAGAAAGATCCTTCTAATGAAATTGCAAAGAAAGGATTAGAATCTTGTAATACCGTAAGAGGATGGCTAGCTGAACCTACTAGATTTATTGTAACTAACGAAAGAGTAATTAATAGCAGTAATTACGATTGGTGTTTAACTCAATACGATAAAAAAGGCGAAGAATATATCTTTTCATCATCAAGAGAAGGAGCAAATGGAGCCGATACAGATGGAACAATTAATGAGAATTACACAGATTTTTTTGTTACTAGAAGAGATAAAGAGGGGAAATGGGGAGAACCAAAACCTTTAGGATTACCTATTAATAGCGAATATCATGAAGGTGCAGCAGTTGTTAATTCTAAAGGAAATGTTATTTATTTTACTAGATGTATTAATGAAAAAAAGCAAAATCTTGGGTGTGATATTTATTTTTCTGAAAAGCGAGGAAGAAATTGGAAAGAGCCAGAACTAATTAAACTTAAAGATAGTTCTATTTACAGTGTTGGTCACCCAACAATTGATCGTAGAGAGCAAATCCTAATATTTGCTTCTGATATTCCAGGTGGTCAAGGAGGAAAAGATTTATGGATTACTACTTACGATAAAAGAGAAAAAGAGTGGAGTAAGCCCGTAAACTTAGGTTCAGAAATTAACACCAAAGGAGATGAATTATTTCCTTACCTAACTGATGACGGTGATTTATATTTCTCTTCTAACGGACATGTAGGAATGGGAGGACTGGATATTTTCAAAGCACAGTCTATTGGAGATAACAAATGGGGTAAAATTGAAAACATGAAAGCTCCTATCAATTCGTTTAGAGATGACTACGGAATTACTATGCTTAAAAGAAAATCAGATCAAGGATTCTTTACTTCTAATAGAGACGGAGGAAAGGGAGGAGATGACATCTACTCTTTTATGTATCCAGAGGATGAGTTAAGAATAACAGTGAAAGTTTTAGCTAGTTGTGATCCTGTAAACGAAGTAGGTAAGCCTTTGGAAGGAGCAACTGTAAACTTAACAGGTAGTGATGGGTCTACTGTAAAGTTGAAAACAGATGATCAAGGGATGATTACTTTTGATGAAGTAGGTGGTGGAAGATACATCAAAAAAGACGTAAACTACACGATAGTTATTGAAGCAAAAAATCACTTAAATGCAAAGGACAAAAGATCAACATTTGGTGTAGAAGGTAATAAAACGTTTTACCATGAGTTTGAACTTCAAAAAACAGATTGTGGAGAAATCAACATGCCATCTGTTCAATATGTGTTTGGTTCAGCAGAGTTTATAAACAACGAAGATGTAAATTCAGCAGATTCATTACTTTACTTGTATAATATCATGTTGGAAAACCCAACAATTGTAGCAGAGCTTCAAGCACATACCGATTGTAGAGGTAGCGATACTGCAAACCAGTCATTATCTCAAAGAAGAGCACAAGCGTGTGTGGATTATTTAGTAGGTAAAGGTATCCAAAGAGACCGTTTAGTCGCTAAAGGATATGGTGAATCACAACCAAGAACATTACAAGATGGTACAGTGTTAACCTGTGATTTTATTACCGAGTTTAAAGCTACTGATCCTAAAAAATTCGAGAGATATCACCAATTAAACAGAAGAACAACATTCTCTATCTTGCGTACGGATTATAATCCTAACAAGTAGATAAACTAGATATTAACTAGGGCATTCTTTTTTAAGGATGCCCTTTTGCTTTTTATACCAATGGCAGATACGATATATAATAAGCGAGGCGTTTCGGCATCTAAAGAAGATGTTCATAAAGCAATTGAGAAAATTGATAAGGGACTGTTCCCTAATGCTTTTTGTAAGGTAGTTCCAGATTACCTAACAGGAAGTAAAGAACATTGTATTGTAATGCATGCTGACGGAGCTGGTACAAAATCATCCTTGGCTTATATGTATTGGAAAGAAACAGGAGATATATCTGTTTGGAAAGGGATTGCTCAAGATGCACTAGTAATGAATCTTGACGATTTACTATGTGTTGGAATTACAGATAACATTATGCTTTCTTCAACTATAGGGAGAAATAAAAACTTAATACCTGGAGAAGTAATATCAGCAATTATAAACGGTAATGAAGAACTTATCGCAGATCTTAAAAAAGTTGGTGTAACTATTCATTCGACTGGAGGAGAAACAGCAGATGTAGGCGATCTTGTTCGAACCATAATTGTAGATTCAACAGTTACAGCAAGAGCCAAAAGAAGCGATATTATTGAAAATAAAATAAAAGCTGGAGATGTAATCGTTGGATTAGCATCCTCTGGAAAGGCAACTTACGAGGATGAATACAATGGAGGAATGGGAAGTAATGGACTAACTTCGGCTCGTCATGATGTGTTTGGAAAATACTTGGCCAAAAAGTATCCAGATAGCTTTGATCCAAATGTAAGCGAAGAAGTAATTTACATCGGCTCTAAGGAACTAATAAGTCAAACGAACACTCCTTTAGATGCAGGTAAATTGGTATTGTCACCAACAAGAACATACGCTCCAATAGTGCGAGAAATTTTAGCAAAACATAAAGGTGAAATCAATGCAATGGTGCATTGCAGCGGTGGAGCACAAACAAAAGTGTTGCATTTTGCAGGAAATGATGTACACGTGGTAAAGGATAATTTATTTGAATTACCTCCTTTGTTTAAAATGATTCAAGAAGAATCTAAAACACCTTGGGAAGAAATGTACAAAGTGTTTAATATGGGCCACCGAATGGAGCTTTACGTACCAGAAGAAATAGCAAGTAGTATCATTGAAATTTCAAAATCCTTCAATGTTGATGCACAAATTGTTGGTAGAGTAGAAGCTTCAAATGAAAAAAAATTAACCATTAAAAGTGATTTTGGTACGTTTACGTACTAATTTTGTTGATTATAGATTTAGATTATGTCAAATTTGATAAATAAGCTTGAACTCATTAAAGAGCGTTGGGAAGAAGTTGGGAAGAAAATTGTAGACCCAGAGATTATTGCAGATATGAAGCAATATGTAAAGCTTAACAAGGAATACAAAGATTTAGAGCCCATAGTTAAAGCACTGGAAAAGTATAAAAACTTAACGTCTAACATTGAAACCAATCAAGAAATCATTAAAACGGAAAGTGATCCTGATTTTGTTGAAATGGCTAAAGAAGAACTAAGTGCTAACGAAGCCGAGTTAGAAGAGCTTAATGAAGAAATAAAAGTACTCCTAATTCCTAAAGATCCTGAAGATGCTAAAAACGCGGTGGTGGAAATACGTGCTGGGGCTGGAGGAGATGAAGCAAGTATATTTGCAGGAGATTTATTCCGTATGTACACTAAATATGCTTCTACTAAAGGCTGGAAAATAGCTGTTGTAGATGAACACGAAGGTACCAATGGAGGGTTTAAAGAAATTGTTTTTGAAGTAGAAGGAGAGGACGTGTATGGCGTGTTAAAATACGAGGCCGGTGTGCATCGTGTGCAACGTGTACCTCAAACAGAAACACAAGGTAGAGTGCATACTTCAGCAGCATCAGTAATGGTTTTTCCAGAAGCGGAAGAGTTTGATGTTGAAATAAAGGAAAGTGATTTAAGAGTGGATTCTTATTGTTCATCTGGACCAGGAGGACAGTCGGTAAACACTACATACTCAGCAATTCGTTTAACACATATTCCAACTGGGGTAGTTGCACAATGTCAAGATCAAAAATCAAAGCTTAAAAACTACGATAAAGCATTATCTGTTCTACGATCTAGGATTTATGAGTTAGAGCTTCAAAAGAAGAACGAAGCCGATGCTGAGTTGAGAAAAAACATGGTGTCTAGTTCTGATCGTTCTGCAAAAATTAGAACGTACAACTACCCGCAAGGTCGTGTTACAGATCATAGAATAAACTTAACACTCTACGATTTACCAAAAATAATCGATGGTGATGTGGCTAAAGTATCAGATGCACTTATCCAGCACGATAATTTAGAGAAAATGAAGATAGGAGAAACAGCTTAATAGGCTCATGTTTAAAATATTAAAGAGTCCTAGTCAAACATCAATATTAGCACTAATGGCAATATTAGTCGCTAGTGTACTATCGGTAGGTTACCATAGTTTTGATGAACAGTTTCAAATTTTAGAGTTTGCTGGTTTAAAACTTGGGTTAAACCAACCAGAAACGATGACGTGGGAGTATAGAGAGCAAATGCGGCCTACGATACAACCCCTATTCACCATACTTTTATTTAAAGTTTACAGCTTTTTAGGACTGAAGAGTCCTTTCTTATTTGTCTTTTTTTTACGTGTTATATCAGGTTTATTGGGTTTTTGTGCTATCAAAAGAGTATGGAGATATTTAGCAACTGAGTATAAGTTAAAAAACCGTCAACTACTCGTTTTTCTTGTGTTTTTAATTTTTCCTGTCCTTTACAATGCGGTACGTGTTTCATCAGAAAATTGGGCAGGTATCTTCTTTACTTTGGGATTTACGGCTTACTTTCTGGAGAAAAGTCAGTTTAAGAAAATCACATATGCTGGATTAGGATTAGGACTTGCCTTTTTGTTTAGGTACCAAGCTGGTTTTTTGATTCTAGGTTTTGGCTTGTGGTTACTCTTCATAAAAAGAGAACAATTTAAATGGATTGCATACTTAGGGGGAATACTCTTATTAGCTGTACTATTTGGGTTTTTACTCGACAGAATATATTATGGAGAATGGGTGTGGAGTGTGTACAATTACTTTGAACAAAACTTACTGGAAGACAAAGTCTCTGGCTTTGGTGTTGATCCATGGTATTGGTACCTAACCGAAACTACGGTTCGTTTAATTCCACCGTTCAGTTTAATTTTTATCATTGGGCTAGTGTATGGTTATATTAAAAAATATAAGCATCCTATCATTTGGTCCATGGCTCCCTTTTTACTTATTCATTTTTTAATAGGTCATAAAGAAATAAGGTTTTTATTTCCATTGCTATATTTTTTACCTTTTCTTGGGATTTTAGGTGTCGAATGCTTGCAGCTTCTAATGGATAAATTCAGTATAAAAAAGGGATATTACAAGTGGTTTAAATATCTGTTTATTTTAGTTTATTCAGTTGCTCTAATTGTTATAATTACAAAGCCTGCTGATCCTAGGATTGGCCTTTACAAAGGTGTTTATCATGCTACGGAAAAACCAGCCATTTTATACTATTTAGATAAAGACCCTTACCATCCAGCGAATGAAATATTTTTCTATAGAAGACAAAATCTTAAGACAAAGAGGGTAGCTTCCGTTGAGGAAATTAATCTTCAAACGGACTCAACGGTTTTTTTAGCTTATTCGAATAGAGATAAACTCACGGAAGAAGTAGAAGGAGAAATAGTTTACAGAACATTCCCTGAATGGATAAATGTAATTAACGTTGGTGGTTGGCTAGATAGAACAAAACAATGGAAAGTCACTAAAATGAATTGATTTACCAACAAAAAAAGACTGCTCAACCGAACAGTCTTTCTTATACTTAATATTTATTCTCTATTATTTCATTGCTTGTTCTGGATCAAGTAGATCGTAAAACTGACCTAATTTTGGAAGAATAACAATTCTTGTTCTTCTGTTTTTTGCTCTACCTTCTTCAGTACTATTGGTTGCCATAGCATTATATTGACCTCTACCAGCAGCGATTAACCTATTTGGATCCACGTTATGCTCGTCTTGTAATTCTCTCACTACAGAAGTTGATCTATATGCACTTAAATCCCAGTTATCTTTCATACAGCTTGTGTTAATTGGTCGATCATCCGTATATCCCTCAACCATTACATCAAAGTTTTCTCTAGACTTTACAACTTTAGCTATTTTTGCTAATACTTCGTGTGCTCTATCTGTTAATTTGTAACTACCTGTTTCAAAAAGCATTTTATCCGAAATATTGATAAAAACAACTGTTTTATCTACTTCAATATTTACATCATCATCCTCAATACCATCTTTTAATACACCCTTAAGGTTAACTGCTAATGCTAAATTGATAGAATCTGCTTTATCTTTAGCGGCTTGTAACGTTCGAATATACTCATCCTTCTGCTCCAATTGAGAAAGTGTTTGATTGATATTATTATTAGCAGATTGTGACAATACGGTTAGATCACCTACTTGCTCCATTTGCTTTGATAGTTGATCCTTGTATTCAGCTATTTGTTCTTCTCGAAGGTTTAATTCTCTTTGTACAACCGAATATTTAGCTTCACAAGATTCATGCTTTTCTCTAGCCATTGCTAAGTCTTGCTCGGAATCAGTTAATTTCCTCTCATACTCAACTTTAAGTTCTGCGTATTTCTTTTTGCTGACGCAAGATGCCATCATGGTAACGCATCCTATTGCGATAAATGTAAATTTTAGTGTTTTCATGATTTCTAAATTTTTAATAATGTTAAAGCAATTGATATGCCCTTGATTTAAAATTTTAAAAATCAAACAGTTGTAAACACTAACGCTTTAGGGGAGGGGAAAATTAACCCCAAATAATGGAAAATGCCCTATGCTTACTTTATAGCTTCGTCTGGGTTAAGCAAATCGTAAAACTGATCCATTTTAGGTAAAATGATAATTCTGGTTCTACGGTTGGTTGCTCTTCCTTCTTTTGTATCGTTAGACGCTAACGCATTATGCTCACCTCTACCAGCAGCAATTAATCTGTTTGGATCAATGCCATGAGCGTTTTCTAATGCTCTAACAACCGAAGTAGAACGTAACACGCTCAAATCCCAATTATCTTTAATTCCTGATTTTTTGATGGGCACATTATCGGTATAACCCTCTACCATAACATCAAAATTTGGCTTAGCCTTTACGATAGATGCAATTTTACCTAACACATCGTTTGCTTTTGACGTTAGGTTATAGCTTCCGCTTTTAAACAACATTTTATCAGACAGATTAATAAAAACAACCGTTTTATCAATTTTGATGTCTATATCTTGATCTTCAATACCGTCTTTCAATGCACCTTTTAAATTAACAGCCAATGCAAGATTTATGGAGTCTGCTTTTGTTTTTGCAGCTCTAAGAAGATTAATATACTTATCCTTTTGTTCTAGTTGAGAGAGTGTTTCTTTAATGTTATCATTCGCAGATTGTGAAAGAACAGTTAAGTTACCTACTTGTTCCATTTGTTGAGAGAGTTGTTTTTTGTAATCGCTTACTTGCTCTTCTCTTAGTTTAAGTTCTCTACTCAACACTTCGTATTTTGCCTCACATGTTTGACGTTCTTCAGTAACGGTTGCAAGCTTTTTCTTTGTATCAGCTAAATCTGTTGTGCATTCTTCTTGCTTACTAACTAAATCGTTGTACTTTTTTTTACTCACACACGATGATAAAATGATAATGCTTGAGCAAGTATATATTAGGTATTTCATAAAGTGATTATTTATCTATTCTTAAATTTTAAAAGTATTAAATGGAGTTGGCCAGACGTATTAATATTTCAGCCACTTGAATATTTCTTTGTAACTAGGTTTTTTTCCATACATAAGGATACCTGTACGATATACTTTAGCAGCAATCCAAACAGTTCCAATAAAGGTAATGATTAATAATCCCATAGCTAGGAGTACTTCCCACAGCTCTGCACTACCCATGGCTACTCGAACCAACATCACCACAGGAGAAGTTAACGGAAATAAACTTAACCAATACATAGCTGCTGAATCTGGATTTTTAAATGCCGAGAAAGCAACAACATAAAACGCTAACATAAGCGGTAATATTACTGGAGTCATAAATTGCTGCGTATCTGTTTCATTATCAACTGCCGATCCAATAGCGGCAAATAAAGCAGAGTAAATTAAATAACCCATCAAAAAGAAAAAGATAAATGAAGTAATAATGTTTACCCAAGGGAGTGCCCATAAAGCGTTAAATATGTCGTTTTGAAACTTACTAAGGTTTGCATTCTGCAGCATCATTTCTTGAGACATTTGAGAAACTGCATCACCTTCCACGTAGTCGGGCATAATAAAAGCCATCAATACATTTATGAGTATGGTTGAAAATACACCCCAAATAACAAATTGTGTTAATCCAACTAAGGCAACTCCAATAATTTTTCCCATCATTAGCTGGAAAGGCTTAACTGATGATATAATTACTTCTATAATACGGTTTGTTTTTTCCTCAATAACTCCTCGCATCACTTGGGCACCAAAAAAGAAGATAAAGAAGAAAATAATAAACGAAAAGGCCATACCAACGCCAGCACCAACTTTATGGTCAACATTTTTTGATATAGCTTCTCCTTTTTCATCGATATTATCAATGTCTATAAGGCTAAAACTGTTAAGCGATCTAATATTAGCATATGTACTTCGGAATTCTTTCATTTTGGCAGAATCCCCCTCATACTGTTTAGAAATAATAAAAGATTCCCTTGCCAAACGAACAGATTCTTTGATTTTATCTTCTATAGATATGCTAGGTGCTTTTCGATAAATTATTTTACCACCACTTCTCTCTGTATTAATTATGTTTTCAGGCAAGTAAAGAAGAAGATCATATTTTTCAAAACTTTCATCGGATTTAAATTTAATTAAAGCGTCATTATAGCTGGTTGCATTTACTGGGTCCCATTTAATTTTACCGGTCATAGGAGGCATGCGGTTGGATAATGTATAAGTGGCATCAAATATTCCCACTGTATATTTATCTTTCTCCTGCTGACTCATTAGAATAACCGCAGCAAAAAATCCAGCAAATAAAATCGGACCTAAAATGGTCATAACGATAAACGTTCTTTTTTTTACGCGAGTTAAATACTCTCTCCCAATAATCAATCGTGTTACTCCCATGGTTATATGTTTTGATTATTTTGGTTTACTACTTCTATAAAAATATCATCCATAGTCGGGATAATTTCAGTTACATCCTTTATTTGAATGTCATTGTTAATAAGTGTTTTCAACAAATCATTCAACGAAGCATCATTTAACTTCACTGATGCTCGGTGATTCGTACTATCGAAGCTTTCCTTATCTACTAATTCAAAATTGGTCCATAAAGCATTCGCAAAACCGATCATGTTGCCTTCAAAAGAAATGTCGTAAATATTTTTACTAAACGTTGTTTTAATTTCACTTACCTTACCATCCAGTACTTTGTTCGATTTGTTGATTAAGGCAATGTGATCACAAATTTCTTCTACAGATTTCATATTATGTGTAGATAAGAAAATGGTAGATCCTTCATCTCTTAGTTTTAAAATTTCATCCTTAATGAGGTTAGCATTAATAGGATCGAACCCACTAAATGGCTCATCTAGAATTAAAATTTTAGGTTTGTGAAGCACAGTAATAATAAATTGAATTTTTTGAGCCATTCCTTTTGATAACTCTTCAATTTTTTTGTTCCACCAATCACCAATTTCAAACTTATCAAACCATAATTTTAGTTGAGCTTTAGCATCTTGCTTGCTCATTCCTTTTAATTGAGCCAAATAAAGTGCTTGTTCGCCAATTTTCATTTTTTTATATAACCCTCGTTCCTCTGGCAAGTAACCAATGTCTTGAATATGCTTGGGTTGAAGTTTTTCTCCAGAAATAAAAATTTCTCCTTTATCTGGTGCTGTGATTTGGTTGATGATTCTGATCAACGATGTTTTACCAGCACCGTTTGGTCCTAATAATCCAAATACAGCCTGTTCTGGAACCGATAAACTTACATCGTTTAATGCACGGTGATTATGATAAAGCTTGGTGATGTTTTTGGCTTCAAAAATCATAGTTTAAAAATTAAAAAAGGGATCAATAATTTGATCCCTAACAAAATTAATTGATTTGGTTAATTACCAAATTAAAATATGTTAAACGGCAAAATCTATTTGTCGCTGGTTTTTAGTTAAATGTGCAAAGGTCTGTCAGCGGTAGCAGCAAGTGCAGCTTCTTTAACAGCTTCTGCGTATGTTGGGTGGGCATGCGACATTCTCGAAATATCTTCTGCACTGGCTCTATACTCCATCGCTACCACAGCTTCAGCAATTAAATCAGCGACTCTAGGGCCTATCATATGGACGCCTAAAACCTCGTCTGTATTTTTATCAGCCAATATTTCTTTAAGAGTTGTTTTTGCTAAATCGTATGGATCATAAACTATATTTTTATTATAACCTTTAAATGCACCTGTATAATTTTTATCAATTATTTGTTGTTTCTGTGTAATTCTAGCAATATCATTAGGATCATAAACAATTTGTTTAGTTTGACCATCATATCCTCCAGTATAGTTATGATCTATAAATTGTTGTTTTAATCGTTCTGTCGTATTTAGCTGTCTTTCTAGTCCATACCCCTATTTAATCCAGTTTCTTCCTCTGCCTATCTATAGTCAAATGGGTCAGCCAGTTCATCACCAACTTTGACTGTATGAGGGTCGCCCCTAACTTCTATAAATTCTGCTATAATGTCAGCTTCGTTTAGTGGTTCGCCAGTCCTAGGATTTCTAAGTGATACAGGCATATTATACCTAGGACTACCTGTTGCACGATATTGAGTTTGCTGTACAAATGCCTCTTCTACTACGCTTAATCTCCTAGCTACCTCGGTATCAAAATTAATAATCAGTTGGTCTATATCAGCTTGGGTAGCGTAAAGGGTATCCATCCTCTTGTCATCAAATCCTACACTCTCGCTAACCTCTGCTCTACCTACAAAT
>CATLPG010000030.1 GCA_950054195.1 uncultured Saccharospirillaceae bacterium
AAATTGGCAAGATCGGCTTTTAAGGATTTCAGCTTTGCTTCATCTTTCTCACGTTTAATGGCTTCAATCTCAATTTCTAGCTGCATGATTCTACGATCTACTTCATCTAGTTCTTCTGGCTTGGAGTTTATCTCCATTCTTAACTTTGATGCAGCCTCATCAATTAAATCAATGGCTTTATCTGGCAAAAAACGACTTGTTATATATCTCTGAGAAAGTTCTACTGCAGAAATAATTGCAGCATCTTTAATCATTACTTTATGGTGATTTTCATATTTCTCTTTAATTCCTCGAAGAATGGATATTGCATCTTCCGTTGAAGGTTCGTCAACCATTACCTTTTGGAATCGTCTCTCAAGTGCTTTATCTTTTTCAAAATACTTTTGGTACTCATCTAAGGTAGTTGCTCCAATAGAACGTAATTCACCTCTTGCTAAAGCAGGCTTTAATATATTAGCCGCATCCATTGCTCCTTGTCCTCCTCCAGCTCCAACTAAGGTGTGAATCTCATCAATAAAAAGAATAATTTCTCCCTCCGACTTTTTCACTTCATTAACAACAGCTTTTAATCTTTCTTCAAACTCCCCCTTAAACTTAGCTCCTGCAATTAATGCTCCCATATCTAACGAATAGATAATTTTTGACTTCAAGTTTTCTGGAACATCTTCATTAATTATTCTATGTGCAATACCCTCAGCAATTGCTGTTTTACCAACACCTGGTTCACCAACTAAAATTGGGTTATTCTTAGTTCTTCGAGTAAGAATCTGCAATACTCTTCTTATTTCATCATCTCGACCTATGACGGGATCTAGTTTACCAGACTTAGCCATTTCATTTAAGTTATTCGCATACTTATCTAATGACTTGTAGGTTTCTTCTTGAGAAGCAGACTTAATGGTATCTCCGTTTCTTAATTCCATAATAATCTTTTTAACTTTTTTAAAATCTAGCCCACTATCTTTAAGCAGATTAGACACCTCTCCTCGACCTTGAATTAAAGCTAATATAAGGTGATCTAATGCTACATACTCATCACTCATTTCTTTTCTTAACTTATTAGCGTCTAATAAGGTTGTATTTAACTGAGATGACATTTGTAATTGCCCGCCTTGTACTTTAGGGTATCCCTTAACAATAGCATCAACACCAGTTTTTATTGCATTGTAATTTATTTTTTCTTGGTCTAACACGTAAGGAAACACCGAATCATCTACTAATAATATAGCTTTTAATAAGTGCCCATTATCTATTATTTGATTTTCACTTTCGTGTGCTATTTCTTGGACTTTAGCCAAGACTTCTTTACTCTTATTTGTATAACTATCGAAATTCATCATTAATCAATTTTATTAGTAATACATCAAAAAAAAAACCACACGTTAAAAAATGTCATTTTGTCTTGTAAAACACACAATAACAGACAATTTGACTTGACAAAGACTAATCAAGCAACTTTTTGTCAGCCGATTCGTTATGATTGTAGCTTTTAATACTATATTGTATAAATTAGAGAATTACTTTTACCAATTGAATAGAAAAATTATATATCAACTTGTTTGTATGGCTATTTGCTTTACATGGTCAATTGGATACTCTCAATTAGTCGTAACAAGCCAAACACCACAAAACTTGGTAAACAATGTTCTATTAGGAACAGGTGTTGCTGCATCAAACATAACATTTACAGGCAATACGAATCAGATTGCGTATTTCGATGGCACAAACAGCAACCTAGGGCTAACTGAGGGTATTATTTTAGCTGCAGAAGATGTTAATAATGCAATTGGACCTAATGATGATGCCGGAGGATTTGGAATGGGGCTAGGAAATAATAATGGTGATACTGACCTAGATCAAATTGCAGGGGTTAATAATAACACCTTTGATGCAGCTATACTTGAGTTTGATGTAATTCCTGCTGGAGATTCAGTAACATTCAATTTTGTTTTTGCTTCAGAAGAGTATATGGAGTTTGTAAATGCGGGTGTGAATGATGCCTTTGGTTTATTTTTGAGTGGTCCCGGTATAACTGGTCCTTATTCAAACAATGCCATTAATTTAGCAACCATACCTGGAACAAATACTAATATCACTATAGATGATGTTAACGCTAATGTTAATTCAACTTATTATGTTGACAATGGTGATGGTTCATTTTTTTCCCCGCAATTTAATGACCCAACAGTTGTTCAATATGATGGGTTTACAGTTAAGTTAAAAGCTGCTGCACAAGTACAATGTGGACAAACGTATCATTTAAAAATAGCAGTTGCTGATGTAGGTGATGATGTATACGGTTCTGCAGTATTTTTGGAGGCTAGTAGTTTCAATGCTAATCAATCAATAGTATCTTCCTTAACAAGTTTACAAGACACCATTCCTTGTGGTGGCTCTACCGATTTAACAGCAGCTAGTTCTGGAGGATCTACTTTTTTACTTAATCAAGGCTTACCTAATGCATTAGGAACATATACTGTTAGTCCGCCTGTTACAACTACTTATCAATTAATAATTATTGATTCAAACTATTGTAATACTGTTTATACTGATACAATAGAACACACTATACACGTAGCAGCTACAGCTCCAACAATTTCAGCAAACTTAAGTTTAGCTAACAATACTATAAACTGTGGGGATAGCACAACACTAACAGCTACGAATATAGGAGGCTATAATTTTTCTTTAGACAATGGGCTGCCTAATTCACCGGGAACTTATACTATTAAGCCTGCTGTTACGACTACCTATGAATTTATTGTTTATGATACAAATTCATGTGGTTCTCAAATTACAGACACTGCAACCATAACGCTAACGGTAGTTGGACCTAATCCAAATTTAAGTCCGAATTTAATGACAACTAACGATACTATTTGTTCTGGAGACTCTACACAAATCACCGCTTCTAATCTTGATGGTTCAGCTTTCGAGTTTAACCCTGGTTTACCTAATGCTCCAGGTACTTATTGGGTTTCACCTACCCAACCAACTCAATATGAATTTATCGTTTTCGATACCGTTTGTGGGCAAGTAATTAGTGACACAGCTTTTTTGACGATTTACATTAGAGATACAACACCAGTAAATGGAATGATTAGCTTATCAACTGATACTATTTGTGAATCAGATAGCTCTCAACTAACTATTTCAAGTGATCGAGCTAAATTATATGTATTAAACGGAGCTCCAGTTCAAGCTGGAACATTTTGGGTAAAACCAACTGTAACTACTGATTACGAACTTATTGTTTTTGATACTACTGTTTGTGGTGTTGTTGTTAGTGACACTATATCTACTCGGTTGGTTGTAAACCCTTCTGACTCTGCTTTATTTATAGCCGATATTTTAAGTGGATGTACTCCACTTACTGTTCAGTTTACTAATTTATCTCCTAATGCAAATTCTTCCAGCTGGAAATGGAAATTTGGGACACTTGATTCATCCACAAACCTAGATGCTTCATATACGTTTAATACTGGAGGCTGTTTTGATATTTCACTAGAGTCTACATCTCCTGATTTGTGCTATATACCAAATACCAAGGCACAATATATATGTGCCTCACAAACTCCTGTTGCTGATTTTGATATTTCTCCAAACGTAATTACTGTTTTATCACCACAAGCTCAATTTACTAATCAATCTAGTAATGGTATTAATTACGAGTGGTTTATTGATAGTTTACTTGTTTCTACAGATCCAAGTTTTAGTTATGTTTTTCCTCCTGTTGAAGATAATTATTTAGTAACGCTTATAGCTTTAGGAGCAAATGGTTGTTCTGATACAATTACTGACTCTGTTAATGTTAGAGCAACTCCAACTATTTTTACTCCAAATGCTTTTACCCCTAGCGGGGATAGACACAATGAATTATTTGCCCCAGTTGTTAGTTCAGTAGCTAGCTATGAGTTTATTGTTTTTGATCGTTGGGGTCATGTTGTATTTGAATCAAATCAGCCTGGTGAGGGATGGGATGGTAGAGTAAAAGGACAAGCTCCTGTCTCTGGAGTTTATGTTTGGAAACTTACCTATGAATCTTATATAGAGAAAGGAAAGAAAACGATACACGGACATGTTGTTTTAATAAAGTAGCACTCCCTCTCGACTTTTATAACAAAAAAACTTATTTTACAAATGATATTAAGAGTAGCTAGACACACTAATCAATTGGATAAAATTGTTGAATTTTACACAGACGTTTTAAAGTTAAAAGTTTTAGGTTCATTTGAAGATCACGACAAGTATGATGGTACTTTTATTGGTAAAGAGAATGCTGATTGGCATATTGAGTTTACACAAAGTGATGTTTCTCCTAAACATAAAGCTGACGATGACGATATATTGGTACTATACCCTTCAAGTACTGAAGAGTTTGAAAGTTTATTAAACAATATAAAAGCAAAAAACATTGATATACTACCTCCTAACAATCCTTATTGGGAAAAAAATGGAGTTTTAATAAAAGATCCGGATGGCTTCAATGTAATTATTAGTCCAACTAGGTTAGCGTCTATTTCTCTTGAAGACTCCTAATTGACAAATAGAAACTGTTTCATTAAACATCTTTACTCTTTTCAGAAAATGTATTCTGCAAATATTAACACCCGTTGTAAACGAGTATTAAATTTTATTTAAAAAATAATACTTTATCTCACCTTTTATTCAAACCTTGTCATTAAGATTAGAAAGTCTGAGTTTACATATATCTAGTGCTTGATAGCCATTAAGCTCAAAAACTCTTAAAACATTGTTAATTGCCTGAATATTTATTATTTTGGCATTGCATTTGAGTTATATTTAAACAGTTAAATGCTTATTAAAAGATCATGAAAAAATTTATTATTCCTTTTATGTCTGCTGCCCTATTTATTGGTTGCGACACTTTAAATCAAGTTGCTGGTGAAGTATTGACTACCAGCCCAACCACTACTCCTGCTCTTACAAATGCTGAAGTAGTATCTGGATTAAAATCAGCTCTACAGGTTGCTATTAAAAATTCATCTAGTGCAGCTAGTGCTACTGATGGCTTCAATGGGAACTCCATTATTCGCTTACCTTTTCCTCCAGAAGCTCAAGAAGCAAAAGACTATTTATTAGATAAGGGATTATTAAAACCTCAAATAGAGAAATTTGAGCTTACACTTAATCGTGCTGCAGAAGAAGCTGCAAAGGAAGCTGCTCCAATCTTTATTGATGCTATCACAAACATGTCTATTGAAGATGGATTTAAAATTTTAAAGGGAACTGATGACGCTGCTACACAATTCTTAAAAGTAAATACAACTGACAAATTAGTTGCTGCATTTTCTCCGAAAGCTAAAGCAGCTATTGATGAAGTAGAATTAACAAAATATTGGGAGCCAGTAATTACGGGCTACAACAAAACAACTTTTTTAACTGGAAAAGAAAAAGTTAATGCTAATCTTGAGGAATATGTAACTAATAGAGCTATTTCTGGTTTATTTACTTTGATGGAAGACGAAGAGAAAAAAATACGAAAAAATCCTGCTGCTAGAGTAAATGATATTTTAAAGAAAGTGTTTGGAAGTTTAGACTCATAAAGAGTAAACCCGTTAATTAGTAGATTAGTTAACTAGTGAGACAAAGAACGCATTAAATAATAAACTTTTTGAAAGCAAATTTAAATACATCCAAGAAACCATTTGAACCATCTGAGTTAATCTTAAACCCAGATGGTTCTGTTTATCATATAAAACTTAAGCCTGAACATATTGCTGATACCGTTATAGTTGTTGGCGACCAAGGAAGAGTTGAACGTGTCTCAAGACATTTTGATACTGTAGAACATAAAATCTCTAATAGAGAGTTTGTAACACATGTTGGTACTTATAAAGGGAAGCGTTTTACCGTTTTATCTACTGGTATTGGTGCTGATAATTTAGATATTGCTATTAATGAGTTGGATGCATGTGTTAACATTGATTTTAATACACGTACAATAAAAAAAGAGCTTACCTCTTTAAATATTATTCGAATAGGAACTTCTGGCTCGCTGCAAGCAGATATTCCGGTTGACTCTTATTTATTATCAACCCATGGTTTAGGTTTTGATGGTCTGGCAGGTTTTTATGATGCTATTTTAGAGGAAGAGGAACAAGACTTAGAAGAAGCTTTTGCCTCACAAGTAGAATGGCAAATCCCTACAATTAATCCTTATTTTGCTAAAGGTAATGATGAATTAATTGCTAAACTAGAAGAAAAGGCTATTAAGGGAATTACCATTACTGGCAACGGTTTTTATGGTCCACAAGGAAGAGTTTTAAGGATTAATACCTTTCAACCTTTTTTAAACAAGCAGCTACAAGAATTTGAATACAACGAGCAACGCATCACTAACTTTGAAATGGAAACCTCTGCATTGTACAGTTTAAGTTCCATGTTAGGACATAAAGCTGCTACTATTTGTGCCATTATTGCCAATAGAGATGCTAAAGAATATAGTAAAGACTATAAAAAAACGGTTGATGAGTTGATTGTATATACGTTGGATAAGTTGGTTGGAGAATAATCTATTAAAAGTTATTTGCAAACGACACTATAAATTTCATCTAAAGCTTTATTTTCATTATTTTTAATTCAATTACAAACTAGATGAATTCTTCTCACACATATTTAGATTTAATTGGACGTTCTAGAAAATTATTTGATGATGACATCAATAAAAACACCGAATATCTAAACGAAATAGTATCGAACGCAAGGTTTTTAGTTCTTGGTGGTGCAGGAACTATTGGACAAGCAGTTGTTAAAGAGATTTTTATTCGAAACCCAAAAAAACTTCATGTTGTAGACATTAGTGAAAATAATCTAGTTGAATTAATAAGAGATATTAGAAGCTCCATAGGTTACATTGACGGAGACTTTAGAACTTACGTTCTGGATATAGCTTCTGATGAATATGATGCGTTTATTAAAAGTGATGGTAAATATGATTATGTTTTAAATTTATCGGCTCTAAAGCACGTAAGAAGTGAGAAAGATCCTTTTACTCTTATGAGAATGATTCAAGTTAATATCTTGAATACAATCAAAACTATAGACCAATCCATTGAAAGTGGTGTAAAAAAGTATTTCTGTGTCTCTACTGATAAGGCTGCTAATCCAGTTAATATGATGGGAGGTTCTAAGCGAATAATGGAAATGTTTTTAATGAAAAAGAGTGAAAAAATAACCATTTCAACTGCTAGGTTTGCTAATGTAGCTTTTTCTGATGGTTCATTATTACACGGTTTTGATCAAAGATTAAAAAAATTGCAACCTATTGCCGCTCCATCAGATGTTAAGAGATATTTTGTTATTCCAAAAGAATCGGGAGAGTTATGTTTAATGTCAACAATATTTGGTAAAAATAGAGACATTTATTTTCCTAAGCTGGATCATGAATTAAACTTAATAACCTTTGAAAATATAGCTGTTAAATTTTTAAAAAACAGAGGTTTTGAACCATATATTTGCTCTAGTGAAAGTGAAGCTAGAAAAAAAATAAATGAGTTAGTACCTCAAAAAATTTGGCCATGTGTTTTCACTGCCAGCAATACTACTGGAGAAAAAAGCTTTGAAGAATTTTATACAAAGGATGAAATTTTAGATCTAAAACGACATCAAAATATCGGTATTGTTAAAAACAAAGCGATATATGATAATGAACAGCTCAATCTCTTCTTATCAAAAATTCTTGATTTTAAATCATCAAAAAATTGGAGTAAAGAACAACTTGTTGATTTATTTCATCAAATGATACCTAATTTCGGTCATGTTGAAACTCATAAATATTTAGATAGTAAAATGTAAACGATAATGTTTAGTGATTTAGTCAGGTATATAAAAGATGTTTTTAACAATCAAGAATTTATTCCTCTTCATGAACCAAGATTCATTGGAAATGAGCGTAAATATGTTCTAGATGCAATAGATTCTACGTTTGTTTCTTCAGTTGGTAGTTACGTTGATCAGTTTGAAGAGAAAATTGCTGAAGTTACAGGAGCAAAATATGCTGTTGCGTTAGTAAACGGAACCAATGCATTACATTTATCCTTATTATTAGCTGGTGTTGAAGCTAATGATGAAGTAATTACTCAACCATTAACTTTTATTGCAACAGCAAATGCAACTAGCTATTGTAATGCTATCCCGCACTTTGTAGATGTTGATAAAGACACTTTAGGCTTATCCCCAAAATCTTTAAGGAATCATTTAGAATCTATAGCTGAGGTTAAAGACGGATTTTGTTTTAATAGGTTGTCAGGAAGAAGAATTAAAGCATGTGTTCCAATGCATACTTTTGGTTTATGTTCTAGAATTGATAGTATTGCAAAGATTTGTAAAGAATATAACATAGCCTTAATAGAAGATGCTGCTGAATCCATAGGATCAACATTTAAAAATCAACATACAGGGACTTTCGGTTTACTTGGAACTTTTAGTTTAAATGGGAATAAAACAATAACATCTGGTGGCGGTGGAGCGATTGTCACAAATGATGAAAATTTAGCAAAAAGAGCTAAACACCTTAGTACGCAAGCCAAAATACCTCATAAATGGGAGTATAAACATGACGCTATAGGTTATAATTACAGAATGCCAAATTTAAATGCAGCTCTAGCATGTGCTCAACTTGAGCAACTAGATTTTTACGTGAAAAATAAGAGACAATTGAACGACTTGTATTTTAATTTTTGTTCTCAAAATAATGTAACCCTTGTTCGCGAAATAGAAAATACATCTTCTAATTATTGGTTAAACTCAATTGTTTGTAAAGATAAAACAGAAAGAGATCTATTATTAACTGAAACAAATGATAATGGTGTAATGACTAGGCCCATTTGGGGGTTAATGAATGAACTTTCTATGTTTAAAAATTCGCCTAAGTCTGATTTATCCAATGCTCAATGGCTAGAAGATAGAGTTGTTAATATCCCGAGTAGTGTTAGACTTGATGGATAGGAAAAAAAACATATTATTAATTGGAGGTGGTGGCCATTGTGTATCGTGCATTGATGTTATTGAGTCAAATAATCAATTTACTATCGTAGGTATTGTAGATCAATCAAAATCAAAAGACGAAAGTATTTTAGGGTATCCGATACTTGGAACGGATGAAGACCTTCCAAAATTTAGGCTAAAATATGATTATGCGTTTGTTACTATTGGTCATATGAAAAGCAATAAAGCTCGGGTTAAAAGTTTTGAATTATTAAAGTCGCTAGAATTTAAAATCCCTACTATTGTTTCTAAAACTGCAATTGTTTCAGCACATTCTTCAATAGATGAAGGGACAATTGTTATGCATCATGCAATAGTAAATGCCAATAGTCGTGTAGGAAAAAATTGTATCATCAACTCGAAAGCTTTAATAGAACATGATAATCATGTTGGAAGTCATTGCCATATATCAACAAACTCAACACTAAATGGCTCAGTGAGAATTGGAGACAATTGTTTTATCGGATCTAATAGTAAAACCGTTAATAACATTACAATTAAAAATAATATTTTTGTTGGTATAGATTCTCTTGTAACTAAAAACTTAAGTGAACCAGGTATGTATTTAGGATCACCAGCAAGAAAATACAAATGAAAAGAAGAACCATCATTATAGCGGAAGCAGGTGTAAATCATAATGGAAACATTGACATTGCTAAAAAATTGATTGATGCTGCTGCTCAAGCTGGAGCAGATTACGTCAAATTTCAAACATTTAAAAGTGATTTACTAGTGAGTAAAAAGGCTAAAAAAGCCAATTATCAAAAGAAAAATACCTCATCTTCATCTGATTCGCAACTTGAAATGCTTAGAAAGTTAGAATTATCTGAAAATGATCATGAAAATTTAATTCTTCACTGCAAAAAAAGAAAGATAAAATTTCTTTCAACTGCTTTTGATTTGGAAAGTATTGATTATTTGAAGAACAAACTAGATTTCTATAAAATACCATCTGGTGAAATAACTAATTTACCTTACTTGAGAAAAGTGGCTACTCTAGGTTTGCCTGTTATAATGAGTACAGGCATGGCTTCTATGCAAGAGGTAAAAGATGCATTTGAGGTTTTAACCAAAGGGGGAGTTTTAGTAAAAGACATAACTGTTTTACATTGCAATACTGAGTACCCAACTCCTATGGCAGATGTAAACCTCTCTGCCATGAATACAATAGGCGAAGAACTAGGTGTATCTATTGGATATTCTGATCACACTTTAGGTATAGAAATACCTATTGCTGCTGTTGCTTTAGGAGCTAATGTTATTGAAAAACATTTTACAATCGATAGATCTTTACCTGGTCCAGACCATAAAGCCAGTTTAGAACCAAACGAACTTAGTGAAATGATTAAATCAATTAGAAATATTGAGGTTGCTATAGGTGATGGTATAAAAAAGCCTAGCCTAAGTGAGCAAAAAAATATAGAAGTAGCCCGAAAAAGTATTGTAGCTGCTAAGGATATTAATATTGGCGACATTTTTAATGAAGACAACTTAACTGTTAAGAGACCAGGTAATGGAATATCTCCAATGCTATGGGATGATGTGGTTAATACTAAAGCTAACAAAATTTATAAAAAAGATGATTTGATTATCATATGAAAGTTGGGGTATTAACAAGTTCACGGGCTGATTTTGGTATTTATTTACCTTTAATAAATAAATTAAAAGCTGACCCATATTTTGATTTAGAGATCATTGTTTTTGGTACTCACCTATCAAAAGAACATGGATATACGCTAAATGAAATAATATCATATGGTTTTTCAAACATCCATAAAATTGATACATTACCTAATGGTGATTCTCCTATGGATATTTCTTCTTCAATGGGCAAAACAATAGAGCATTTTTCTGCTTTTTGGAATGAACAACAATTTGACTTAGTTTTTGCTCTTGGTGATCGTTATGAAATGTTTTCTGCTGTTATATCCTCAAGTCCATTTAATATTGATATAGCTCATATTCATGCTGGAGAAGTTACTTTAGGAGCTATAGATAATGCTTTTAGACATGGAATATCACACCTGTCAAAAATCTTACTAACTTCTTCTGAGGCTTACAGATTAAGAGCCAATCAAATTGTAGATAATAACAAACTGATATTTAATGTTGGAGCTTTAAGCATTGATAATTTATCACATCAAAAATTGCTTTCTGTCGATGCATTTAAGGCTAAATTTGATATTGATTTGAGTATTCCTAGTATACTATCAACTTTTCATCCAGAAACGGTATCATTAAATAAAAATGAAGAATATATTTATGAGCTAATGGATGCTTTTAATGCTCTATCAGAAAAGTATCAAATCATTATCACTATGCCTAATGCTGATACAATGGGGAATGTTATTCGAAAGATAATAATCAAACGTTCTGAAGAAATTAGTAATATCAAATTAGTTGAGTCATTTGGTATGGAAGGTTATTTAAGCTGTATGAAACATTGTTCGTTTATGCTTGGTAATACTTCTAGTGGATTTATTGAAGCTAATTATTTCCCTAAATATGTGATCAATATCGGTGACAGACAAAAAGGAAGAATAATCACAGAAAATATTTTTAATATTCCTGTTGATAAAAGTAAAATAATGGAATGCGTTGGTAAAATAGAAGAATCGAAAAAACTATCTTATAAAGGAATTTACGGTGAAGGCAATACAGCGACTGAAATAATAAAAGTTATAAAAAAAATATATGCACAATAATATAATAAATATAACTACAACGATACGAAGTGCTTTAAAAAGATTGGATGAATTATCTGGTAAAACTTTGTTTATTATTGACGATCAAAATAAGATGGTTGGAACGGTAACTGATGGCGATATAAGAAGAGGGTTATTAAAAAACAATCAGCTTGAATCTACAGTTGAAACAATAATGTCTGGTTCATTTAAGTATATAGAACAACACACATTTTCTATAGAACATCTAAATGATTTAAGGAATTCAAATATTCAACATGTTCCTCTTTTGTCAAAAGAAGGGAAAATAATTGATGTCATTGACTTCAAAAAAGTAAGTTCTGTATTGCCATTAGAAGCGATCATAATGGCTGGAGGTAAAGGTACAAGATTACAACCTTTAACATTAGAAACCCCTAAGCCACTTCTTAAAATTGGAGGTAAACCTATCATTGAATATAACATTGATCGACTAATCAAATTTGGCATTAAAACTATATATATATCTGTAAACTATTTAAAAGACCAAATAATAAATTATTTTGGAGATGGTAGTAGTAAAGGCATAACTATTAAATATATAGAAGAAGAGCACATAACTGGTACATTAGGTTCTGCTACCTATGTTGACTCCTTCAATTCAAAAGACATACTTGTCATGAACTCTGATTTGTTGACAAATATTAATTTCGAAAACCTTTACCAAACTTATATTTCTAACAAAAATGAAATGGCTGTTGCTACAATCCCTTACGATGTAACCATTCCATATGGTGTTGTTGAAACAAAGGGTAACTTAGTTACTTCTTTAAAAGAAAAGCCCACATACACTTATTATTCAAATGCTGGTATATATATAATAAGTAGTAAATGTATAAGTGAGATACCTAAAAAAACTTTTTATAATGCTACAGAATTGATCGATAAGCTTATTAATGAAAATTGTAATGTAGTCAACTTCCCTATAGTAGATTATTGGTTAGATATTGGCAAACCTCACGATTATCAAAAGGCTCAAAAAGATGTTCATCAGATTAAATTCTAATCTAGAAACGTATGAAAAAAATTTTAATTACTATATGTGCTAGAGGGGGGTCCAAAGGTATACCTGGGAAAAACATAAAAATGCTTGGTGGTAGACATCTTATCGGCTACAGTATAAAACACTCACAACTGTTTAAAAAATGGCTTGAGGAAAATAATTATTTAGTTTTAATAGAACTCTCTACCGATAGTGAAGACATAAAAAAAACAGCAGAAATTTATGGTCTAGAAAGCTCATACATGCGTCCTGCATTTCTAGCAAATGATACAGCGGGAAAACTTGACGCAATTAAAGATATTTGTATTACAACTGAAGGTAAAAATCAAATGACCTTTGATTATATCATTGATCTTGATGTTTCTGCTCCAATGAGAAGCATTGAAGATTTAATAAAAGGTTTTAGTCTGCTTATTAGCGATGAAAACTGTACTAATCTTTTTTCTGTTAGTTTAGCCAACAAAAATCCTTACTTTAATATGGTTGAAAAATCGGAAAAAGGATATTATGTTTTGTCTAAAGAAAAAAATCAAATTTTAAGCAGACAAAAAGCTCCTCTTGTATATGAAATGAATGCATCTTTTTATTTTTACAAAAGAGCATTTTTTAATGAGGAAAAACTTTATTTATTTGATAAAGCACTAATTTATGAAATGCCTCACGAGTCTTTTGACTTAGACCATGAAATAGATTTTATGTTCTTAGAATTTTTGATTAAAAATGACAAGTTATCTTTCAAGCTATAAACAATGAAAGTATTAGTAAAAGGTCTCGGCAGTATAGCTCAAAAACACATTGCTGCAATTAAGCTAATTAACCCCAGTGCCAAAATATATGCCTTACGCTCTAACAAGCCTAGTAATAACATCGAAGGAGTCACAAATATTTACTCATTAGAAGAAGTTGACTCTATTTCACTGGATTTTTGCATTATTTCATCACCAACTTATAGTCATAAAACAGATATTAATCATTTATTAAAGCTTGATATCCCTCTTTTTATTGAAAAACCACTTTACCACCAATTAAATCTTGACGATTTACTGAATAATAAAAAACTTAAATCAATAAAAACATATGTTGCCTGTAATCTTCGTTTTTTAGAAAGCTTGAATTATGTAAAAGAACATTATTTATCACAAAACAGTTTAAAAATTGAAGAAGTTAATGTTTACTGCGGTTCGTACTTACCCTTATGGCGTAAAAACACTGATTACAAATCAATTTACAGCGCTAATGAGAATATGGGAGGAGGTGTACACCTAGATTTGATACATGAAATTGATTACGTCTATTGGCTATTTGGTTCTCCAATTTCCACCTGTAAAAGATTATCTAGCAAATCCTCCATAGACATCAATGCTGTTGATTACGCTAACTATCTGCTGGAATACGATTCTTTCTACACGTCTATTATTCTTAATTACTACCGTAGGGATAGTAAACGAACAGTAGAAATAGTTTTTGATAGCTATACTCTAAAAGTTGATTTAATTAAAAATATTGTTTATAAAGACAATAAAATTGTTTTTAGTTCAAAAAAAAACATCAACGATACCTACCTATCTCAAATGAACTATTTTATGCAGAATATAAATTCAACAAATTTTAATGATATTTTTGAAGCTTTTGAAGTATTAAAAATAAGCTTAGGCTAAAAATTACACTATGTTAAATAATAAAGTCATCATCGTTACTGGAGGAGAGGGTTTAATAGGCAAGGAAATTGTAAATGATATTAGAAAAAAGGGAGGAATAGCCATTAGTGCAGATATAACACATCAAACAAACCTAGAGAAATTCAAATTGAATTTTGATGTAACTTCTAAAGAGAATATAGAAGATGGCTACAATAAAATCATTGAAAAGTTTAAAAAAATAGACGGGGTAGTAAATAATGCCTACCCGAGAACGAAAGATTGGGGTAGTTTTTTTGAAGATATTACCATTTCTTCATGGAAAGAAAATGTTGACCTTCAATTAAATTCCGTTTTTCAATGTATCCAATCAATCATACCTCACTTAAAAAAGTCAAAAGGTACAATAGTTAATATTGCATCTATATACGGAGTTGTAGGAAATGACTTCACCGTATATGTAGGCACGGGGTTAACTTCTCCTGCGGCATATTCTGCTATTAAAGGAGGTATTATAAATTTTAGCCGATACCTTGCTTCATACTATGGTGATGCTGGCATAACAGTTAATACCGTTTCTCCAGGGGGTATATTTAACCACCAACATGAAACATTTGTAAGAAATTATGAAAAAAAAGTCCCTCTAAGAAGAATGGGCACACCTGAGGACATTGCCCCTGCTGTTTCATTTTTATTATCAAATGGTGCAAAATATATTACTGGTCAAAATTTAATCGTTGATGGAGGTTGGACTGCTATCTAATTTTTGATTGTATATTTAAAAAGTGAATTTCCCTGAAAGACATATTGTAATAAATTATTTCTTTGATAATTTAAAATTAAATTATCATATAGATGATCACTCCTTTAATGATCTAAAAGACTTAATTCCTAATAACTATTCTTCTTTTAACTCAATTACTGATTTATCTCCATGCTGGCTAAACTGGAAATCCTTTAGCTTTCCTGTGTTTTTTGAAAAGCCAAAAGATTTATTTGTTAGTGATCAACTTACTATTGATGTTTTTTCAAATACTTTTTTGTTACTGTCAGGATACCAAGAATTTATAAGCAATGATTTAGACATACACAGTCGTTTTAAATATCAAAATTCGATTCAATATATACACAATTTCGTTGATACTCCAGTTGTAAACATTTACTTTGAAATTTTTGAAAAACTAGCAAAAAAAAGAGGAATAACTTTACAAAAAAAAGTCATAAAAGAACCAATAGTATTTACTCATGATATCGATCAACTTCGGTCTGGTTGGTTCGAGGATATAGGCTACGAATTAAGAAACTTCTCCTTCAAAAGCCCATTTAACATAAGTAAAAGTTTATTTACTAAATTATTCGGACTGAAAGACTCGTACCATCAAGCCTATGATAAAATGTTAACCATAGAAAAAAAACACCAAGTATCCGCAATTTCATTTTTTATGACCGAAAAATCAAAAAAAGATGCAGATTACGATATTCAAAGAGTAAAATATCAAAAGCTTATTAAAAATTCTCATAATGAAATTGGTTTACATCCAGGATATTACACTTATAATAACTTTGAGAATTTTGAAAAACAACTAAGAATTTTATCTTCTTTTGATTTTAATGTTAGTAAGGTAAGGCAACATTTTTTAAAATTTAGCATCAGAGAAACTCCATACATCCATAATAAAAATAAAATATCTGAAGATTACTCACTAGGCTTTGCAGAAATGTATGGTTTTAGAAATAGTATTGCTTTACCTTTTTATCTATATGATTTTAATAAAAATAAAGCTCATCCAACAATAGAGATTCCCTTATTTTTTATGGATGGCACTATTAGCCATTATCGTAAAGATAAGAACAGAGAAGAAGAGTTTGGTAAAGTATTACAATCTGCAAATAAAATATTAACTCTTTTTTCATGTAAATTTTCTGTTTTATTTCATAACACGGTTTTTTCAGAAAAAAAGTACAAAGGATTTACTAAGCTCTACTTGGACTTTATTAAATTAAATAAAAAGTTTTCAAATGATTAAGAAAACAGCAATCGTTTTACGAAAACTTGACCCTAATGAAACAATAAAATCATTTGATGAGGTATATGTGTTAAGTGATTATTACTACGAAATAGAACATTCAAATAAAAATCTCTTAGAGATTGGAAATAATTTCAAAAAAAAAATTGAGGAAGAATTTAGACAGAAAATAAAAGACTTTGGGCACACATCATATAATAATAAAAGTGTCATCGAAAAACTATCCATTAATAATGATACTTACTGGTACTACTTAAGGTTTAGTCTTTACCATCAATTAATCTCAAAAATTTTAGAGTATAATATTATTGAAAAATATAAACCAACAATTAAATCTAATGATAATTTAACTTTCTTCACAAAATATGAGCACTCTCATCTAGAGAAAAATATTAATATACATAGTGAAAAAATTATAAAATCTAAATCAAATATGAGTGCTAAAATCAATTTAGCACTCATATTTGTTATTAGAAGCCTAATCGGATTATATCGCTCTATTTCAATCAAAAGAAAGGAAAATATTATTCTTTTAGAGCCATACAATCAACAACAATTAATCGATATAGAAAACCCTGATCAATTTATATCAGGTGATTATTATAACGAATATTTCACCAATCACGCGCTTAAAAGAGACGATTTCTTTTTCTTATCAGATATATATCCTCCTCCACTAAGTGAAGATATTAAACTCAAAAAAGCTTACTTTGTAAATAAATACTCTAAACGATCCTTAAACTTTGAATATTTTATAGCACTAGTATTAATAAATCCAATAAATCTTTACAAAGCTTATAAAATCAACAAGCAATTAAAAAAGAACCTAAGTTTCAATAATAATGAGCTATGCTACACAGATAATTTATTATTTAATTTTTTACAAAGTAAAAGTAAGCTATTGACTTACATTTGGATCCGTGAAAAAGCCGCTAAAATTGCAACTAGAAATAAGAATATTAAGCGAATTATAGGTCATCATGAACAATCAATTAATCACTTTTCTATCATTAAAGGTAGTAGAGAGAATAATATAATTTCTATTGGTATACAGCATGGTGTACTAACACCTTTTCATATGCAATACATCTACGACTCTAGGGATTTATCATATAAGCCAACAGCTGACTATATGATTACTTGGGGGGATTATTGGAATAATCTACTGATTGACTCATCTATATACACCAAAAATAATTGTTTTGCATTAGGTCAAATCAGAACAGATGTTATACCTAACCTAAATAAGTTATACCATGGCAATTCTAAAAAAAATATTTTGTTTGCATCTCAACCTGCTATAATTGGTGAAGAAATAAGATATAATTTAGCACGTGATATATTAATGTCAGCTAAATCACTTAACTATAAGTTAATTATAAAACCACATCCTGGTGAAAAAGATGCTATAATTTTTTTCAAAAAAGTTGCAAATGATGTAAACTACTACGACTATGTGATTTCGAATAATGATTTATATAAATTATTAAGTGAAAGTGACTGCTTAATGACTTATCACAGTACTGTATCTAGTGAAGCAGTGTACTTTTTAAAACCTGTTATCATTTTAGATTATAAAGAATATGATATTTCTAATTATTCGAAATTTGAAGGAGCTATATTTACAATAAAAAATAAAAATGAACTTATTAATACTCTTGACTTATTAATAAATGATAAACTAAAGATAAGTTTAGAAACTCAAAAAAAATTCATTTCTAAATATTCTTTTAGCATTGATGGTAAAACCTCCGAGAGGTACATTAACTTTATACAATCACTATCGTAACATGACAATAAAAGAAAAAATAATACATAATCTTAAGCAAGGAACATTTATAAAAAATGGCAAAAAATTTATATATCAACGCACGCTTAAATTTTTCAAATACAATAATTTATTTAGTTCATTTAGCGATCATAAGAAAAAAATAAAAAATTTATATGAAAGTTTCCCTTCCATTAACTCTATTGAATGCATTACTTATGGCAATTATTTTGGAAGCAAAAAAGCACCTCTTAACGAAAAGAGTGTAGTTTATTCATTAGGTGTTGGAAATCATATTGACTTTGACCTAGTTGTTGCCAATGAATACAATAGTAATGTATACCTGTATGATCCTACTCCTGAATCTATTGAATTCATGAAAAAATTCATTTCAAATGAACGATTAATTTTTAACCCTTATGGAGTCTGGATGCATGAAACAACTTTAACATTTTACACCCCTAAATATGGCGGATCATCTTCTGCTGTTAACCATATGGATAGTAATTCAGATTCTTTTGACGCTAAATGTTACCCATTAAAAAAATTCATGCTCGATAATAATCATGATTATATTGACTATTTAAAAATGGACATTGAGGGAGCTGCACTACCAATACTTAAAGATCTATTTGAAAATAATATTTTTCCTAATCAGGTAATGACAGAATTTGAATCACCAAATGGAAGCGATAAAGATAAAAAAGATGCTTTTTTAAAAGATGTAAATTATGTTACTGAAATAGCTAAAAAAAATGGTTATAAAATATATAGTATTCCATACGAAGGCCCAAAATATTATTCAATCGAACTATTGATGACTAAAGTATAGTTATGGGGATTGTGGCTAGGCAAACTATAAAAGCTTCGTTTGTTATTTATGTTGCTGCACTGGTTGGAGCAATGAATAGGCTTTATTTTTATCCTAAGTTTGTTTCTAAAGAAGAGCTAGGTATACTGCAATTAGTTATCATATTGGGTACTCTTCTATCTCAGTTTAGCTTTTTGGGTATGTCTACAGCACTCTCTAAATACTTTAAAATGTTTAAGGATGCTGGATACTTAGGACAGCTACTTTTTTTATTTTTTGTAATACCATTAATCGGATTTATTGGGTTTTCAACAATATATTGGTGCTTTAGTGAAGACATTAGTTCACTTTACAGTAAAGGTGACTCTAAGCTAGATGAATATGCTATCTATGTGATACCGATAGGTTTTTTTATTCTTCAGCTCAATTCACTGGTTATATTTTGTAACAATAACCTTAGGTTAACCGTGCCTTCTATTTTCAATGATCTATTTATTAAACTAACGTTTTTAACTGGTTTAGTATGTATAGGTTTGGAATGGATCAATTTTAAGGAGTACTTGCTTTATGTATCTGCTGGATACGGATTAGCCTTTATAGCACTATTAACATACAGCTTTATTTTGTTTAAACCACCTGTAAAATCAAAAATAAGTTTAGTCCCAAGAAGTTTTTTGAAAGACCTTTTTCAATACAGCAGCTGGTTTTTTATTGGTAGTTTATCCAGCACGTTTATTCTTTCAGCTGATTCGATTATGCTAGGAGCCTATGAAGGAGTTGAAGCCGTTGGAGTATATACTATTGCTTTTTTTATAGGATCGGTTATTGAAATTCCTAAAAAAATGATTGTTAGTATTACAACACCAATAATTGCTGGTCATTGGAATAACAATAACACGAAAGAAATAAACAAGTTATATAAACAGTCCTCCATAAACCAGGGTATTGTAGGGGTGCTATTGATTGTATTGCTTATAACTGGACTAGATGAATTATTTTATCTAATGCCTAATGGAAATGAGTTTATTGTAGGTAAATGGGTAGCTGTTTTTATTGGGTTATCCAAAGTTATAGATATGTTTGCTGGCGTTAATAGTGAGATAATTAAAACTTCCAGAATCTATCGTCTTGATTTTATCTTATCCTTATTGTTTGTTCTTTTGGTTATCATTTCGAATTATATTTTTATTTCTATTCTTGAAATGGGGTTAAATGGAGCAGCTCTAGCTTCTTTAGCTGCAGTTTTCATTTATAATTTATCTAGATTTCTTATACTAAAAAAAGTATTTGGCCTCAACCCATTTACACTAAAATCTATTATTCTTTTGGCTATTGGCACTGGTTGCTTAATTGTTGGTTATTTACTGCCTAATTTTTCAATAGGTAGTAACTCGTTCTTAAACTTAGTCTTTGCATTAGTTTATAAAACCGCTATTATTAGTGTACTATTTTTAGTTGGATTACATGGATTCAATATTTCTCCTGAATTTAATAATATAGTAAAGAAAATTACAAAACGTTTACGTTAACATTACGTGTAAATATACATCCCCACTAAGAACTTCTTGATCGTCTAATAATTTATCAATATTTGGTTGCCAAATAGTATTATTATAATGTATGTCTTTTAAATACTCAAACTTAAAATTTTCGAAACCAAAAATCTCTGAAATATATTGATATAGCTTTTTAGATTCATCATTAAAATTCCCCATATGGAACTCTATCAAAAAACTTGTTTTTCCTTTTTTGATGATGTTTTTACAGCCCTTTAATACCTCTAACTCAAATCCATCAGCATCAATTTTAATAAGTGTAGGATATTCATTATTAACTGAAAACTCATCTAAACTTACTGTTTTCCCTTGAGTTTTTTCTCCCACAAACTTAGGTACTAACATCCAGTCGTTTTGATTTTCACTAAGTTTAGCCGTGCGCTCAAAAAACATGGAGTGGCCAATGAAAGGTTCAAATCCATAAATTTTAGATTGGCTCACAGTATATAAAACTTGAGAATAATACCCAAAACAAGCCCCAACATCATAAACAACTCCTTTAGCGTTTGAGTAATCTGAAATCATTTTTTCTTTAACACCAGTTTCATGACCTTTTTTATATCCTCCTAGCATATTTTCTGGAACAGAAACTTTAACTATTTCTCCATTTGCTAAAGGCTCTTCAAAAATTACTTCTTTATGATTGATAGCATATAGTTTCTTAGCCAGTGCTGGAGGCAGTATACCAAGAATATTATTCTTGAAATTATCTGTTTTACTCTTAATCATTTTTTATAATAACTTTACTAGAATGCTCCATCATTTTATCGTAAATAGCCAGAGGACTATAATAATTTGTTAAAGCATATCGTGTACCTTCTTTAATAGGTGAACCTATATGGATTCCTCTTGTATCTACTAGTATTAAAGTCCCTGCTTTAGCAGTAAAAGTAGTTTTCTTGAGCTTAAATTTATTTTCAATAATAGAGACTTCATTTTCAGATAATCTTAGCTGATTGTACTTAACTCCACAATCTCTAATAGAATCAACTACATTTTGATCATTATGTGAACCTAATAAGTATGTAAAAGGTCCGTTTGCTTCCTTCACATCAGATAAATATAAAATAGCCTTGAATTCATTCATATTTACAGAATCGCGGTGCCAACCACCTCCTGAACCTTTGTTATTTTCTTTAAAAACTAATTTAGCGGCCAAACACATAGTTAGTTTTAATTCCGTTTTCAGATAATTTTCCCCTACAGATTGAAGTTTTTGGTTAAACCCATACTTCGCTATTAAGTCTGATACCTTTTCTGCTCCATAAATTCGATGATCAGAAGCAACATCATCTACCCAATATTTACCTTCATACTTCACTAATAGTTCGTCAATTTCATTTCTATAAGCTATACATTCTTCTTTTGTGAAAAAATCAGAAATAGCTACTACCCCATTTTGCTCAAGCTCTTGAAATACTGATTTAAATTCGTCTGCTAAGTTTAGTTTAGGGGCTTCTTTTTTAAACTTTGACCTATGGTAGGCAATATTCGCTTTGGTTTTAAGTACATCAAACATAATCTTTATTATTTTTCAATAATTTCAACTAATTTTTTTGTTAGGTTTTCCCTACTATATTGTTTCACTCCTTCTCCTTCGACAGTACGCTTGCCTTTCTGGAAATTATTATATAATAAAGTTAAGCAATTAAAAATTTCATTGACCTGATGAAAATCAGCTAAAACACCACTTTTTGTCTCCTTTAATACTTTAGCTACTTCCCCATCCTCTGGTCCTAGCGCTAAAATTGGGTTTTTACTAGCCATATATTCAAAGAATTTGCCCGTCAAAATCCCCTTTGCATTCGGTGAATCATTTACAAATAAAAGTAAAACACTAGATTGATACTGGTAGTTTATCGCTTCTTTATGATTAACAATACCTGTAAAAACTACGTTTTTTTCAATTCCTCTACTCTCAACATCAATTTTCACTTGTTGATCAAAAGAGCCGACTACTTGTACACGAAACTCTTGGGTTACCTCATTCTTAAACTTAAGGATGGCATCCCAAAAAGCAGGGAAATTTCTTGCTTTAGAAAGTAAACCGATATGGGATAACGTAAAAACTTCATTTCTTTCTTGGTTCTTTATTTCTTCTACATCGTAACCATTGGTAACTACCTCAACATTAAGAGCTCCAATATTTTCTAGTTCTTGCTTTAGCGAATTTCCTATTGTAATAACTTTGTCAGCTGCTGTTAATACTTGCTTTTCTAAGTTTTTATGCTTTTTAAGTGATCTGTTTGTCAAATCAAGCTCATGGAAAAAATCGATATTAGTCCAAGGATCTCTAAAATCTGCTATCCACTCAATTTCACTATTAAAATATTGCTTAATTGAAAGACCAATAAGATGCATACTATGAGGCGGGCCGGTAGTTATTATTGTAGTAATGTTATTATTTACTATATAATTTTTTAAAAATTTAGCTGATGGTTTTCTCCACCAAACTCGAGGATCTGGTATAAATAAATTGCTTCTAACCCACCAAGCTATTTTATATTTTAATCCTTTTTTATTGGAATTTGTCATTCCAAAATTTACCCCTTGAGCTTTTTTCCTGCCCATAAAGGTTCTAAACAAACTGTATGGTTCTCTAATTTTTCTTTTTACTATTACTGCTTCTTCTGGTATATCTCTTACTAGAGTTTCATCTTTAACAGAGAAATCTGGATTTAATGGCGTATATACATGCGGTTCTACACCATATTTCGGTAAATATTTAACAAACTTTAGCCATCTTTGAACTCCGCTTCCTCCACTTGGTGGCCAGTAATATGTGACGATTAAAACCTTTTTCATGAAAACAAGTCTTTTTGTGTTTCTTCCCATTTCAATGAAGAAAGAATCATCTCCTTTAGTCCGTTTTTAGCTTTCCAGTTTAATTCTTTTTCAGCTCTTTCCACATCAGCCCAAATTTTTTCTGCATCTCCAGTTCTTCTTGATAGAATTTCGTGCTTAATTGGTTTATTTAGTATTTCAGCATAAGCTTGAATAATTTCTTTCACTGATAACCCCTTACCTGTCCCTATATTATATGCTCTATACTGATTTTTCAAATTTCTTAGTTTGCTCAACGCACTAACATGGGCTAAAGCCAAGTCAGTCACGTGAATATAATCTCTAACTGGTGTTCCATCCAGTGTATCATAGTTATCTCCAAAAATTAAAACTGGTCTATCCTCTTCTATTGAGTGATTAATAATAGGAAATAGATGTTTTGGTGTTCCTTGACTTAATTCACCAAGCATTCCTGACTTATGAGCACCAACAGGGTTAAAGTATCGTAAAGCAATAACGCTTAATCCAGCATTAGAATAAACACAATCTTTTAAAATCTGCTCCCCCATTATTTTTGTAGCACCATAAGGAGACTTTGGAGTAGTTATTGGTGTGCTTTCATTAACTGGTAATTGATTTGGCTCACCATAAACAGTACATGAAGATGAAAATATAAACTCTTTACAATTAAAAAACTGAACTACTTCTAATAGATTTATCAAATTTGAAACATTATTTCTATAATATTTCAATGGTTTTTCTACAGATTCATCTACTAAAAGATGAGCGGCAAAATGTACAACACTTTGTATTTTATGAGCATCAAATATAGCCGTTAACTTATCTTTATCACCGATATTAAACGCGTAAAAAGTTGGACGGTCACCAACAATTTTTTCAATTTGATCGAGTATTTCGATTTTGCTATTCGATAAGTCATCAACAACAATTACCTCCACGCCTTTCTGCATCAACTCAACAACAGTATGAGAGCCAATGTAACCAAGTCCGCCAGTTACTAAAACTACCTCTTGATTCTCCAATGTTAGTCTTTCTTAGTTTTTAATTCTTGAAAGAAATAAGCTCCAAATGGCATTAGAACAAATAGAAATGCAATTAAACTAATGGTATTACTAGTATGATACATCTTAGATTCAAATTTAAATTCTATGCGATGTTCTCCACTTGGAATATTTAACGCCCTAACGATATAGTTAGCTCTTGCATAAGGCACTTCTTTCCCATCAATATATGCTTTCCACCCATCTCTATAATACACTTCAGAAAATACGGCTAACGCATCTTGACTTGATTTTGATGTATACACTAAATGGTTTGGAGCATAGCTTTCCATTACTATACTAGCATTTGAATCAATAGCTGATGGAGCTTTGATGATATCTTTAAATTCTTGATGGATAATTGCTGTATTTGTCAAATCTGCATCCTTGATAGCCAAAATTTCTTCGTTATTATCAGCAACCTCTTTTACATTACTAACAAACCAAGCATTTCCTTGAGTATAAGGGTTTGTCCAAACCAATTGTCCGCTAAACAAGAAATATTTATTGTTAAGCATGTTTAACACCTTAATTCTATCTTTTTCAGCTGGAGATAATAAAGGCACTTTGCCTGTAATAACAGCTTTCATTATTTCAGGATTACGCTGTTGAATGGTTCTTATTTTTGAAGATATGTAACCTGCTTCTTGCTGAATATAAAAATCAATTACATCTTGATATCTTTTTAGCTTGGCAGGACTATAACCCCCTGTGGTTTTATGGAAATAACTCGCTCTTGCACTATTAAATGGATTATCTAAATCCATCATTCGATAATTTGTATTGAAGTTTAATGCTTCAAACTGAATATCTTCAATATCCGCTTGAGTAATATTTTTCTTCTTTTTACTTAACTCAACTCTTTTTTGGTTAAACGCTTGAGTTATTGCTGGATTTTTTTGAGCTTCTAGCTGATAAATTGCTTGATCACCTGGTGTGGATAAGTATGTTTCGTCATATACTTTTCCTTTTTTCCAAGCCATAAACTCGTTTGTATTCGGGTTTTTATCATTATTTAAGTACTGCTTATCAACCGTAAATAAATCAATAAATACCAATAAAGCAATTGCAGCTAATGCAAATTTTCTTTGCTTTTTAAATGTTATTAAAACATATAAAAAGATGATAGTAAGTAAAACTAAGCCTAATGATCGTAAAGCATCCATTCGAACAATGGCTCCTCTAACATCCATGACCTGCTCCGCAATAGTCTCGGGGTTTGGACCTTTTGGATTAGACATAAACTGAGCTTGCATCGTATCAATATAGTTTTGTTCAAAATCACTCATTAACCCAACACTAGTTGGAGAAACTATTATGATAAGCAATAGAAAAACTACAACTCCGGCCCCAATTGATAACTTCTTTATGTTCTCCTTAGCCCAATCTATATTTGATGTTATATGTAATAAAAATAATATTGCCATGGTAGGGAACAATAGATTCACAACTACTAAAAGTGATGAAACTGCTCTAAATTTAGAATATAATGGAATATAATCTATGAAGAAGTTTGTTAGCCACATATCTTCTATGCTACCTCCTAAGTTTACCCCCCAACTAAGTAATATGGTTAGAATAGAGATAGCTAACATCGTCCACTTAAGTGGTGTGTGAACAAAAAACAGATACATCAAGGCTAGAAAAACAACTATAGCCCCAATGTAGTTTGGACCGCTAGTAAATGGTTGATTTCCCCAATAACCTCCAAATACTTTACCTCTTGTTTTTTGATATTGCTTTGCTACGAATTGAGCAGCTTGCGGGTTTTCATCAGCTAACTTTTCTATTACTTCATTAACTAAGTCGTTTTTTCCTTTTGCCTTTGAAACAAAAAGATTAATGGTTTCTGATTTTCCGTACGACCATTGCGTAATGTAATCTCTTTTTAATCCTGAGGTTTGGTTGAATTTATCATACGCTTTTTGTTCTTCTGATCTATTATCTTGACCTTGTGCTTTAGCACTGATTGAGATTACAGGTTTACCCCTCATCGTTTTCTTACTAAACTTATATACATTATAGTAGTTAGCAAAGTTGGCTAAAACTCCGATAACTAAAGCTGCACCAACTAAAACCGCTCTTTTAAAATAAAAATTCAGGTCACCTTTCTTTAAATATTTGATTAAGTAGGCAATAAATATGGCTAAGATCACAAACCCAAAATAGTAGGTCATCTGCACGTGATTAACTAAAAGCTCTAAACTCATAAATAACACTGTAACACCGAAGGGTAACAACCATTTTTCTCTTTTGAACATCATGATAATTCCCCCAATTACTCCTGGCATGTAGGCTATAGCCATCATTTTACCAGTATGTCCTGCTTCAATAATTGTTATATTGTAGGTAGATAATCCATAGGCTAATGCTCCTATCAAAGAAATATAGAATCCAGCATTAAATGACTTAGCAAGGATATAAAAAGAAATAAAAGCTAAAAAAATAGACATTATTGGAAAAGTTAGCACTCTATTGATTGAAGCCTGCAATGATTTTAGAGGATTTGTATATTTAGCACCAATCATGTAAGTTGGCATACCACTAAAGTTTGTTCCTGTCCAGAGTGTTGACTCCCCTTTAGCCTCCTCGTAATCAAAAGTTTCCTTAGCCATTCCCGAATAGTTGGTGATATCCCCCATTTTAAGAGAATACCCCTGAAGTGCTGGGTAAAAGTAGATACAGCTAATGGCTAAAAATATAGCCACTGCCAAGAAATTAAACTTATGTTTTTGGAAAAATTCTTTTAACATGAAATACTTGTTTTAATACTCGCTAAAATACTAATTAATTAGTTATTCATTAACGACTTCAAAAGTAATTTGAGTTGACGAGCCGTATTCATCAAAAATAGATAGCGTATGATCTCCCTTTGATGGTAAATATTCTAACTGGTGAATATCCTTGGTTTCACCTAAATACTCCTCATCCAAATACCAGTAAAGTAAGCTCTCAGAACGTTGATGAACGGCTTCAAAAACTACTTTTTCTTTCTCTCCTTTGACTCCTTTTGGTATAATTAAATGACTTTTATTTTTAGGATATAGGATGATTAATCGGTTAGACTCTTTTTTATCTTCACAATCATTAATAAATTCTGGTAGCTCTTGATAGTTTGGGTTACGTTTTTTAAAGTAGTTCTCCATCTTTGGAGGTAAAATAAACCAACTTGTATCAACCATGTCGCTTACGCTGTAACAGTTGCTAGTAACTCTGTAACTCTTTGTTTTATCTAGATGTAAAATTTTGTGGTAAGGACAAGCTAAAAACTCTTTTTTTATTATTGGTGCATAAGCTAATTGAGTAGTTGTACACTCTGGTTTTGCTACATATCCACTGCTAACACAAACCTCAACTTTCTTTATATCATCAACTGGTCTAGCTAAACTGGTTTGTTTAGGTAATTGATCAAAAACATCAAATAGAATTGGTGCTGAAGCTTCAACTCCGATTATTCCTGGTCTGCCTTCTCCATCAGCATTACCTACCCAAACTCCTACAACGTATTTACTATCTAAACCAACTGCCCAAGCATCTCTAAATCCATAACTAGTTCCAGTTTTCCAAGAAATATCTTTAGATGAAGTAAACTCCTTCCAGCCTTGCTGGTTATAAGGTCTTTTTACTTTTTTCATCGCCTCTAGGGTTAGATACGAAGCTCCTTTGTTAAGTTTGTTAACCGTAGTATCGAGTTCTTGATCGATCTGATATTTTACTTGATAATAATTATTATCTGATAAGCGTTTTCCTAGCTTACCGTAACCATTCACTAAGTCTATTAATTTTACTTCAGCTCCTCCTAAAATAAGAGACAGTCCGTAATTGCTTGACGATCGAGTAATAGTTGTTAATCCATAATCTTTTAGATCTTCTTTAAAAGGTGCTACTCCGTATTTTCTTAATAGTAAAACAAATGGGATGTTTAAAGACCGTGATAGTGCTTCGTTACTTGGAACTGCTCCATCAAACTGCTTATTGTAATTAATTGGAGAATATCCAGCCATAGTAGTTGGTACATCAGCTAACAATTGGGTTGGAAGTATCATTCCTTGCGTTAAAGCTTCATTGTATAAAAAGGGTTTTAATATACTTCCAGAACTTCTTGGTGCTTGAATCATATCATTATCTCCTCCATGTTCTTTTTCTTGAACAGACGTATTTCCTACATAAGCTAAAATAGCTCCATTTTGATAATCAGTAATAACTACCGCTCCATTAAATACTTGATTTTGCTTTAAACGTTGGTGATGATTTTCAAGGATTTGTTCTGTTCTTTTTTGCAAATCTAAATCTATGGTTGAGTATGTTTTTTGTCCTTCATGACCTGCTTTTATTAAATAATTGGTTAAATGTGGAGCATATTGAGGGAGTGATTTAGGTGATCCTGGCAAAGGCTCTTGCACAGATAAATCATACGTAAGTTGATCAATATCTTTATTTTCAAGCAGTCTTTTTAATAATCGATTTCGCTTTTCTATCAACGCTTTTCTGTTTTTACTTAAGTGTAGCATACTAGGAGCATTAGGTAGCACGGCTAACAAGGCAGATTCTGCCCAACTTAATTGATGTGCGTTTCTTCCAAAGTACCTCCAAGAAGCAGCTTCTAGCCCTACAACATTTCCTCCCATGGGAGCATGAGAAGCATACATATTCAATATTTCTTCCTTGGAATATCGAAATTCTAAACGAGTAGCCATAAACATCTCCACTACCTTTTGCCAAAGGGTTCGAGGTTTTCTTCTGCTCATTCTAATCACTTGCATAGTAATCGTGCTACCTCCACTAACTACGTGTCCAGCACTAATGTTTTGACTAATGGCTCTACCCAAACCTTTAATACTAATACCGAGGTGACTATAAAATGATCGATCTTCGAACTGTATGATTGCTTTTTCAAACTTTACAGGAACAGAGTCCATATCTGGAAAACGCCACTGACCGTCATGTGCGATTCTAGCATTTAATAACTCTCCGTTTTTATCATAAATAATCGTGCTGTAAGGCACTTCAAATAGAGACTTTGGTAAACAGAAAAACCAAAGAATAAAAAGAAAACAAAAAATGGATAAGAAGTAATACTTTTTACTTTTTACCCATTTCCAAAATTTCTTTATTCGCTTAACCAAGACTTATTTTCTGCTAAAAATATTATACTTTAAAATACAGTAAATAGCTCTAAAACCATCTCGCCAACCTATGTGCTTTCCTTCTTCATACGTTCTGCCGTAGTATGATATTCCAACTTCATAGATTCTAACTTTAGGAACTCTAGCTAATTTTGCAGTTACTTCTGGCTCAAAACCGAAGCGCTGTTCCTTTAGGTTTAAAGACTGTGCTATTTTTGTATCAATTAACTTATAACATGTTTCCATATCTGTTAAATTTAAATTGGAGAACATATTAGATAAGTTGGTAAGAAATTTATTTCCTCTCGAATGCCAATAAAACAATATTCGATGAGGATTACCTCCCATAAATCTAGATCCATAAACAACATCAGCTTGACCATTAACTACAGGTTTTAATAGATCATTGTATTCTTCAGGATCATACTCTAAATCAGCATCTTGAATAATTAAATATTCACCAGTAGCTTCTTTGATTCCTCGATGCAAAGCTGCACCTTTCCCCATGTTTTTGGGTTGATTGTAAAACTGTATCCCCATTGTTGGATTTTCAGAAGCGTATTTCTTTACAACTTCTTCCGTGTTATCTGAAGAACAATCATTAACAATTATAACTTCTTTTTGTATCCCTTTTATTAACTCTACATCTCTAACCTTATCAAGGATAAAATGAATGGTGCGAGCTTCGTTATAAGCTGGTATAATAATCGATAACTTTTGTATAGTCATTTAGTGATCTTTTGCCACGAAGATAGTAAAACCTTCTGTTTTACTTCTTCTTATTTATTGGGTAAATGATTTGACCCAAAAAAGAGGATGGGAATTTTTTCATATCTGGAAAACCTAACTGAATATCTCGTCCGTCTTTAGGCATATAGTTTGTTCTAAAGATATAATCCCAAACACTTAAACTTATACCAAAGTTCATCCCTTTAGTATGCGTTGGGGGTAATTCTTTCGCATGATGCCATATGTGCATTCTAGGGTTGTTTAAGATGTATCTTAAAGGTCCATAATCCAAATTAATATTGGCGTGATTAAAATGACCAATCGCTATATTGATATAATACACAACAAAAACGCTACTAGGTGCAAAACCTCCAATCAATAAAAGGATCATGTATTTTGCTGGTTCGTAGAGAACTGTTTCCATCCAATGATATCTTAAATGTGCTGCATATCCCATTTCCTCTACTGAATGATGAACTTTATGGAAGTTCCATAAAAATGGAACACGATGAAGCAAGTTATGAACACACCACTGAATAAAGTCCATCGCAAGGAAAAAAATCACTACTTGCAACCAATAAGGCAGTGTTCTCAATTCTAGTAGTGAAACAACCTGAGTGTCTCCGTTTAATAATTTGGCAAATGACGTAGAAGTTATTTTTGCTAAACCAGCAAAGAAGATCAATTTAAACACAAAAAAATTAAAGAACATATACCAAGTATCCAACCAAAAATCCTTTCTAAAGACTTTTTGGTCCTTCCTCCAAGGGAAAGCTATTTCTATCACCCATACAAGAAGGGATAGGGCTATCAAATAGAAAAAATAGTTTACGTACCACGGATTTGTTTGAAAAGTAATTTCTTTCCATAAGTAATTTCCATAGGCTCTACACGCTCCTAAAAATTGATCTAAAATATTCACTCTTCTTTTTCATTAAAAACAATTCCACAAGTTTCTAACTCATCCAATATAGGATTATAAACTTCTGGTGTGATAGGGAGTTGAACTCCTTGTAATTTTATCGTTCCATCAAGGATTAACTTACAACATATACCTACTGGTAAACCTACAGTATTACTCATAGCTGTATATTTTTGAGTTTCTCCTATACTAACCATAGACGATGTAATTTGTTTTTCCTTACCCTCAGCATTTTTGTATTTTATTTTATGCCACATCACGATCATATCTTTATCTGTGGGGTCGAGCGTCCATTTATCCTCTAGTATTTTTTGAAGAATTTGTGCTGGTGTAGCTTTTTTAAGTCCTATCTTTTTATGCTCAAAAATTCCTAACCACTCCAATTTTTCCCATAAGGTATCGTCTTGATCAATTTTTAAATAGTGCCTTAGTTTAAGTTCTACAGAATTATGTTTATCGTAGGGTAAAAAAGAGTTAATAAACTCCCTGTAGGTCATTTGCTCTGAGTTTTCTATGATGTAACTATCGTCTGTTGCTCCTAATTGAACAAATATATCCCAAGCACGCCCAAAACCAACTCTTCTTAATGTTCCTCTGTAAATTGTTTTTATATCATCTAATCCATAGATGGATTGATATTTTAAAGAATCTCTATTTGCAAGACCTTCGAACTTCCCATAATTATCTATTGTTATAAATTCTGTTCGTCTAAATAGTTTATGATAAGGAATGTATTTAAACTCTCCATTTTCAATGAATTTGGCTACACCTCCTTGTCCGGCTAACACCACATTTCTAGGGTTCCAAGTAAACTTATAGTTCCAAGGATTATTATCACTTTCTGGAGCTACTAGACCTCCAGTAAAAGATTCAAAATGGGTCACTTCATCTCCCCTATTTCGTATTTCATCTAGCATTTTCATTGCAGACATATGATCGATACCTGGATCTACACCAAGCTCATTCATAATTACAATTCCAGCTTGCTTTGCTTCTTCATCAAGTGCTTTCACATCATCCGAAACATAAGAAGGGGTTATCACATTCTTTTTTAGCTGTATGCAGGTTTTTATTACAATAATGTGGAATTTCCATGGAAGCATGGAAATAACAATATCGGCTTGGGTAACTAACTCTTCACGGTGTTTATCATCATGTACATCAAAAGTCACTAATTGAACAAGTTTATTATCCTTAACCTCTTGAGGTAACAACGAAAAATTTTGATCTGCAATTGATAATTGCCAGCTATTTTCTTTAGAATGTTCAACTAGGTATCTTATTAAACTGGAAGAAGAGCGACCTGCCCCAATAACTAATATATTCTTCATAAAACGTAGGGTTGAAAGTTATTTGATTGTCTATTTTTGTTTGGAGCAATCAAAAACTCAGTTCTATTAAATGTACAAATAATGAATCAAAATTTTTACCAAAATAAAATTGATCAATATTCGGCTTCGGAGAATAAGCTTAATCAAAAAATCACCCAAGTTCAAGTTTTTCGTCTAATTACCTTTTTGTTATTAACTGGATGTTTCTCGTTGGCAATGGTATATAAAGATGGCATTTACTTTATTGGTTTTCTTCCTTGCTTTATTGTTTTTGGGTGGCTCATCAAACGAAACTTAACCCTTAAAAAAGAACGGAGGTTGATACAAGAGTTGTTGATTATAAATAAAAATGAGCAAGAAGCCTTAAACTTGAATTTTAGTATGTTCAAAAATGGGGAGGATCTTCAGGAAAGAAAACATGATTACACACACGACTTAGATATTTTTGGAGAACATTATATTTTTCAATGCTTAAATAGAACGTCCTCTATTCATGGACAAGAGAAACTTGCTTACATATTATCAAACTTTGAAGATAATACCGAGACTGTTAGGAATAGGCAAATAATAAACCAAGAGTTAGCAGAAAAAGTTGATTTTAGACAAAAAATTCTAGCTAAAGGGAACATACATTCATCTGAACTTAACTCTAATGGATTATTTTCTTGGCTAGACAAAGGTATTGAAGGATTTAATTCATCAACTGTATGGCTAACTACATTGTGGTTAGTGCCTCTTTTAATGACCATACCAACCACTTTACTTATTATTGGGATGATTCCTTTTTCTTTGTTTTCCCTATTTATGCTTATTCCTTTAGGAATTACTGCTCGAAAACTAAAGTTGATTCAATTGCATCATAAACAAAGTAGTGATTACCTCTCTCTACTCAAGCAACATCAAGAACAAGCTTTGTTAATTGAATCAGAAAAATTTAGTTCAGAAAGTTTAATTAATATTCAATCACTACTCGCTAACGAATCTTCAATCGCCTCTGAAGAAGTAAAAAAGTTGAGTCAAATTGTACAAGCTTTAGATAATAGAAGCAATCCTATTTTTGCACTCATAATGAATGTTCTTGTTTTATGGGATTTACAGTATTTATTCAAGCTAAAAAAATGGATAAATAAAAATGCTACGCTTGCTCCTCAATGGTTTGAAGCAGTAGCACAAATAGAAGCTTATTCTTCCCTGTCCAACTTTTCGTTTAATAATTCTAATTATGTTTACCCTACAATAACTAACGACACTCCGATAGAAGCTAGAGAAGTTGGTCATCCATTAATTCCTGTTGACAGTATGGTTACAAATGATTTTTCGATCGATTCTTTGCAATCTTTCACTATCATAACTGGAGCCAATATGGCTGGAAAAAGCACCTTTTTAAGAGCTGTTGGAGTGAATCTAATTTTAGCTATGGCTGGATCAAAAGTTTGTGCTTCTTCGTTTATATTTAAACCCTTGAAGTTATATAGTAGCATGAGAACTGCTGATTCACTCAGTGAAAACGAATCCTATTTTTATGCTGAATTAAAGCGATTAGAAGTACTTATTCAAAAACTCAAAAAAGGCGATCAACTTTTTGTGATTCTTGATGAAATACTAAAAGGAACTAATTCTAAAGATAAAGCTGAAGGATCTAAAAAATTTGTTGATCAATTAGTCAAATTTCAATTAGCAGGAATCATAGCCACACACGATTTGTCCTTATGTTCTTTAGCTCAAAATCACCCTCAAAAAATCTCGAACAACTACTTTGATGTTGAAATCATTAACGATGAATTAGTTTTTGATTATAAACTAAAGGAAGGTGTTTGCTCCAACATGAATGCAGCTTACCTAATGAAAAAAACGGGGATTATCTCTGAGGATTAATCTCTTACAACAATATAACCTGCCATAGGTTCACTACCGTCACCCAGGTCTAGGATATAATAGTATGTGCCTGTTGGTAGAGTTGAGCTTCCTATCAACGAACCATCGCTTACAGCATCCCATGTTCCATTAAAGGGTGCCTCTTGAAACACCATGTTCCCCCATCTATTGAATA
>CATLPG010000031.1 GCA_950054195.1 uncultured Saccharospirillaceae bacterium
ATATATAAAATTTGTTTTTTTTGTTTTTTATCTCTGTTTAATCCAAATATTTCAGTAAATTCTTTCTTTTTCACTTCCTGTTAAATCTTTCATTAGTGAATAGTGCTTGTCTTCGGGAATGTTTACACCACTTAGTAGCGATGCTGCTTCAGCTTCAGCATTCCACCCGTTCATCTCTGCGAATTCAGCCTCTAATTCAGCAGCTTTTAATCCATCTTCTTCAGAAAAATCTTCTCTAGCATAAATTTCTTCTCTTGCTTTCATGTTTTTCCAAAGTACGTCATGTCCCATTAAAACAGTATCAAGAACAGTGTTCTCATCAAATTCGAAGTGATTTTGTTTTAATACGGCCATTCGTTTGCCAGGCTCAATAATAACTTGACCTGAGTTTGGATCAATATCACCAGATAATATTTTAAGGAAAGTTGATTTTCCAGCACCGTTGGCGCCTATAACACCATAACAGTTACCACCAGTAAACTTAATGTTTACATCATCAAACAATATTCTTTTTCCGTACTGTAATGAAAGATTTTGAGTAGAGATCATCTAATTAAAATTTTCACAAAGGTACGAGGTATAGTTAACAAAGTAAAGCTTTATTGGAGTCAAAGCGAAAATAGTGTGTTAAATACTATTTAAAATAAGCTTAAACCAATATCAAAAAGAACCCAAAACAAAAAAAGGAGAGCTAAAATTAATTTAACTCTCCTTCTTTTTCTTTGGACCAGTATTTATGATGCTTTTACTTTAACTTCTTCCATTTTTAAACGGTTAAGTAACTCTTTCTCTCTTTTAGTACCTAACAATACTTTTGATCCATTTTTTAATCGAACAACTATACCCTTAGATGCATCAAGCGTATATACCCATCCGTCAAAACCATTTTTAACATCTAGGTTTTCGGCTAAAAATTTCTTTTTGTTTCTTCTTAACTTAATTTCTTTAATTCTATTCCATGCAATATGTCTAAATCTAAATTGAAATGGATGGAAACGATAGTGTATACCTTCATCATCAACTACTGTTACAACACTAACAATCGAGAATAATGCGGCTAAACCTAAAAAGGCAACACTAAAGAATCCTAAAAGACTCCAAACACTACTTCCTTGATACCATGTAATGGCAGAGATTGACATTAATATTAAACCTACTACTAAAAAGATTGACCATGAGGACACTCTTTGTTTTTCTATATATTTTTTCATGACTTATAATTTTGATTAAACTTCATTATATACACTGAAAGAATCGTTCCATGATTTTTTTGTTGAATAACAGGAGATAACACGAGGTTTTTAAATAGTTTGTGTATAAAAGACACGTTTTTTGTGTATTTATTACACGGTTTGCTTTTTCGAAAAGGCTCGTTAAAGCTGTGTTTTGAAGAGCTGAATCTTTTGAGTGTCAATATGTTTATGGGGATCTAGAAAAACATTTTCTCTTTTTGTTTTTTTCATCGTAACTTAAATCATTCTAAATTTTTATCTAAAATGGAAAGAAGAAAGTTTATCAACTTACTAGGACACGGAACAGTTGCAGTTACTTTATTGCCTTATGCTGTTTCTTGTACTACAAACGAAAAAAAGTCAGTTAAAATACAAGGGGTCCCTGCTTCTGCAAGTGATGATTTATTGCTGGCTGATGGGTTGTCATATCAAAAATTGATTAGTTATGGAGAGCTCATTAATGAAGTTGATTCATTTGGTATTAATAATGATTTTCTATGCTTTATTCCATTAGATAATAAAACGGATGAGGGGTTGTTGTGGGTGAACCATGAATTTCCTTCACCTTTATTTTTGCACGGAAATACAAATGCCGAAACCAAAACAAAAGAAGAGGTAGAGAAAGAAATGTATAATGTTGGAGGATCTATTGTTCATATTAAAGAAGTAGATGGTTCATGGCAAGTGCAACAAAATACAGAATGGAACAAAAGAGTAACAGGACTAACGGCAATTCCTTTTAATTGGGATGAACCAATTAAAGATGCAAAAGAAGGAATAGGCACATTAGGTAATTGTGCGGGTGGTTATACTCCTTGGGGAACTGTACTTACTTGCGAAGAAAATTACCAAGATTGTTATGGAGATCGTCTATCAAGCGAAACAGAAATTTCAGAGAGCTATTATGGCTGGGAAAAACATTATCCTTATGCACCAGAACATTATGGTTGGGTAGTAGAAGTTGATCCAAAAACTGGAGAAGCTCAAAAGCATATTGCGCTTGGAAGGTGTGCACACGAATGTGCTACCGTTGTTCAATTAGATGATGAACGATTAGTGGTATATACTGGAGATGATAAAAACGATGAATGTTTATATAAGTTTATTTCAAGTGAACCCAACTCTTTAAAAGAAGGAACATTGTATGTAGCGAATGTTGAAGAAGGGAAATGGATTCCTATTGATATTGAACAATCTCCTAAGCTAAAAGAAAAATTCTCCAACCAAACAGATGCTTTGGTGTATTTAAGAGAGTCTTCTGATTTATTAGGTGGATCCAAACTAGCACGACCAGAAGATATTGAGATAGATCCAGTAGATAAAAGTGTTTTGGTCTCTCTAACAAATAACATCCCGAAAGAAAATTTTTACGGAGAAATTTTAAAAGTAGAAGAAACAGACCAAAACCACGAGTCACTAACTTTTAAAGCTAGTACTTACATAGCAGGAGGGGAAGAAGAAGGATTTGCATGTCCAGATAATATGGTTTTTGATAGAAAGGGCAATTTGTGGTTCACTTCTGATATATCTGGAAGCAACATGAATAAACCTCCGTATGAAAAATTTAAAAATAACGGGTTGTTTTTAGTGCTAAGAGAAGGAAAGCAAAAAGGAAAAGCGATACAAGTAGCTAGTGCTCCTGTAGATGCGGAACTCACTGGCCCTTGGTTTTCGCCAGATTGTAAAACACTTTTTTTAAGCGTACAACATCCAGGTTCTAAATCAAAATCGTTGGATCAATTAACAAGCAATTGGCCAGATGGAGGCAATAGTGTTCCAAAATCTTCAGTTATCTGTTTAAAAGGAGATCTAATTAATAAAGTTCAAGGGTTAACTTAATAAGTTGAAAAAAGGAGAGGTAGATATTATTAAAATTTCGTCAGAAGAACAATCTTTCCCGTTTATCGGGAATATAAGTGCTGGCTTTCCATCTCCTGCAGATGATTTTTTGGATTCTCCCATTGATCTTAACAAGGAGCTGATAAAGCATCCAAGTGCAACATATTTTGGTAGGGTAAACGGGGACTCGATGGTTGATATGGGTATTAGCCATGGAGACTTAATTATTATTGATAAAAGTTTACCTGTAGCTAATGGTAAAATTGCTATTTGCTTTGTTGATGGAGAGTTCACAATGAAACAAATTAAAATCGAAAAAGATTTTTGTTGGCTAGTCCCTGCGAATAAAAAGTATAAGCCAATAAAAATTACGGATGAAAATGATTTTATTATTTGGGGTATAGTCGCTCATGTAATTAAATCTTTTTAACCTTAAAAGATGTTTGCACTAGTTGATTGTAATAACTTTTACGCATCATGCGAGCGAGCTTTTCGTCCCGATTTAAAAGACAAACCTATTGCTATTTTGTCAAATAACGATGGCTGCATAATAGCTAGAAGTAAAGAGGTGAAAGAACTGGGCATACGCATGGGAGCTCCTCACTTTAAGTGTAAAGACGAATTAAAAAAACATAATGTGCATGTTTTTTCATCTAACTATGCACTCTACGGAGATATGAGTAATAGGGTAATGAATATTCTTGCATCCTTAGCTCCAGAAATTGAAATCTACAGTATAGATGAAGCTTTTCTAAAGTTTAAAAGTTGTGATTACCTTAACTTTTATGAGCATGCCGAGCTAATTTTAAATAAAGTAGTTAAATCAACAGGAATTCCAATAAGCATTGGTTTTGCTCCAACAAAAGCATTAGCAAAAGTTGCAAACAAAATAGCAAAAAAATATGCTGATAAAACGAACAATATTCACATTGTTGATTCCGAAGAAAAAAGAATAAAAGCACTCAAGTGGTGCAAAATTGAAGATGTTTGGGGAATTGGAAGGGGGCATCAAAAACGCTTAAAAGCATTAAACGTTAATAATGCCTATCAATTCACTCAATTATCAGATGAATTAGTAAAAAAAAGAATGGCTATTGTTGGTTTGAGACTAAAAAAAGACCTTGAAGGTAAACCAACGCTAGATTTGGATCATTATACCGAAAAAAGAAATATTGCTACCACACGTTCCTTTGAAAAGGACTATACCAACTATGAGGAAATACGAGAAAGAGTAGCCACATTTGCAGTAAGTTGTGCAGAAAAATTAAGAAAGCAAGAGTCTTTTTGTCAATCCATTAGTGTTTTTATTAGTTCAAATAGGCACAAAAAAGAAGCAGGTGAATACAAAAACGGAGTAACTATTCAAATTCCTTTTCCTACCAACTCAAGTATTGATTTAGTAAAATTTGCAATTCATGGATTGGATAAAATATTTGTGTCAGGATACCGCTATAAACGTGCAGGGGTTATTGTTTCTCAATTAACACCAGAAAACCAAGAACAACTTGTTTTGTTTGAAAACAAAAACCATAAACACCAAAAAATAATGGAGGTCATGGATCTTGTAAATAAAAAAGATAGCGAGCACACCATTAAACTAGCTAGTCAAGACCTTGAGAGAACATGGAAAATGAATCAAAATTACTTGTCACCTAGGTATACAACTAGACTAAAAGAAGTGATTAAAATTAATGTCTAGTACGCTTGTAGAACCCTAAAATTAATAGTTCATTCATTTTTTGTACATTTAGGATTAGTTTAAAAAAGTTTTATGAAAAAAATAATACTATCCCTTTTACTTACGCTACCGCTTTATTCATTGTTCGCTAATGATTGTTCATCGGTAATTCCTATCGAATGTGGTATTGTATATTCTGGTAACACAACGGGTTCAACAAATGATATTTCTGATTGGCCATGTGTAACGTTTAATAATGTTGCTGGAGACGATATATATTCCATAACAGCGCCTACATCAGGAGAGATAGTTTTACACCTAAATAAATTAACTGGTGCTGATATGGAAATTGGAATTATGAATGCGTGTGATGAAGATTCGTGTATTGATAGAACATCTTTCTCTTCATCATTAACCGTAAATAATCTTACTCCAGGAAAAACGTATTATATAGTTGTTGATGGAGACGAAATAGGAGATGAAGGAGCTTATGAAATTTGGGTGGATTGCCAAGAGCCAGAAAGTAGCTGTGGAACACCAATCAATATTGCATTAGAATCAACTTACTATGGAACAACTACTAATGGGCCATCAAACATAAACTCATATGCATGTACATCAGATAGTACGTATGGAAAGGAAAAAATACACAAAGTACTTATTGCTCAACCAGCAGATTTAACTATAACTGTAAGAAATATTAATGGAGTTGATCTTGATATTGCATTACTGAGTGCTTGCCACAAAGATTCGTGTATTGCTCAAGGAGATTCTGTAATCAATGCATTTAACTTAGATGCAGGAGAGTATTATGTAGTTGTAGATGGAGCAGGAGGAGATACCTCAGAGCAAGGAAATTACGAGCTACTAGTAAGTGGCTCTCCAAATGGTCAAGCCACATTTGGAACTTGCGGAAATCCAATCCCTTTAGTTTGTGGAGTTCCTTACAGCGGAAACACCACGGGAATGTTTAACTTCCATGAGGAATACAGTTGTAATGTTTTTGATAACGATGATATAGGACCAGATGCTGTCCATTCATTTGTTGCCCCACCTTCTGGAGGTGTAACAGCGATCTTAACTAGACCATCGTCAAGTATTGATATGGAGGTAGCAATTACCGAAGGTTGTTCATCAGATTCTTGCTTAAATAAAACGTTTACAGGAACTGGTCAATCTGTATCAACAAGTGTTACAGGTTTAACTCCTGGAGAAACATATTATGTTATCGTAGATGGTGATTTAGCAACAGATTTTGGTGCGTACACAGTACAAATAGAATGTTTTGAAGGTGATTGTTCAGAACCAATACCAGTACAGTGTGGAACTTCTTATGAAGGGAGCACAGAAACAGGAGGACAATCAAGCTTTAGTGTATACCCTTGTATTGTAGGAGATACACTTGATGGACCAGAAAAAATACACCAAGTAACCTTAACCCAGCCTGGTACAATTACAGCAAGTGTTACAGCAATAGGTACAGGGGCTCCAGATTTAGATATCTTACTTCTTCAAGGATCGTGTAATGCATCGTCTTGTATCGAATGGGGAGATAACTCCATTACAAGAACAGGTTTGTCAGCAGGAACATATTATGTAGTAGTTGATGGGTTTTCATTGTTTGATGCGGGGCCTTATCGTTTAGATATTAATTGTAGTGATGGAGGTAGTAACTTTGGAACATGTTTTAACCCTATTCCCATTAGTTGCGGAACACCATACAATGGAACAACTATTGACGGTCAAACTAATTTTACATCCTATAGTTGTGGTCCTCAACAACACCAAGGAAAAGAGAAAATTCATGAGTTTACATTAAACCAAACATCTGATATAACTGCTAGTATAAGTGGGCTAGGAGGAGAAGATTTAAACTTATTTTTATTAGACGCATGTAACCCAACATTATGTAATACAGGAGGAGATACAAGCTTAACAGCGTCTTCTTTGCCAGCAGGTACATACTTTTTAGTTGTTGATGGGGCAGGTACTGATACATCTAATCAAGGAAGTTATTTCTTGGAACTAAACTGTACTCCTGTAGGTCCAGTTTTAGGAGATTGTGGTAACCCAATACCTCTGACATGCGGATCAACAATTAATGGAACTACTAGTAATGGTGAAGCTAACTTTGGTCAGTACAACTGTTCGCTAGATCAACATGCTGGACCAGAGAAAGTACATGAGTTTGTTATTACAGATACTACGGATATTTATGCTTCTATTACTGGACTAAATGGTGAAGACTTAGACTTAATTTTACTAAGCTCCTGTGCACAAAACACGTGTGATACAATTGCGGACTCTATTCTTTCTGTAACAGGGCTTTTGCCAGGCACCTATTATTTAGTTGTAGATGGTCATGGTACCGATACATCTAATAATGGAGCTTATTCGCTACTGTTTAACTGTAATGCTAGTGGGCAAACTAGTGGTGATTGTAGTACGCCTCTATCACTAGTGTGCGGAGTGCCTTTCACGGGGAATACAACAGCTTCAGCGAATAATTATTCTACGTACAGCTGTAACAGTAACACATATTCTGGGAATGAAAATGTACATGAACTAACCCTAACAGATACTACTGATATTGATGTTTCACTAACTAATATAAATGGAAAAGACTTAAACCTTATACTGCTTAGTTCTTGTGATACTACAGCCTGTATACAAGCGGCAGATACACTTTTATTAGCTAATTCTTTACTTCCGGGCACATATTATATAGTAGTAGATGGAGCAGATACAAACGATTTTGGTGCTTATACACTAAATTTAAATTGTACTCCTTCTTCTAATCCTAATGGATGTGATGATTTATTTTTCTCTGAATACATAGAAGGTAATAATCAAGACAAAGCATTAGAGATATACAACCCAACGGATTCAACAATTTCATTGGCAAATTATACAGTAGAATTCTATACAAATGGAGCAACGGTGGCTAGTAGTACATTGTCGTTGAGTGGAAATATTCTTTCAAATAGTACTTATGTTATCGCAAATCCAGATGCAAACGCAACCATTTTAGCAATAGCAGATCAAACAGATGCATCGCTTAGCTTTAATGGAAATGATGCAATTGTTTTACGAAGAGGAATTGACAATGCTGATATTATCGGTGAAATAGGAAATGATCCTGGAACCTCGTGGGTAGGTGGATCAGTTAGTACCGAAGATCAAGTGCTTATTAGAAAATTTAATGTTCAAAAAGGACTCAATACTAACCCAACATCTTTTGATCCTTCTGTACAATGGGAATCAAAAGCGTTAAACGATTGGTCTAATCTTGGGGAGCATCAAAATGCATGTTTTACTTGTTTATCAGGTCCAGTAAATCAAACAATAAACGATACTATTTGTGATAACGAAACTGTAGTTATTAATGGTGTGTTAGTTGATAGTAGCGGAACTTATATTGATTCTACCTACAGTAGCGATGGATGTGATAGTGTTGTTACAATTAATCTAGTTGTTAATCCTGCACCAACGGTTGTCGTAAATGCGGATACTGATACGATAGAAGTAGGAGAAACAGTTAACTTCAATACTAATGGATCTACTGCAACATCTTATTCATGGGATTTTGGTGATGGCTTCACGTCTTCTTTAAATCCTGTTTCACATACCTTTAATTCAAATGGAACTTTTGAAACTGTTGTAACTGGTGAAGCAAATGGCTGTACTGTTTCAGACACAATAACGATAGTAGTGGGTAACGGAGTGGGAATTGATGATATGTTTTTATCTACAGTAAACATTTATCCAAATCCAACGACAGGGTTAATAACTATAGAGATAGAGGAAACAACTTCTGAAAGTGTTAGCTTAACAATTCAATCCATTAATGGGAAAACATTAATGAGTAAGCAAATTAATCAAAGGAAAACGGTACTGGATGTATCTGATATACCTAATGGAATTTACTTTATAACGATAGTAGATAAAGACCAGATAGGTCGATTTAAAATGATTAAGTCTTAAGCCTTTATTAGGCTTTACATTTATACATTTCTAACAAAAAGGTTTTCAAATAAGGAAACCTTTTTGTTTTTCATACGTTTACAATACCCTAACCAAAGAAAAATAAACAGATTGAATAATAACTAACACCTGTTAATAAGTTTTTTATCTTATCTTTGCCTAAATTTCAATTTCATGAAAAAAATAATATCTAGTCTTGTGTTGAGCATAGTAACATCTGTTACTTTTTCTCAATTTTTTGGAACTTGTACTGATCCTATAACTGCTACATGTGGAGATACGACCTTTGTAGAGAACAGTAACTTATACTACACGAATAATTTTAATAGTTATAATTGTGCATTTTTTGCTAAGCAAGGACCAGAGGTTATCCTTGAATATACAGCTCCAGCTTCTGGAAATATAGTTGCATCAATTACATCTGTTAGCCCTTCAAACAAGGATATGCACGTATCAATAATGAACTCGTGTGATAATACCGACTGTATCAATATGAGCCCAGCAAATGGAACTACTGATTCAGTTTATGTTATTGGAGGTAACACTTATTATATTGTTGTTGATGGTGCGGATGCAGATGATGCAGGTGTTACAACTGGAGTATATGTTTCATGTCCAGCAGGATTTCAAAATACGGGATTAAACTGTAATACAGCTATAAATATTAGCTGTGGACAAACAGTTTCTGGTACTACCATTGGTGAGCAAAATAATATTACTACTTATGGAGGTTGTGGTGTAGGACAAGATGAATCAGGTCCAGAAAAAATATACAAGTTAATTATCAATCAAACGGAAGATATTACAGCTACATTAACAAGTGTACAGTCAGGGCAAGATCTAGATATACAAATATTAAATGCATGTGATAGTAATGCATGTGTTGCTAGAGATGATAATTCAGCAACGTACTCTAATGCAGCACCAGGTACTTATTATATTATCGTTGATGGTTACCAAGGGGATGCAGGTTCTTTTACTCTTCATGTTGATTGTTCTTCTCAGCCAGCAGGTACATGTGGAGACCCTATACCAGTTGAGTGTGGTACTGTAGTTAATGGAAATACAGGAGGTAAACCAGATAACTTAACAGATTATAACTGCTACTTTACAGATAAAGATGCTGGAGAACTTGTTTATGAGTATGTTCCAATATCATCAGGAAAAATAACGGTAGACTTATTGTCTTTTGCACCTAGTAAATCTTTCAACCTTTCAATTTTGAGTGCTTGTGATCCAACTTTTTGTATTAAAAAGAGTTCAACAAACTCAAGTATAACTGATTCTGTAAGTGTAGTAGCAGGTAATAAATACTACATTGTTATGGATGGTGAAGGTGCATCAGATACTGGAGCTTTTAGTTTTCAAATTAGTTGTCCACTATCACACCCAGCAGGAGATATATGTGCTAACGCAGAAACAATTGAATGTGGTGAAACTGTTTCAGGAACTACTGTAGGTTTATCAAACTTAGTAAGAACATATGATGCATGTAGTAACGGTCAAATTGAATCAGGACCAGAAAAAGTATATGTAATTACGACTACTTCTGATGGAGATTTAACCGCTTCATTATCTAATTTAGGTACAAATGATTTGGATATTCATATACTAGATGACTGTGACACTAATGCTTGTGTAGCTAGAGATCATAACAGTGCTACTTATCCAGACGCACCAGCAGGTACTTATTATATTGTAGTTGATGGTTTCCAAGGAGCTCAGGGAACATTTGATCTAACGGTTACATGTGAAAATACCGGAGACGGAACGTGTTCAGATCCTTTTATAGCTACATGTGGAGTTTTAATAGATGGAAATAACGCTGGGTTTAATAATGATTTTGAAGATTATAACTGTGCGTTTTTTGATAAAGAAGGTCCAGACGTTGTATATAAGTACGTTCCTTTAAGATCTGGAAAAATCACAGCAAAAATGCTAGCTGTTCCTAGTGGAAAAGAAATGGTTGTTTCTATTGGGACTAGATGTGATGACAATAATTGTTTAGATATGGGACCAACTAATGGTAATACAGATTCTGTTTTAGTACAAGCAGGCTATATATACTATGTTATAGTTGATGGTGCAAATCCGGATGATACGGGTAATTATACCATTCAAATATCTTGTCCAGTAGGGGAAGATGACTTTGTAGATTGTGCAAATGCAATCACTGCAACATGTGGACAAACAATAGTTGGCGATAATACAGGAAAACCAAATAATATTAACTTTTATCCTTGTGGAACAGGTTTTGCAAAAGAAGCAGGTGAAGTAACATATGCCTATACGCCATCTACTTCTGGTAAAATTGTTGTTGATTTAACTTCTTGGCCAGCTGGTAAACAAATGCAAATAGGCGTATTTGCGTCTTGTGATATGAGTTCATGTTTAGAATGGAGCCCAATTAATGCCTCAACAGATTCTATTGATGTTATTAGTGGAAATACTTATTATATTTCAATTGATGGAACAAACTCTGATGATCAAGGAACATTCTCGTTTAATATTTCTTGTCCGGTAGCTGGTAACAACACAAATAATGCAGGAACATGTGCAGATCCTATTCCTTTAACTTGTGGTATTCCTTATTCAGGAACAACAACAGATGGTTTACAAAACTTTAATGGGTATGCTTGTGGTACTCAAAATGAATTTGGAAAAGAAAAAATTCACGTATTCACCATTACTGATACATCTTTAGTTACTGCGGCTTTATCAGGAATGGGAGGTGAAGATTTAGATGTTCATATACTAGGTTCGTGTAGCCCAACAGATTGTATCGCTAGAGATGATAATACTGCTAGTGCTACATTACCTCCAGGAACATATTACATTTCTGTAGATGGTTTTGGAAGCAACACGAATAATGAAGGACCTTATACTCTTTCATTAAGTTGTGCTCCTGTTAACACAAGTAATTCGGGCAACTGTGGAAATCCACTAAGTGTTTCATGTGGTATTCCTTTTAATGGTACTACTGTAGATGGTCAATCGGTGTTTAATAATTACGGTTGTGCTCCTCAAAATGAATTTGGAAAAGAAAAAATACACGAGTTAGTGTTAACTGATTCAGCAAATGTTACTGCAACACTTTCAAACCTTAATGGAGTAGATTTAGATGTACATATATTGTCAGCTTGTAACGCATCAGCTTGTATCACTAGAGCAGATAATATTGCTACTGCTAATGACTTGGCTCCTGGAACTTACTATATTGTAGTAGATGGTTTTGGAAATGATGCATCACAACAGGGTAACTATACCTTGTTAATTAATTGTTCTGCTGTAACGCCAACTTCAAACACAGGTACATGTGGTAATCCAATTGCTATTAGTTGTGGAGTTCCATATAATGGAACAACAGTAGATGGGCAGTCAAACTTTAATGGGTATACAAGCTGTGCACCTCAAAACGAATTTGGTAAAGAAAAAATTCATGAGATCAGCATTAGTGATTCATCAAATATAACAGCAACTTTATCAAACCTAAATGGTGTAGATTTAGATGTACATATTTTATCAGCTTGTAATACATCTGCATGTATTGCTAGAGGAGATGTTTCAGCTTTAGCAACAGCTTTACCTCCAGGCAACTATTATGTTGTGGTTGATGGTTATGGTTCTAATAGCTCACAACAAGGTTCTTATACATTAAATGTAACGTGTAACTCAATTAGTAACGGTGGTAGTGGAAACCCTGTAGGTACTTGTGGAAACCCAATTGCATTAAGCTGTGGTGTTCCTTACAATGGTACAACTATTGATGGTCAAACAAACATGAATAATTATTTATGTTCATTCTGGTCGGAGTATGGTAAAGAAAAAGTTCATACGATTACACTTACTCAAACATCAGATCTTGATATTCAAATTTCAGGATTAGGTAACGTAGATTTAGATCTTTTCTTACTAAATGCGTGTGATACTAACAGCTGTTTAAATTATGGAGATAACGATATTCAAGAGGATAATTTATCTCCAGGAACATACTACATTGTAGTTGATGGTTATGGTTCAACAGCAACTCAGGAAGGTCCATACTCATTGATTGTGAATTGTACACCAGTGGTTGATCCTAATGCATGTGCTGAGTTATTCTTCTCAGAGTATATTGAAGGTACGTCACAAGATAAAGCCTTAGAAATATTTAACCCAACAACTAATGCAATTGCTTTGGCTGGTTATACGGTAGAAATATATTCTAATGGATCATCAACACCTTCTTCTTCAATAAGTTTAACTGGTTCAGTTGCATCACAAGATGTATTTGTATTAGCAAATCCAAGTGCTAGTGCAGGTATTTTAGCTGTAACTGACCAAACCGATGGAGGATTAACTCATAATGGTAATGACGCTATTGTTTTATTAAATCCAATAGGTGATACTATTGATATTATTGGTCAAGTTGGTATTGATCCGGGAACAGCATGGTCTGGTGGATCTGCAAGTACCGAAGGTCAAGTTCTTGTTAGAAAAGCTAGTGTACAGTCAGGTATATTTAATACGCCTTCAACTTTTGATCCATCAATTGAGTGGGATGATTATTTATTATCAGATTTATCACATTTAGGTAACCATATTGGTTCTTGTTCGGTTTGTGCTACGGCATCAATAAGTAAGTCTATTTGTCCTAATGAGTCATATGTATTCGGAGGAAATACGTTAACTGCACCAGGAACATACTATGATACTGTATTAACTACTAATGGATGTGATAGTGTTACAACATTAGTGTTAACGCAAAACCCATACAATACATTAACAATTAATGATAGTGCGTGTACGGGAGATAGTTTACTCTTTAGAGGTGTTTACTACACAACTCCTGGAACTTATTATGATACTGCAACAGGTGTAAATACGTGTGATACATTAATTACATTTAATTTTGCTACTACGTCAGGATCATTAACGCCTACAATTAATGTGAGTACAAGTACTACTACTGTTTGTGATAGTTCCACAGTAAACTTTACTTCTTTATTTACAAATGGTGGTAATGCTCCAACTTATCAATGGTACATTAATGGTGCGCCAGTAGCTACTTCTGCTAACTTCATTTCAATGGCGGGTCAATTAAATAATGGAGATACAGTTTATTGTGTTGCTACAAGTTCTTTATCTTGTGCAGTTCCAACTACGGCTACTTCAAATAAATTAATAATTACTACAGGTTCTTCTACATTAGTGAATGTTTTTGATACCATTTGTCAAGGAGAAACATATGCATTTAACAATCAAACATTAAGTACAGCTGGTACTCATTACGATACCGTACAAAATGTAGCTGGTTGTGATAGTGTAATAAAATTAGATTTGCATGTACATCCAACACCTGTTACAACTGCAAGCAGTGATGTTGATACTGTAAGCTTTGGAGGAACAGTAAACTTTACTTCAACAGGATCAAATGGAGATAGCTTGTATTGGGATTTCGGAGATAGTAATACATCAACATTAACGAATGTATCTCATACATATAATTCAGCAGGAACGTACCAAGTAATTTTACAAGGAACGTTTAATACTGGATGTGAAAGTTCTGATACATTAACTATTCATGTGTTGAATAATGCTGCTATTTTTGAATCAAATAAAAATGAGTTTATTCATGTGTATCCTAACCCTGTAACTGATGTACTAAACATCGTTTACAAAGGTAACGAAGATGCTATTGAACAAATTCAAGTATTTGACATCAAAGGAAATTTAGTTAAGAATATTAATGCAGGAAAAACGACTAGTATGTTAGTGAATGTTTCTGATTTAGAAACAGGAATGTACATTATTCGAGTAAAAGGAAATAACATTAATCAAAATGTTAGAATTCAAAAACTAAACTAATTGTAAATACTAATAATCCAAGCCTGCTAATTTATTAGCAGGCTTTTTTGTTTGTCTATGAACGTAGGTGTTATTGGAGGAGGAGCAGCTGGTTTTTTTGCTGCAATTCATGTGAAAATGAATTATCCAAATGCTAATGTTACCATTTTTGAGAAATCAAAGAAGGTATTAAGCAAAGTGAAAATTTCTGGAGGGGGAAGATGTAATGTCACCAATAATTGTCCAGATATTGATTTATTATCAAAAGCCTATCCAAGAGGTACAAAAAAACTTAAACAAGCTTTCTATACGTTTAATACTTCTCATACCATGGATTGGTTTGAGACAAGAGGTGTTTCGCTTGTTACTCAAGAAGATCACTGTGTATTTCCAAAATCTCAAGATTCACAAAGTATCATTGATTGCTTTTTGAATGAAACAACTACGCTCGGTATTGTGATTAAAACACAAGCTAACGTAACTAAAATAGCTCAAGTTAAAGAAGGAATATTACTAACCGTTAACGATAATGATCTTTTATTTGATAAGGTGATTGTAACTACTGGAGGCTCTCCTAAAGAAAAAGGCCTAGAATGGTTAAAAGTATTAGGACATAAAATTGAAATTCCAGTACCTTCTCTTTTCACGTTTAATATGCCTAATGAGTCCATTACAAAACTAATGGGAGTTGTGGTAGAAAAGGCATTAGTGAAAATTCAAGGAGAGAAACTAATTGGAGATGGACCTTTACTTATTACGCATTGGGGAATGAGTGGTCCTGCTATTTTGAAATTATCAGCCTTTGGGGCAAGACTATTAGCAGAAAAGAACTATCAGTTCAATATTCATGTGAATTGGGTTAATGAAACCAATCAAGAGCTTATCAGAGCTCATATTATTAGTTTGATTCAGGAACACCCCAAAAAGCAATTAAACACGATTAGGCCTTATTTATTACCTAAACGTCTCTGGGATTATCTTTTGTCAAAAGGAGATTTAAAGGGAGATAAGCAATGGAACGCCTTAAACAAAAAAGAAGTTAATCGAATGGTTCAATTATTGGCAGAGGATGTTTATCAAGTTTCAGGTAAAACAACCTTTAAGGAAGAATTTGTTACTTGTGGAGGTGTGAGTTTAGATTCTATAAACTTTAAAACCATGCAAAGTAAAGTTATTCCCAATCTTTACTTTGCAGGTGAAGTATTGAATATTGATGGAATTACAGGAGGATTTAATTTTCAAGCAGCTTGGACAACAGCCTTTATTGCCGCTAAGCTTAAATAACGTTTAATTCCTTACCTATTTTAATAAAAGCATCTATAGCCTTATCCAAATGCTCTTTATCGTGTCCTGCCGAAAGCTGAACTCTTATTCGAGCTTCTCCTTTAGGAACTACCGGATAATAAAAACCTATTACATATATACCTTCCTTCAATAAAGCGTTAGAGAAATCTTGAGAAAGTTTAGCATCATAAAGCATAATTGGGACAATTGGAGAATCTCCTTCTTTAATGTCAAACCCAGCATCCTTAATTTTTTCTTTAAAATAGTTAGTGTTACTCTCCAGTTTATCTCGTAGTTCGGTTGTACTTGATAAAATATCAAACACTTTAATAGCAGCTCCTACAATTGAAGGCGCTAGTGAATTGGAAAATAAATATGGACGAGATTTTTGACGAAGCATATCAATGATCTCCTTTTTACCAGTTGTATAACCACCCATTGCTCCCCCTAAGGCTTTACCTAATGTTCCTGTGATAATATCTACACGATCCATTACATTGTAGTACTCAGGCACACCTCTTCCTGTTTTACCTATAAACCCAGCAGAGTGACACTCATCAGTCATAACAAGGGCATCATATTTATCAGCTAAATCGCAGATTTCATTCATTTTAGCGATATCACCATCCATAGAGAATACACCATCAGTAACAATAATTCTGTGACGTTGGTTTTGCGCTTTTTTCAATTGCTCCTCCAAGTCGTTCATGTCGCTATGTTTGTATCTGTACCTAGCAGCTTTGCATAAACGAACACCATCAATAATAGAAGCATGATTTAAAGCATCAGAGATAATAGCATCTTCTGGACCTAGCAATGGCTCAAATAATCCACCGTTAGCATCAAATGCTGCTGCATATAAAATGGTATCTTCTGTACCGTAAAATTTGGCTATTTTATGCTCTAATTCTTTGTGAATATCTTGTGTTCCGCAAATAAACCTTACCGATGACATTCCAAAACCATGCGTATCTAATGTATCTTTTGCAGCTTTAATTACATCAGGGTGTGACGATAAACCTAAATAGTTGTTTGCACAAAAGTTAAGGACTTCCTCACCTGATTTCACCTGAATTTCTGCACCTTGTGGGTTAACAATTATTCGCTCAGATTTATATAGTCCAGCTTCTTTTAAGTCTTCTATTTCTGCTTGTAAATGATTTTTAAGTTTACCGTACATACTTTAATTTTTTTTAAAGGTAAACAAACTACCGGCAGACAAGCAAACGAAAGTTACTTGGATAGATCAAAAGCTTTTATAGATTATCTATAAAGGAAGAAAAGAATTAAAATTACAGGATATCTTTACAGTGTTCTTGTAACCGTTTTTTCGCGAACTTTACTCCTAAGGAATCAGCTATTACAAAACTTTGACAAGCATCTATATTTCTTTGTTGCTTAAGCATTATTTTTCCTTTGGAATAATGGATTTCACCATTCTCAGGGTGTTTTACAAGTAAATAATTAATAAGATGGTTAGCACTATCAAATTTATTTATTTCAGAAAAGCACTCTGCTTTTAGTCTTATCCAGTCAGGTTTATTTAATCCAGCCAACGCTTGGTTGTAAAATTCTATAGCTTCATTGTATCTTTCTTCTTTTTTAAAAAGTCTACCTTTTTCAGCCCATGCAGGTGAATAAGAGTGATCATATTTGATTGATTTAGTAAGATATTTATTGGCACTGTCAGGTTCCTTCAGATCTGTGTAACAAATACCTAAATTTTTATAGCTTACTTTATTAGGGCTTCTGCGGGCAACATGTTGGAAATCTTTGAGAGCTTTCTCGTAATCTTTAAGTTTGTAATAAGCTGCACCTCTATTGGTTCTGTACCTTTCTACAGAAGGAGCAATTTCTATTGATTTGGAGTAATAGAGACTCGCAGAATCATACTCTTTGAGATTTATCATATAAAACCCTATTTCAGCATAAAATTCCTCTAAACTAAATATTAGATTATACTGAGTAGACCTGTTTATAAATGATACTATTATTTCATCATAATTCTTTCCTACATTTAAAACATTTCGGGAAAGATATATTAATTCAGCAGATTTCGCATTACATTGATTTGAATCCAGAGGATTAACATCTTTAGCATTAAATACTTTAATGTTTAGTTGGTTTAAAACTCCGCTTTTACTGTCATAATTTTTATTAAATACTATTTCAGTTTCTTCAGCTGACATTTTATCATTTATAAATAAAGCAGCATTGTAATTTTCAGATATAATCTCACTTTGACATGAAAAAATAAAAAGTGTTACTATTAATAAGTATTTCATTCCTTGGACTAAACAACTCCCTAAATATTGATAGGAATATTATATAAACATCTCACTCTTTTTCCTTCTAAAACAGCTGGAGTCCATTTTTTCATAGCTAAGAGGGTACGTTTAATTTCAATAGCAAACTCTTTAGGCGTGTTTTTAGAAAATGTAAAATTGGTTAAGGCACCATTGGTTTCAACCACAAATTGCGTTACAATTTCACCTTTAAACTCAACATCTTTAGGGAATTTAAATTCTTTTTGGAAATCTAAGAAAAGCGTAGTGTCTCCGCCTGGGTATTTAGGATAAACATCAACTTTTGAGTAAACCTGATTTTCAGCAGTTCCTTGCGAACTTTGTGGAGCAGATAAGGCTTTAACAATACTTGAAGTTCTTTCATCTAAACGAACAATTGCTTGTGTTAATGCTTTGTTTTCAGCTCTTAAAGTAGAAACTTCTTTTTCTAGTGTTTCCATTTTGCCTTGCATTTGTCCTACATCTTTTTGACTAGCACAGGAAAACAACAAAATTCCACTAGAAACAACAACTACTTTTTTAAAACTCTTCATAAGATTTTATTTATTAATTCTTTTACTTTCAGCTATGAAGGTAAATAAATTTTGGGCGTCATCAAAAAAGACATAATTTTGGACTGAACTTACATGGGGTGCCAACTTTTAATGGCTGAGATTATACCCGTTGAACCTGCTGTGGTAATTCATAGAAGGGAACTAGAACTAAATGTGTCTATCTGTTTTAGATTTCACCATTTTTAGTTGATTGCTCCATGTGCAATTTTATTTAAATGAAAATTATTTTATCTGTTGCTTTTGCATCAATTGTTGGAGTACTATCATCACAATTTAGTGTTTCGGGAAAAGTTACTAATGCCAAAGGAGAACCTTTGGAATGGGCTACAGTATTTGTTGAAGGCGGTTACGGCTCATCAACAAATACAAAAGGAGAGTTTATAATTAAAAACCTAAAAGCAGGTGATTATGAACTAAAAACTTCGTTTGTAGGTTATGAAACCCAATTTACATCTATTGAAGTAACTGAATCAATAACTAACTTAACTATTCAACTCAATCAAAAAGATTATATAGCTAATGAGGTGCTGGTTACAGCTACGCGAGTAAACGAAGAAACACCTGGAGCTTACAGTACAGTAACGCATGAAGAACTCGAAAAGACAAACTTAGGGCAGGATATACCTTTTCTATTGAATACAACACCTTCTATTGTTGTTAACTCAGATGCTGGTGCAGGTATTGGTTATACAGGTATGCGAATAAGAGGAACAGATATTACACGTATTAATGTTACCATTAATGGAGTTCCCCTAAATGATCCAGAATCTCATGGAGTGTTTTGGGTTAATATGCCCGATTTTGCATCTTCTGTTCAGAATATTCAAGTACAAAGAGGTGCAGGAACGTCAACCAATGGAGCAGGAGCGTTTGGAGCTTCGGTCAATTTGTTAACTGAAAACTTATCAGAGAAATCATACGGAGAGCTTAATATGTCTGCCGGATCTTTCAATACAACTAAAGCAACTGCTAAATTTGGAACAGGGTTAATCAAGAATCATTGGGCGTTTGATGGACGTTTATCTTCTATACAATCGGATGGGTATATTGATCGTGCTACTGCAGATTTAAAATCATACTATTTATCTGGGCAGTATGTGGATGATAAAAACAGTTTAAAGTTTATTACTTTTTCAGGTAAAGAGATTACTTACCAAGCATGGGGTGGCGTACCCGAAGATTCGTTAGAAACAAACAGGACATACAACGAATATACTTACGATAACGAAGTAGATAATTACCAGCAAACCCACTATCAGTTATTCTACAACCGTATATTAAGTGAAAATCTTTTGGCTAATGTTGCGCTCCACTATACAAAAGGACAAGGTTTCTTTGAGCAGTATAGAGAGGGTGATGATTTAGCAGATTATGGGATAGATCCAGTAATTACGCCTAATGATACTATTACTTCAACTGATTTAATCCGAAGAAGATGGTTAGATAATGATTTTTATGGTGTTGTTTATTCGTTAGACTACACACCATCTAACAAAATGAATATCATTTTTGGAGGAGCAATAAACTCATACGATGGAGATCATTTTGGAGAAGTCATTTGGGCAAGGTTTGCAGGAGATTCTGAAATTAGAGATCGTTATTACGATAACAATGCTCAAAAAGTGGATATTAACAGTTACGCTAAGTTAAATTATAGCTTAAATAATAAATTAAGTCTTTTTGGAGATATACAATTAAGAACAATTGATTATACCTTTTTAGGGTTTGATAATGATTTAAATAATGTTACGCAAAATGCACGTTACACATTTGTAAACCCTAAGGCTGGTTTTAATTACTTTATGACTGCCAATACAAAGTTTTATGGTTTGTTTGCGGTAGCGAATAAAGAGCCAAACCGTGACGACCATACAGAGTCAACACCAACGAGTAGACCAAAACATGAGTCATTAAATAATGTGGAGTTAGGATACAGAACTACACAAAGAAAATATGCCTTAGGAATAAACCTCTATTACATGCTTTACGATAATCAATTAATTCCAACAGGAGAATTAAATGATGTTGGAGCTTCTGTTAGAACAAACATTAAAACATCTTACCGTAGAGGAATTGAAATTGATGGAGGTGTTCAATTGACAAAAGGTTTGTTATTAACGGGTAACGTAGCACTTTCTCAAAATAAGATTCCAGAATGGACAGAGTATGTTGATAATTGGGATACCTGGGGGAAAGATACCGTTGAGCATACCAATACGGATATTGCTTTTTCACCAAGCATAATTGCAACAGGAATATTAGAGTTTAGTCCGTTTAAACAATGGAACATGAACAAAAGCAACAAATCAGACTTTAGTATTTCGTTGGTTTCTAAATATGTTGGTAGACAATATCTAGATAACACACAAAGCACGGAGCGTTCGCTTGATCCATATTTTGTAAATGACTTACGTTTTAATTACTCAAGGACATTACCAAAAGGAGTGGAGCTTCAATTTTTTGGAGCAGTAAATAATTTATTTAACGAATTATACAGTGCTAACGGTTGGACGTATCGTTATTCAACAGGAGGAGAGTTTTATCAAATATCAGGATATTACCCACAAGCCACTACAAACTTCTTAATAGGACTTAATTTGAGGTTTAGCGGGAAATAAATTTATTAACCAACTTAATTAAAAAAGGTGTGAAAAGCTCTGGCCTCTCACACCTTTTTTAATGATCTAAATATTTAATGAGACTTATTCCCTAATATGCCCGTTACCTTTAACGTAGTATTTATTAGATACAAGTTGTTTTAATCCAAGTGGACCTCTATGATGGAGTTTATCAGTACTAATAGCTAACTCAGCACCAACACCCATTGCTCCACCATCAGTAAATCGAGAAGAAGCATTTTGGTATACAGCTGCACTGTCTACATACTCCATAAATTGATCTGCCTCAGAATCATCTTCAGTCATAATAATTGATGAGTGATGACCAGAATATTTATTTATCATATCCATAGATTCCTGTAAAGAATCAACAGTACCAAACATAATTTTTCGGCTTAAAAACTCCTCTTTCCAAATATTCTCAGAGGCAACCTCTGTGATCTCATCGTCTAAACCACTAAGTGTTCCATTAGCAACCATACTAACGCTATGGCTTTTCATTACATCACTAAGTTCACTAATTTTATCTTCTAATCCCTCAATGTTTTTATTAAATAACACCTTGTCTAAAGCATTACAAGCAGAAATTTTATCTGTTTTAGCATTAACTATAACTGATAGTGTTTTTTTCCAATCAGCCTTGTCAGAAACATACATGAAGTTATTTCCTCTTCCACTAACTAAAACAGGGCATTTAGCATGAGTTTTAACAAACTCAATTAATCTTTCACCTCCTCTAGGAACAATTAAGTCAATGGAGTTGGCATTGTCCTTTAAAAACTTTTGTGTTTCAGCTCTGTCAAGTTCTAACATGGTAATCCAAGATGTTGAAAGTCCATTTTCTGTTAACGCTTGGTGCCAATAACTAACGAGTTCTTTGTTGCTATAGTAAGCTTCTTTACCTCCTTTTAGAAGTATCTTGTTGTTCGATTTAAAAGCTAAAACAGCTGCTTCAATTGTAACATCTGGTCTAGATTCATAAATAATCATAATAGTACCAAATGGAGTTGTTTTGTTTTCAATTTTCAACCCAGAATCTAATGTGTTTTTGGAAATTAATTTTCCAACAGGGTCTTCTTGATTTAAAACTTCTTCAACAGATTTTGCCATGCTGTCAACTTTTTTTCCATCAATGATAAGCCTATCGTAAAGTGCTTGGTCATCTTTTGAGAAAAGGGCTAAATCCTTTTGATTTTGTTCTACGAGTTTTTGTTTATTGTCCTTAAGAATTTTAATCATTGACTTAAGCACATTATTTTTTTGTTCTGTTTTTAATAATTGCATAGTGTTTTTTATGATTCGAATTTTGTTCCTACATTTTCATTTTTTATAACAATATCAATAATTGTATTGTCATGCTTACCATTAGCTATAAATGTTGGGATGTTTTTTTTAGCTGTTTTCTTGGCTACTTTAACTTTAGATTTCATGCCTCCTCGACCTTCTCCTTCTTTCTTTTTTGACTCTTGAATGTATTGATCCACATTAAAATCAAGAGGAACTTCATTAATAAGTTGCGAATTGTCATTTTCAGGATTGCCTGTGTAAAGCCCATCTATATCGGTAAGCAGTACCATCATATCAGCTTTAACAAGGGTTGCTACTAAGCTCGCTAGTTCATCGTTATCAGTGAACATAGACATGGATAATGAAACGGCATCATCTTCATTAGCGATAGGAATAATTCCTTGGTTAATTAATCCCGAATAGCAGTTTATCATATTTTCCTTGTGTTTTCCTTCCGAAAAATCATTTTTAGTAGCTAAAACTTGAGCACAATACAACCCATATTTATGGAAGATGGAATAATAATGCCTCATCAATCGAGGTTGCCCTACAGAGGAAAAAACCTGTCTTCTAATGCTTTTGTCCGTTTCGTCAATTTCTCCTAAAACTTCTTTCCCGGCAATAGCTGCTCCAGAAGTAACTAATACGGTTAATATGCCGCGATCATATAAATAGGCGATTTGCCTTACGATGTTGTTTAGAATAGGTTCTACAATTCTGTTGTTTGAGTTTGTAAGAACGTTTGATCCTACTTTAACAACAACAATTTTTTTAAAGGTTTGAGTTTGCACTTTTTTTATTTAACTGTTAATAATCTCTATAAATGCCTGATTGAAATTCATATTTTCAATGCTTTTACGGACACTATATAATATACTGAAAAAGTAGCTTATACCAAAATGAAATTATTTCCACCCACTAGTGATAAGTGTTTTGCTTCACTAAAAGCGTTAGATTATAAGGGGATAAAAAACAAAAGCCACTTACTTTCGTAAATGGCTTTTTCTTAGTAGTGGCAATGAAATTTTACTAAAAGACCTTTCGGTAAAGGTATCAGTGTATTTTGATATTTGTTTTAATTCTGGTAAAAATGTATGAAATTTTATTTTTTACCTAAATTTAAAAATCTAGTATTCAGTAAATTTTTATTAAAAAATAACAGTAATGGAGGATTGCTTTGGACAACAGGGATGGAGAGAGTTCAGTCAAAATAGGATAAACATACTAACTGATTACGACAGGGCTTTAGTCCAAAATATTAATAGACCTGTTAGAACATCTCATGGTAAAGTTCTAGAGGCTTCAATAAGAAAATGGCTCTCTGAATTTTTACCTAAAAAATATAGTGTTACTTCAGGGTATATTATATCTGATCTAAATTTTTCAAATGATAAATTATATCATTATGACGTTATAGTTTACAATCATCTTGAAGCTCCAATATTATGGGTGGAGGGAGATAGCGACATGAGTAATCAAGGAAAATTTAGAGCTATTCCAGCTAGATACGTAATTTCGGTATTCGAGATTAAATCAAGATTCAACTCAAGCAATATTATTGCAACGAAATTGAAATTATCTGAACTATTAAATATTAAAGATCAGCTAGATGATAAGTTTAGTTCTGGAGTAATTTTTGCTGAATTAAAAGAAATAGATAATAATGATAAAAACGCACTACATAAGTTGTCTGAACTTACTTCTGTTCCAGGTTTTATAGGTGGAATAATTCTAAGATATGAAAAGGATTCTCATATTACAGGGCTGGTTAGTAGAATTAAAAGAGAAGATGACAAAAATAATGGAAACACAGACTCTAAAAGGGTAACTCCCTTGGCAAGACCTTTATCTGATATAGAGTTATACAAAAATGAAGATGGGAACATAACTTTAGCAGGAGGTATTAAAGGTGCTGGGACTAAAATTATGATAATTGGTGAAAACACTTGGGCAATGGGTAAGCAGTATTTTGTAGACATTGAAAGTGGTGATAAAAGTATAAATATAGCTTGGTCAAAGAGTGGATTTGCTGATTTTTCACATAGATTACTCAATGCTCTTGAAGGAATGCCCATTATGTCCGAAAACTATCCTCTTTTTGGGCAGATCTTTGACAATGTAAACTTTAGACCAGCGCCATTACAACCACCAACCGCTATTGAGGGAAAGCCTTTTATAGATGTAGAATTAGAGGATATTAATGGAGAAAAAAAGGAGATTTTCTCTAAAGAAAAAAAATCAGGGATTAAATATATTTTAAAACTCAATAACATTAGTAAACATGATGTAACATTTATCAAAGAGGAGTTTTATGATACACTCGAAGTAAAGGGAGGTAGATCTGATAACAGAGAGTATAATATCATAATGAAAGAGAAAAAATCTATTGAGGATATTATTGAAATATTGAAAAAGTCCCCAGTTGAAATTAAGCATAGGTTAGTATACAAAGATATAGAGGGTAGTTACTTTGCTGTAGAATGCTTGATAAAAATAGGTGATAAAATTGATCTTAAAATTCTAAATGAAGAAGATCTTGCTAATTTTCATAAGAAGAACACTTAATTACTTAAATTCAAAAAGTAGCCAATTTAAAATTAAGTTATGTCTGTAAATGATCATGCTGTAACATCTCATTTTTTTGGAACTAAAGAAGTTTTCGGAATAGAATTTCAAGGAGAAATAAATCTCGATAAACTTAGTGTAAACCTTTGGTTTCACGGAAAAGAATTAAAAGGTAGCAAAGCTAAAAAGACCTTGGTTTACATGGTTCGTAATTTAAAGAAGTTTTTAGCCACTTTTGATAAGTTAAAGGATAAAGAAGTATTTGGTAAGACTCCAGAAGATACTTATAATAACTACCTAAAAGCTATTAAAGAACTGGATGTTCATGATTCTGACTTTGATAAGAATAGAAATGATTTAATGATGCATATTCGTTTTTATGGAGATCAATTAGATAAGTATAGTATGTTGTCTTTTAACCAAGGATCTTCAATAATCTTTGTTATTCATGATAACCTTAAAAAGAATATTTTTGAGTATGAGGTTGATTTAAGATTAGTGTATGACATTTTTGGGGAAATTGTTGATTGGTATGATGGTGAGAGAGGAGTGGTGACTTATAGCCTTAACAGTTTTCCATAACTAACGAAATCTTTTACAAAGGTTATTGATGATTTTTAGATATACCCTTGACATTTAAAAACGTAAAGGAGTGATTATTAACAAGCTTGATCTTTCAAGTCAAAATATAACCGAGTGATCATGGATTACTAATCTTTAAGAATAAATGTCTCTTTCTTTATAATATGTAGGAGCTATATCTCCAAAATGTCCTGAAATATATTTTAAAAGATTATCAGCTAACTCACTTCTTTGTAAAGTATATCCATTAGAAAATCCCTCTCCATCAAAATTTCTAGTTCTGATATGTAGCCCTTTATTTTCGAGATCTTTTGAAATCATTATAAATTGCTCTTCGTTTAAAATAGGTTCTTTTTGTCTTGATCTGTAAGAGTAAAAATTTTGATAACTACTATATTGTTCTCTCCAATCTCTATAGGTCTTGATGCTACTTGCATTAGTTTTTCCTACATAATAGGTCAATAGTTTAATTTGAAGGGTTGATAGCGAATCCAAAATGCTTAGGAGAAACATCTTCATTTCTTCGTCTATATCTTCAATAGACACCGAATTGATAACAATGTTTTTGAAGCTATCAATCTTTATTTTTTGATGCTCATTTAATATGCTTTGACATGACTTAACCAGAGTAGACAAAAAAACTTCATTCTTTTGTAGATTTTCAGGTTCAAATTTTTCAATATTCTTAGATAACTCTTCTATTTTATCTAAAATACTTTGTAAAAATTCTTTTCGTCTTTTTTCAATAGGTTTGGTGAACAGAACTCCAAATATATCAGTTGCAAATGGAACACCAGAAGCTGAAACTAATGCTCTAATTCGATCATAATTGTAATCTTCTTTCGTTTCTTTGGGAACCCGCAGATTTTTGTTTTCTTTTTCCATTATTTTAACATTAAAAATTGATTTTACTAGATACTTGAAACACCAAAACAAAAAAGTCAACCATTTCTGATTGACTTTCTGCTATAACCTGTTGGTTATCATTTAGTAGCGGGGGCCAGACTCGAACTGACGACCTTTGGGTTATGAGCCCAACGAGCTACCAACTGCTCTACCCCGCGATATAATTGGATCACAAATATAGATATTGTACCTTTACATTCCAAATTTATTTTAAAGAATGTCGCATAAAGCAGGTTTTGTAAACATCGTAGGAAGTCCAAATGTAGGTAAATCAACCCTAATGAATAACTTAGTAGGTGAGCGTTTATCCATAATAACTTCAAAACACCAAACTACCCGTCACCGTATTATGGGTATAGTAAATGGAGAAGATTTCCAAATAGTATATTCTGATACCCCAGGTGTGCTAGAACCAAAATATTCGTTACATGAAAAAATGATGAACTTTGTTACGAGTTCATTAAAAGATGCTGATATCATCCTTTTGGTTACCGATTTATTTGAAGATACAATGAACCATGAGGCTACTTTGGAGAAGATAAAAAAGATGGATGTTCCCGTTTTTGTTTTAATTAATAAAATAGATTTAGCGAAAGATATGTCGCAAGTTGAACAAAAAGTAGAAATTTGGGGTAAGCATCTTCCAAAAGCAGATATATTACCAATCTCAGCATTAACTAAAGTAAATATTGATTTTATTATCAATAAAATAAAAGATTTGTTGCCCGAGTCTCCACCGTATTTTGATAAAAATGACCTAACGGATAAACCCATGAGGTTTTTTATTTCTGAAATAATACGAGAGAAAATTTTTACTACCTATAAAAAAGAAATTCCTTACTCATGTGAGGTTCTAATAGAAGAATTTAAAGCAACCGATAAAATAACCAGAATAAGAGCCGTTATCATTGTGAGTAGAGATTCGCAAAAAGGAATTCTTATCGGACACAAAGGGAGTAAACTAAAGCATGTAGGTACAGAAGCCAGAAAAGCAATTGAAGATTTTATACAAAACAAGGTGTTTCTAGAGCTTTTTGTTAAAGTAGATAAAGACTGGAAAGGAAACGAGAAGAAATTAAAGAAATATGGCTATGTTTAGTCATTCTAATTAAAAGAAGCATAGTATTATGTCTAATGTAGTAGCCATTGTAGGGCGTCCAAATGTTGGTAAGTCAACCTTATTCAACCGTTTAACAGGAGAAAGAAAAGCAATTGTAGAAGAACAAAGTGGTGTTACACGCGATAGACATTACGGAAAAGTTAATTGGAATGGAGAGGATTTCTCTGTTATCGATACCGGTGGATATGTAAAAGGAAGCGATGATATTTTTGAAGGAGAAATCAGAAAACAAGTTCACTTAGCAATTGAAGAAGCTGATGTAATCATTTTTATGGTTGATACACAAACAGGTGTTACCGATTTAGATGATGAAGTAGCCAAAATTCTTCGAAGAATAGATAAAAAAGTAGTACTTGTAGCCAATAAGGTAGATTCACCAACTCACCAAACATTAAGTGCTGAGTTTTATAGCTTAGGATTAGGTGAAGTATATAATCTATCATCTATAAATGGGAGTGGTACAGGAGAAATTTTAGACGAAGTAGTAGCTTCTTTCCCAGCTAAAAAAGAATATATAGAAGAAGAAGGTATTCCTAAAATTACAATAGTTGGTAAACCAAATGTTGGTAAATCATCGTTGCTTAATGCGCTTATGGGTGAGGAGAGAAACATTGTTACACCTATCTCCGGAACAACACGAGACACAATTAATACAAGGTATACTTCTTACGGGTTTGATTTTTATTTAATAGATACCGCAGGTATAAGAAAAAGAGCCAAAATAGACGATAGTGTAGAGTTTTACTCAACGCTAAGATCAGTAAGAGCTATTGAGTATTCTGATGTGTGTATTTTTATGATTGATGCTTCAGAAGGTATCGGTCACCAAGATTTAAGTGTTTATCATATAATTAAAAAGAATAGCAAAGGAGTTGTTGTTCTGGTAAATAAATGGGATTTAATTGATAACAAAGAAACAAACACGGCAAAAGAGCTTGAGGATGAAATCAGAAGAAGGTTAGCTCCTTTTAAGGACGTTCCTATTGTTTTTACTTCAGCAACAACAAAGCAAAGAATATTTAAAGCGCTTGAAAAAGCTGTTGAGGTTTACAATAACAGAATGCAAAAAATTAAAACCTCAGAATTAAACGATACGTTATTACCTATTCTTCACGAAACACCGCCACCAGCTTACAAAGGAAAATACATTAAGATTAAGTTTGTTACACAGTTGCCTACACATGCACCTTCGTTTGCTATTTTCTGTAACTTGCCTCAGTATATAAAAGATCCGTACAAGCGTTTTGTAGAAAACCAATTAAGAAAACTGTACAACTTTGAAGGAGTTCCTATTAATGTGTTTTTTAGAAAGAAGTAATACGTTTTAATTCTGTATATTGCAGTAAATCTTTTGCTTATGAATAAAATAATTACGCTTTTGTTTGTCTTTTTAGTGTAAATGTTTCATTTTCACAATGTCTAGACACTATACCAGCTACTGCAGTTAGGGGAAGTGGAGATTTAGGAGGTTCTGGATCAAGAACTCGATGGTTATGCGATGCTGATACCGTTACCTCAGCAGGGGGAGGAAGTCATACTTTATATTTAGAAAGTGGTTCATATGCGCATATAAATGGAGGCGGAGCTCATGAATTTCACGTAAAAAGCGGAGCTACTTTAAAGATTAATAACGGTGGAGGTACTGTTTATTATGAAACTGGAGCTATAATTATTGATAGTTCATTTTCTGGTTTAGATTCTGTGTTTTGTAGTAGTTTAACATTTAATTATGAAAATTTTGGAAGTAATTTATGTCAGCCTACAACAGGATTAGAAGATATTACAAACACACCTGAAATAAAAGTTTACCCTAATCCTTTCGCTAATGAACTTACAATAGGTAAAATAAATGATGGCGTATTAGGTAGTTATGTAATTACTGATGTTCAAGGAAGAATAATTTACTCAGGTGTTGAAAGTAAATCAAGCAGAGTGATCTATAATGGAGAGTTGTTAAAAAGAGGTGTTTATTTTTTAAAAGTAGAAAATAGTCCTGTAATTAGGTTGTATAAGTTGTAATCAGCTTTATTTTACAACTCTTTTTTATACAAAAACTTAAAAATCAGCATAGTTAATGCTTGTTTTTGTGCTTGTTTCTATGAATTGCTCAATTGCCTTTGAGTGAGAATTAGAGATTATATTATGAATTCCTTGATTTTCTGTATTGAGTAATTTATCAAAAGACAAAACTCGTTTAACCTGCTTGGCAACAGCATAACCAGAATCAATAACTCGTATATGCGCTGGTAATAATTCCTTTAAAATTGGATTTAAATAAGGGTAATGCGTACAGCCTAGCACTAAATAGTCAATGTTTTTTTCTACCATAGGCTGCAAATAGCGCTTAAGTAGACTATACATCTTTTCGGAATGTAACATACCATTTTCTATCAGCTCAACAATACCATCACCATCCTGCTCTATAACTTTTATTTTGCTAGCATGTATACTGCTAGTTTTACTAAAAAGTTCACTACTCAGTGTTCCTTTAGTAGCTAAAACGCCAACCACATTCGTTTTTGTTTTAATAGCAGCTGGTTTTATAGCAGGTTCAATACCAATAAATGGAACAGTATAATGAGTTCTTAGGTAGGTTATCGCGTTAGTAGTAGCCGTATTACAGGCAACAACAATTAATTTGCAGTTTTTACTTAGGAGATAATCTGTGTTTTTCTTACTTAATGCTATAATCGCTTCTTTGCTTTTTAAACCATAAGGAGCATTTTTACTATCAGCTAAAAAAACCGTGTTTTCATTAGGTAATAACAAGGTTACCTCCTTCCAAATAGAAGTGCCTCCTATTCCGGAGTCAAAAAAACCTATTGGTGAACTTGATGAAATCATCTAGCCAAATATAGGTAAAAGTCTATTTAATCCGTTCGTATAATTTGCTTACCTTCGAATTGATGTCAACAAATTCAGTGATATTCGCTATGTCAAAAAAACAATCAAAATACGATAAAGCATATTTAAGAATGGCTTCCGAGTGGGCTAAGCTATCACATTGTAAGCGAAAACAAGTTGGAGCTATAGTGGTAAAAGATAGAGCAATTATTTCGGATGGTTACAACGGTACACCTACAGGTTTTGATAACTCTTGTGAAGATGAAAATGGTGACACTCAGTGGTTTGTTTTGCACGCAGAGGCTAATGCAATACTTAAACTAGCACGATCCAATAATAGTTCGGCTGGAGCTACGTTATATATTACACTATCACCTTGTAAAGAATGTAGTAAATTAATCCATCAAGCTGGCTTTACTAGAGTTGTGTATATTAATGGTTACAAAGATTCTGAAGGATTAGACTTTTTAAAATTAGCAGGCATTGAAGTTGTTCAAATTCAAGATATAAATGAATAAATCCATACTATTATTACCCATTTTTGTTGGGGTTTCTCTTGCTTTGGGCTTCTATTTTGGTTCCAAACAATCTGTTTTAACCGAGGAAGAAAGAAAACTAGTAAACGTTATCAATGTCCTAGAACAAGAATATGTAGATACTGTAGATAAAACAAACTTAGTTGAAACAGCTATTCAAAAAACATTAACAAGTTTAGACCCTCATTCAATTTATTTGCCGGCAGACTTAAATAAAGTTGAAACCGAACAATTAAGAGGTGATTTTGCAGGAGTTGGAGTTAAATTCATGATGCTTGCTGATACGCTAGTTGTTACCAACGTAATAAAAGATGGACCATCATACCTAGCAGGAATTAAAAATGGAGATCGAATCCTTAAAGTTGATACGGCAATGGTGTCTGGTGTTGGATTTGGTTCTGCTGATGTTATAGATAAATTAAAAGGACCCGCTGGAACAAAGGTTGATGTAGAAGTTAAAAGAGGAGATGAGTTTATTGATAAAGAAATAATAAGAGGAATAATACCAATACCAAGTGTTAGAGCTTCTTTTATGGTTGATAAAAATACGGGATATATTAAGTTAGATAGATTTAGCGCTACTTCTTACAAAGAGTTTTACATTGAAGCCAATAAACTTTTAAGAAAAGGTATGAAAAACCTGCTTTTTGATCTTAGAGGCAATGGAGGTGGATACCTCCCAGTAGCATGTCAAATTATTGATGAGTTTTTAGAGGATGGTAAATTAATTGTATTCACAAAAGGAAGAAATGGTATTAGAGATAAAATCTATTCTACAAGCAGAGGAATGTTAAAAAACATCAAACTATCTGTACTTATTGATGGTGAATCAGCATCGGCAAGTGAAATTGTAGCTGGAGCAATTCAGGATAATGATAGAGGATTAATTTTTGGTAGAAGATCTTTTGGGAAAGGGTTGGTGCAAAGTCCTATAACGCTTAAAGATAATTCTCAAATCAGAATAACAGTCGCTAGATATTACACGCCAACAGGTAGATGTGTTCAAAAAGAATATGATGGAAACTACGAAAATTACGTAATGGAAAGCTACGATCGCTACACGAATGGTGAGCTTTTTAAATTAGATTCCTCTCTTTTTGTAGACTCTCTTAAATTTACAACACCTGAGGGTAAAGTAGTTTATGGAGGTGGGGGAATAACACCTGATGTTTTTTTACCGTATGACACAACTGGATTTAGTAGTTATTATAAAGAATTGTCATACACCAATGTGTTCTCAGAGTTTAGCATCCGTTTTTTGGATAAAAACCGAAAAAAATGGTCAACCATGCCAATGAGAAATTTCGAAAGAGAGTTTGTGGTAACAGATCAAATTTATAATCAGTTTTTAAAGTTTTCGAAAGAAAAAGGAGTAAAATATATAATGGATCAAGAAATAAAATCCCAGCAAAAAATTAAGGAGCTAATCAAGCTAAATATTGCCTCAAATTTATGGGATGATTATGGTCGATTTTACCTGTTGACTAAAACAGATTCAGATATTAAGCGCGTGTTAAATTATTAAAAACAGATACGTTTATTGTGTTGTTTCTGCACAGGTGTTATAAACTTAGGTTAATTTTCATTTAAACAAGTCGGTAAATAACAGGTTTTTAACGGTAACCTTAGGGCTTTATTTTACGTACATTTACTTATATTTGTGAAAATTTGTCCCTATGAAAAAAGTATTACTCGCACTTGTCGTTCTATTTACAATCGTTTCTAATACTAAAGCTCAAAATGTTGGAGTTGGTGATATAACTACGCCTACCAATACATTACATGTTCGAGTAAATCCTCTTAACCCAGACCAAAATCCAGTTCGTTTTGAAGGTCTCCAACTTTATACTACTGAGAATAATTTACTGATAGTTGATCCTACGTCAGGAGTTGTAAAACATATCCCAACACCAGATATCTTTACTTCTAACCAAGTTTTTCTTGATAGCTTAATTTTATCTGCTGTACTTTCCAATACAGATACAATTTATAATAATCAAGAAGTTATTGATAGCATTATTGCCATCATGTTAACAGAAGCAGATACACTTTTCACATTTACTAGGGATAGTCTTTTAGGTGATCAAATTTTTATGGATAGTATTTATTCGTCAGTTTCAGATAGTCTTTTAAATGATATAGCATGGTTAACAGAACTTGGCGACAGTATTGATAACCAAAATTTAGACTCCATAACGCTCGTTTCAACTATTCTTACAACGTTTATTGAAAATGGTAATAGTGCTAACATTGATTTATTACCACTAGCAAATGATAGTTCTTTTTACACAACAATAAGAGATAGTTTAGCTCAAGATCAAGTTTTATATGATAGTGTATATGGAATAGTTTCCGACAGCTTGCTTAATGATACTACATGGTTAAATGAGTTGAGAGATAGTATTGAAACACTAACAGTTATTAGTAATACGGATTCAACAATCACCTATATCGATGAAAACGGTAACACAACTGTTATAGATGTTAAGACAATGATTGATAGTTCAGAAACAGTAACCTATGTTGGTCTTTATAGTGATACAAGCATCTATTTTGTTGATGAAAATGGAGATACAAACGAGTTAGTTTTAACATCCATAATTGATTCTAATACATCAGACGATCAAAACATCGACTCTTTAACCCTATCAAGTACGGTATTAACAACGTATATCGAAGATGGAGCAAGTGCAGGTAT
>CATLPG010000032.1 GCA_950054195.1 uncultured Saccharospirillaceae bacterium
TCTATTAATACTGATGCACAGGCATTAAGTGTTGGAGCTGGTGCTGGTAATACTTCTGTAATTAACCTTACAGGTACGGCTTCATCTATTACTTTTACTGCTGGTGCTGGTTTATCTATTGCTGAAGCAGGTTCTAATATTACATTAACAAACACGGTTGTTAATACAGATAACCAAGGATTAACAGTTGGTGCAGGTGCAGGTAACACTTCAATTATTGATATTGCTGGAAGTGCTAGTGATGTTACCTTACAGGCAGGTTCATTAATTACCTTATCTGAATCTGGTAATACAATTACTATTGCTGCTTCAGGTGACGGTACTGGTACAGATTCACAAGCATTAAGTGTTGGAGCTGGTGCTGGTAATACTTCTGTAATTAACCTTACAGGTACTGCTTCTTCAGTTACATTTACTGCTGGTGCTGGTTTATCTATAGCTGAAGCTGGTTCTAATATTACACTTACAAATACAGTTACCAATACGGATAATCAAACATTATCTGTAGCTGGTGCTTCACCAGGTACACAAACAGTATCAATTTCTGGAGGAAACAACTTTAGATTACTTCAAGGAACTAACATTACACTTAACAGAGCTGGTAATGATATTACTATTAATGCTGCTGGAGGTGGTGGTGGTGATATCACTGATGTTGTTGCCGGTAATGGTTTAACTGGTGGTGCAGCTTCTGGTTCTGCTACATTAAACGTGGTAGGTACAAACGGTCTTACAGCTACAGCTAACGATGTTAGATTAGGTGGTTCTTTAATTGGAGCAACTACAGTTGCAATGGGTGCTAATACCATGAACTGGACATCTACTGGTGGTGACTTTAATGTTGATGCAAACACATTATTTGTAGATGCAAGTACAAACAGAGTTGGTATTGGTACTACTGGACCTACTCAAGCATTACACGTTAATGGACGTGTTCGTTCTAATGGTATTAATGAAACTTCTGATAGACGTTACAAGAAAGATATTGTAAAGCTAGAAAGTGCATTAGAGAATGTTCTTAAATTAAGAGGTGTTAGCTATAAGTGGAGACAAGATGAATATCCTCAAGAAAACTTTGCTGATGGTACGCAGCTAGGGGTAATTGCTCAAGAAATTGAAGAAATTTATCCAGAGGTTGTACATACTGATGCTGACGGGTACAAGTCTGTTGAGTATAGTCACTTAGTTCCTGTATTAATTGAGGCTATTAAAGAATTAAAAGCTGAAAATGCAGATTTAAGAGCTTCAAACGAAAAAGAAATGGAAGACATGAAAGCTGAAATGAAAGAGATGAAAGAAATGATTAAATCTCTTCAGTATTCAGTAGAAAAGTAAAATCTTTTTATAATTTATTTGCAAGGTGCTGGTTTTATAATCAGCACCTTTTTTATTGCAACTTTTTATAGACACTCAAAATAAGCTAACTTTGTTATATGTCAAAAAAGAGATCATATAAGCAATTTGATTACTGGAAAAAATTCCAGCCCTTTTTTGCAAAAAAAAATCAACTCACAAAAGATAATTTACCAAGTGAAGAGTATATTTCTTTAAAAGGTATGCGGGTTCATCTGGACAGGTATTTGTCAACATCTAAAGAAGTTCGTCCGTTTAAAGTCATGGTTGTTCATGGTGGAGGTGCAAATGGTAGGTTAATGTCGCCCATAGCTTTAGAACTTCAGCGTAATGGTTATGAGGTTCTTTCCCCAGATTTACCAAGTTTTGGTTTAACCAGCTATAACCATATTGTTTCTTACCAAGATTGGATTGATACTTTATGCTACATAATAGATAAAGAGTACGAAAAAGACAAGGTTGCATTTGTATTATTTGGTATGAGTTTAGGTGGTATGCTAACCTATCAGGTTGCGTGCATCTCAAACCATATAAAGGGTTTGATTGTTACTACACTTGCTGATACAACTAGGTTTGAGATTCAACAATTATTGGCTAAAAATGATTTATTAGCAAAACAAGGAGCTACTATAACTAAAAAATTTTCATTGCTTTTCGATCCGATGAAGGTTCCCATTAAAAACTTAACAAGCATGGATAAAATGGCTAACAATGCTGATTTTGTTCGATTATTACAAAGGGATAAAGTAGGTTCTGGTAGTTGGGTGTACTTGAAATGGATTAGAACGCTTCAGTCAACAAAAGCTAAAATCCCACCAGAAAAATTTGATAAATGTTCTTTGCTTTTTCTTCATCCTGAAAAGGATGCTTTGTTAACTTTTGATGCAAGCAAACCTTTTTATGACCGGCTGGCATGTAAAAAAGAGATGCATTATTTAACAAACTGTGGACATATTCCATTAGAGGAACCAGGAATAACCGAGTTTGAAAATTATTTTTTAACCTTTTTAAATGAACTAAAATGATTGCAGTACTGTCACCAGCAAAATCACTTGACTTTGATACACCATCAAAAACTAAATCTTTTACGAATATCATTTTTGAAGATGAAACGAACAAGCTGGTATAGAAGCTAAAGAAACTAAGTGCCAAAAAAATTGGAGACTTGATGTCTATAAGTGCTTCGTTAAGTGATTTAAATTATCAACGTTATCAAGATTTCTCAGAAGATTACAATACCCAAAACAGTAAACAAGCAATTTTAGCATTTACTGGTGATGTTTATCGAGGACTTGAAGCTACTTCTTTTACCGAAAAAGAATTTGAATATGCGCAAGATAACATTAGAATTTTAAGTGGTTTGTATGGACTAATAAGACCTTTAGATCTAATTCAACCTTATCGATTAGAAATGGGGACTAAGCTTCAAGTAACTCCAAAAGTCAAGAATCTTTATGAGTTTTGGAACGATAAAATAACTTCTGAATTAAATACAGCACTTGATGGTGATGTACTAGTAAATTTAGCATCGAATGAATATTTTAAGTCAGTTGATATTAAAAAACTAAAAAGTGATGTCCTAACCATTGATTTTAAAGACAACAAAAATGGTAAATATAAAACCATTGCGATTTACGCTAAACTTGCTAGAGGGTATATGACCAATTATATGGTTAAAAATAAGATAAACAGTGTAGATGAGCTAAGAGGGTTTGATTATGAGGGCTATGCTTTTAACAATGAGTTATCACAAGACTTAAACTGGGTGTTTACTAGGGGTTAAATGAAACTAGTATTCATTTATAATGCAAAATCTGATAAACTAAGTAAAGTCTTAGATTTTGCTCATAAAATCGTAAGTCCTAATACATATACATGTGACTTATGCAGTTTAACCCATGGAAATTTTGGAGAGCTTGAAGAGTGGGAGAAATTTAAATCTTTAACCAAAATCAACATGGAGTTTTACTACAAAAATAATCACCCAGCTAGATATAATAATATTGAGTACCCTCTTGTAATTGCTGAATGCGGTGACTCATGGAGTATGCTTCTGACTAAAAATGATTTAAAAGAAATTAGCGGGGTAACGGACCTAATAAATCGCATAAAAAAAGAACTATCTACTTCTTAATAGTTCAATTTCATGTTACGTATAATTACTTATTAACGTTAAATATATAACTGAAAACAAAAAGAATAACAAAGATTTCAACCAATTAGTATTTATAAATAGGGTTCACAATTGTTCATATATTGTACATTTAAATATACCTTGAGGTACTTATATGCTCGAAACTTCAAAGAAATATATTTATAAGTCATCTTCTTTTATTAAAGTTGGTGATTATAAAGTCCATTATAGAGATGTAGGTAGTGGTACTCCAATTGTTTTAATACACGGCTCTTTTTCCTCACTACATACGTTTAATAAATGGAGTAAACACTTAAAGAAAGATTATCGAGTAATAAGTATTGATTTACCTGGATTTGGGTTAACTGGTTATAACAGAGAAACCGTATTTTCTATTTCTTTCTATTGTAATTTCATCAATGAATTTGTAGATGCTTTAAAGCTAAGTAAGTTTCATATTGCGGGAAACTCTTTAGGAGGTTGGTTTGTATGGGAATATGTGACTAGAAACTCTCAACGAGTGGATAAGATGATTTTAATAAATGCTGCAGGTTATGTTACTGAAAGTGAATATCCCCTACCCTTTGTTATTGCTCAAACTCCCATGCTGAGAAATGTATTGAAATACACTCCTAAGGCAGCAATTCGAAAGTTTTTACGTCAGGTTTTTTGTGACCAATCGAAAGTTACTGATGAACTCGTAGAAAGGCATTATGATTTATTTCATTTAGAGGGAAATCTAGATGCTTTTGTTAAAATTGCTAATACAAAGTTTCAAGACAACACGGATAAGCTTGGTACGGTAAAAAATCCAACGCTTGTTATGTGGGGCGACCAAGACCAATGGATTAATGTTTCGCATGCCTATAAATTTTACAATACAATACCGAATTCAGAATTAATCGTGTATGAAGATGTTGGTCATGTTCCTATGGAGGAACAACCTAAAAAGACAGCTTCTGACTTGAGATTGTTTTTAACATAACAATTTAGGCTACTAAAGATAAATAATATTATTTACTCAACAACTTACCTATTAGCGTTACCAACTCCAGATTATCTTTAATCCCATCAAAATTTATATACTCTTTAACTTTATGAGAAATTTGCTTTTGATGATAATCAATTTGAAGTTTTTTTAACTCTTTTAATGCTCTTATTTTATCCTTACTATTCATCTAATACAGTTTTGTATACCTGATTATCAACCAATTTTTTAATCCTTTTTAGAGATATCCAACAAACTAGTAGAATTAATATAAAACTCCCTATGAAAGAGATTGTCCCAATAAGATAGCTATTAGTTATCAAGTAAATGATTAAACCTACCAATAGTGAAACGGCAAACATGGAAAAAAATAGTAGTAAAAGAGAAAAAACGGTAGTCACGAAGTTACTAGAAACTTTAGCCGCCTGTTCTTTGATTTGAAGTTCAGTTAACTCTAATTTCGTTTTTAGTAACTCTGTGATATGATCCGTTAAATCCATGGCTTATGCCTTAATTAATTTTTCTAATTCTTCTATTTTTTTCATTAAATCATCTGAAGACTCCCCTCCATCTGATTGTACGGTATCCTGAATTTTTGATTTTAAACTTAGTATCATATCTGTCAAATCCTCTTTTTTGTCAACAAATTGATCCTTTAAATCACTTGCTTTATCTGCTATTTTTTGGCGAGTTTTACTTCCTTTATCTGGTGCAAAAAGCACCCCTAAGATTGCTCCAACAGCCAATCCAGATCCAGCTGCCACCAAAATACCTTTTAAATTACTATCGCTACTCATCTTTTTCTTTTTTAATATGATCGTCCTCTAATTAATCTAAATAAGATAGATATTAATGCTAATACTAGCAATGCGTGGATAAAACCACCCAAACTAAATCCAAATACTCCTACAGCCCAACCTATCAACATGACAAGTGCTATTAAATACAATAAATTTTCCATGACTCTTAATTTTTAGTGATTCTAATAACAAAATCATTCCCAAAAATTAAATAACTGATTTTAAGACAAATAAACCTTTACAGGCGTGGTGTAAAGTGAGATTTTTTTCCTCAAAAGGAGTCTATTATTTCATTCTTTCATCACCTTTGGGTTCTTTTTCTTGCCTATAACTCATAAGAACTCCATAAGGTTTTAGTGCTTCAGAATAATCGAAAATTATTTTTAAAGTAGCCAGACAAGGAACAGCTACTACCGCTGCTAAAATGCCTCCAATAGACCCAAAAATGATCAACCCGATAATAATTACCAAAGGATTTAAATTAATTGAATCACCTACGATTCGAGGCGTTATAAAGTTACCTTCAATAAATTGAACAAAGATATACGATCCTAAAATTCCTAAAGGGATGTACATAGAATCTTTGGTTGCTAAAGCTACTGCAACAGGAATTAATGCTCCAAAAAACACACCTATATAAGGGATTATAATTAATAAGCCAGTTAAAACACCTATAAAAATGGCATAATCTATTCCAAATAAAAGCAAGGCTATTGTATTTAGGGTGGCTACAATTAAAATAACCAAGGATAGCCCTGATAAATACCTCTGTATCATTGCTTTGATATCTCTTATTGCTAAATATTTCTCTGCATAATTATTTTTGCTTGATATTCTTCTTATAAAAGTGATTAGGTTAGCCCGATAGTAGAGCATAAAAAAGATATATATGGGCACTAGAGCCATAAAAACGATAGTTCTCTGTATACCACTAAAAATATAAGACGCAACATCTCCTGATACAGAAGATATTAATTTCATATTATTATTTAGAATATCACTGTTTAACTCGAATTTTTTATTTATTTTTTTTGTTGTTCTTTCTATTGCACCTAGCGGCTCTTCTGCTTTTTTCTTGGCCTCTTCCATTGAAAATTCATCAATAAGCTCATATCCTTCTGTTACTAAATAAACGCTTAAACCACCTACGATCCCAGTACATAAAACAACAACTAGTAAACAACTAAATAAATTGTTCATTCCCATGCGTATTCCTCTTTCTACTAAAGGGAGTAATAATAATGAGATAAAAAATGAAAATACGATGGGGAAAATTATATTTGAACCGAAGTATAATGTAAGGCCTATTGCCCATAACACAATGCTTGCATAAGCAATATCTTTTAATCTATATCTTATATCTTTCATCTCTCATGTATTTAATCAAAAAAAGGCTACCTAAATATATAGATAGCCTTTATAACTTTAGTTATTTAATGAATTATTATTTCACCATTAGTTTATAAGTACTTGCCTTTTCTTCTGAAATTAGCTGTACTGTATAAACACCTTTTGCAATACCTTGAAGGCTAATTATGTTGCTTGCATTATTTAATTGGAAAGCTTGAACCGTTTTACCTGATCCCATTTCAATTAATTTTCCTTGTACAGTTCCATCTAATTGATCAACTGCAATAGAAACATTACCATCTACACTAGGGTTAGGGTATACTAAAGCATTAATGTTGTCACTTAATTCTTCTAATCCAACTAATCTAGACTGTGACTCACTAGAACCTATATCTCTAGTTCCATCAAATACAGAGTTTCCGTTTTGATCATCAAACATATCTGCTGGATTACCTGCATTGTAAGCTTCACTATTAACTCTTAAAGCATGAGTCATTGTAAACCCACCATTAAGTGCTAACGGAGATAACTTAGGATCAACATTTGCACTCACTGTTCCTACAATATCACCAGTTGCAGCTATAAAAGAAGTATCAGAATCTACTCCGATTAAGTTATAACCATTACTGTTAATACCTGTCATAGAATAAACATCAGCAGTATTACCAGAATTAAGAGCTACAATTGTATTTGTAACAGTTGTAACACCTGTACTTGCATCAGCAATACCTCCACCGTCTACAGTTGCTCCATTATAAGCAATAGTAGAAGCATTAATCATTAGTGAATCTTTATTATAGATACCACCTCCATTAGCTAATGATGAATTTCCTGAAATTGTACTTGTCATAATGTTAGTAGTACCACTCTTTACAAGTATAGCTCCACCGTTTCCTGTTGCTCCAAGAGAAGAATTATTTGAGAATGTAGTATTTGTTGCGTTAACAATACCTCCATTTACAAATAAACCTCCACCACCTTTGGCTTCAGCATCTCCAAATGCACTGTTTCCATTAACAGAAACATCAGTTAAACTCATTACACCACCATTTTGGCTCCATAATGCACCACCTTCACTAGCAGCTTCATTAAAAGAGAATGTAGAAGTTGTAATTGTAGAGTTAACTACACCAGTAATGTGAATTGCTCCTCCATTTCCTGGATTTGCTGTACCAGCAGAACCATTTACATCGTTTAATAAGAAATCAGAGCTATCAATAGTTAACATACCATCAACTAATTCTATTGCTCCTCCTGCTCTATTAGCAGCATTTGCTTCAAACTCTGTTGTACTAATAGTTATATTACCATCAATACTTAATACTCCTCCACCTGATGCAGAAGTACCTTCAGACATATTATTTGCAATAAATGAAGATTCAATATTTAGTGTACCTCCATCATTAAATACACCTGCACCTCCATTATCTGCATCATTTCCTGAGGCAGTATTTCCTTCAATATCAACGCCAACAATCGTCATGATACCTAAACCATTCCAAAGTCCACCTCCTTCTGATCCAGCAGAGTTATCATTTACCGCACCACCAGTAATAGTAGCGTTACCAGTTCCAGTAATATGTAAACCTCCTCCATTACCTGGAGCATTTAAGGCTGCATTATTATTTAGATTAACGTTAGTAAGTAAGATTGTGCTTGTACCAGAGTTATCTTCGATACCACCACCTGCTCTATTAGCAAAATTTGAAGTAATAGAAGAATTAGTAATAGAAAGTTCACCATCTGTATCATTAAAGATTCCTCCTCCTGATCCAGAAGTACCATCGGCTGTGTTGTTTGAAATGATTGCATTGTTAATCATTATTGAACCTCCTGTAAAGTTAAAAACTCCACCTCCGCCATTGTCGGCAGCAGCTCCAGAAGCAACATTTCCACTAATAGTCGTTCCATCGATTGTCATTGATCCTGATCCATTCCATAATCCTCCACCTTCTGATCCAGCTTCGTTATTATTTACAGTACCTCCAGTAATTTCGATTGTTCCATTACCAGTCATGTGTAATCCTCCTCCATTACCAGGAGCATTCAGAGCAACATTGTTATTTAAGTCAACATTTGTTAAGTAGATAAAGTTAGAATCTGCACCTGCGTTCCCTTCAATACCTCCACCAGCTCTATTAGCTATGTTTCCTGTAATAGAACTATTCGTTACGGTTACATTACCGCCTAAATCATTAAAGATTCCTCCCCCTGATCCAGAAGCTCCATCCGCAGTATTATTAGAAATGATAGCGTTTGTTACAATTAGTGTACCTGCATTAAGGTTAAAAACACCTCCTCCACCGTTATCGGCAGCTGCACCAGAAGCTGTGTTACCACTAATAGTCGTACCATCAATAGACATTGTTCCGGTACCATTCCATAATCCACCACCTTCTAATCCCGCAGAATTTCCGTTTACATTTCCTCCAGTAATAGTAACCATACCGTTACCTGTCATATGTAAACCTCCACCATTACCTGGTGCATTTAGCGTTTGGTTGTTATTTAATGTTACGTTTGTTAATACAATTGTATTTGTACCTCCAGTCGCATTACCTTCGATACCACCACCAGCTCTATTAGATATATTTCCCGTGATTGAAGAATTAGTAACCGTTAAGCTACCATCAAAGTCATTGAAAATTCCTCCACCAGAACCAGCTGTACCATCAGCTTGGTTATTTGAAATGATTGAATTATTTATTGAGATTGTACCACCTGCAAGGTTAAATACTCCACCTCCGCCATTGTCGGCAGCAGCTCCTGAAGCGATGTTTCCATTAATAGTAACATTATCGATAGTCATTGTTCCTGTACCATTCCATAATCCACCACCTTCTGAACCAGCAGTATTTCCACTTACACTACCTCCAGTAATATCAATTGTTCCAAGACCTGTCATATGAAGACCTCCTCCATTACCAGGAGCATTAGAAGCTGTATTGTTATTTAACGTTACATTGGTTAAGGTGATAAAGTTTGAATCAGCATCAGCTTTACCCTCAATACCTCCACCAGCTCTATTCGCTACATTAGAAGTAATTAATGTATTCATAATAGTAAGGTTACCACCTACATCGTTAAATACACCTCCTCCTGATCCAGCTGAACCATCTGCTTCGTTATTTGATATTGTGGCATTCATAATAGTTAACGTACCGTTATCAAAATTAAATACACCACCACCACCATTGTTCGCAAGAGCTCCTGAAGCGGTATTGTTAGTAATAATAGTACCATCAATTGTCATAATACCTGTACCATTCCACACGGCTCCACCTTCCGAAGCTGCACCGTTATCAGCAAAGTAACCGCCCGTGATAGTAGCATTTCCGTTACCTGTAATATGGATTCCTCCACCATTACCTGGTGCTGCCACTGCTGGTGGTAAACCAGCATTATTATTCGTTAGATTTACATTTTCTAACGTAATCATTGAGCCAGCAACTGCTTCAATAGCACCTCCTGCTCTATTTGCTTGGTTGTAAGATAATGTTGAATTTTTAATCATTAACATCGCCCCAGTATCAGCCATAATAGCTCCACCACTACCACTTACGGCAGCAGCAATATTATTTCTTAGTGTTACATCATCAAGGTATAAACCAGCATTTTTAACTTGGATACCTCCTCCATTGTCAGCTGAACCGTTAACTAAAGTAATTCCTGATAATCTTAGTGTATCACTAACAACATCAAAAATTCTTCCGGTTGCATTAGCATCAACTAAAACGCCTCCCGTGGGTCCCATAATAGTTAATTCCTTATCAATAGTTATTTGTCCAGAGGTTAAAATAATGTTTGAAATTGCTCCATCCACATTTAGGGTGTCACCTGATAAAGCGGTTGCGACTTGTGATCTTAATGTACCAGGAGATCCATCATCTAGGCCAGATGTAATCAACTGAGCTTGAGAAGAATTTATTCCTCCAAACACTAAAGCTGACAGCAAGCCTAATCTAATAGTAGTTTTTTTCATAAAAGTTTAATTTAATTATTGTACAACATACATACGATATGTATTTGACTACAGACTTCAATAACTAAACCTTTATTCAAAAAACTGAAAAACAATATATTGCAAAAACAAAATAAATACTAGCTGAGTGTAAAATACTCATAAAGAGTAAGCAATCCCCAAATGCCTTTGGCATGGTTGTTGAACTATTCTTGTTTCTTAAAATCGCCTCTTTTCCAAGCTTTAATGAAATTTGCCCAAGCTATAGGATTAAGTAGATTATTTGGAGGTGCTTGTCCAGCATAGTAGAGCTGGGTGCTTATTTGCTGCATTTGAGATTTAAAATTAACGCTACCGCTTCTTGGATATGCTGAACTTTTATATGCTAGTACTTCTGGGTCAAGATTAGCTTGAGCTCTACGTAGATCGTCATTAGGAATATCCATGGTTAAAAAAGCTTCTTTAAATTGCTCCCTAGATGGCCAAGGAAACACCTCTTTAACCTTTAGAAGCACCGTGTCTTCTGTGATTTTATGAATTAGTGAATACCTAGCTTTCTCTAAATCTTCAGGTATAATATATTGAGAGGGTTTATACCCTATGGATGTAAAAACAATGGTATCTCCAGGTTGTGCAACAAAAGAAAAGAACCCATAATAATCAGAGCTTGTGCCTCTCCATGTTGTTTTTTCCAAGATATTTACATAGGGTACAGGATCTAGGTTACTACCTGTTACTACTACTCCTGAAAACTGAACATATTCAACTGTATTGGAGTCTACTTCTTCTTGAGATTGAGCTTGTAGAAATAATAAGCTTAAAAATAATATGGATAAAAATCTTAGCATCTTAAATTAAATATAATCAATATACACTTAAATCTGTTCAAAAATTATTCCATTTTAAATTTGTTGACTGTAGCACACAATATTTAACTTTTATTAATAGTTATACTTACTACTAAGCTGTTTTAAGGGAAATACAAATAAAAAGAGAAAAAAGAGAGAATAGAGGAGGCAAGATTTTTGTGGTTAAAAATCAAGAAGAAAACCTATGGAACTTAAAACGGCTTTTTCTAATTCCTCCTATCCATTCCCCAAAGCAGTTTATTACGGATTGTAGAAAAGAAGTTTTGATTAGGAAACTGTACTAGGTTTATTTTAAAATCAGCTTTTTTAATAAGCAATTCGTCTTGCTCTGTAATTTCTTCTGATCTAGAATCGAGCGTTGCTAGGAAACTTTCTTCTCGTCCTTCAGCCTTAAGTTTTATTACACTATTATCCGAAACAACTATTGGTCGAATATTTAAATTATGCGGTGCAATTGGTGTAATTACCATGTTACGAGAACCTGGGGTAATTATTGGTCCACCACAACTCAACGAGTAAGCGGTAGAACCGGTAGCTGTTGCTATGATCAAACCATCTGCCCAATACGAATTAAGGTATAAATCATCTACATAAGCATGAACAACCATCATAGAAGCTGAATCCTTTTTATGAACGGTTAACTCGTTTAAAGCAAAGTTATACTTTCCAAAAAGCTGGTTTTTACTTTTTAACTGCAAAAGTGTTCGTTCTTCTATTCTGTAATTGCCTTCTGCCATCCATTGGATTACTTCTTTGATTTCATCTTTTGATGAATTAGATAAAAAACCTAGTCTCCCTGAGTTTATACCTATAATTGGCGTGCCAGTGTCATTAATAGATGTTATCGTATCTAGAATAGTTCCATCACCTCCTATACTTATTAAAAAATCTACTGGTCGATCAATATCTGCGGTCTTACGATACACACAATCAGAATGTATATTGGAAATATCCTTGGTTCGGAGAAAATCATAAAACTTTCCGTTTATCTGAAAGTCGATGTTGTGACGTTGCAATTCAGAAATAATTGTTTCAAAATAAGGGATAAAACTATCGCTAAACTGTCTTCCGTAGATGGTAACTTTCATGATTGTGGGTTGTTCTATCTAAAAATAATTAATTGTTTTTTAATAAACTAACACCCGTCATATCGTTTGGTTGGGATATCTCTAATAAGTCTAAAATGGTAGGTGCTATATCTGCTAATTTACCATTAGCTATATTTTTATGTTGTGTATTAATTAAAAAGCAAGGCACCAAGTTAGTTGTATGAGCCGTATGTGGAGTTCCATCCTCATTTTTGTTTTTTTCAGCATTTCCATGATCTGCAATAACTATTATTTGGTAATCATTAGTTACTCCAGCTTCTACAACTTGTTTCGCACACAAATCAATTGTTTCAACCGCTTTTATAATTGCTTGTTGATCTCCTGTATGTCCAACCATGTCAGGATTTGCAAAATTTAAACAAATAAATGATGCAGACTGGTTATTTATTTCATTGACAATTTTTGATGTTACCTCATTTGCACTCATTTCTGGCTGAAGATCATAGGTTGCAACTTTTGGTGAATTTATGATAATCCGTTTTTCACTTTTAAAGGGTTCTTCTCTTCCTCCTGAAAAGAAAAACGTCACGTGAGGGTATTTTTCTGTTTCTGCTATTCTAATTTGAGATAAACCCGCATCACTTATAACTTCTCCCAATGTATTTTTTAGGTTATCTTTTTCAAAAAGCACATGTACATCTTTAAATGTACTATCGTAATTGGTCATCGTTACATAATGCAACTGTATTTTTTCCATTTCAAAATCAGGAAAATCACGTTGAGTAAGCACTTCTGTAATTTCTCTACATCTATCTGTGCGAAAGTTAAAGCAGATCACTACATCATCTTCTTTTATCGTTGCTATTGGCTGATTTGAATTTTCATCCACACACACTACTGGAGGCAAAAACTCATCTGTAGTATTTACCTTATAAAAACCTTCGATTGTTTCTAATGGATTAGTTGTTTTTTCACCCTTTCCGTGAACCAGCAAATCATAGGCTTTTTTGACTCTCTCCCATCTTTTATCACGATCCATTGCGTAATATCGTCCAATTATTGAAGCAAGTTTAGCAGAAGTATATTGTGTTTTATCTAAAACCTCTTTAATATAGTCAACACCTTTGGTTGGATCTGTATCACGACCATCTGTAAATGCATGTATATACGTTTGATCAATCCCTTTGTCATCAAGTATCTCACACAAACGTATTAAATGATTTTGGTGTGAATGAATGCCACCATCAGAAACTAAACCCATTAAGTGAACTGGCTTATTGTTTGCTTTAGCATAAGCAATGGCCTGGAGCAACGTTTCGTTATTCTCTAACTCTTGGTCTTGAATTGCTTTATTTATTTTTGCAAAATCTTGATAAACTATACGACCTGCCCCTATATTCAGGTGTCCTACCTCTGAGTTCCCCATCTGTCCTGCAGGCAAACCTACATCCTCTCCGAAAGTAATTAACTCGCTGTTAGGGTACTGTTGATATAAGCTATCTACAAAGGGTGTGTTTGCTAAATGAATAGCATTTGAATTGTCTTTTTTACCGTGTCCCCATCCATCTAGAATAAGGAGTATGACTTTTTTAGACATCTTAAATATTTATGTTTTGCTGAACTTCTTGTTTAATGTAGTTTACTGCAATATTTGTTGGTGATTGGGTCATTCCCATCATAGATTCAAAAATAGCTCTACTAAGATCAATACCTGTAGCACTGTCATCCACTTTATTTAATCCACTATTAATGATGTTAACAGTTTCCTCTTTTGCTTGAACAACTAAATTCCACCCATTGTTTGAAACATACATTTGTTGAGACACATTATGGTCATATTCTTCACGGATAGCTTTAAGTAAATCAGCATGTAATAATTTAGCACTCATTCCAGGCTTATGAATGCGCATGACCAAGCTACTTGGTTCAATACGCTCTAGAAAAAGCGTTATACGCTCATAAGCTTGTATTTTTAATGGTAGAATAATTTGTCTTTCATTAAATCCACTAGCTACCATTGAATTTTCTTGTGCTTTTGTTTCCTTAGGCTTCAGAATAGAAATAAGTTTTAATTCTTTTTCGTGCTGTTTTTTCATTAAAATATACACTACTACTCCAACAATAACTGGTGGAATTAGAATTTTTAGTATTTCAAGAATTTCGTTTGTCATGAGTAATTTATTCTACAGTTACAGCTTTAGCTAAGTTTCTTGGTTGATCAACATTACACCCTCTCATCACAGCCATATGGTATGATAATAATTGGAAAGGAATAGTTGCTAAGATAGGCATAAACATTTCTTCGGTTTCAGGAATTTCAATGTAATGATCGGCCATTTCTTTGATGTATTCATCTCCTTTTGTGCTAATTACGATTACTTTTCCTTTACGTGCTTTTACCTCTTGAATGTTGCTAATTACTTTTTCATATGAAGGTCCTTTAGTTGCTACTACAAAAACAGGCATTTCTTCATCAATTAGGGCAATAGGTCCATGTTTCATTTCTGCCGCTGGATATCCCTCTGCATGGATATATGAAATTTCTTTTAATTTAAGTGCCCCCTCTAAAGCTACTGGAAAACTGTATCCTCTACCAAGATAAAGTGCATTCGATGAGTTTTTATAAATTTCAGATATTAACTCACAAGCTGCATCTGTTTTAAGCGCTTCTGTTACTTTATCAGGGATAGATTCTAGTTCAAACAGTAATCTATTTAATCGTGATTTTTCAACCGTTCCTTTTCTTTTCGCTAACATTAATGCCAAAAGAGACAATACTGTTACCTGAGCAGTAAAAGCTTTTGTAGATGCTACTCCAATTTCTGGCCCTGCATGTGTATAAGATCCTGCATGAGTTTCTCTTGAAATAGTAGAACCAACAACATTACAGATACCTAAAATAGTTGCTCCTTTTTCTTTAGCTAGTTTAATTGCTGCTAAAGTATCGGCTGTTTCACCAGATTGTGAAATTGCTAAAACAACATCATCTTCATAGATAACTGGATTACGGTACCTAAATTCTGACGCGTACTCAACCTCAACAGGAATTCGTGCTAAATCTTCTAATAGATACTCTCCAACTAAGCCTGCGTGCCATGATGTTCCGCAAGCTATTATAATCATTCTACGGGCATTTAAAATCTTATCTTGATAATCCAAGATACCTCCTAATGAAACATGGCCTTTTTGAGCGGAAATTCTTCCTCTCATACAGTCCTTGATTGTTTTCGGCTGCTCAAAAATTTCTTTTAGCATGAAGTGCTCATAACCTCCTTTTTCTAAGGCTTCTAACTGAATTTGAAGCTCTTGAATAGTTGGAGTTATTACCTTATTATCAAGTTTTCTTATTTTTAAGCCTGTATCAAGACTGATATGAGCTATTTCACCATCTTCCAAGTACACCACATTATTTGTATACTCCACGATTGGTGTTGCATCCGAGCCTATAAAGAAGTCATCTTCTCCCATTCCTATCACAAGTGGGCTACTTTTTTTAGCCGCTATTAATTCTCTAGGGTTAGATTTATCGATAACAACGATAGCATAAGCTCCTGTTACTTGGTGTAATGCTAATCTAACAGCTTCAAATAAACCAACATCCTCTTGTTTTTTAACTTCTTCTATGAGATGAACTAAAACTTCAGTATCAGTATCACTTACAAAGTTGTGTCCTCTAGAAGTAAGTTCTTTTTTAAGCACATCGTAATTTTCAATAATTCCATTATGAATAAGTGCTAGCTCTTCATTTCCAGATAAGTGAGGATGTGCATTAACGTCATTAGCTGGTCCATGAGTAGCCCAACGTGTATGACCAATACCTATATGAGCATCAACCGACTGTTGACCAACATGTTCTTCAAGATTAGAAACCTTTCCTTTGCACTTATAATGCAGAAATTCATGATTATTACTAATCATTGCCACACCAGCACTATCGTATCCTCTATATTCTAAACGCTTAAGACCTTTAATTAAAATTTCATAAGCATTTTTTTCTCCTACATATGCTACAATTCCGCACATAAGACTTAATATTTAGTGTAAGTAATTTTTAATGAAGGCTGTTGAGCCCCAGCACTTCCGTATAAAATGGTTCTATTCGGAACTACTAAGGATGAAGCCGTTTGAATCCTTAGTGGCAAATTCTCATAGGTACCATTCAAAAGGGTGTTAACATAATTAGTAATGTTAAACTCATAAAGTTGATCTGCTTCGTTATACGTTATTTCACTACCTGTTAATGACACATCGGGCAGAAAAGCCAATTGATCATCTTCTTCTCTTAAAATTAGTAGCCTTTGATTTGGTTCATAGTTACCTCCACTGTAGTTCACAGGTATCGTTAACAAAGCTTTATTGATTACTATGGTAGAATCAATGTTTAAAATTGTTGGCAACTCCAAGTATGTTTTTAGACCTGCTAATCCTTGGATGTACGTTTCTGTGTTACCCAATGTTGAGTCATTTAATTGAAAATCAACGGCAGTTCCAGTATAATCATGCGAAGCATGGTTTACTCGCACACAATTGCTATTTATCAGTAAGTCAAAAGCATTAGTATCAATGTTAACAGTATCTCTATAATAGATTGTTATTTTTGAATTTTCTGCTAATAAATTAAAAGACAAAATACTACCTTGATTAGGCGCAAATGAGTTATTGGTAGTAATAAATAATCCTTTGATAAAAGTTAAGAAGTTTGTATTGTTTGCTAAATTAGCTCCTCCAGACTCATCAATAATTTTTTGTCCGAATGAATTTTCTAACCTCAACCTTAATTGCGGGTTTAGGGAGTCTCCATCAACATAAACTTTATTTATCGGGTCTGGAACTTGAGTAGCCGAAGAAGGGGCTACAATATTTACCCCTGAATTGTTAAATGTAGTACTGGTGTAATAAGGTACAGCTGTATCGTTAACTAAATCATCTGTTATTTCGTAAATTTCAAACGTTTGAGCATCTAGAGAACCGTAATAATCTTGGTATTCTAGCGAAAGAATGATCGAATCGATAGCGATATCAGCTGGAGTTCCATTAGGTGCGAAATTTACATTATCTGAAGACAATCTAACTTGCGAATAAATACTGGTAGAAGTAATTCCAAAAACAGGATCGTTATAGCTTCCTAAAGGCGATATACTAATATTTCTAGAGGCTATAGAATCTTCTCTTTTAGTGTATGTACGTATGGTTAACGTATCAATTGTGTTTACACTCAACTGCTGATCTTCTAATTCAGCACCAAGAGGATTTTCTTTTTTCTTACAACCAACCGTATATAAAAACAATACGGAAAGTAGTACTACTTTCCGTATGCTTAATAAATATCTTATTTGTTTCATTCGAGTACTTCGTATTACTCCACTAATATACTATCTTTTTCAATGACTGTATCGTAAAAGGAGTAACATTGATCGTAATATTCGTCTCCATTAACATAGTTTAACGTTTCAACGTCTTTTGAATCAATATAACTAGCTAAATCACTGTTAATTTCTTCATCATTAATGATTACCCCATCAGAAAAATCAATTGCTGTTTTTGATAAGTTTACAAAATCAGATTTTTCAACTAAGTGAGGAAACAAAGAAGAATCAATACCATCAAAATTTAATTTCTTTTCGATATCTCTTCCAAACTCACCATCAAAATCATCGTTATAGATAGAAGTAACTACCTTTGTATTTTCAAAATGTGGATCTTCTTTAAAGTACGACCTTAAGTAAAGAGGTGTTAATGAACTCATCCATCCATGGCAATGAATAACATCCGGAATCCATCCTAATTTTTTAACGGTTTCAAGTGTTCCTCTAATAAAGAACATTGAGCGCTCTTCGTTATCTTCGAACAATTTTCCTTTTGCATCTGCAACAGTTGCTTTTCTCTTGAAGTATTCTTCGTTATCGATGAAGTAAACTTGCATTTTTGCCCCACGAATAGAAGCTACTTTAATTAATAACGGATGGTCAACATCGTTTACCACCATATTCATCCCTGACAGACGCAAAACCTCGTGTAATTCGTTACGTCTTTTATTGATTACTCCATATCTTGGAGTAAAAACTCTAATTTCTTTGCCTTTTTCTTGCGTTTGTTGTGCTAGATTTTTAACATTGACTGCGATTTTCCCTTTTGGGATAAATGGAGTTACCTCTTGGGAAATAAATAAAACTCTTTTTCTTGTACTCATATATATAGTAACTTATATTCGTCCTCAAAATTGTGACGATTACAAATTTACGAAAAATTAACGTGCTTGTCAAGTCTTTTATTCATTCAGGATTTACGTAAAAACACTTAAACACTATGCAATTAGTTAAATTTTCTTCTCATTTAACGCAAGAAATAGAGCAAATTAAAGCCTACAATAAAACTATTGGTTTTATACCAACTATGGGAGCACTTCATGAAGGTCATCTTAGTTTAGTTAAAGCTGCTAAAGATACTTGTGAAGTGGTTGTAGTAAGTATTTACGTAAACCCAACACAATTCAATAAAAAAGAAGACCTGGATAAATATCCTCGAGCACTTGAACAAGACATGGAGCTATTAAAGGGTTATGCCGATATTATTTTTAACCCAAAATCTGATGTAGAAATATACGGAGATGAGATTCAATTAAAGGCGTATGACTTTGGTAAACTAGACGAACCATTAGAAGGTGCATTTAGACCAGGCCATTTTAAAGGAATGGCTAATGTTGTTTCTAAATTTTTTTCTTTGATTCAACCAGATAAAGCTTTTTTTGGTTTGAAAGACTATCAGCAGTACGTGCTTGTTAAAGAAATGGTTAAAATTGATGGTCATCCTGTTGAAGTAATAGGAAGTCCTACTGTTAGAGAAACTAGTGGTTTAGCTATGAGTTCTAGAAATAGAAGACTATCTCCGAAGGCTCTTGACGCGGCTTCTGTGATATACTATACCTTAACATATTGCAAGCAGTATGCACAACACATTCCTTTAAATCAGCTAAAAGAGACGGGGCTACACATGCTTAAAAACATTATGCAAACAGAGTATCTTGAATTTAGAACAGCTGATACCCTTGAGGAATATGAGCACTTAAAAGATGGAGACAATGTGTTTTTATCCTACGCAGGAGTTATTGAAGGTGTTAGACTAATTGACAATATTGTTTTTGAGGTGTAATACACTAATGGCTCGACTCATTGTCTAACAGTTCATTTTTCAACAAGTATTGATAGATTTCATATTTATTCCAAGGCAACTCATACTTCTTAATAATGGTTTCTGCAATTGACCAGTTTACATTAGCACCTGGTTTTGATCTATATTGCATACAATCTAAACAAAGAGATACAGATGCTACAACTTTTTTATCTAAAAAGAAGACAAAGGCGTGATGAGGTTGGTATATACAATCTGCTACAACATTTGTTTTAGGAAAAATTGATAAGGATTCCTTTAATTCTTCCGCATCATTAAACGAAAGAATCCCTCTTTCAAGAACAGTAATATCGGGGTTTAAATATTCATTTTTTAAATCTGCTACAAAACCGACTTCCTTAAAATCTTTGCAAAAATAAACTACGCATGAATCGAATTTGAGATTTTTCCATTCTTTAGAGATGATGGTGTCTTCTTGAATTTCCTTTAGACCATTCAATGATTCATCTTTTACCTTATTAATTGTACTTAGATCAACGACAGTTTTATCTTTCGATTCAGACAAAAAATATAGAATAGCACCTGAAGAAACAGCTACGATTCCTAGAACAGCAAATATTAATTTGAACTTTGACACGTCAAGTGAAGGATTACTTCCTCTTCACTACAGCTTTAGCTGCCTCAATCACATCTTTGGTTCCCAAACCGTATTTTTCCAGGAGTTGATCAGGAGTTCCACTTTCACCAAATTGGTCGTTTACTGCAACAAACTCTTGAGGCGTTGGTATTGTTCTACACAACAATCCCGCAACGCTTTCTCCTAAACCACCAGCTATTTGGTGCTCTTCACAGGTAACAATGCATCTTGTTTTCGCTACAGAATCTAAAATAATTTCATCATCTAGAGGTTTAATCGTATGGATATTAATTACTTCTGCAGAAATACCTTGAGCCTCTAATTCTTTTGCTGCTTCTACAGCTTTCCAAACCAAGTGACCTGTAGCTACAATGGTTACATCTGTTCCCTCGATAAGCTTTATACCTTTTCCTATTTCAAAAGGCATGTCTTCTGGAATAAAAATGGGCACTTTTGGTCTACCAAAACGTAAATAAACTGGTCCGTGATGTTTTGCTATCGCTAACGTTGCTGCTTTGGTTTGGTTATAATCACAAGGATTAATGACTACCATGTTTGGCAACATTTTCATCATACCTATATCCTCTAATACTTGGTGTGTAGCTCCATCTTCTCCCAGTGTTAATCCTGCATGTGAAGCACATATCTTTACGTTTTTTTCACTGTAAGCAATCGATTGCCTTACTTGATCATAAACCCTACTAGTTGAGAAGTTCGCAAATGTACCTGTAAAAGGAATTTTCCCTCCGATGGTCATACCAGCAGCTACCCCCATCATGTTTGCTTCTGCAATTCCTACTTGAAAAAAGCGGTCGGGAAAAGCATCTTTAAATGCATTCATTTTAAGGGATCCTGTTAAATCTGCACATAACGCCACAACATCTTCATTTTCTTGTCCGAGTTGATATAATGCGTCTCCAAATCCAGATCTAGTATCTTTTGAACCGAGTACAGGGTAATCTTTAGCCATGAGGAAATAAGTTTATCAAAAGTAACCATGATTTTTTACTTGCAAAATTTTTTGAGATGGATACTTATTCACGAAATTTGATGATTATTCACAATCTAATATTAACCCATTATATGAGAGTTATCCTGCAACGTGTTTCACAAGCATCTGTAAGTATTAATAATGAAATACATGGAGCCATTGGAAACGGCTTATTAATCTTATTGGGTGTTGAGAGTGAAGATTCTCTGGAAGATATACAATGGCTAACCAAAAAAATAGTTAATCAGCGAATTTTTAGTGATGAAGATGGCAAGATGAATCTTTCGCTTTTAGATATTAATGGAGAAGCTTTGGTTGTTAGTCAGTTTACATTACATGCTAGCACAAAAAAGGGAAACAGACCTTCATTTATTAAAGCTGCGTCACCTCAAATCGCTATTCCTCTTTACGAGGATTTTATTAAGGAACTAAATGAAAAACTCCAAAAACCAGTAAAAACTGGAGAATTTGGAGCCGACATGCAGGTTTCACTTATTAATGATGGCCCTGTTACGATTATTATGGATTCGAAATTGAAAGAATAAACTATTTAGCAGTGATAATATCAAACACCTTTTTCGATTGAATGAAATGCCTTTGATTATGATAGATTGTAAATCGTAAAGTGTCTCCTATTTTCGTTTTAATAAGTTTTGTTAAAGCGATTGGTACTTTTACTTTTTCTAAATTGATTTTCTTTGTACTTTCTAAAATGTCAAGATGTTTTTGTTGTTGTTTCAAGAACATGTCAACAATATCAGGTTGAACTGATTCGAATGAAAGGACTTTTATGTTAGGAGCTTTCATTTTCTTCATTCCTTTTTCCTTATAGCGAAGCATTTCTGCAAATTTGTTTCCAAAATAGCCTGGCTTAAAATTATCCTTTGGAGAAGATGAATTTTGATGTTTATTTAAACTTTTTTCCATTGCTGCCAAATAAAAATCACCATAACAAACCAAGTGTTGTAAACACTCTCCAACACTCCATTTTTCTGGAGACGGTTTTTGGTTTAGCTCTTCAAAAGTTATTGACTGATAGTTCCTCGAAACAAAATCAATTATTCCTTTAGTAATACCTTCTAACTCTTTATAAAATACGGTTGTCTCCATGTCTATCTATCTTTACAATACAATATTACCATGAATTAAAGACATAAACCTTGATTGAAATCAAGAGTTTTGCAAGCGGCTAAATGTTTCGGGAGTCATTCTTAAGTAAGCTGCAATGTATTTGTTAGGGATAAACTGGAATACATGTGGACTCCTATTTAAAAGTCTTTGATAACGTTCTTGAGGCGAAGCAATAAGTAAATCAACTTGTCTGTATATTTGAGCTACCAGCAAGTTTTGTAGTTGTTTCATCCAGTTATTTTTTGCTTCCAAATGATTCTCTATGAAAGAAAAAAAGTAATCTTTATGAATCGCTTTTAGCGTCATCTTCTTTATAGCTGTTACTTCTTCTTCACTACTCGTATCGCTCAAAATAGAGGGTGAAAATAAAAATGTTCCAGGATAACCAAATCCCAAAATCCGATCCTCTCCTTGATCTGGATAAGTGATGATGCATGTCCCTTTTTCGATGTAATAGATGTAATTTTCTTTATCTCCAAAATGAATTAACCTTTGCTTACGATTAATTAGAACTTCTTTATTCCATTGATCAATCAGCTCATCTAATGATTGTTGGTCTTTAGAGAAAAAATTTTTCAATGTATTTTCTAGCGAATACTCCATCAGAAAAACAAGTCAAACTTAAAATAACCTGCTATAGCCAAATAAAAATAGAAAGCATAAAGTAATGTGCTTAACTTAAGCCCACGTTTATAATACAGATAAATAGAAACACTATCAATAGCCATCCAATACAACCAATTTTCATGGGCAAAATTTACCATAAACCAAGTGGCAGTTAAACTAAAAATAGATGTATAAGCATCTAAATAGGGCATTTTAGTAGCTGTATGCTTTTTTAACCATTTTCCTGCTCCATAAACTCCTGCTGTGCTTACAAAAAGAAACGGTAAATGATAAGCAAAAGCGTATGATTTCTCTTGGTAATCAGCCCCCCAATTTAGCCATCCATAAATAGCAAACAACACGTAAAAAATCTGCAAGGCTGTTTCTGCAAAGATTTTCTTTTGGTAACACAAATAGGTATATATAGCCGCACTCGAAAACGCAAAATAAAAGCAATAACGAAAGCCTTTAATATAAAGCACAGTGTAAGCGACTCCTGTTAAAACAGCAATTATTTCAAGAACTAAAAGCGTTCTGTTTTTGCTAAGCATCCAAGAGGTTGTGGTTAAATATTTTAGTCACCATCATTACGCGAGAAATATCTGTAAAAACTTTTTTTGTTTCAATTGTGAAAGCATGCATTACCTCTTCAAAATCACCAAAAACTTGCGTACTCATGGGGTTTGTTATAACCTCTAAGTTTTCATAGCTATTTAACCCGTCAATAAAAGCTAATATTTGTTGTTTGTACTCCTCATTTAAAGGGTACATGCTTATTTCTAATGAGATTTCCATTGTATTTTTTTCTAAAGATAACGGTTTACCCATGAGGATAACGAAATGTTTTTGCTTAAATATTCTTATCTTTATTTTATGAAGCAAAGGTTCCAAAAATTTATCGTTTTAGTATTGGTTTTAATAACCAGTACTCAGGTTCAAGCACAGTGTGCTATGTGTAAAGCAACGGCTGAAGAAAGTGGTTTTGAAAGTGGATTAAACTCTGGAATCATATACCTAATGATCATTCCTTATATTCTATTGGTTTTCTTTTTTAGAAAAAAAATCGTCAAGTTATTTAGAGAACTTTTCAAAAAAGATAAAAAGGAAGACTACACGATTGAAAACTGGTATTAATCCATGGATATTCTCTTTTTAATTACAGGTCTATTAGTAGGCACTTTACTAGGTTTTTTAATTGCTAAAGCAGCAAAAAAAGGACTTCCTCAAGAAACAATTCAAAAAATAACTGATTTAGAACGTTCGTTAGAAGCCATTTCATTAGAAAGAAATGAGCTAGACAAAGAAAAAGAAGTTTTGGCTGAGCGTTTATCTAATGCGGGTGAACATTTTAATAGTCAGAAAGAAAAAATTCAAATACTCGAAGAACAAACAAAGACGCTTGCTATTTCTGAGTCTGAATGGAAAGTCAACTATCAAAACTTAAAAACTAAGTTAGAAGAGCAAAAACAAGAGTTTGAAAATCTTCAAGAGAAATTTAAAGTTGAGTTTGAGAATATTGCTAACAAAATTTTGGATGAGAAATCAAACAAGTTTGTAGTGCAAAATCAAAAGAACTTGGATCAATTGCTTAGTCCTTTCAATGAGAAGCTAAAGAGTTTTGAAAATAAAGTTCAACAAACCTACGAAAAAGGACTTAGTGAGCGTTCTGCGTTAAAAGAGCAAATCCTCCATTTAAGTGAGCTAAACCAGCAAATGCGAAAAGATGCTCAAAACCTTACAAAAGCACTTAAGCAAGACACTAAAACACAAGGAAACTGGGGCGAATTTATTTTAGAGAAGATTTTACAAGAATCTGGTTTAAAAGAAGGCGAAGAGTACACCAAACAGTTTAGTACTACTAATGATGAGGGTAAGCGTATTCAACCAGATATTGTTATCGAATTACCAGATGACAAACATATTATTATTGATTCAAAAGTATCGTTAGTTGCTTATGAACAATTTATTAGTGAAGAAGACGATACCTTAAGAGATACCCATTTGAAAAATCATTTGATCTCTGTTAAAAATCACATTAAAGGATTAAGTGAGAAAAATTATCAAACTGGAGCAAATATCCATTCTCCTGATTTTGTATTGCTTTTCATGCCTATTGAACCAGCTTTTAGTTTGGCTATTCAATCGGATCACTCCATTTACCAATATGCTTGGGATAGGAAAATAGTAATTGTTAGTCCTACTACGCTATTAGCTACACTAAAAACCATTGCTTCTATTTGGAAACAAGAGCGTCAAAACAAAAACATCCTTGAAATTGCTCGACAAGCCGGTGCCTTATATGATAAATTTGTTGGGTTTGTTGGCGATATGGAAAAAATAAATAAAGGAATTACTCAAGCAGATACAGCTTACAAAGCAGCAATGAATAAATTATCTGACGGAAGTGGTAACTTAATACGAAGCACAGAGAAAATTCGTAAATTGGGACTTACAACTAAAAAACAACTACCAGAATCATACTTAAGAGATCAAATAGAATAACAGTTTTCCTACTATCAGGAATTATCTTTCTTTTTTGGGCGTGTTCTTCTACAAAAACAATCTCAAACATTGATAGTATCATGTATGAAGACCGATTGAGTGAATTAAACCCTCGTTTTTTAGTTTATCATACTTCTGATAATGAAAGCCACCTATACTTTAGTATAAAGTCTGAGGGATTACTTTATGTTAGAGAAAATGTGAGTGAGCCTTTTGCTGCAACAATCAATATTTCTTACGAAATTTATACAGACAAGGATAAAAAAGTACTGGTAGACACTGCTACAAACGCACTTCAAGATGTAAAAACAACTAAAGAAAATAAAACCATTGTTGGTAGGTTACCCCTTAAGATTAGCAAAGGAAAAAATTATTATTTAGTAGCACAAGTACAAGACATTAATAAAAAAGTAGTAGCTAGCACTAAAATTTTTGTTGATAAAACAAATACCACAAACAAGCAATTCTTTCTAATTAAAAACGCAAACAATCAAGTTTGTTTTGACCTCAACTTTTCAAAAGAGCAAAAGATTAGTATTGAAAGCAAGATAAATCAAGTTTTAAGTGTGGATTGGCAGTACTACCAAACTGATCAAGGAATTGCTAAACCTCCATTTTCTGATAAGAAATACTATTATATTGGAGATTCTTTCGATTCAACCATTACCCAAAAAGCTGTAAACGGCCTTGTAGACCTTTCCCTTTTTGAACCTGGCAATTATCTTTTTAATGTTAACAATAAGCCTTCTTTTATTGTTTCACTTTTTGAAGATGAATTTCCAAAAGTTACCAGCCATGAGCAAATGGTAAAACCTATTCGATACATTTGTACAAATGCAGAATATCAAGCACTAGTTGATGCTACTGATAAAAAAGCTGCAGTTGAAGATTTTTGGTTAAAAATTGGTCGATCAAAAGAACGTGCTAAAATGCTTATCCGAGAATTTTACGGACGTGTAGAATTTGCAAATAAATACTTCACCTCTTATAAGGAAGGCTGGAAAACTGATAGAGGCATGTTATCTATAGTGATGGGACCTCCAAACTCTATTTCTACTTCTGCAAAAGGCGAAACCTGGGTGTATGGAACATCTAGCAACATGATTATGTCTTTAACTTTTTCATTCGATAGACTTAATGAAGGCTTCATTAACGATGATTATCAGTTAAACCGTTACCGGTCATATAAAGACTACTGGTATAGAGCCGTTGACACTTGGAGAAGCGGAAGGGTTTATTCCTTTAATTAAAATGAAATCCACACGATAGTTGATCACTTTAATAAAGATCACTAAAACTATTATTGATCAATCTTTTTTCGGATATTTGCCGCATGAATAAAGAAGACAGGAAGAAATCTGATGATCTTGTTTACGGACTTTGGCCAGTGATTGAAGCAATCACTCATGGCAAAGAAATAAACAAAATTCTTATCCAAAAAGGACTGGAAGGAAATGCATTTGCTGAATTGAGGAAAAACCTTAAAGGTTCAACCATTCCTATGCAAATGGTCCCTATTCAAAAGCTAAATAAACTGGTTAAGCAAAATCACCAAGGTGTTATTGCTATGATTTCTCCTATCAAATATCACAAGTTAGAAAAATTACTTCCAGAGATATTAGAAACCAAAAACAAGCCTAAGCTTATTGTTCTTGATCACATCACAGATGTTAGAAATTTTGGTGCTATTGCTCGTACGGCTGAGTGTTTAGGTTATGATGCCATAGTTATTCCTTCTAAAGGAGGCGCTTTAATTACTTCAGATGCTATTAAAACATCTGCTGGTGCCCTCTTTAATATTCCAGTTTGTAAAGAAGAAAATTTGAGAGATGCTTTAGAATTTTTATCTGATAACGATATATCCATTTATTCTTGTTCTGAAAAAGGCAATATGCAATTAACGGAAGGAGATTTTGACATTCCTGTTGCTATTGTTATGGGGTCTGAAGAAAAAGGAATTAGTAAAGATTTAATCAACCGTTCACATTATCACTGCTCTATTCCAATGGTTGGCGATGTATCTTCTTTAAACGTTGCTGTTGCCGCTGGGATTGTGATGTATGAGACGGTGAGGTAATTGGTTGTTTATACGTAGTTTAATCTCACTTTATTTAAGTTAATTTGTTTTCCATTAAAAATTCAAATTAACAAAAATAAAGAACAACTCATGAGACTTTTATTTATAGCTCTTTTCAGCTTACTTTTTATTCATTGCAACAACAGTAATAACACATCTAATAATGTTGCTAGAAGTTTATCAGAAACCGAATTAAAATTAACACTTGAAGAAAAAGAGTGTCTAAAGCCTGGAGATTATTTAACCGGTTCATTAGGATATACTCCAAAGTACAAAAACTTATTAAGCCTAAAAGTTAAAGCACTTAAATTGGACTGTTATATTACTAGTAGTGCAACCATAGCGACTTTTAAAGATATTAAGGCTTCTGTAAGGTTTATTTCTAAAACAGGAGCGATAGTTTTAGAAAGTCAATTTGACATCTATGAATTTATCAAGCCTAAAGGAAAAATAAATTATAAGACTGAAATTGAGATAACTAATCAACAATTTAAAGACATAGATTCTTATAAATGGTCAATAATTAGCGCTGATTGCAACTAAGTCAAACCGGTCTCACCACCTCTACTCCATCTTCCAAAATTGGAAGTAGCTCTTTTATTGATTCTTTAATCACTTGTTGTAACTCGATAGCCAAGCGCTTTTTCACAAAAAACTTATGAGTAAGTAGTCCAACTGAACGAGAAGGAACAGGCGACTTAAAGCTAACCACATGTTGTTGTCCTTCTTCACCAAAATCCAAAGAAGCCAAATAAGGAATAATCGTCATCCCTTTGTTCGCTTTGGTAAACCTGAGCAAGCTATCCATCGAGCCCGATTCAAATTCAATATTCCAGTCTTCTTTGACCGATCGACTTGATTGCTCACAAATTTGATATACTTGCGTTCTCAAACAGTGCCCCTCTTGCAACAACCACAGCTTCGAATAGTCTAAATCTTCTACAGAAATTTTATTTGAAGGACGCTTACTTCTACAATCGTAAATTAAAAAAGGCTCAACATACAATTCTTCTTCAACTAAATCTGTTTCTAATACTGGCAGAGCTAAAATCCCTATATCTAATGATCTATTTTTTAAGGAATCAATAATTTGAGCTGTAGGAATCTCTTGTGCTATAATTTTAATTTGAGGAAATTTTTTCGCGAAAATTGGTAAAAACAAAGGCAATAAATAAGGAGCTATGGTTGGTATAATTCCAATTTTTAACTCCCCTTTCATTTCACCTTTTAATTCCTGTACTACATCCTCCATCAAACCAATTTCGTTAGTAATTATTCTTAATCGCTCGATGATACGTTCTCCCTCAGGAGTAATAGATACTGGTTTTGTTTTTCTATTAAATAATTTCACCCCTAATTCATCTTCAAAACGACCAATCATTGTACTTAATGTTGATTGTGTTACATGACATCGCTCAGCAGCTAACTCGAAATTTTTAGAGTCAACTACAGCCAAAACATATTGAAATTGTTGAATATTCATGCTTAAAGATAAACATTATCTACAACATCAATATTAATATCTATTTTTTAGTTTTTATCAATGAATACAAATGGTTAAAATTGCATGAATAATTAATTTAAATAACTCATGAATAAAATATTAGCTATTGGTATTGGATCTCTACTTACACTAGGATCATGTGGCAGCAACAATGAAGAAGGTAAAGTTATTTCTGAAGGTGGAGGCTGTCCACTTGGATTTGACAAAAGCCATAAAAAAGAACAAATCTCAACTATAAAAAACATTGATGACTGGTGGCCAAATAAATTAAACCTAGATATCCTAGCACAGAATTCTGAGCTTACTGATCCAATGGGAGAGAATTTTGATTATGAGAAAGAGTTTGCAAAATTAGACTATGAGCAGTTAAAAAAAGATATCGAAGCTGTTTTAACTGATTCCAAAGATTGGTGGCCAGCAGACTACGGGAATTATGGTCCATTTTTTATTCGTATGGCTTGGCACAGCGCGGGGACTTACCGTACTGGTGATGGTAGAGGTGGAACTAGAATGGGGATTCAACGTTTTGCTCCTCAAAATAGCTGGCCAGATAACGCCAACCTTGATAAAGCAAGAAGACTCATATGGCCTATCAAACAAAAGTATGGAAAACAAATATCTTGGGCAGATCTGATGATCCTAACTGGAAACGTAGCTCTTGAGTCTATGGGATTTGAAACCATAGGATTTGCAGGCGGGAGAGAAGATGTTTGGGAACCTCAAAAAGATATTTATTGGGGACCAGAAAGAGAATGGCTAGAAACTAGAAGATTAAACGAAGATGGAGAATTAGATTTATCTAAAGAAAATCCACTAGCAGCCGTACAAATGGGATTAATTTATGTAAATCCAGAAGGTCCGAATGGAAATCCGGATCCACTAGGATCTGCAAAGAACATTAGAATATCATTTGGTAGAATGGGTATGAATGATGAAGAAACAGTAGCTTTAATTGCTGGCGGACATACATTTGGAAAAACACATGGAGCTGGACCTGCTGATAGTGTTGGACCCGCACCTGAGGCTGCATCAATAGAAAAACAAGGGTTTGGATGGGAAAGTTCATATAAATCTGGAAAAGGAAAAGACGCTATTACTTCTGGTCTGGAAGTTATTTGGACAACAACTCCTGCAAAATATAGTTACCAATACTTAAATATTCTTTTTAACAACGAGTGGGAACTAACAAAAAGTCCTGCAGGTGCTCATCAGTGGGTTGCAAAAGATTCAAAAGAAATACTTCCTGATGCATTTGATAAAAACAAAAAGCATCGTCCTACCATGCTAACATCTGACTTAGCTTTAAAGTTTGACCCTGCATACAAAAAAATCTGTCAAAACTTTATTGATAATCCAAAGGCATTTGATGAAGCATTTGCAAAAGCATGGTTTAAATTAACGCACCGCGACATGGGACCAAAAACCACTTATTTAGGAAGCGAAGTTCCTCAAGAAGATTTTATTTGGCAAGATCCAATCCCAACAAGAAATCATGCATTAATAACTGCTGCTGATATTACTAAACTTAAAAAAGAAATATTAAATGCTGGTATACCAAACAATGAATTGATTGAAACTGCTTGGGCTTCTGCATCAACATATAGAGGTTCTGACCGTAGAGGCGGAGCTAATGGAGCTAGAATTCGTTTAGAACCACAAATAAACTGGGAGTGTAATAACCCAGCACAATTGAAAAAAGTATTAAAAGCATATGAAGTAATTCAAGAGAAATTTAATGCAAGCTCAGAAAACAAAAAAGTTTCAATGGCCGATTTAATTATTCTTGGAGGAAATGCAGCTATTGAAGAAGCTATTAAAAAAGCAGGCATGAATGTGGCAGTTCCTTTCACTCCTGGAAGGATGGATGCCTTTCAAGAGCAAACAGATGTTGCTTCATTTGCATTACTCGAGCCAATGGCTGATGGTTTTAGAAACTATCAAAAGAAAGATTACACATTAACTACAGAAGAATTACTAGTTGATAAAGCACAATTATTAACCTTAACTGCTCCAGAAATGACAATTTTAGTTGGTGGAATGAGAGCATTAAATGCAAACTATAACAATGCAAAAGATGGTATTTTAACCAATAATCCTGGAGCATTAACCAACGACTTTTTTGTAAATCTATTAGACATGGATACTTATTGGGATCCAATCTCAAATGATAAAAAACTATTTGCAGGGAAAGATAGAGCCACTAACGAAAAGAGATGGACAGCAACTAGAGCGGATTTGATATTTGGTTCAAACTCTGAACTTAGAGCAATCTCTGAAGTATATGCAAGTGCAGATGCAAAAGAAAA
>CATLPG010000033.1 GCA_950054195.1 uncultured Saccharospirillaceae bacterium
TGTAAAGCGAATCAGTTACAATAATATCTACATCACACTGATAAAACTCACGGTACCTTCCTTTTTGTGGCCTATCAGCTCTCCATACGGGCTGAATTTGATAGCGTTTAAAAGGAAACGTAATGTCATTTTGGTTCTGCACCACAAAACGAGCAAAAGGTACTGTTAAATCATAGCGCAATGCCTTTTCTGATATTTTAGTTGTTAGAGTTTTAATGTCTCTATTTGAAAGCTCTTCATCGGTAGCACTTTTCGTAAAATCACCGCTATTTAATATCTTGAAAATTAACCGATCCCCTTCTTCTCCATATTTCCCCATAAGGGTTTCTGTTTTTTCCATTGCTGGAGTTTCTATGGGTAAAAAACCATGAAACTTAAAAACTTCTTCGATTGTTTCGAAAATATATTTTCGCTTTAACGTTTGACTTGGAAGAAAATCTCTTGTTCCCTTAGGAATAGAAGGTTTTGACATACTTCGTATGATTTAGTTATTTTACCCTACAAGTATAAGGATTATAACAAACGTGGGCAATAACAGTTCTTAAAGAAAATGTGAATAATTTAATCTTTTTATGATGAAAGTTTTAAAATTAAACCAATTATCAGCCACAAATAACAAATAAAGGCTATCCACTTCATTACTGTTTCGAAAAGGCTACTTTTTGGTGCCATTTCATGGTGATGATGATTTGTATCTCTTCTTTTTTCAGCAAAACTTAAATACACTAAAACACCCGATAAGAGAAAAAAACCAATATTAAAAAACAAGGTATAATCCACCGAAAAATGATCTTTAGAAACTATATCTCGTTCAACATTTTCGGGTAACATACCTAAAGCATCAAAGCCATAATGCAAAGTTAGTGATGTTATTATGAGCGATAGGAACAACAATAATAAAATAAAAAGAGACATTTTCCATCCATAATATTTAGCATTTATCCTTAGCACTGGAAAAACAACTAAATCACTAAATATAAAAGCCATAACACCTGCAAAACTCACTCCCTTACCAAAAAGCAAGGCTGCTAAAGGGATGTTCCCCATTGATCCGATAAATGTTAAAAATGCTACTATCGGACCAATAACTACATGTTCTACTAAAGTAAAGAAACCAAACTCATGATTATTTGCTGTATTAATAAACAAGGATTCAAAAAAGCTATCGGGAACAAACACAGCAACTATTCCTGCAATAGTGAAACCGAGTGTGACATCCTTCCACACCATTTGCCACTCCATTACATATTTACTCCCAACCTTTAACCAGTTCTCTTTTGATCTTATGTTTTGATAAAAAGAATCTTGATTTTGATGGTTGCCTGATTTTGAACTATCTAATTTATTTCTAGCCTTTTTTATTAGTTTGTTTGGCTTAATGATGAAAATTAACAACCAGCTAAATAAAATCAAGAAGATTCCTCCAACATATTCTCCCACTACAAACTGCCATCCTAAAAAAATTGATATTACAATACCTAACTCAATAACTAAATTGGTAGATGAAAGTAAAAAAGCTATTGTTGAAATAAAACTAGCTCCTTTTTGAAACAAGGATTTTGAGGTTGCTAATGCTGAAAAACTACAAGAACTACTAATAAATCCAAAAAAAGTACCAAGCAAGACGCTTTTTGTGTTTTTATCTCCCATGAGCTTTTGCATACGACTTTCAGAAATAAAAACTTGGATTATAGAGCTAATAAAATACCCCAGTATAAAGGCCCACATAGCCATCCAAAAAAAGCCTAGACTTGAATAAGCTGCCTCTCCCCATTTATTTAAAAATTGATCCATTTGCTTACTTTAGTTTGGTCAAATCAGAATTATTACTTTAAACTTTATACCTGTAATGACCGATAATTTTAAAGCTAAAGAGGCAATCTTGAAGCACTTGTCCACTTCCTATGTTGTGTACGATTAAATTTCTTTTACCATCGGTAGATTTTTTGTCTACAACAATGCCTATATGTGTGATAGCTCCTCCTAGATTCCAGCAAACGATATCTCCAGGTTTATAATCAGAAGCTTCTTGAGATATTGGTTTTTCAGCACCTTTTCGTTTGAAGAAAGTCATTAGGTTAGGAACTCTGCGGTGATCGATATTTTTATCTGTCTTTTTTAACCCCCATTTTTTAGGATAAGCATTAAAATTAGCTTTCATATCTTCATGCACCTCCTTTTGAAGGTCAACACCTAATTTACGGTAAGCTCTAATTATAACATCAGTACAAACTCCCTTATCACTTGGTACATCTCCATTAGGATAATCTATGGAAAAATAACTTGGGTCATAAGTTACTTTTTGTTTGGTGAGTTCTATTGCTGCTTTAGCTAATTTATTTTGCTCAACCTCTGTTTGAGAATAGCAAGAATAAACACTAAGCGCAAGAAGTATCAATATTATTCTTTTCAGAACCATAAAAACTGCCGTTTACTGTTATGAAATATAACGATTTTTGTACAACTAAATAATTGAAATAAGCTTAATTAAAAATTAACTTAACAAGCCAGCTAATCGCTTTTTAATTAAATCATTTGCATCATTCATGATACGGTCAACTAACTCTTTACACGTTGGGATATCGTTGATAAGACCAACAACCATACCGCACGACCAAACACCAATATCTGTTTTTCCTTCTTTCATGATTTTAGGATAAACGCCTACCACTTCTTCTATGATATCTTCAAATTTAATTTTATCACCTAATGCTTCTTCTTTATCAAGTAGTTTTTGAGTGGCATCATTGTACATGACACGCTCTGTGTTTCTTAACGGACGCATAACTAAACGCGTATCAAGTTCGGTAGCATTTAAAATAGCTTGTTTTACGTTATCATGAATAGGTGCTTCTTTTGTTGCCATAAACCTCGTTCCCATGTTTATACCATCTGCTCCCATGGCTAGTGAAGCTACTAACGAACGAGCATCTGCCATTCCTCCAGAAGCTAAAAAAGGGATTTCTAATTCTTCTTGTGCTCTAGGCAATAAGATCATGTTAGGAATATCGTCTTCACCTGGGTGCCCACCACACTCAAAACCATCAACAGAAACAGCATCACATCCAATACTTTGAGCTTTTAACGCATGTCTTACAGACGTGCATTTATGAATAACTTTAATTCCAGCATCTTTTAAGTAAGGTAACACTTCTTGTGGATTACGCCCTGCAGTTTCAACCACTTTAACACCTCCTTCAATAATTGCTTTCACATAGCCAGGATAATCTGGTGATTTAACGGTTGGTAAAAACGTAAGGTTAACCGCAAAGGGTTTATCGGTCATATCTTTACAACGAGCAATTTCATTTGCTAAATCAGCGGGAGTCTTTTGTGTTAACCCAGTAATTGTGCCAATACCTCCAGCATTAGATACGGCTGCTGCTAACTCAGCAAAACCAACATAATGCATTCCTCCCTGCATGATAGGATGTTCTATTCCGAAAAGTTCTGTTATTCTTGTTTTCATACCCTAAAAGTAATTACATTTCTAACAAATAAGCAAAAATCAACGGTGCTACTATTGTTGCATCTGATTCAATAATAAATTTAGGTGTATCAATATCTAGCTTACCCCAAGTAATTTTTTCATTGGGAACTGCACCAGAGTATGATCCATAACTCGTTGTAGAGTCTGAAATTTGACAGAAATAGCTCCAAAACGGGGTGTCTTCTCTTTCTAAATCTTGATACAACATTGGCACCACACAAATTGGGAAATCTCCTGCAATACCTCCTCCAATTTGGAAAAATCCAATTCCATTTTCAGAGTTATCTGTGTACCAATCTGCAAGGAACGTCATGTATTCAATACCAGACTTCATGGTACTTGCTTTTAATTCTCCTTTAACCACATATGAAGCAAAAATATTCCCCATTGTACTGTCTTCCCAACCAGGAACGACAATTGGCAGGTTCTTTTCTGCTGCTGCATACATCCAGCTATCTTTTAAATCAATTTCGTAGTATTCTTCTAAAACACCTGATAATAAAAGCTTATACATGTATTCGTGAGGAAAATAACGCTCTCCTTTTTCTTCTGCTTCTTTCCAAATTTTATGGATGTGCTGTTGTAATCTACGGAATGCTTCTTCTTCTGGAATGCAGGTATCCGTTACACGGTTTAATCCTTTTTCTAGTAAGTCCCACTCTTCTTGCGGGGTTAAATCACGATAATTAGGAATACGCTTATAGTGAGAGTGAGCCACTAAGTTCATAATATCCTCTTCTAAGTTTGCGCCTGTACATGAAATAATATGCACTTTATCTTGACGAATCATTTCTGCAAATATTTTCCCTAACTCTGCTGTACTCATTGCTCCTGCTAGAGAAACGAGCATTTTTGCACCTCCTTTTAGTTGATCTTCATATCCTTTTGCTGCATCTACCAAAGAAGCTGCGTTAAAGTGTAAGAAATATTTTTCAATAAATGATGAAATTGGTTTACTCATGTTTTCAATATGGTTTTTAAAATATTATCTAACTGAATATGATAAAACAGTTAATTCTTTAAATAATTTTTTCAATGATTACTTGAATTACTTCAAACAATATAAGTAGAATAATGATCCATTCCAACAAACTACTATGGTTGTGTTGTAATAAATCTTTAAATAAATCGAGGTTTTCTTTAACTGTATCAAGGTTATGCTGAAGGGCATAGTGTCTATCTTTCATGTCTAACTCCTCAATTAATTGCTTATCTAAATCAGCTAACTGTTCATTTTTCCAGGCAACTTGTGGAGTATCAAAAATAAAAAGGTTTTCAGCTATTCTATTTTTAAGGTTCATTGTTTTACCAATTACCTTTTGCATTTTTTTTCTAGATAAGCTAATAGTTCCTTTTTCTTCTAATTGATTACCGTATTTTCTAGTATCTTCTAACAAATCAAAAGAGAGAGAGTTATAATACTCTAAAGCTACTGATTGAGCTAGATGCAACATCACTACGTGAGCTAAATCTTGATCTAGACGAGTTAACGTGATTTTATTAAAGTCTACCTTAACTGCTTTATCAGCATTTATGTCTACCTCATACTTTTCGTTGTTTGAAGGCCTTATTTTAGGGACTTTACCCAAATAAGCTTTCATAGAAGAAGCAAAAGCATCCTCAACTCCCATAAAAACAACACTTCCATAGTCTTTGATGTATAGAAAGTTATCTTCTGCTAGTTTATATAGTAAAAAAGACTGCTCTCTCCTTAACAACCCTTGTTTGTTGTTCTTTCTGATTTGAGAGAGGTCTAATCGCTCTCCTAAATGGACAGCGATCGCCTGTATAGTTTGTTTGCTACTCATTAATAGTCATCTTCCTCGAAGTTTGCTTTTCGGGTAGTAGATGTTTCTTCAGATTCAAATTCTTCTGATGATTCTTCTTCTTTGAACTTATACGCTAGCAATTTGTAGTATAATTTTGCTGCTAAAAAATCAGAAGATTTTTCGTTAGGATTTGGACATAGTTCTACAATATCAAATCCAACAACATTTTTTTCTTCATTTACCCTTCTTAATAATTCTAATGTTTCATACCACTGTAAACCACCAGGCTCAGGCGTTCCTGTTGAAGGCAATATTGAAGGGTCAAATCCATCTAAATCAATAGTAATATAGACGTTATCTGTTAAGCAATCTATTACTTGATCAATCCAATAATCATCTTCAGCCATCTCATGAGCAAAGAATACCTGTTCTTGATTCATTACACGGGTTTCACTAATATCCATGCTACGAATTCCTACTTGTACAAGGTTACAATTTTGGTTAGCTTCATACATAGCACATGCATGGTTACATGTACTTCCTTCGTATTCTTTACGAAGATCAGCGTGCGCATCAATTTGTAATACGGTAAGATTATCAAATGATTCATTAAACGCACGGATTGAACCTATAGATATTGAGTGTTCACCTCCAAAAATAGTTACAAACTTACCTCTTGAAAGGTAGTTTTTAGTTGTTTTATAAACAGCTTCAACCATTTTTTCTGGCGATTGATTTTCGGTGATTGGATCACTTAAAAACACTCCATTTTTATACGGCTCGGAGTTTGTTTCAATATCGTACAACTCCATATTTTCTGAAGCATCTAAAAAGGCCTCTGGTCCTTTATCAGATCCTTTTACCCAAGTACTAGTTCCATCATAGGGAACAGGAAGTAATACTACCTTTGACGTTTCTTCTCTAGCAAATTCTGCTGGAATACCTGCGTATGTTTTTTTACTCATTTTTGTTTTAATTAATATCCTAATTTATCTAAAAAATCTTCTGCTGATTGTTGTGGACGAAATAATTTTGTTTCTATTTCTCCCTTTTCATTTCTCTGTATCAAAATATGCTTTGGGTGTGGTATCAAACAGTGTTGTAAACCTCCGTATCCTCCAATGGTTTCTTGGTATGCTCCCACATTAAAAAAGCCAATATATAATGGTTTTGCTTTTGAATATTTAGGTAAATAAATAGCATTGATGTGTTGCTCACTGTTGTAGTAATCGTCACTATCACATGTTAAACCACCTAAAAGCACACGTTCATAGTCTTTATCCCATTGATTAATAGGAAGCATAACAAATCGCTTATTGATTGCCCAAGAATCAGGAAGTGTAGTAATAAATGATGAATTAATCATGTTCCACTTTTCACGATCGTTTTGTTGCTTTTGGTAAAGCACTTTGTAAATAGCACCTCCACTCTCACCTACTGTGAATGATCCAAACTCGGTAAACAAATGCGGTTCAGGAACACCCGCTTCTTCGCAAACTGTTTTAATTTGTGAAACGATTTCAGAAATCATGTAAGCATAATCGTACTCAAAGCCCAGTGAATTTTTTATTGGGAATCCTCCTCCTATGTTAAGACTATCAACAGATGGACAAGCTTTTTTTAGCTCAACGTATACACGTAAACACTTATGAAGCTCATTCCAGTAGTATGCTGTATCTTTAATTCCTGTATTGATAAAGAAATGAAGCATTTTAACTTCTACGTTCTTCATTTCTTGAATTTCTTTTTTGTAAAAGGGTACTATGTTTTTATACCCAATACCTAATCTGCTGGTGTAAAACTCAAATTTGGGTTCTTCTTCAGATGCAATACGAATACCTATTTTATATTTCCCATCAATTTGCTCATTAAGCAAATGAATTTCTTCGTAGTTATCGATAATTGGAATACAATTTTTATGTCCTTCGTTAATTAGGTTTGCAATATTTGTAACGTATTGATCTCTTTTAAACCCGTTACAAATCACAAAGGTATCGTTTGTGATTTTCCCTTCTGTTTTTAGCTTTTTTACAATGTTAATATCAAAAGCAGAAGATGTTTCAATATGAATATCATTTCTTAAAGCTTCATCAAGTACGTGTTTGAAGTGAGAGCTTTTTGTACAATAACAATAATGATATTTCCCTTTATAATCTGTTTCTTCTATAGCGTTTTTAAACCATCCTTTAGCCCTTTGAATGTTATGAGAAATTTTGGGCAAATAAGTGAATTTTAAAGGAGTTCCATACTCTTCGATTAATGCTGTAAGATCAATACCATGGAACTTTAGGTTTGCTTGGTCATCTAGTTCAAATTCCTCTTGAGGAAAGTGAAAGGTTTGGTCAATTAAGTCGATGTATTTATTCTTCATAATTATCTAATAGCTTTAGCCATAATTTAGTTGTGAATTTTCTGCATCAGTAGCAAAAACTTCATTTTCTTTTAAAAATGTTTTGAATTCTATAAAATAACCATTTGGATCATTAATAAAAAATGATTGGTGGTGTCCTGTTTTATCTTCTAAAAACTGTGTAGTTGCAATAGCGAAAAAATCTTTGCTTTTATATTTCTCTAAGAGTATGTTCCATTCTGTTTTTTCTAAAACAACTCCAAAGTGAAATGTTGGTAACACAGTTTCATCAAACGTATAATTTCTAGCGGTTATACGATAATTTTCATCATGTGTAAAGGTGATTTGATTACCATAGATATCTAAATCAAACCAAGAGTAAGCATTTCTCCCAACAGAAAAACCTAATTCTTTTTCGTAAAACTCCCTTGTTTGAGATATATCTCTACAAGGAACAGATAAGTGAAATTTCATTTATTATTAAGTTGTTTACCATTTATTAATGGATTTATAATCTGATGTGTTAGTAAGAAAATATAATACTTCACAATCTTGTTTTCCAATATAATTTTCGATTTGGTTTTTACTTAACCAAAGAATGTCATCAAATTTATGAGGTTCGCCAAGCTTAAATGTTTCTACGGAAGAAGTTATAAAATAATGTGTTGTATAATACTCCTTCTTATGACGTTCGATAACAGATATCAAAAAATGAACATGTTTGTTATCTACTACTACTCCACCTTCTTCAAAAGCCTCTCTTAGTGCTCCTCTTTTGGGAGATTCTGTTTTCTTTACGTTTCCACCAAGGAAACCATACTTACATTTATCTCCTTTCTTTTTAAGCACAAGGAATTTATCTTCTTTAGATACGATTAGCTTTGCTTTAACTTTCATTTATTTAATTAAAAAGTGACTTTCCTCATTTAATCCTAAAGGATACCTAATAATTAGAATCTCTTATCAAGATAAATATTTTTTATCATTTTGATAAATCAATCAAATCAATTAGGCTAATAATTTTAAAAAAATCTATTGAATAAGAAAGTCACTTTTAAGGTTACTGGTTAGGAATTAATCCTCGTACTCTTCGTCTTCATCATCAGCAACCAAAGTTGTTGGTTGTAATTTTGAAATTGAAAGTTCTTCGTAAGGATATCCTTCTTCGTCTTCTTTTTCTACAGTAGTATAGGTTACAACAAACGCCTTCCCTTCTTGTTTAGAAGAAGTTAGATCGTAGGTTTTAACTACATCTTTATCAACTAATGTGAATTCGTAGTAATCCCCGGAAGCATCTTTGAAAGAGTATATTTTTTCTTCTGCATCATATCCTTCGAAGAAAGCCTTAATTGTTTGTGTTTGTCCGAACATTACTGTTCCCAAAAGTAACGTGATAGTTGTTAATATCGTTTTCATTTTTTATTCATTTTTAAGTTTATGTATTTTTTGTTCCCGATCATGTATTTACCTCAAGCTCGGTGGGCTTTTAGTGATGTATTTCCTCAAATACATCTCACGTAAGAAACAAGTGTTTACATAATACCTAAATGAATAATACGACTTCCAGTTTGAGCAATAGGGTTTACACTTTTACCTATGACTATCCCATTCTCTGGGGCTAAATATTCTTCTACTGTTCTACCGAAGACATCGCGTAAAGTTGCAATTAACTGTCCTTTTTTTACTTCTTCAACTAATCCAACGTGAATTTGTAACACTCCTCCTGATGCTGTATAAATCCAATAAGACTTATCACAAACTACAGGTTCTTCATCATCATGTTTGATTTCGTTCGTATACATCTTCAAGAAAGAAAGGGTATTAAAAACTCCAGTTAAACCAGATCGAATCATTCCTTTTTGAAAACGATCAGGGTCTCCAACTTCGATAGTAATTGATTGTATTCCTAAATCAGCAGCTGCACCTCTTAAAGTTCCATCGGCTGGTGGAGCATTTAAAATAATTTGAGGATTTTGAATACGTGCTAAATCGTAAGCTATTTTTGAGCTTAAATCCGCTCGAATGTAGTACGAGTTTACACGACCAAAACTAGCGGTATGTAAATCCAATAAATAATCGAATTTTGCAATCATTCGTTGAACTACTCGATGAGCATATACATCACTGGTATTTCCATTTCGCTTTCCTGGCATTATTCTATTGAGATCTTGTCCGTCTGTAAAACGTCTTTCTCCTACTAATAGCGATGGTACATTTACAACTGGTATACCTACCACAGTTCCTGATAGTTTCTCTAATTCAACGGAATTAAAAAAACGCTGAATAACAGACATACCGTTAAGTTCGTTTCCATGTACTACGGCTGTTAAACCTACAGTAGGTCCATCTTTCTCTCCTTTAGCAACCATGATCGGGACTAAAATCGGCTGACCAATTCCGTTCGAAACAATATGTAACCAACGATAAGATACAACTCCCTTTGGAAATGAAGGAAGGTGTAATTCTTTGATTATAGCAATATCATTCATTTGAGAAATCATTGTTCCATTATTTCGTTAATGAGAGAGTCATCATCGTTAAGAGACTTAAATAATTTCTTTTTTAATTTCCCTTTTGTACCGATGAGTTGCACTGCCACTTTATCAATTGCTACAGATGAAAGTACTGTTTGAATATATGCCTCTATAAGGTCATCTAGCCCTACCCCTAGGCGGTTAAACTCTTTTCGTTCCATTAACATTAGTCGAGACGTATCTGAACCCCAGCTACCGTCCTCATTTTTTATAGAAAGATTAGTTCCTAGTACATCCCAAGATGATTTACCTTCTTCTAAAGTATCTTTTAGCGGTGATAGTGCTCTTCTTGAGTAAATTGATAAAGGCTTGTACCCTTCTGGAGTTGCGTGAATCATCATACGAAAATCCATAGCATACGAGTATCCTTTAGCATTCGGGACAGTTCCAATATGATAGAATTTCCCTTCAGCAGTAGTAGAACTCCAATTATAATTCCCCACCAGACTTTGTACAATAAATTTATCATAGTCGAACTCTAAGTTCATAAAATCTGCTAGTTCCTTCTCATTAACAATGGTATAAACACCCTGACCTGCATTGCTGTATGGGTTTTTAACAACTGCTTTCCCACCCATTTTAGAAATCCATAATGGAATTTCATTTTTATTAACATCCCAAATGGTTTGAGGAGTCATAATTTTAAGGTTTGCTTGTTGCAGTTCAGCATTATAAAATGAATAAGCTTTTGAAGCCATCAATTTATTTCTACCTCCAGCTAAACAAACTACTGTTGGGTTTACAATTAAAGTCTTAGATTGTATAGGTAATCTATTCCAAGGCTTTTGAGTTAGGTAACGAAAAGCAACTGTTAATTTTTCCCACTTTTCATTATGAAACACATGAATTCCTTCCTCATCTACTTTTATGTGACTATTATCCTTTCCATGATAATAAGGAATAAGTAAAACTTCTTGGTTAAGCATATCTGCCATAGCATGAGCATAACCAGAGGCTTCCATATAGTTCTTATCATAGATTACTGCTGAAACACCTTTCTTTTTACTTCCCTTAAGTAAAGGCTTTATGCTTAATTCCATAAACCTCTTGTATCCCCCTTGCTCATCAAATTCATTAAGTAAGGGCATACTTTTTTGACCAGATGGACACGAATTATTTTCTACGACAACCATATGACGGTTTCCTAGTTCGGTAGTTACGTGAAAAAGGTCTGCTCCAGAAAGATGATAATGTTTCGGGTTATAGCTGAGCACATCCATCAGATAGTCTGCACTAACTTGAGGATTTAGGTGGCAATAACGTTTAACAATTCGTTCTTTGCTTAAATTAAGAAAGTAGCTAACCATTGGGTGAATGGTAGCATTTAGTGATTTTTCATACCAGTGATTTTGAGCTTCAAAAGTCGCTGGTGAGATAATTTCGATTTTTTTCAATTCAAAAATAAACTAATACTAGTAATCCTCTTCGATCCAAGCCTCTTCACCTACATCTTCGGTGTCGTCATTGTCATCTTCATCGTCATCATCATCCTCACCGTAAAGGAATTTAGAATCGTCTGTATATTTAACGAGGTAAATAACATCCTCAAATTCAAATGTCATCCCTTGAAAATATTTTCCTTTAATATCTATCATCGATGTTAAAGCATCTTCAATTCCCTCTGGAAAATCTACACTAATAGCCTGTTTAACCTCAACAGGCAAATTATTATATTCTTTAATTACTCTTCTTTTCATTGTTTGTTTTACAATGTGATGTTTTTCAACTTATATGTTTAATTTTTAATTACTTGTGCTTACGAACTGACGTAAGACAGGGGAAAGGTAGAAAATGATTTTATTCGCAGATTAAAATGTTTGTTATTTTTTTAAAAAAATTTAATAAAAAAATGATTTACAACAAATTAAAACTTTAAAATATTCATGTTTTTGTGTGGAAAGAGTAATCATTTCATGTAACTACCTAACAATTAGATTTATGTTTACTAATAAAAAAGGGAGTCTTCCGACTCCCTTTAATTTTAGCATGTGATTACTATTATTTACTAACCTAAAAACTAATCCTATGAAAAAATCACATACTAATTTGATACATAACTCTTACACCATTAGGTTGAACCCCTTTGATGATAACTTCTTTTCCCTTTGTATTTTTTAATTTATTTTCAACTTCTTCGGGTTTTTCTACTTTTTTACCATCAATATGCGTAATGATAAAACCTTCTTCGAAGCCTAAGTCACTTAATTTACCTTTAGAGAGTTTATCTAGTTTAACCCCGTAGTCAATTTTCAATTTACTTTTATCACTTGAAGAGACTTCTTTTAATCTTGCACCAAGTTCAGAAGAAGCTAACTCTTTTCTTTCTATGACATCCGTAGTTCCTTCTATATTTTTTAAAGTCACTGGAAGTGTTTTAAACTCATCTTTTCTGTAAAGACCTACCGAAACTTTATCACCTGGTTGATGTTTACCTACCTGCTCTTGTAAGGCTGGAACAGATTTTACCTCAACATTGTTTATGCTTATAATTACATCTCCTTCTCTTATTCCTGCATTTTCAGCTGCTCCATCTTGCATTAAACCTGAAACGTAAACACCTTCTGTTTGAGTTACTTGAAGCTCGTTAGCAACATCCTGATTGAGCTCTAATATATTTACACCAATAAAAGCTCGTTGTACTACACCATGCTTAATTAAGTCACCTGTTACTTTTTTCATAAGATTTACAGGCACAGCGAATGAATACCCCGCATACGAACCAGTTCGCGAAGCAATTGCAGTATTGATTCCTACTAGTTCTCCATTTGTATTGACAAGTGCACCTCCACTGTTTCCTGGATTAACAGCTGCATCAGTTTGAATAAAAGATTCAATAGGAAAGATTTCCTTATCTCTACTTCTTTCCATAATATTGATACTTCTTGCTTTGGCGCTAACAATACCAGCCGTAACTGTGCTAGTTAAATTAAAAGGGTTACCTACAGCTAACACCCACTCACCTACCTCTACTTCATCCGAATTACCTAATTCAATAGCTTGCAAGTCTTTTTCATCAATTTTAATTACCGCTAAATCAGTTCCTGGGTCAGTTCCTATAATTTTAGCTTCATATTTACGATTATCATTAAGAGTTACTTCTACCTTATCAGATCCATCAATCACATGGTTATTTGTAACGATATATCCACTTTGTGAAAGAATAACACCAGATCCTGAACCTCTTTGAACTCGAGGAGCTGATCGTCCACCAAAGAATTGTTCTAAAAACGCCTCTTCTTCTGATCGATATTTTTGAGTAGCTTCTGTTGTAATATGTACTACACTATTTAATGAAGCTTGAGAAGCAGTTGTGAAATCCAAAGCACCAGCTATGGTCTCACCATCATAATTCACTAATTTTGCTTTGGGCTGTTGAATAACAGTTCGTTCAACAATTTTTTTATCTTCCTTGAAAAACTGATTGCCACCTACAACAACCAATCCTCCTGCTAACACTAATGTTAAATTGGTTAATACTTGTTTTGTTTTCATGGTTATATAATTTTTTTCTTCTTTAGTTATTTGTACCAGTCTGATGACCTTACATTAAAATTAACGTGAGAATCGAAAAAAATTACATGATCATGCGTTAAAAAGTGTTAAAGAAAAATGACTTAAAAGGATCTTCTCTTTTTGCTATAAAACAACAAAGCCCCCTTAAAAAGGAGGCTTTGAAAATATATGAATTGGTTTATTAAGCTCCAGCCTTAGCTTTCGCACAAGACTTTTTAGACTTACAACATTTTTTAGTTGTCTCTTTAGTAGTTGCTGTTTTCTCCATTTCAGCTTTTACATCAGCTGTACCTTCAGACTTTTTCTTGCAACACCCTTTTTTTCCTTTTTTACATTTCTTCTTGTCTCCTTTCTTAGCGTCTTTGCATTTATCGTCACATTTCTCTTTCCCACATTTGTCACAATTATCATCAGCAGCAAGTTCTGTTTTAATAACTTCTACCTGATTAACACCTGCAAAAGTGAACGTACCTAATACAAAAGCAAATAAACCTAATAATGCTATTTTTTTCATTTTAATTTAATTTTATTGATTAACATTCCTAATATACGCTGTTTTGCTATATATAGTTTATTATTAAAACAACTTTTATTCACATGATGCTGTTTTTAACATTTTTTTAGTGTTTTAATCTTTAAATATATAATAAGCAAACGATGATTATATTTGTAGTATGAGTACCAGCAAACTTACATTTACAGATTTTCAAAACACAAGCTTCCAAGCTTGGGAAGAAAAAATCATAAAAGATTTAAAGGGTAAATCTATTGACGACATCACTTCTATCAATTGGGAAGGTATTAAAGTTACACCACATATTGATAAAGAGGCTATAACTAACTATGCTTCATTAAAAACTAGTGAGGGTTGGTTAATTAATAGAACGATTACTGTAACATCAGATACAGAAGCCAATAAACTTGCTTTAAAAGCTCTAGAAAATGGAGCTAACTCAATTACATTTATTGGAGATGTAACCTCTTTAGAGGTTCTTTTAGAAGGTATCCTTATAGATATAATAACAATACATTTTCGCACAAATGGTGCATTATCACTAACCAGTGAATTAAAAAACTATTGCTTAAATAAAAATATAGACTTTAAAACACTATCTGGTAGTATTACATATTTATCCGAACCTACAGTAGAAGATTTAGACTTATTAGTAAATGAATTAAACGAAACCAAACTCAAATGTCTTTGGATTGATAGTAACCAATGGCTTAATAAAGGTGCTAATAGTACTTTACAGATAGGGCTTGGACTCGCTCAAGTGAACGAATATTTAGGAAGATTTGGAAGTAAAATAGCTTCTAAAATTATTTTTGAAGTTTCTTTAGGGCATGATTACTTTGTTGAAACTGCTAAAATCAATACTCTTCGTCATATGGCTAGCAGTATATTTAGCGAGTATGATTTAGTAAGTGAAATAGCTATTATTGGTACTGTATCTCAATTGTTTTGGTCGGATGAAGATGTTGAAAATAACTTATTAAGAGGTTCCATATCTGCTATGGCTGGTGCTATCGGGGGAGTTGACGAATTAACGATACCTTCTTTTGATCAATCGGACAGTATTAATAGTTTTAGATTAAGTGATAACATCCAACATATGCTCAAAGAAGAAAGTAATATCCATTGGATTTCTAATGCTCCTGAAGGTTCTTATTACCTTAACTATTTGACTAATGAAATAATTGATAAGAGTTGGTCTTTTTTCCAGAAAATAGAAGCTTTGGGAGGGTATTCTAAATTACCGTCTACCAATTTATCAAGCTGGCTAAAAAATTCTGCTGATGCATTGTGTCAATTAGTTAACAGTGATCAGTTAAAAGTTATTGGCATTACTGTATATAATGATAGTAAAAGGCAACTAAACTACAATGGCGAGAAGTTTAATTGGAGGTAAAAAAAAGCGAAATAGATTTACCTATCTCGCTTTAAACTATTATAAAATATAACTATTAATCTAGTACAAATTGGTCATCTAGAATATTTGTACCAGAGTTGTTTTGTAGTTCGATTTTCCAATTGTGAGTTTTAACCCAGTATATAATAAACAAAACAAAGGAAGCTATCCCTGCAAAAGAGATCAATATTGAAGCTATCGAACAAATCGCCATAGCTAGCCCAACACCATAGCCTGGCTTTTTCTCTGAACACTGGATACCTCTATCATCAAACTCTGCTCGTAAAGACTCTCCGATCCAATTAACTACAAAAAACATATAAATATTAGAGAAAATAGGAATAAGTAATAACCACACATTAACTGGTGGCATTTTTCTATTTTTATCAGTTACCGCTTTTAATGTATTTTGTAGATTTAATAGATATAGTACATTAACAACAATTGCAACTACTATTGTTATTAGTAAAAAAGGTAAACCTAACACTGCTAAAGCTTCTTCCATTGTATGAATTTTAATTCTACGAATATAATAATATCAAATAAAACTCTATAAAGTAGTAAACAATAAATCAATAACCTGATTATCGCTAGCTAGTGATCCTGATGTTTTTTTATCCTTATTGTATACATCATCTTCTCCATCACTATCCATAGTTACAGAAGACTGATCTATATCTATAAGATTCCCATTAAAAGAAACGGAGTCCATCAGTAGTGAGCTAATTCCATCATTACTTGTTTTTTTAGAAACTTTATCGCTTCCAAAGTCATTAGTCTTTCTTCTACCGCTGTTATTGCCTACCTCTATGTTTTCTGACTCTTTACTTACCGCTATATCTTCGAAAAGCATATCGTTAGAAGATTCTTTATCAATTGATTCAAATTTATTATTTAATGGTGATGATTGAACTTCAGCATTTACTGTATAATCATCCGCTAATGACAATTCTTCATCGGAAATCTTATCGTCTACTAGTTGCTCCTCCTCTATTCTATCTCCATCTAGTGAATTAGTTTGAAAGTCATTTTTTTCGATTAATTCTTTTTGTTTCGAATTACCTTCTGCAGTAACTGGCTGTAGTGTCTCTGTAGTTTCTTTCTGTTCATTTAGACCATTAATATTTTCCACTAAAGGTTTACTTTCTTCACCTCTATTATTCCTTGGGTTGTAAGCTAAGTTTCCTACTTCATCTTTAATAAGTAACTGCTTACCCCCTAAAAAGCCAATAGTTACTAAAAGTGCTAAAGAAGCAAATTGAAAAGCTGGTTTACGATACCATGTTTCATCTTGAGGGAATAGAAACGCCCAAACTCCATTAAGAGTAAACCAAACTCCTCTTTTTTTCTTTTTATCTAATAAAGCTAATAAGTCATGCTTTACATGGGTTTCAGGAGTAATTAGATTGTCTTGATCAGCTGTTTTCTTGATAGCCAATAACGTATCTCTCATTTGATTATAAGCCACCTCGCTTTCTAAATGATTTAAAACGAACTTTTTCTCCTCTGGCAGTAACTCTTTAAAAGATTTATTTAATAAGAGTTCTTCCATGTCTTCTGGTTGATATGTGTATTCTTGATCCATATTAACGTGCAATAATTATTATAATAAAAAGAGTCCTAAAAAGATTTGCATTAATTGAGGACTGTATTCTTTAAGTGATTCAGAGAGCTTTTTTAACGTGTAGAAGATTCTTGATTTAACCGTTCCCTCAGAGCAGTTTAGTGTTTTTGCTATCTCTTTAACAGATAATTCTTCAAAATACCTTAATACAAAGGTTGATTTTTGTTTTTCATCAAGCTTATCTAGCTCCTCGTTTAATTTTTCTTTAAATACTTGTTCATCTGTTTTCTTTTCCATGTCAAATTGTTTATCTGCCACTTGGGTTTGTTCATTTAACCCATAAGAAGTATTCGATCTATTGGCTTGTTTTCTGTATTCATTTTTACACATGTTATTTGCCACACTATACATCCAGGTTTTAAAATTTCTAGAAGGATCATAGAGCTTTGGCTTTTCAATAAGTTTAGCAAAAAAGTCCTGCATAAAATCTTGTGCTTTTTCTCTATCTTGCCATAACATTTTATAGAAATAGTTTATTAATAGCACATTATATCGGTCATAAAGAATAGAAAACGCCCTTTCATCTTGCTTTGCAACAAGTTTCATTAATTCGTTATCCGCTAAATCTTGGTAATAACTCATACATTAAAGATTTTGGAATACTTGTTGTACCTGTTGTTTTTTACCATTTAGCCCTCCTATTTTAAGAGCTGTTGCTTTTAATTTTTCTCTGTCATCAAGTTTTTTAGAATTTTTTGCCATCCAATATAAAGGAAGAATATAGTTCATTTTTAATTCTTTCTCTTGTTTAGAAGTCGGGGTCGTTAATTGAAATTTCATCCAGTTTTCTTGGATCAACCTATCATTTAGAGGGATACTACTAAATTTAAACGCTAGCCCAGTTGGATAAAGTTGCCCTTGCAATTCCTTAAGAAGAAGCTTAGATATTGAAGCTGAATAAAAGATAGGTTTCTCACTATTCTTTATTCCTATATCTTTTAAAAGTAATACACCACTCATGTAAGATGTATTAAGCTGTAGATTGTATCGTTTTTTGATAGTGCTTCTGTACTCATCATCACGTAATAAATCGTAGTTAATGACATTTACATCTGTTCTAATTTTCTTAACCTCTTGATTATACCACACACTGTAAGAATCTTTAACTCCATAAGTGACTAATATTCCATTCTTCTCTACAGATTGTAATAAGTTATGCCCATACTCTTGAAGTGAGAGGTTTATTCCATAATTAGCTACTAATGATTTTTTTAAGCTTAATTGGTTTGTTTTCTCATAATATTTAATCATCTCAAAAGTCAACTCTTTGCTTTGAGGATAAAGCTGATAAGCTCCTATAAGCGATACATAATCTTTTTGTGCTGGGTCACTTTTCAAATAATTATAATATAGTAGAGCGAAAGCATTTTCTCTTAATAAAGCATCATCTGCATAGGTTTCATTTATTTGATAATCCTTAGTATTAGGATTTAAAACAAAAAGCTGCTTTACTTTCTGCATTTGTACTTGAAGAATAGCCTCTTCGCTTACTTCTGCATCTTGAGCATATTGTTTACTTTCACTCACTTTAGGTGTTGAGGCTCTATTTACACGAATATCTTGTGCTAACAAAGAAAAATTCATTAGAAAAATCACTCCTATTAATAGTATTCTATTCATTTTAAATCTTGTTTCAATAGTAAGTACACTTCAATTTATTAAACGTTCATTGGAAAACAAAAAAAGGTGTTACATATTGAGTAACACCTTTTTAAATTTAGTTATTTTAAAAGCTATTTATTGAATAATTATCTTCTTTGTTAATGTATGGTCTTGGCCTTCCATTCTTAAATGATAAACCCCTTTTTTGTAATCACTCACGTCAAACTTAGCAGAGCGGTTTTCATCTGTAATTACTTGTTGCGAGTTGATTAGTTTACCTTCAATATTCAATATTGATAGCGTAAAAATTCCTTTAAGTTCCTCTGAAAACTGAATATTTAACTCACTATTTGCTGGATTTGGATATACAGCTATGTTTTTATCAAATAGATTATCATAAAGTTCAGTTGTATTAGATACCGTAATTTGTTTATCTAAACAATCAACATAACACCCTCCAAACATACATAGTCTAACGTTAAAGGTTCCTGGGTTATTATAAGTAACCGTCTCAGATATATTATAAGCTGTATCTGGAGTTCCTCCTTGAAAATACCAAGTTAACAAGCTATAATTAGTTGATGCCGAACCATCGTATGTTATAGTTCCTCCAGTTGGAATCATCGTTGCGGATTCAGTAAATGAAATATTAGGTGCTGACGCTGATGTAAGCACATACATTCCTAAGGAAGTTGGAAGTCCAAGATTCGTGTAGAAATCCCCCCAGTTATCTGCATTGTCTTGAATATAAGTAGAAGAATTTGTCCCTGTTCTGTTTGCTGCTGCGCCAATAACTACAGTATCACCGTTTGAGTAATCAAGTTCAACTCCAACCCAGTAATCACCTGACACAGAAACTGGGTTATCAAATTGAATCGTATTAAAAAAACCAGCTGTTAACGATGAAATTGAAACAGTTTGAGACCCTAAAATTGTTCCTGGCTCGCTTGAGTTATCACTGTATACATTAATGTCTATCGTTGAGTTTGGTGAACCTGCATACGTTTGGAACAAGTACAATGCTACTCGCTGAACAGTAGTTGCTACTGGTGCATTAAACGGTTCCGCATAGGCCTTTAACAACCCACCTTCATGACCGGGTATGTAGCCCCAAGTATTAGGATCTTCAAAATAAGATAAATTATCACTAGTTAGCAAGTTCGTTAACGTATCACATCCAGTTGAAGTTGGCTGATTAACCACATTAATATAATTTGTTTTAGTAATTGTATCGAATCCACTACCATCTCCTACTATCAATGTTACATCATACATTCCAACTGAACTGTAAGTAATTGTTGGATTTTGAAGTGTTGATGTGTTTGGTGTACCTCCACCTCCAAAACTCCAGTTCCATGAAGTTGGGTTTCCAGTGGATAAGTCTGTGAAATTCACACTATTTCCAACAACTACAGTTGTTGGAGTTCCAGAAAAATCTGCTGTTAGCACTGGTGGAGAGCAGGTATTTACTGTGGTAGTTAAATCATTCCTAACACCTCCTAAAACAGCTTGCATTACGTTCTTTTGTCCAAGGGTAAACATATTTTGACAGGTTTCAGAAACATAATCCATGTAATTTTCTACAATTGCACCTGGACAAGTTGGTGTACTACAAGTACTTCCTTGAGCAGCTGGTGGAGTATCCGCAATGTTATCTCCATCACTACAAGTACTTGGTGATTGATCAGAAAATGTATGTGGCAAACCAAGGTAATGTCCTACTTCATGCGTAAGCGCTCTATTCGTTAAAGTGGCAAACCATAGGCGATATCCTTGTGTTTGATTGGGGTCATTTCCTACCGTACAATTTAGTATAACAATACCATCTCTATCAGAAATAAAAGAAATAGGATTTGTAGGTAAGTAAGCATATCCTAATGTTCCTCCAGAAAATCCATTAGGAGGAAAAGCGTTTGGATCTGCAACATCTGCTCCATTATTATCAATTTCACTTACAACCCAAACATTAAGGTACTCTGAAGGATCCCATCCTGTAGCAGCTTTAATGTTAAGTTCGTTTGAGCTTGTTATTCCATTCGCATCATAACTACCAGATATCGTTCCTCCATCAGTTCTAGTAATACCAGATGTAGGTTGACCAGAAGGATTGAACTGAGCTAAACAAAAATTAATTTCATAATCTGCTGGACCAGCACCTAATGCGATACCTCCATCAGCATTTGTTCTTCTATAATCTCTATTTAAGGCATCAATAGCACTTTGAATTTGAGCGTCTGAAATATTTGTTCCAGTACCTACAGGCTCTCCTTTATGAATAACATGAAACACAACTGGAATAGAGTAAACAGTTCTTACCCCTGTTGGGTTAGCAGCTAGCTGCATTGTCAATTGCTCTGCACTTTCACGAGCAGCTTGCATTACAGGATCTGCTAATAAGGCTTGTTCATGCTCTGGTGAACCACATCTATGATTTACAGGATGATTTGAATTTATAGATTTCCTGTAGATGGTATTTTGAGGTGCTAAAGTATTGGTTCTATCAGTTAATGATTTGGAAACCGTTACTTTTCCATTGCTAACAGTTACTTTTTCTTGAGAAAAACCTCCAATACTAAGGAAAATCAATGAAGAAAGTATTATTTTTTTCATAGGATTCGAATATTTTTTCTAATAAATAATATTTAATATAGTAATTTTTTCACTTCCATGCCTATTAGCAGAAGTTAAAATATTAACACTTCTAACTAATACTACTCGTTCTGATATATATTATTTACCTAACCTTTTCTTAATTGCATTTAACTTCATAAGTGCTTCAACAGGTGTTAAAGTATCAATATCAGTGGATCGAATTTCTTCGCGGATGTCTTCTAGAATTGGGTCATCTAACTGAAAGAAGCTAAGCTGCATTTCCTGCTCAACCTGCTTTTGCATTTTCTTTTTAGGGTTATTTTCCTGATTTCCATGTGAGGTTTCTAATCTAGCTAAAATCTCTTCTGCTTTATCAATAACAAAACCTGGCATTCCTGCCATTTTAGCTACATGTATACCAAAACTATGCTCACTTCCTCCCTCGATTAGCTTTCGCATAAATATTACTTTTTTATCCATTTCCTTAACAGAAACATTAAAGTTTTTGATTCGAGGGAATTGCGTACACATTTCATTGAGTTCATGATAATGCGTAGCAAATAATGTTTTTGCCTTCCCTTTTGGATATTCATGGATATATTCTGCAATAGCCCAAGCAATCGATATTCCATCATATGTGCTTGTTCCTCTACCAATTTCATCTAGAAGGATTAAACTTCTATTAGATATATTATTAAGAATACTAGCAGTTTCATTCATTTCCACCATAAAAGTAGACTCTCCACTAGAAATATTATCAGAAGCTCCTACTCTAGTGAATATTTTATCTACGACTCCTATCTCTGCTTGATCAGCAGGCACAAAACTCCCCATTTGAGCTAAAAGAACAATTAAAGCTGTTTGACGAAGTATTGCAGACTTACCCGACATATTAGGCCCAGTAATCATAATTATTTGTTGATTGTCATTATCTAAATAAACATCGTTAGGAATGTATTCTTCCTCTGTTGGTAAACACATTTCAATAACTGGGTGTCTACCGGCTTTAATTGACAAACTATAGCTATCATTAACTACTGGCTTGGTGTATTTATTAATAATTGCTAATTGAGCAAAAGAAGCTAAACAATCAATTTGAGCAACTATATGAGCATTTTGTTGGATTGTAATAGTATAATCAGATAATCCTAACACTAAGTCCTCAAATAAACTAGATTCTAATTCAAGGATTTTTTCTTCAGCTCCTAATATTTTACTCTCGTACTCTTTTAATTCTTCGGTAATATAACGTTCTGCGTTTACAAGGGTTTGTTTTCTAATCCAAGTATCTGGTACTTTGTCTTTGTGTGTATTTCTTACTTCAATATAATACCCGAACACATTGTTATATGCGATTTTTAATGACGGGATACCTGTTGCTTCACTTTCTCGTTGTTGCATTTGTAGCAACATATCTTTACCTGATCCAGAGATATTTCTTAATTCATCTAGCTCGTTATTTACTCCTTCCCTTATTACCCCTCCTTTATTTACCTGAACTGGAGCATCTTCTTCTATTTGAATTTCTATTATATTTCTTAGCTTGTCACACGTATCTAGTTGATTTGCCAAGTTTTTTAAGGAAGCAATACTTGATTGATTTGCTAATTCCTTAACAGGAAGCAAAGCGTCCAATGACTTTTTAAGCTGTATAACTTCTCGAGGAGATATTTTACCTACTGCTACCTTAGATACCAAACGCTCTAAATCTGAAATATTTCCTAAATGCTCAGTTAAACCATAAAGAACTTCACGATTATTTACTAAACCTTCAACCGTATCTAATCGTCTATTGATCTCTTTTAACTCTTTGAGAGGGAGCAACAACCAACGTTTAAGTAGACGCCCACCCATTGGAGAAACCGTTTTATCTATAATATTTATTAATGTGGTTGCATCGTGATTTGCAGAACCAACTAATTCTAGGTTTCTTATGGTAAAACGATCGAGCCAAACATAATTATCCTCTTCTATGCGGGATATTTTAGCTATGTGTGCTATTTTGTCGTGCTGTGTTTCAGATAGGTAATGTAATACAACACCAGCAGCAATTGTTGCTTCTTGAAGCTGATCAATTCCAAACCCTTTAAGTGATTTCACCTTAAATTGGCGATGTAAAATATCTTTAGAGAAGTCTGGACTAAATACCCAATCTTCAAGCTGAAAAAAGTAGAACTTATTACCAAAAAGCTCTGTAAATTTTGATTGATTACCTTTTAGAAAAAGAACTTCAGTTGGCTTAAGACTTTGTAATAGTTTATCAATATAATCAGAGGAACCTTGTGCAACAAGAAATTCCCCAGTTGAAATATCTAAAAAGGCTACACCAATTGTTCGTTTACCGAAATGAACAGCAGCTAAAAAATTATTCTCTTTAACATTTAACACATTATCATTGAGCGTAACACCTGGAGTTACTAATTCTGTGACTCCTCTTTTGACAATTGTTTTAGTCATTTTTGGATCTTCCAATTGATCACAGATAGCTACACGATAACCAGCTCGTACTAATTTTGGAAGATATGTGTTTAATGAATGGTGTGGAAAACCTGCTAATTCTATATGCGAAGCTGAACCGTTTTTTCTTTTCGTAAGTACAATACCTAAAACATTAGCCGCACAAACAGCATCTTCTCCAAAAGTTTCATAAAAATCTCCCACACGAAATAACAACAAAGCATCAGGGTGTTTACCCTTGATTTGGTTATATTGCTTCATTAAGGGAGTTTCTTTCGCCTTTGTTTTTGCCATTTTACTTATGCTAATTATCGTTCTGAGACTAAATTACATGATTCGGTGATGAACGCATAAATTAGTTTTCAACGACTTTTAATAAGTTATTGATTAATGAAACCTTAGGTGTCTCACAGAATGTCCTTCCTTCATGATCTCATTGAGAGCATCAATACCTATTTGGATGTGGTGATCTACATAATTAGCCGTGATTTGCTTGTCACTTTTACTTGTTTTTACTCCATCAGGAGTCATAGGTTGATCAGAAACTAACAAAAGTGCTCCAACAGGAATTTTATTAGCAAAAGCAACGCTAAAAATGGTTGCAGTTTCCATATCAATAGCCATAGCCCTTATTGATTTAAGGTACTCTTTAAATATATCATCATGCTCCCATACTCTTCTGTTCGTTGTATAAACTGTTCCTGTCCAATAATCCATCTCATGCTCCCTCACACAGTGAGAAACAGCTCTTTGCAAATTAAACGATGGTAATGCAGGAACTTCAGGCGGAAAGTAATCATTAGATGTTCCTTCCCCTCTTATAGCAGCAATTGGTAAAACCATGTCTCCTAATTTATTTTTCTTTTTGAGCCCTCCACATTTTCCAAGAAACAATACAGCTTTTGGAGAAATTGCAGACAATAAATCCATAACTGAGGCAGCATTAGCGCTACCCATACCAAAATTTATAATTGTAATATTGTTAGCAGTAGCATTAGGCATTGCTTTCTTTTTCCCTTTGGATTTTACTCCCATTTTTTTCGCAAAAATATCTACGTAGTTTTGGAAATTAGTCAATAATATATACTCACCGAAAGCTTCTATTGGTTGACCTGTATATCTTGGAAGCCAATTATTTACTATATCTTGTTTTGTTTTCATATTTTATTTAAATGTTAATCAGTTGGTTACTTAGGTAAACTTGTTTAATTGTTAATTGTTGTATTTTTACGTGATCAAAAAGCTCTTAATTGTCTGAAAGCACCAACATATTTCCTCCTCTTAATTTACCTAATTTTCCTATTACGATCAAAAAAAAGGCCGATAAACACTATATCCAATGCCATATAAGAGCCAAAGAAATCCTTTTAACTCCTGAAGAGTGGGTTCGTCAGCATTTTATTCATTATTTAATTAATGATAAAGGATATCCAAGAAATTTAATTGCTGTTGAAAAACAAATAAAAGTTAATAAACTTAATAAACGATTTGATGTTTTGGTTTATAACAAATTAGGAGAACCAATTGTATTGGTTGAATGTAAAGCGGCTCATGTACCTCTTTCACAAGATGTATTTGCTCAAGCAGCAAATTATAACATGACACTAAAAGTACCTTATTTAATTATTACCAACGGTTTAAAACATATACAAGCGTCTATTTATTTTGAAGAAAACAGAGCTGAAATTGATGATCATTTATTAGCATACTCAGAATTAACAATCAGCACTTGATTACTTTCTTTGTTATTCAATTGTATTATTGAATGTTATTGAATATATTTACTTAGGATCAATATATTCGAAAATGAAGACACTATTTACTTGTTTTTTTATACTTGTGGCATTAACATTGAGTGCACAAACTGTTTTTTATGTGGATGATGAAGTTGTTCATGTTGGAAATGGAGGTGTCGTTTATATTGAAGGTGATTATCAATCTGCAAATACTGGAATAGCAGACAATTATGGAGCAATCCATGTTCAAAACGATTGGATTAATAACTCAACTAACACAGGTTTTACAGGAACGTCTGACGGAGATGTTTACCTTTTTGGAACATCTGATCAAAATATTAATGGAAATGAAACTCATTTTCATGATTTGATATTATCTGGTCAATCGACAAAAAATATGAACGTTGACGCCAGAGTATTAGACACGTTAGATTTAGTAAATGCTGAATTACAAACAAATCAGTATAACATGTATGTTGAAAATCCAGCTCCAACAGCAGTTCTATGGAATACAGGATATGTAAATAGTAATACACTTGGAGGGTATTTTGTTAGAGCAATGAATACAACTTCTCCTTATTTATTTCCCGTAGGAGATATCACTTTAAGCAATATCTATAGAGGCGTTCAAGTAACACCAACAACTACTGACACTGCTGCTTACGGAGTTCGTTTGAGAGCTATTGATGCTTCAAATGATTTTGGAACTACCTTTAATGGTGCTTCAGGTCCATTTGATGTTACTATTAAGAATTCAGTATTATCTGATATAAATACTGATTTTTATCACAACATTGCTCGTTTTACTGGTTCACAACCAGCTGATGTAAATATCCATTATTTTAGTGGTGATGGAGATTACTTTAGTGTAGCCCAATGGCAAGAGAGTACTTCTCAATGGGAACCTTCTTCAGATTTTGTATCTACTAACACTGTTGGTCCTGCTTCTTTTGGCTCACCAGATGTTCAAGCAAGAGCAGTTGGCCATAATGATTTTATAGAAGATCCATTTGCTTTAGTAGGTGTTGATTTGTTAATTCCTGGTTTTATATCACCTAATAACGACAATAGTAATGATTTCTTTGAAATCCAAAACATAGAGTTATTCCCAGGTAATAAAATTCAAATATTTAATAGGTATGGAAACGTAGTTTTTGAAACTACTGACTATAACAATACTTCTAATTATTGGGATGGATCAGCAAGTACTGCTTCAATGGTATTAGGAGACAAAACTGAAAAGCTACCTAGTGGTGTTTACTTTTATATCTTAGAATTACCTGATGACTTACCGGCTCAACAAGGTTATGTTGTTCTAGAAAGAGATTAAGCATTTAGAAAAATATCGTATTTATAAAGACGAACCCCGCCTCCAACTTTTTTATATTGATGAATTTATTAAAAAGTTGGAGGCGGATTTTTTGTATACTAATCTAATTGAAAACACTCCTTGGGAACAAGGAGAAATAAAACTATTTGGTAAAGAAATACGTGAACCAAGATTAAAAGCTTGGTACGGCTCAAAACCTTATACTTACTCTGGTGTTACTCACTCTCCCTTAGCTTTTACAAGAGAAATTAAAGGCTTAAAGCAATCGATTGAATCTCACACAAAGTTTTCATTTAATTCTTGTTTACTTAATTTATATAGAGATGGAACCGATAGTATGGGCTGGCATCAAGACAATGAAAAAGAATTAGGGGCTAATCCTATTATTGCATCAGTAAGTTTAGGAGCGGAAAGAATGTTTCACTTGAAGCCTATACAAAGAGGAACTTCTTCGATCAAACTACCTTTAGCTCATGGCTCACTTTTAATCATGGCTGGAGAAACTCAACATTATTGGAAACATCAATTACCAAAGACAAAAAAGGAATTAGGTTCCAGAATAAATCTAACTTTTCGATGGATCAATTAACCTCTACTTCTTTTTAAAAAGATTATCAAACTCTTGCCAAAATTGAGGATAGGATTTTTTTACTGCATTTTTATCATCAAATACTACTTGAATTCCTAGTTTTTCAAGTGCAGCAAAACTCATCACCATTCGATGATCTTGATAAGAATTAATAGTTAAACCATTAGGTATTATTTGAGGAGGATAAACGGTTAGTGTTTCATTATTTATAATAACCTTTGCCCCTAGCTTTGTAAGTTCATTTTTTAAAGCTTTTAAACGATCTGTTTCTTTAAACTTAAGGTGTGAAACACCAGTAAAAATTCCTTTTATTCTTAAACCTACACATGTAACAGCAATTGTTTGCACTATATCTGGAGTAGAAGAAAAGTTATTCTCAAAAACATCAATTCTTGGAGCATTTATCTTTTCTATTAAAACCCCATTTTCTTTTTGAAGAGATTGAATACCAAATGATTCATAAATCTTAGCTATTACAGCATCTCCTTGAATGCTTTTTAATCTTAAACCTTTTAGAAAAAGCTTTTCTCCAACCGTTCCAAACGCAAGGAAACTATACCAATAAGAGGCAGAGGACCAATCAACTTCAACCTGAACATTTTTAACACGAAGTGTTTTAAAAGGCTTCACTTCTACTCTATTGCTTTTCATTGAAACCTCAAAACCCAACTGATTCATTAAATCTATCGTCATTTTAAGGTATGACTCCGATTTAAGTTCATTTCCAATAATTATCTCTAAGCCTGAAGATAAAAAAGGACCTATCATCACTAGTGCAGAGAGGTATTGTGAGCTTACTTTACCACTCAATGTAATGGAATTACTATTATTTAATTGAGTTGGCATAAATTTTAGCGGAGGATAGTTTATATTCTTAAGGTATTCTATAGAAGCTCCCAAATCTTTTAATGCATCAACTAATTCGCCTATAGGTCTTTTCTCCATATCTTCATTACCAAACAAAGAAACCTCTTGCGGATATATAGCAAGATAAGCGGTTAAAAATCGATAAGCTGTGCCTGCATTTCCTACATAGAGTTCAACAGCATCATTTTTCAAGTCTGTTAGTGCTTGACTTAAAAGTGTTGTATCATCAGCATCAGATAAATTTTCAATAGTTAATTGATTATTTAATAATGCATTTATCACTAATAAGCGATTAGCAATACTTTTTGACGATGGTATAGTCACTTCATTAATATTCATTCTGTGATAATACTATGCTAAATATTTATTTAAAGATTCCTGAATATTTTCAGTGCTAACTGTTTGATTAACTAAACATGACCCTACACTATCCAATAAGCTGAAATTAATCTCATTTAAAGAATTCTTCTTATCATGTTTCATTATAGAATACAAATCTATTAACTCATCACTAGTAAGTTTAATAGGAGCAAAAAAACTATATATAATTTTTTCAATTTTTAATACTTCATTTTCACTTAACAGACCTAATTTAAACGATAAGAAAGATTCACATAGCATTCCATAAGCGATTGCTTCTCCATGCAATAAATCCCCTTTTTTTACTGTTTCTATTGCATGACCAACTGTATGTCCAAAATTGAGTTTTTTTCTCTCATTTTTTTCTAACGGATCCTTTTCTACGATATCAGACTTAATTTTAATACACTTTTTAATTATTTCTGAAAGGTTTTCATCTCTTTTATCACTTTGCAACAAATCAATAATTGAAGCTTCAGCTATTAGTCCATATTTAATTACCTCTCCTAGCCCTGATAAGTATTCTCTTTCAGGTAGTGTTTCTAAAAAAGATGTATCAATGAGTGTAAATTCTGGAAAGGAAAAAGTGCCAATTTGATTTTTATACCCTTCGAAGTTTACTCCTGTTTTGCCTCCAACAGCAGCGTCTACTTGAGCTAACAAGGTTGTTGGTATGTGAATAAAATCTATTCCTCGTTTGAAGGTAGAAGCAACAAATCCGCCAAGATCAGAAATCATACCTCCTCCAAGATTAACTAGTAGTGAGTTTCTATCTCCACCTGTTTCAATCATTGCTCCCCATAACTGATAAGCAATCTCTATGCTTTTACTAGACTCATTTGCCTCTACTACAAGTACCTCAGCTTCCGAAAAAAAATCTAAGTTTTCAAAAAGTCTTGGTAAACAGTGCTCTTGCGTGTTTTCATCAACCAAAACATATATTTTAGACCATGTTTTTGTTAAATGCTTTTCAAAATCATGAATTGATCCAGTAATAATATTTGAGCTTGGACTAATCATTTAGTTTTAGTACGTCATCCATTGTAAAAACACCTTCTTTATCAACTAAAAACTCGGCTGCTAATACAGCTCCACTGGCAAAACCTTTTCTATTATGTGCTGTATGCTCTATTTTGATGGTATCAATATCGTTGTTATAAGTTACTATATGTGTTCCTGGTGCAGGATCAATTCTTTTGGATATAATAGGTAATATACCTTTCGATGTTGTTGCTTTATTTTCCCAAGTGGTTAAACCATCTATTTCATCAATAATTTGTTCTCCTATCGAAATTCCAGTTCCACTAGGAGCGTCTAACTTTTGTGTATGATGAATTTCTTCTACTTTAACTGAATAGTTTTGTTTATTCATGTATTTAGCAAGCAATGTATTAATCTTAAAGAAAATATTTACGCCAACACTGAAATTTGTTGCATATAGCAACGCATTTTGCTTTTCTTCACAAATACGCTCAACTTCATCAAATCGATCATACCAACCAGTTGTACCTACAACTACAGGTACATTAGCTTCCATACACTTCATTATATTTTCATAAGCGAACTCTGGTCTACTAAACTCAATAGCTACATCACAAGAGGTTAACTCTTCGGAAGAGTAATTTGCATTTTCAGAAGTTACTTTTAAACCAATTTTATATCCTTTGTCAAGGGCAATTTTTTCAATTTCTTTCCCCATTTTTCCATAACCAATAAGTGCTATTTTCATAGATAGTTGTTATTTGTAAGTTTTGACAGTTTGTATGTAAAATATCAAGATTAAAGGTATATAAAAGTTAGCTAATCACTAATAAATACTTCGTTCTATGTTACTCTTTCGTACTTAAGAAAGGCATTAAATTAAATGAAACACTACAGGATAATTTGATTGAAGATCGACCAAAACAGAGAGTCTTTATTCATTTTGGAAACAATTTCATGAAATAGTTCAAGAAATAATGAATAAAGAGCAAGAATTATCAGATGATAAACTCCATAAGTTAGAGGATGTCTTCAAAAACCAATACTGCTTTTTTACAAGCAGAACCTAATGTATCATAACCCCTTTAGTATGATCATAAAAAAATCTAAGCTACTGATCCTTGGCAACTGCTACCTGCACCAGCAGTACAGCCATAGCAATGTTGCGATAGAATTATATCACGATC
>CATLPG010000034.1 GCA_950054195.1 uncultured Saccharospirillaceae bacterium
TGCCAGCACTAATAGAGAATATAGGTCTTGGATATGAAGGCATTATTAAAAGTGTTTTCCGTTCATCATCAGCAGATATCTGTGCACAGTTTTTAGCAAAGGATATGCACTCAGGTAAAAGAAGAGATATAGAAAAAGACATAGCTAAACGAATGAATGAGATATTAGGAGACGATGGAATTAATATTGAATCTGTTTTACTGAAAACAATAAAATTACCCGAAGGACTTTATGGCTCTATAGAAGCGCGTATGCAAGCAGAGCAAGATGCTTTACGTATGACGTTTATATTAGAACAAGAAAAACTGGAAGCCGAAAGAAAAGTGATAGAGGCCAAAGGGTCTAGAGATGCACAAAAAATATTATCAGAAGGTTTAACACCAGAAATTATTAAGCTAAGAAGTATAGAGGCGTTCTTAAATTTATCACAATCTCAAAATGCTAAAGTAATCATCACGAATGGTGAAGCTCCATTTTTAATTGATAACGAATAAACCAAAGCACGTATGATTTTAATTCATGTACTAACAAATAGCATGAAGAAAGCCATTGAGATTTCTGATTTCTTAACAAAAGAACGCCTTATTTTAAATGCAGTCATTGCTAAAGATGTGATCATACGAAAAAATGAAAAAGGTAAAATTGTTTCAGAAGATCGGGTATTAATTATGGGAAAAACAAAATCCCTATTATTTAATAAAATAGATGAACAACTTCATGAGCACTTTGATGAGATGCCCGTGCTATACTCAGTTCCAATAACACATATGGATTGGGAACAGGCAGAATATTTAGTTAAAGAAACGCAAAGAGCATAATAAAAAAGAAGGGAAGCAAATCAAGCTATCCCTTTTTTTGTTTCCATTGGTTTTCATTTGGATTAAATTAGTGCATTAAAATGCTAAGTAACATGAAAATTGAAACCTGCGATATTTTTGGAGCAAACAATAAGCCAATTACTTTAGATATATTCCTCAGTAAAAAAGAAACTAAACAACCTATCATTATTTTCTGCCATGGTTACAAAGGCTTCAAAGACTGGGGAGCTTGGCACTTAGTAGGAAAACACTTTGCTGAAGCTGGATTCAATTTTATAAAGTTTAACTTCTCTCATAATGGAACTACACCAGATCAACCAAAAGACTTTGTTGATCTTAATGCCTTTGGAAATAATAACTACATGAAAGAAGTCTATGATTTAGGAAAAGTCATCGATTGGGTAGAACAAAACCAAGAATTTGAGAATTATTTTGATACATCAAAAATATATTTGATTGGTCACAGTAGGGGAGGGGGAATAGCAATTATAAGATCTGCTATAGACGATAGAGTGAAAAAACTAGTTACTTGGGCGTCTGTTTCTGATTTTCATCACCGGTTAATTCCCGATGAAAGAGGATTGAAAAAATGGAAAGAGGATGGTGCTATTTATGTTAAAAATGCACGAACTGGTCAAGAGTTACCACATTATTATCAGTTTTATGAATCACTTCAAGAAAATAAAGATTTATTAAATCTTGAAAAGCAAACAAAATCAATAATTCAACCAATGTTGATAATTCACGGTGATGCAGATGAAGCAGTAGCCATAGATGAGGCAAAGAATCTTGCTTTATGGAACCCAAAAGCTAAGGTTATTATAATATCTGATGGTACACATACGTTTAAAACTAATCACCCTTGGAAAGATCAAGAATTATCTGATCAACTCAAGGAGGTGGTAAACGAGACCCTGCTTTTTATGGGTAATATTTTTTAACATTTAATAATGAACTGCACCCAAAATGTGATAGCTTTACTTTTATGAAGAAATTAAGCCTATCTCTTTATACAATGCTACTTATTGGAGTAATCATGATTTGGGTTTCTTCTAACCTAAATTGGTCAAAGGAAAATTGGCATGGAATTATAGCTGTAGATGCTACAGGTTATTATGCATACCTACCAGCAACTTTTATATACAAAGACCCAAATTTTCAATTTTTAGATACAGTATGCAGAAAAAAGTATAACCACAAATTTCATGATTATGAATACAGGGTATTAAATAATGATAGATTAACGAATAAGTACTTTATTGGTACAGCTGTTCTGCAATCGCCATTTTTTTTAATAGCTCATGGACTTAGTTTCCTGTTAGGAGAAGATAGCGATGGATACTCTAAAATATATATGGTTTTATTGCAAATAGGCACTGTGTTTTATTTGCTTCTAGGATTGTTTTATTTCAATAAATTATTAGGTGAATATAAAATATCAACAGCAGTAAAAATTTTTTCACTTATTGTTATAACCTTTGGAACAAATCTTTTTCATTATGTAGTTGAAGAACCTGGGATGTCACATGTTTTTTCATTTTCATTTTTTGCCATGTTTGCCTTCTATATTAAAAGGTACTTTACTTCTTACAAAACACAATATTTACTAAAAATAGGACTCATTTTAGGTATTATTCTTTTAATTAGACCAATAAACGGACTTATAATTCTTTCTATTCCATTTTTAGCTGGTTGGAAAAACTTAAAAATTGGAGTTATAAAAGCGGTTGGAAAGTATTATTTTTTAGCATTTTCTTTTTTTATTATTCTGCTTGTACTAACGTTACAACCATTATTTTACTATTGGGGAACTAATGAGTTTTGGATTTATTCGTATGGAGATGAAAGTTTAGATCTACTAAATCCTAACGTCTATAACATACTTTTTAGTTACAAGAAAGGGTTGTTTTTATACACGCCTGTGTATTTGATGAGTTTGTTTGGCTTTTGGACACTTTGGAAAAAAAATAGATTTCAAGCACTAACAGGATTTTTGTTTTTATTTTCGGTTACCTACATTTTGTCGAGTTGGTGGCAGTGGTACTATGGAGGTAGTTTTTCTTCAAGAGTATTTATTGAATACTTACCGTTTTTTGGACTTTTATTTGCCCTCTTTTCTCAAAGCATATGGAGAATGAAGTGGAAAAGAAAAACATGGCTAGGAGTTATTTTACTTTTGGTAGTTGTATGCCAACTACAAACTTATCAATATAGAAGAGGACAAATACACTGGTCTGAAATGACAGAAGAAAAATATTGGGATGTTTTTTTAGGATGGAAAAAAGTTTTTGGAACAAATGAAAGGTAAAAATATACTAATAGCTTTTTATGGAATACTAGTTTTCATATTAGTGTTTTATAAATCTTATGTTTCATCATTTACTCATGATGAAAGCTATTCTTTTTTATTCTATAGAAACGATGCTTTCTTAGATTTACTTTCTTTTAAAAGTTGTTATACAAACAACCATATATTGAATAGTATTTTTATCAAGTTTATAAACAATTATGTAGGTAACGAAGAATGGATGTTAAGATTTCCAAATGTTTTGTTGTTCGGTGTGTATCTTTTATACCTCTTTAAATTATTAAAGCCTTTTAAATGGTGGATTTTTGCAGGAGGGTTTGTCATCTTAAGTACTAACTTACTTTTTGTAGACTTATTTAGTTTGGCAAGAGGCTATGGTTTATCGATGGGCTTCATGGTGATGGGGATATACTATGGACTTCAATTTTTAAAATGTAACAAACTAAAATACCTGTATATTTTTCACTTAGCTTTCTTATTGGCTATCCTTAGCAGTTTTACTTTAATTATTGTATATGTGTCTGCATTCGCTGCTATGCACATTTTATTACATTATCATACGTATACGACAACAGGTAAACTTAAACTTATTGATAGCATTAAAATAAATGCAATCCCTTTACTTTTTAATGTGATTGTTCTTTATGAGCCTCTAAGAAGAGTCTTAACAAGAAGTTCCTTAGGGTTTGGAGGGAAAAATGGTTTTTTTCAAGACACTGTTTTTCACTTACTCTTACACTCATTTAATGAGAAAACAGCAGAGTCTTATGGGTTAATAATAAGTTACGTGATTTTCACACTAATAATGATTGCTTTAATATTATTACTGAGCTATCATTTTTATAAAAAAAATAGCTTTATAAATGAAAATAAAATATTCATCTTTTTTCAGATGACCTTCATATTTACCTGTACCAGTATTATTTTAGCTCATCTAATACTAGGGGTAGATTATCCTGTAGCAAGATTTTCAGCATTTTTAATTCCTATTTTCTTATTCACTTTAATAGGAGGAATTCAGTACGTATCGTTTTTCAAAAATAAATTTATTCCATCTTCAATAATGACTGTATGGGTAGTATTTACAATAACAATGTTTGTAAAAAAAGTAACGTTAAACGCTACTATGGAATGGAGGTTTGATATGCATACAAAAAACATGCTAGAAACACTCGATAAAAAACGTAATAATAAACAGGTTAACTTAGGAATAAACTGGTTGTTTGAGCCAACGATAAACTTTTATAGAATTACTAAAGATTACAACTGGTTAAATGAAGTAGATAGAGACGGTATTGATGAGAATCATAATTTTTACTACATTTTTGAAGAAGGGAAAGAAGAGTTAGTATATCCAGTAACAGAAATTAAAACCTTCAAAGAAACCAACACAATTTTATACAAAAAGTTATAGCCTAAGCTCCTGTAACGAATAAAAAATCCTACTTGTTAATGAACCTTTTTACTTCATAAGTGTATCTATTTGTATATTACACGAAATATTTCAGTAAATGAGACAAAAACTTATCATCGTATTAGGCTTATTTTTAGCTGTTCAGTTCTTTGGTTGTAAAACAACTTCCCAAACAAATAACACTGAAAATTATCAAATGAAAATTCTTCAGTTTGATAATAACTATCAAGATTTATGGGCACAAGTAGAGAAGGCGGAAAAAGATGGATTGTACAAATCAGCCTTAACACAAGTGGAGGTTATTTACGAATCAGCTAAAAAAGAAGGAAACACAAACCAAATTATTAAAAGCAGTCTTTATCGAGTAAAATACCAACAATACTTAGCTGATGATAGTTTCGAAGCTTCCATAAAAGAATTAAAGCAATTAGCCACTGAGTCAGTAACCCCACAAAAAGAGATTCTTCATAGTATTTTAGGTTCTGCATATGCCGAATATTACAATAGAAACCGTTGGAAATTCTACGAGCGTTCCAATCTAGAACAAATCGAAAATGATGATATCAAAACATGGAGCCTAACTAGAATAGTTGAAGAAATCCATAAACATTACGATTTATCCTTAGCTAATAAAAACGAAACACAGCAAATCAACATTGAAAGTTTTGATGTTATTTTAACCGAAAGCCAAGAATCTAATGGATTAAGACCAACACTTTATGATATATTAGCGCATCGAGCACTAGACTTTTATGAAAATCAAGAACCAGATATTATTCGCCCCACCTATGCGTTTAAATTAGACCAAAAAGAAGTATTTGCTATCGATCAAACGTTTACAACTATCCGATTAGATCAAAAAGATACACTTTCCAGCAAGCGAAAAGCCTTTGAGATTTACCAAGAACTTATTCGTCTACATAGAAACAAAACAAAAAGCATACGAGCACTTGTTGATGCTCAACTACACCAATTAGATTTTGCTAAAAGCTACAGTACGCTCAGCGATAAAGACGACCGCTACCTAAATAGCTTAATTAAACTTAAAGATAAGTATGTGAATGACTCAGCCTCAGCTGAGGTAAGCTATAACATAGCAAAAGAATATTATTCCATAAGCAACAATGATAATCCAGAGAACCGATGGATGAAGAAAAAGGCACATGATATTTGTGAAAACGCAATAGCTAAGTTTCCTAATAGTTTTGGAGCAAACCAATGTAAAAAACTAAAGCTTCAATTAGAGCAAAAGCGATTAGATCTTAATACTCATGGAGTAATTGTCCCTAATGAACATGGGAAATTATTTTTAAAAACAACCAACCTATCAAAGGTTTATCTAAAGGTAGTTGAGGTAGATTACGATAAATATGAAGACAAAAAATTTGATAAGTATACTGATCGAGTAGATTATTTAAACAAACAAAAAATAATCCACTCTTGGAATATAACAGTAGATGATGAAGGAGATATGCTTCAAAAAAAGATGGATGTTCCAATGAATCCATTAACGCATGGCTATTATGTTATTTGTGCATCAGATAATCCCTCATTTACCTATGAATCTGGAGCTGTTTATGTAACACCGTTTTGGGTGTCAACAATCTATCCACTAAACAGGAAAGATAAAAACGGACAATTATCATTTTCTACTTTGGATAGAAAGTCAGGAGAAATTTTAACAGATGTGAACGTAAAAGTTTCAGAGCTAAAATATAGCTACTATGGTAATGGCGATAGAGTTTTTAAGGTGAAGAACTATCCGGCAAATGAAAATGGATCCTACACCTTAGATAGAGGGAACACGAGGTACCCAAATTTAAAAGTTGAATTTACCCGACCAAACGGAGATCGGTGGATAGAAAAACATTACCAACGCTGGTACGATCAATCTACCAAGAGAAGAGACCTTGGTTATTTATTTACCGACCGAGGAATTTACCGTCCGGGTCAAACCATTTATTTCAAAGGAATTTTATTTGATAAATTGGAGAATGATGTAAACGCACAAACTAATAAAAAAGTAACAATTAAATTAAAAGATGTTAATTACCAAGAAGTAGCAGAACTCAACTTAAAAACTAATGATTTTGGATCTGTACAAGGGCAATTTAATATTCCTTCTGGTTTATTAAACGGTTCAATGACCTTGCTAATGTTTATAAACGAGAAACAAGTTGGTTATAAAAGCTTACGCGTAGAAGATTACAAAAGACCAAAGTTTGAAGTTTCCTTCGATCCAATAAAAGGAAGTTATAAATTAAATTCAGAAATTACCGCTACTGGTTTAGCTAAAGCCTATGCGGGTAATGTTATTGATGGAGCAGAAGTGAGTTACCGAGTGGTTCGTAATGCACAATTTCCTTGGTGGTGCTGGTACCGTTATGGTTACACTCCTAATTCTCCGCAGTTAGAAATAACCAATGGAAAAACAACAACCGATGAAAAAGGAGCTTTTAATGTTACGTTTATAGCAAAGGCTGACGATCAAGTAGCAAATAAATTTCAACCAACCTATAGTTATACGATTACAGCTGATGTAACTGACCTTAATGGTGAAACACATAGCAGTTATCAAACGATTTATGTATCTGATATTGCACTCAAAATGAGTTTGAATATTCCTAGCGATGTTGAAGTAAGTAACACCCATGAATACTACTTGAATACAACGAACTTAAATGGAGAACCTGTTAATACGAAGGGAAAACTAAAAATCTACCAACTCACTAATCCAAATGGAACGAAGAAAGTTAGAAATTTCCAAGATCCTAACTACTTCCTATTATCTAAAGAGGAGCATGAAAAGCTATTTCCTTACAACTTATACAAACCACAGGATAAAACTAAATGGAAGAAAACAGAAGTTTATTCAGCTGAGTTCGCTACAGAGGACGAAAAAGCAAAATTGATTGACTTATCTGTAATCAATGGCTTTACAACCGGAGAGTATGAATTAGAACTAACAGCTACTGATGTTTTTAACAAAGAAGTAAAAGAAATAAAATGGTTTAGTGTATACAATAATCAAGCAACTCAAGCTCAAAAGCAAACATTTTTATATTCACAATTGTTATCTGGCGATCGTGAGCCAGGAAACAGGTTGGAGGTAATTGTTGGTGCTTCTGAAATGAATACGAAAGTCCTTTTTGAAGTAGAACATGATCAAAAAATCGTTCGAAAAGAATGGTTAACACTTTCCAATGCACAACAAAAGCTGTCTATCCCTATTGAGGAAAAATACAGAGGAAATTTTGCTATTCATTTTACAACTGTAAAAGAAGGTAGGTTACACCAAGAAAACCATACCATTTATGTGCCATTTTCGAATAAAGATCTTGAATTATCATTCGAAACATTTAGAGATAAACTTTTCCCAGGGCAGAAAGAACAGTGGACAATGAAAATAAAAGGTCCTAAAGGAGATCAATTAGCCTCAGAACTACTAGCAAGCATGTACGATGCATCATTGGATGAATTTGTGAGCAATAATTATTACATGAGTTTATACAATTCATCATATGCGAGATTAGCTTGGGATGATAATAACAATCGCGTAGCAAGCGGGCAATTAATTAGCCAATACTGGAACGAAAGCATGAAGGATGCTCGTTACCGTAAATATGCAAGATTGAATATGTTTGGTGCTCATTTTAGAGGTATCAGAGGATACCGAATCATTTCTTGTCCAAGTTTTGGAGAAGGAGTATCATCCTCAAATTATATGGAGTCCGAAAGCGATGAATATGTAATAGAAGAAACTCAAACACTAAAAGCCAAAGCTAGTGCACCAATGGAACAAAAAGAGTTGTCTATTAATGGTATGTTTGATAGTACTGATGGAGATTTAGAAGGGAATGATGGTGTTTTTAAAAATGGAGAAGCTAGGAATCAATCAGAGCAACAACCAGGTGGAGCAATTAAAGCACGTACCAACTTCAATGAAACGGCTTTCTTTTATCCTCAATTAAAAACCAATGCGAAAGGTGATGTTACTATTTCATTTGAAGTTCCTGAGTCATTAACTAAATGGAAGTTTATTAGTTTAGCACATACACCAGATGGTAAGTATGGAACTTTGTCTAAAGAGATAGTTACCCAAAAAGATCTTATGGTTGTGCCTAACACACCAAGATTTTTACGTCAAGGAGATCAAATTGTTATTAGTAGTAAAATCTCTAATATTTCAGAGAAAGATTTAAGTGGTCAAGCTACACTAACGCTATTGGATGCTTATACCATGCAACCCATCAATAATTTATTTCAGTTAAACAAAGCGAATAAATCTTTTGATGCAAAATCAAAACAAAGTACATCAGTAGAATGGAGCATTTCTGTTCCAGAAGGTATCGATGCTGTTGTTTACAAAGTAACTGCTCAAGCTGGAGATTTTTCTGATGGAGAACAAAAAGCACTGCCTATTTTAACAAACCGCATGTTGGTGACAGAAAGCTTGCCTTTGCATATTAGAAAAGCAGGAACAAAAACGTTTACGTTGGATAAGCTAGTGAATAATACATCAACCACGTTAAAACACCATTCGTTAACCCTAGAGTATACAAATAACCCTACATGGTATGTCATTCAAGCGATGCCTTATATGATGGAGTATCCATACGAATGTGCAGAGCAAACGTTTACCCGTTATTATGCAAATGAGATAGCTACGCATTTGATGAATAGCAATCCAAAAATTAAACAAGTGATTGAATCATGGAAAAACTATTCTCCTGATGAGTTTTTATCAAACCTTGAGAAAAACCAAGAGTTAAAAGCAGTTATCCTTGAAGAAACACCTTGGGTAATGGAGTCAAACAACGAAGAAGAACGTAAAAAACGAATTGCTGAGCTTTTTAACCTTGAAAAAATGAGTGCTCAGTCTCAAAAGTCATTAAAACAACTCGAAGAAATACAAAACGGTAGTGGAGCATGGTCTTGGTTTAAAGGGGGAAGAGATAACCGTTACATTACGCAACACATTGTTACAGGAATCGGTCATTTGCAAACTCTTGGCGTAATCAATTTGAAAGAAAATAAAGAACTCTATCAACTAACAAAAAAAGCGATTAATTACCTGGATAGAGCATCCTTGGAAGAATTCAAGGATATCAAAAAATACAACGATGATTGGAAAACTACAGATCATTTGAGTTATACGAGTATTCATTATTTATACGGACGAACATTCTTTAATGAACTCAATATGAGCAAAGCTGAGCAAGGAGCATTTGATTACTTCTTGAAGCAGTCACAAACGTATTGGTTAGCCCGAAACAAATATGCACAAGGTATGATCGCCTTAGCCAACCATAGAACCAAAGCAGATGGTATTGAAGTGAAAAATAAAATTACTGCATCACTAAAAGAACAAGTGATAAAAAATGAAGAACTTGGTGCTTATTGGAAAGGTATGATGGACGGGGGATACTACTGGTATCAAGCACCTATCGAAACGCAAGCATTAATGATTGAGTTATTTGATGAAGTAGCTAACGACCAAGAAATGGTTAACGATTTAAAAGTCTGGTTGTTAAAACAAAAACAAACAACCGATTGGAAAACAACAAAAGCAACTGCTGAAGCCTGCTATGCGCTGTTATTGAGAGGGGCCGACTTCTTAGCAACCACAAAGAAAGATAAAATCAATGTAGGTAACTACAGTATTGTTTACAAAGGAGAAAAGCCACAAAAAAACGGAAAAGAGGTGAATGATAACGAAGGAACAGGTTATTTTAAAACCACTTGGAAAAAAGAAAATATATCTCCTTCGATGGGTAAAGTAACCATTAAAAAAGAGCAGGATAATGTTTCTTGGGGAGCACTTTACTGGCAATATTTTGAGGATTTAGATAAAATAACACCAAGTGAAACGCCTTTGAAACTCAAAAAGCAACTTTTTAAATCTGTTAACTCAAACGAAGGAGTAAAACTAATGCCAATTACTTCTGAAAAACTAAAAGTAGGAGATAAGGTTGTTGTTCGTATCGAATTAAGAGCAGATCGTAACATGGAGTATATCCATATGAAAGATATGCGAGCATCAGGTTTTGAGCCTATCAATGTACTTTCAAGGTACAAATGGCAAGACGGTTTAGGTTATTACGAAACAACGAAAGATGCCTCTACAAACTTCTTCTTTGATTATTTACCAAGAGGAACGTATGTGTTTGAGTATACACTTAGAGTATCACAAAAAGGGGAGTTTAGTAATGGAATAACATCTATTCAGTGTATGTATGCCCCAGAGTTTTCTTCACACAGTGAAGGAGTGAGGGTTGAGGTAGAGTAAGCATAAAATTAAATGCGAATAGGAGAGGAGCTATTATTTGTTTAAAGAAGCTATTTGCTTAAAAAGTATCAAAAAAAAACGACCACATCTCTGTGGTCGTTTGATAATAATAAAGAAAAGAGATTATTTTTTAATCAGCTTATAAGTTTTAGAGTTGTTAGATGTATTGATTCTTATAATATAAACTCCATTCCCGTAGTTTCTTAATGAGAGCTTGAATACTTTATCATTAACATTCTCTTCTGTAAATAAAACTTTACCTTTCAAGTCGATTAATGATAAAGATACCTCTTCTTGAATATCTCCGAAATCTATAAATAAATCATCCAATACTGGATTCGGATAAATATTTACTGTCTCAAGACTATTATGATTGATACCAGTAGTCATTACATTCACACATATAGAGGTGTCAATACAATTACCGTCAGAAACAATAACCGCATAATTTCCATTTGTAGATGCTGTAAAAACTTGATTGGTTTCTCCTGAAATTTCAGAACTATCCGCACAGTCTATCCATTGATAAGTAAGTCCAGCTTCATCAGCAGTAATAATGTTACCTGCAGATGTAACACTAGTATTTATAGGTTCAATAGTTAAATCAAGTGTAACCAAACTATCACATCCGTTAGTAGCACCACCCACTAAATTAAAAGTAGCTGTATTATTGTTCGAAGTGTACGTATTTCCATCAATCCATGTGTAACTTCCACAAGCCGTTTGAACATCAGTTCCTGTTGTTGAGTTGGTAATAGTTAAATCAAGTGTAACTAAACTATCACATCCATTTGCAGAACCACCAACTAAGTTAAAAGTAGCTGTATTGTTGTTCGAAGTGTACGTATTTCCATCAATCCATGTGTAACTTCCACAAGCTGTTTGCATATCAGTTCCTGTTGTTGAGTTGGTAATAGTTAAATCAAGAGTAACTAAGCTATCACATCCATTTGCAGAACCACCAACTAAATTAAAAGTAGCTGTGTTGTTATTCGAAGTGTATGTATTACCATCAATCCATGTATAACTTCCACAAGCAGTTTGTACATCAGTTCCTGTTGTTGAGTTGTTAATAGTTAAATCAAGTGTAACCAAACTATCACAACCATTAGCAGCACCACCCACTAAATTAAAAGTAGCGGTGTTATTATTTGTTGTATAGGTATTTCCATCTATCCAAGTGTAACTACCACAAGCCGTTTGCACATCAGTTCCTGTTGTTGAGTTGGTAATAGTTAAATCAAGCGTAACCAAGCTATCACATCCATTTGCAGCACCACCAACTAGGTTGAATGTTGCTGTGTTGTTATTAGATGTATAAGTATTTCCATCAATCCATGTATAACTTCCACAAGCCGTTTGCACATCAGTTCCTGTTGTTGAGTTAGTGATAGTTAAATCAAGAGTAACCAAGCTATCACATCCGTTTGTAGCACCACCAACTAAGTTAAAAGTAGCGGTGTTATTATTTGTTGTATAGGTATTTCCATCGATCCATGTATAACTTCCACAAGCCGTTTGAACATCAGTTCCTGTTGTTGAATTTGTAATGGTTAAGTTTAATTTTCTAATTCTATCACAACCATTAGCTGTGAAGTTCTCTATTACGAATTCAGCAGTATCATTGCTGTTAGTGTATGTTATTCCATCAATCCACATGTAACTGCCACAAGCTACAATTGTGTCTATAATAGTGTCATTCGGATGTATTGTTATTGATTGAATAAATAATAAGCTATCTGCTCCACATTGATTAGTAATGGTGTCTAGTATTGTAGTGTCTTGGTCTGTATAATAAGTTCTTTTTCCACTTGGTAATGTATATTGTTCACAAGCTTGGATATTTAGTACTCTTGTTGTTGGTTCACAAAGCTCATAAATACCAATATGTCCAGAGTTTGAGGTAGGAACATCAGTTGATCCATTATATAATGAAAATATTTTACCATCAGCACTTACATCAACCCTTTTTCCAATTCTACCTAAAGGTATATCTCCAGTTATACTATTACCTTTTTGAACAACAGCAATAGATCTTACATCAAACAAAGTCACTTTTCCTTGAAGCGTTAAATTTTCTTGATACTCCTCTGATCCTACAGCTAACGTGTTACTAAACTGATTGATACTTACTGAGGTTCCAAATTTCTCATTAATAGAATCACCAAAAAGAGCGTCTCCAGCTGGAAGCCAGTCGGTAAAGCCCATATAGTAAACTTGAACCATTCCCGCATCTGTTCCGCTTGAATCGTTGCTAGGCGCTCCTACAACTACATAATCACCTTCATTTCCAAAGTTGTTACCAATCGAAACTGATCCTAAATTATCCCCTGGATGTAGTCCGTAAAACGTACTTCCTTTTTGTACCCATGATGTTCCATTCCATTCAAAAACACGAACTTGACCAGCATCTGTTCCATTTTCATCATTGGAGTAAGAGCCAATACCTATCACATTTCCTTTACTACTCATGCTTAGTAAATTTTGAGAACCACCTGAAAAGTTGCTGGGACTTGTACCTCCAATAGCATTTCCTCGTTGAGTCCAAGAAGTACCATCCCAATCATAAATGAACACTTCTCCAGCATTAAATCCACTACCTTTTTTATTGGTACCAATAGCTATAGTATTTCCATCATTTGAAATACAAGCAGCTTGACCAACAAAATCAGCTGTAGCTGCACCTAAAATATCAGATCCCCTTTGTATCCAAGTTGTTCCATTCCAGTCATAAACTTGAACCATTCCTGCATTAATCGCTGATCCTACATTTTTACCCATAGTACCTATTACAATTGTATTTCCGCTAGAATCAATTGCTACTGATGAACCAGCTAGGTCGTCATCAGCTGCTCCAAAAAAAGCATTTCCCTTTTGACTCCAAGTCCCGTTATCCCACTCAAATACTCTCGCTGATCCTGCAAACGAAGAACTTTCAGAACTGTTTGGAGACCCACCGATAACGGTCAAACCATCATATGATATTTTATGGTTGGTTCCAAATTGTTCTTGAGCAACTTGACCAGTAATGTTATTACCTAATTGATTCCATCGAAAGTTTTGTGATATTCCAACATTTACTATACATGTGAAAGAAGCAATGTGTAGAATTGATTTAGTTATTGTTTTCATAATTATTGAATTAATTAAATTGTTCATTTAACGACACAGATTAATTTTTAATGATTTTTGCGGTTTGTTGACCTTGTTGAGTATTTATTTGTAGTATATAAACACCTTTATCTAATAGACTAATATCTAATACTTGCTCCGCTCCATAAGAAGCAATTATACTCCCGTTTAAATTAATGATATTACTACTAATGATTTCGTTAGCTGATGTACCCATAATTGTTATTGTTTCATTTGCAGGAACGGGATAAATATTAAGCTTATTAAGCTTTGATTCTTCAATACTAGAAGGAGCAGATGATATCACATATCTACAAAGAGATGTATCTATACAACCATCGAAAGTTATAATTACAGCATAGTTTCCAGTTATCTCAGCAACGTAAAAATCAGTTGTTTCTCCTGATATTGGAGCATCATTACTGTCGCATGCAATCCACTGATAGCTATCAGCACCAGTAAACAAGGCAGTTACAGTATCATTCGAAACATTTGTATTAGCATCAAATGTTTTTACATGTAGATTTAGTGTAATCGTGCTATCGCAACCCGCAAAAGTTGATAAACTAGCTACGTATTGACCAGATGAAGTATATGTTTGTCCGTTTACAGGCCATGTATAGCTAAAGCAAGCAGTATCAGATATGGTTTCACTATAACTATTAAATACAGATACATCAAAAGTGATAACACTGTCGCAACCCGCTTGATTAAATATAGTATCGTTGTACATTCCTGTTTGATAATACCAATTCCCTAGAGCAATAGCACTATCACAACCGCTAATATTAACTGTATCATAAGTTGTTTGACAAACAAATACGACTTCTGTTAATTTATCTACAATACCTGAACCAATGTTTGATGTTAACTCATAAGTAGTGTTAAGAGTGTTAGTTGTAGTATTAATTTCAAAAACAATACCAGCAAAGGATGCTCCTCCTGAGCGAACACCAAATACTTTGTTCGTTGAGGTTTCCATTAACTGATAGTCTGGCGGGCCGAAAATTGTTGGACCTCCAAACGAGTGAATAGGGGTAAGGAACGTGGTGTTTGGGTCATATTCAAATACGACTCCTTCATTATTCACACCTCCATCAATCGTTGCTCCATAAAGTTTATTGTTAACTTGAATAAGATTTCCATACGGAGTTAATCCACTAGATGTACTGGTAAATTCTTTCACTACGGTATATGTATTAGTGCTCACGTTTACTTTGTAAAGAACCCCATTGTTAGTAGTTCCCCCTTGACTTGTAACCCCATAAATTTCATTTGTTGTTTGATCATAAAAAAGTCCTCCACTTGGTATCGATCCAGTGGATGTTGTAAACGAATGTATTGTGTTGAATGTATTGTTTACAGTGTTATAACTAAATAGAGAGCCGTTATTTAAGGCTCCTCCAAAGCTTAAAACTCCATATAGATTATCACCAACTTGTATAAGTGAACCTGTAGACCCTATTCCAGATGGAGAAACAAAATCATATAGATTTGTAAAAGTGCTATCTGTGGGATCATAACTAAAAATAGTTCCTTCACCACCGTTACCATTTTCTGTAGTTGTGCCATAAAATTTCCCATCTGAAGCTAAGATCATTGCAGCCACAGCGTTGCTACCATCTGTTTGTGTGAAGCTATACTCTAATCCATATGTTTGAGTAGTTTTGTTATAACAGTAAATTCCACCAAAATTATGTTCTCCACCTTCTTTAACTATTCCATAAAGCTTGTCTTGGTCATATGCTGTTAAACCAGCACTAGGTGTAGCACCATCATTAGCTTGACCTAGCTCTCCAATTATTGTAAATTGTGAAGAATTTATTGAAGTTTTAAAAAGTGAACCACTTAAGTTTGAAAGGTTACTTTTATCATTGTATCCAATTATATAATTGCTGTCAATGATTACAGGAGTACCTTCTAGATTTTCATTGTTATTTGAAACTATTGTAGATATAGTTTCTAAAGAAATGTCTAATTTGTAAACAGTATATCGAGAAATACCAATAAACGTATTATTGTTTAATTCTATCAAACTTCCTTGGGGACCAGCGATATTATTTAAGCCAGCATCCAGTGCGAACTTAAGAGAATCACCAACAGGGTCATACAAGAAAACAGAACCATTAATTCCAGGGTTTCCTCCTTGACTGTTTGCTCCCAAGTAATCTCCATCAGCAGTTTCAATAAGCCTACCTATTGGTTTTTTTCCAGTTGCGTTTGATTCGAAATCAAACAGCACATCAAGTACATTCGTAGTTAAATTAAATGAGAATATCATTCCATCATCATTTGCTCCACCTCTTTCTGTAACTCCAATTAAATTACCTGCAGAGTTCATTATAACTCCACAGTTTCCTATTGGATTGAAAGAAGGAATATTAAAATGATGCAGTACTGTATAATTATTCGTAGAGGGGTCAAATTCGAAAATAGTACCATTAAAAAATGACCCACCACTTCGAGCTAACCCATAAAACTTTCCGTTAGGAGCTTGTGTTAATCCTTGCATTGGATACTTACCTGTTGTTGGTTCGTTAAAGTCGAATCGCTTAGTTATAGTATTAGTTGAGGGGTTATAACTGATAATTGTTCCATCGTTATTTATTCCTCCTTGAGAAGTGCAAAAATATAAATCACCGTTAGAGTGCTCTGCCATTGCGCCAACAGGATTGTTACCTATAGCAGAGTTGGACAATTCTAGCAAGATACTTACCGAATCATTAGCTGTATCTATTGAATAAATAGAACCAAAGTCGTTTATACCTCCATTTGCTGTAACACCATATATGTTACCATTGCTTGCTATTTTAAATGTAGGGTTAAGTGATTGTCCATAGTCTGCGTTAAAGCTATATGCTAAAAAAGGATTTTCTCCATTTTCATCTAGGCGAAAAATAGAACCTAAACTGTTTGCTCCTCCTGCATCAGCAACACCCCATAATTCAGATGTTTGTGCTTTGCTACTTAAACTAACTAATAAGAAAGTGATAAATAAAAGATAGTTGTATTTCATTAAAAATGATTTTAGGGTTAATAACTAACAAAACTATCTTTGGGGCTAATAAAATAAATCACCCACAAGGATGATTTTAGAGATATTTAGCCCTATATATAAGTATAGGATTTTGAATTAAGTCTTTTGTATGTATGCTAACACCACAGAAAGATCATTGATTGTGTTAAGTTTTTACGATTTATTTCTGTCTGATTTACAGTTGTTTGTGTTTGCTGTAATGCCCTTTTATTACAATATCATCCTTTTGGGTGATGTCTATATAGGCCGTATTGAGTAAAATCAATCAAAAATTAAATCATATGAAAAATATTACATGCAAATCACTTTTCTTAGCATGCACAAGTGTGCTATTTGTTTTTTCTGCAAAGAGTCAATTTGATATGGGTGGAGGTCCACCTCCAGAAAAAAAATACGAGGAGCAAGGGGAAATTGAGAAGTTCTCTAAAACACAGAAGAAGTATCAAAATAAAATAGTTTTTTCATCATCAAGTATCGATAAGAATAATGAAGATCCTTCAACATTCAAAAATGAATTTGCGTTAGGTGATGCCATTCATTACCGTATGTATTGGGATGAAACCATAGAGAAAAAAGCTAATAATTATGTTAAAAAAAGACAAGATCAAATATTCGATGCTTTTTATCAAGATTATACGTTTGGATACTTTATAGATATAAACGGGGAGACTAAACAAATAGAGTCTGCAAAAATTAATGATGAAAATATTATTTTGAATTCATCTACATATGGAGCTTATATTTTTAATCCATCTTCAACGAAGCCCTATAAAGGAAGGTTGTCAGTTGCCTTGCGTAATGCCTTTTTGAATTTAGGTGATGATTTTAAACCAGGTAATTACGATATAAAAATAACAGTATATGTTTACCCTTCTGCTGCTGTTGCTGAAGAAGGAAATAAAGAAGACCGTATCGAATTTGCATGTAAGGGAGAATTTAAGCTTAAAGTAACTGAAGAGGGAATTAATAAATACCTTCCAGCTTTATGTAGAAATGTTAAGAGACCAGCAGGATCTTTAGAAGATAAAGAATTAGAAAGTGAAATTTCTAAAAATTTTAAATCTAACTTTCCAAATTATACTCCAAAAATTGTTTACTTAGTTAGTGATGGCTGGACAGTTTTTAGAAATAACTTCAATCAGATTACCAGAAAAGCGATTACAGCAACAATTATATACAAAACTGAGTCTGGGGAAACGAAGTGGATGGACTATGCTGTGGATAAGCAGTTCGATGGAGTCCAATATGGAGCAATAAAGTATAAAAATTATTACCGAGATAAACCTGTATGTCCTCAGTGTATTGATTACTTTAAAAAGAACAACTAGAAAAATTTACTATACATAAAAAAGTGCGATTTAGTTTACTAACTGAATCGCATTTTTTGATTAAAACCTTTTTAAATCGTTGATTATCTATATTTTGTCTATTAATTCATATTTTAGTATTTCTATTTAACAACAAAGAATTATGAAAAAATCAGTTTTTTTTGGTGGACTAATTATAAGTTTAATGTCTTGTGGCTCACCCGCAGAGAATAAAAGAATGGCCAAGGATGGTTGTGAGTTGTATACCAAATACGAAGCATATCAAAACTCAGATAAAGGTCTTGACAGTTATGCTGAGTTAACCACGTTAGTAGGAATGTTCAATGATGGTTTAGAAGTAGATGGTATTAATGAAGATGAAGTTTACGAGCTTATCAAGAAAGATTGTGGAGAAGAAGCAATGTTAACTGTTGAAAAACTAGAGAAAGGATTACTCAAAATAGAGTAGTAGCTTATTTTTTATTGAAACATAACACGTTCGTAAATCAAATCACGATCGTAAACATCTCTGTAGAACTGAATATTACCATTAGAATCCGCAAGAGAAGTATAATAGTCAATTGAAACCGCTAAGTTCTTTTTTAAATTAAATCGCTTTTGAGTACTTCCAGAAGCGATTTTTTGTATAGAATCTAACGTTACCGATTCATCTTGTCTTTGTATAATATATTCAGCCAATTCTAAAGGGTTTTGTACCCTAATACACCCATGACTATATGCCCTAACATCACTGTTGAAAAATGACTTTGAAGGCGTATCATGAAAAAACACACTGTGATTATTAGGAAAAATGAATTTTACTTTACCTAATGCAGTACCTCCACTTCTTGTTTGTACAATTCGGTAATTAAAGTTTTTAGAATCAACCTTGGTCCAGTCGATCGTACTTGCATCCAACGGTTTCATCGTAGACGATTGTATTTGATACCCTTTTGTTTGAATAATGGAGGGGGCTTTCTTGATTTTTGGTAAAATCTCAGTAGAAGAAATACTATACGGAACCGCCCAAAAGGGATTAAGTATTAAATACTGCATAGAAGCATTAAAAGTAGGTGTTTGTGTGCGGTAAGTACCTACCACTACACGATGTTGACGTTTTATTGATCCATTTCTGTATGCGCGTAGTGTAAATGATGGAATATTAGCGAATAAAAACTCGCTAGAGTCAATCGTTAAATGCCTAAGTTTTTCCAAACTAATAGCAGCTTTTTGGTATCGCTCGTAGTTACTTTTAGACATCAGGTAAGCAGTGCCTCTGCCAACCATACCATCTACTGTTAACCCATGATGGTATTGAAACCTTTTAATTGCATGAAAGAAAGAAGCAGAATCTAAATAATTTGTAGAGTCTAAATATCCATAGCATAATAATGCTTCTCTAGCTTGATTGTAGGCAGTAACAGAATCGATAAGTTTTGAAATAACCCCCACTTTTTCTTTACTCAACGAAAACGAATCTAAAAAGTGAGCCAATCCTCTTTGAAGAGGAGTAAAAAATGGATTATTAGGTTTAAGGGAATCTAACGCTATTGATATGTTGTTTTTGTTTAAAGCATGAGCTAAAATCATTAAATCATTTGTACTTAATGTGTCGAGTGTAACTTTTTTAGATGCACTATCTTTATAATGCCTTTTCGTTACACCGTAACGATTAGCACTCAAAAACTGAATCGCTTGGTGGGTGTAAAGTAGCTCAAGATTAACCAAGTGGTTTTGATTTTTAGGGTGCTTTTGAGCAGAATCATACAATGCTTTCATTTGTTTGTAAGCAAACAAGTTAGAATCTAATCCGTAGTAGTAACTTTTCTTAACACTAGATAAAAACTCAGTAGCCCGTTTGTTAGGAGTAAACCCATCCGACCATAATAATTCCTTTGAGAGGTAACGCACTTGATTAGAAACAGCCATTGAGTCTTGATTTAGCTTTACTTTTAATGGAGCTTGCTTTACGAGTTCAAAAACTGCTTCTTCTTGATAGTTTAAATAATTTTTTAAACTAAGATTAAATGCTCCTAAATCATAGCTATCCTTATTCTTACACGAAATGAGAACAATGGCAACAGCCAAATATGTAAGAATAAGTTTCATGATATGTTATTAATTTAAACTTCTCCCGCTTAATCCACCTTTAGAACGAGATCCGTTACTTTCATTTTTTCTCCTTCAAATCCAGATACGCAGGTATAACTATTTTCTTTTACATCAATAATCTCGCCAACAAATTTTTTGTCGCCAAAAAACTCTTGATCTTCTTCACTTAATGGAACTAATTGAAATTTGCAGTCAGAAACCCATTCAATAAGGTATTTAAAAGTAGCTCCTTTTTTTAGGTGTGACTCAGTTTGTACATTTCCTTCACGGGTGATCACGATATCCGATTTTTTTCCTGTGAGTTGGAATTTGCCTTCATGAAATTTTTTACAATCTAAGATTGATTCTTGTGCATGAGATGAAAAGCTTAATAAAGCCAATGTTGTTGTAAGAACAATCGTTTTTAACATGTTTGAGTTTTATAATTATACGTTAAAGAAAACAAAGAGTTACCTCAGTTTCAAATTTTATCGTTGTGTATTGTTAATATATTAGTTATTAAATTTTAGAGACCTAGTTCTAAAAATAGATTGCCACCTGCCTGTCGTCAGTCAGGTCATGGCATTTCTTACTATTTTGTTACTTCTTCAATTACTTGATGAAGCACGGTTGATAAATCGGCATGCTCATATACCGCTACCTGCTGCGGTATGATACTTTTAGGAGACATTCCCGGAGCTGTGTTAATTTCAATAATATGAGGAATGTTGTCTTTTAAAATAAAATCAACGCGGATGATTCCTCTTAAATTCATTACGCGATAAGCTTTTACTGTGGTTTCTTGAACCAGCTTTGTTAGCTCATCAGAAATTGGTGCAGGAGTAATTTCATCTGATAATCCTTCGTATTTTGCTTCGTAGTCAAAATATTCTTTATGAGACACTATTTCTGTAACAGGTAAAGCATAAATGTTACCTTTGTAAGCATAAGCACCACAGGTTACTTCTCTACCTTGCATATTAGCTTCAATAACCACTTCTTTACCTTCTTCAAAAGCTTTTTCTATTGCGGAAATCACTTCATTTTCTTCTTTTACTTTTGAAATTCCAAAACTAGAACCCCCATCGTTAGGTTTAACATAACAAGGTAATCCTAGTCGTTCTACGATTTCACTTGCAGCGTAATGATGCTTAGGATTTCTAATAATAATAGATTTTGCACACGAAAACCCATTGTTTAAAAGCACTTGATTGTTATACCACTTATTAAAGGTTATAGCAGAAACCGTAGCGTTACACGAAGTGTACGGAAGTCCTATCATATCAAAATACCCTTGTAGTTTACCATCTTCTCCTGGTGTGCCATGAATCGTAATATAAGCACAATCAAAGGTAATTTTTACATCATTTATTGTAACTCCAAAATCTTCTCGGTTGATGATGTATTTGTTGTCGTCTTTTAGTAGATACCATTCATCTTGAGTGATAATTACCAAATATGGTATATAAAACTCACTTGGTAAATGGTTGATGATAGTTTGAGCACTTTTTATGGATATTTGATATTCACTTGAATACCCTCCAGCTACAACAGCAATATTCTTTTTCATAAGTTGGTCAGACTATAATGTCAATAACTTTTCCAGTTAACTCTTCTCCAATGAAAGGAGTGTTTTTTGATAATGATTGTATGTGTTTTTCTTCAAACCTCCATGTTGTTGAAGGTGAAAATAAGGTAAGGTTTGCTTTTTCTCCTTCTGCAATTTTAGGTATATCAAGACGCAATATTTGTCTAGGATTTTCAGTGATAAGCTCAATAATCTTTTCTAAAGAAAGATGTGATTTTAAAACTTTATACAAAGCACCAAAAGCTGTTTCTTGACCAATTATACCAAATGAAGCGTATTCAAACTCCAATCTTTTTGATTCAATATCGTGTGGTTGATGATCCGAGCAAATAGCATCAATGGTACCATCTTTCAACCCCTGAATAAGTCCGTCAATATCATTTTTTGAGCGAAACGGTGGGTTTACTTTAAAATTAGCATCATAACTTTTTGTTGCTTCATCAGTGAAATAAAGTTGATGAGCAGCAACATCACACGTGATATTTAATCCCTTCTTTTTTGCTTCACGGATTAATTCCACAGATTTTGCTGTAGAAATCGTTGAAAAATGTATCGGAGCATCATGATATGCTGCTAAAGAAATGTATTTCTCAATTTCCATGGTTTCAGCTAGTACAGGAATTCCTTTTAGCCCCATTTTAGTGCTAACGATTCCCTCGTGAACGTGTCCGTTTGATAAGTAATTATTCGAAGGAAAAACAGAAACGAAGTGATTAAATGTTTTCGCATAAAGCATTCCTCTGCTTATTAAGCTAGTATTTACATAGTTTTTATCATCTGTAAAACCAATAGCACCTTTGGATGACATATCAGCCATTTCGGCTAAATCTTTTCCTTTTAAATGTTCACTAAGTGCTCCGTAAGGATACCGCTCAACAGTAGATTTTACTGGTCTGTTTTTAATAAAATCAATAGTTGTTGCTTTATCAGCTGGCTGAGTAGTATTTGGTAATATACCAACCCCAGTAAAACCACCCGCTTGTGCAGCTTTTAAACCTGTATGAATAGTTTCCTTGTGTTCTTCTCCAGGTTCTCCATAGTTAGCGCGTAAATCAAACCAACCGATAGAAACATGTAGGTCTTTTTCTTCAATGGTGTGATCAACAGAAGCCTTAACCTCAGTGGATATTTCTTTTATAATACCATCTTCAATTAAAAGATCGGCTTGTTTGTTATGCCAAGAAGACGAAGGGGAAATAATTGTAGCTTGCTTAATGAGCGTTGTCATAAAGGTAATGTTTGAGTAAAGATAATCGGAATCCGTGATTTGGCAAAGCATTATTAAATCACTCATTCAAAATCCTTCAATCTCCGTTAGGAAAGCTCAGTCAATAGTGGTAATTTCAACCTTCATAAAACCATCATTCATGAATTTAACGTTAGAAAAACCATTAGCATTCTTTGATTTAGAATCTACAGGAGTAAATGTAGCTACTGATCGTATCGTAGAAATTTCCATTTTAAAAGTATTGCCTTCTGGTGAAAAGGAAAGTTTAACCAAAAGAGTAAACCCACAGGTTCCGATTCCTATTGAGGCTTCAGAAGTTCATGGTATTTATGATTTTGATGTAATGAATGAGCCAACGTTTGCTGAACTTGCTAAAGAAATTGCTGATTTTATTGGAGATGCTGATTTAGCAGGATATAACTCGAATAGATTTGATGTGCCTATGCTAGTAGAGGAGTTTTTACGTGTTGGAATTGATTTCGATATGAAAAACAGAAGAATGGTTGATGTTCAAAGTATTTTTTACAAGCAGGAGCAGCGTACATTAGAAGCAGCTTATAAATTCTATTGTGATAAAACCTTGGAAAACGCACACAGTGCTGAAGCAGATATACAAGCAACTTATGAGGTATTAGAATCTCAAATTTCTCGTTACGATGATGTAGAAGGAAGCGTAGATTTTTTAGCAGAATACACAGAGATGCGAGGAAATCTAGTCGATTTTGCTGGACGAATTGTTTACAATGCCGACAAAGAGCCTTGTTTTAATTTTGGTAAGCACAAAGGCAAAACTGTAGAAGAAGTACTTCGTAGAGAGCCTAGTTACTTTTCTTGGATGATGCAAGGAGATTTCCCTCAGTACACTAAAAAAGTGCTTCAAGAGATTAAGGATAATATGTAAGTAAGGATTACTTCTTCTGTTAGAAATTAGTAGTGGTTTTTTTGTAATACAATGATTAATAGCTGTATCTTTTCAAAATAGTATCGATCTGCTACTAGATTAACACGTTTACGAGAGTGCCATTATGCAAATTCTTAATAAAAATACTTTAGCAACAAACATATTTAATCAATTGTTAAACAATGAGGTGTACATTAGTTATTACGGTACACTTGATTTCAGCATTACCAATGAGTTGATTAATAATGTAGTTGACAGACTAAAAAAGGATAGTATTTCTCAAAAAGTTTTTAAAGACATCTATATTGTTTTTGCTGAAGCAATTGAGAATGCATACAAACATCAACGCAGAGTTAAAGAAGATCACTTAGGAATCGTATTCTTAAATAAGCATAAGAACAAGTATCATATTTCTATTGGTAATATTATTGAAAAAAAGGATAGAGTTGTTTTATCCAACAAACTCAATTTACTACTTAATTTAAGTAAAGACGAGTTAAAAGGTAGGATAAGAGAGCAAATCGCAAAAGCACATCCATCAATAGATGACTCTGCAAGTATTGGACTAATTAAAATGATTCTTCATTCATCTTCTATCAGTTTTTCATTTAAAGAACTAGAAAGTGATGAACTTTTATTTATCATAAACACAAATATTGACATTTATGAATAAAGCAATACACATAGATTCAACATCATATTCTCCTGAAGTTTTATTGGATTCTCAAGGAATATTAACTATATCGGGAGACTCACGATTAGAAAACCCTAAGAACTTTTACAGTGATGTACTAAATAAAGTTGAAGGAAATGACATAAAACTTTTATCCTTGTACTATGAATATGTTGGTTCGAGTAATATCCTGTCAATTGTTCATCTTATTCACGAGTTACTGAAAGAATATAAAGATTTAACCATCATTTGGAAACACGATGTGTTAGATGAAGATATTCAGGAATTAGGAGAAATTATTAAAGACTCTTATAACTTAAAAATGACATTGGAAGCTATTCAATAGTAGTAGCAAAAATCATGACATCATCCATTTGAGGTAAATCACCTCTCCATGAACTAAATTCAGCTTCCAATTTTTGTTTTTGCTCTTGCAACGGCTCATTACTGATACTAATTAATAGCTCTTTAAAAGGTTTATAGAAGTATTTTTTCTTCTTGTCACCTCCCTTTTGGTCAACAAAACCATCAGAGAATAGATAAATTGCATCTCCTTTTTTTAATGTAATATCATGTTCATCGAATGTTGAATGAGCGTCCATTTTAGATGAAATAGATATACGACTTCCTTTCAATTCTAACAATTCACCATTACGTATGATATAGGCGGGGTTACGTGCCCCAGCATGTGTTAACACATTTGTTTGATAATCTATGCAAATGAGTGAAAGATCCATTCCTCCAATTTCTTGTTTTTGATTCTTTATTTTTAATAAAAATCTTTTCAACAATTCATTTAATATTTCAGCTGGTGTTTGTTCATCGTTAGAAAGCATTACTTCGTCTAACAGTTCACTACATACAATGCTCATGAAAGCACCAGGGACACCATGTCCTGTGCAGTCAGCTACTGCTAAGTAAAGTTTTTTATCTTTAGAAAATGACCAAAAAAAGTCACCACTTACTACATCTTTAGGTTTAGATAAAAGCATAAAACTATTAGCTAAAAAGGGTAATTTTTTAGGAACTTGAATAATGGATTGTTGAATTTCCTTTGCGTAGTTTATTGATTGTTGAATTTGATTGGAAAAGTCTTCAATTGCTTCTTTTTGAGCATTTATTTTTTTGTTTTTCTCTTTTAATATTTGATTGTTTTTCTTTTTTAAATAATACATGCGGTAGAATAACAAACCTAGAATAACTACAAGTATTAAAGCAAGTATGAAATAACTAATTTGTCTATTTCTTTTAGCAATGGTAAGCTTTTGCTTTTTTAATTGTGCTTGGTTTTTAAGCAGTTTGTTTTCTTGTTCGGAGACTCTTATTTCTTGAGCAAGTTGTTTTTTTTCATATTGATCTTGTTGAGCTTTTATCCGATATTCGAGTAGCTGCTCTTTTTCACTTAACCGTTCAATTTCTCCTATTGATTTTGAATCTTTTGTTTTTAGGCTGTCAATTAAGTTGTCTTTACGTGTGGTTGATTGTTCATTATATGTATTAGCTTCAGCAACTTGATTATTACTAATTGTTTCGAGAATACCATTTAGTTCATCTATTGCATCACGATCTCCTAACGAACTAGCCATTTTCTTAGCTCCAGTGCAAGTAATCTTAGCGTTTTTATAGTCGCCATAGTTGGAATATACCTTAGCTAACTCTATACCTTGTTGGAGAACACCATTTTTATCGCCCAGAATTGCATAATCAGATTTACTTTGCTCCATCCAATAAATAGCTGATTTATAATCTCTTTTATTGTTAAAAATTACTCCTAGTTTACTAGCGATTGAAGCTGCTCTTATTTCATCAACATCCTTAGAGATCTCATAAGCGCGCTTGTAATACTCAACGTTTTCGTTAATTGTTCCCGTTTGTGCTAGTAATTCAAGCACATGTATTTTTAGAGGCTTTTTTTCAATATTGGTCAAGTTCTTTTTTAGAATTGCACTAGCTTCTTTTGGCTTGTTTAGTTCCAGGTAAGACTCACCCTTTAAAACCGCTAGTTGAAGCCTTTTATTTTCATTCGTAACTTCATTTTCTAACGCATCACAACGATCGATTACCGCTTGATAATTTTTTTGGTGATAAAGATTCTTTATTTCATTCCAAGATTGATCAGCTGTTTGTGATAAACCAGAAAAAAATAGAAATAGTAATAAAAAAGGCAATAACACCTCTCCTGCAGTCATAAACCTATAATTTGATATTGTTTGAAACAATCAATTTATATAAATCTAATACATTATTTACTCCTAGCTTCCTATAAATGTTTTTTCTATGTGATTTTACTGTCTCTTTGCTAACGAATATTTTTTCTCCAATCTCTTCATTTGATAGGTTTTCAATAAGTAATTTAAGGACTTCTTTTTCACGTCTACTCAAGTTAAAGGATTTGGCAAAATCAGTTGTACTAATTAAATGATCATTATCTACAGAAAGGTCATTGTTATAAAGCGACACTATTTCTGGAGTGATATAAATTTTATTGCTCTGAATGTTTTTGATAGCCTCTTCAATTTCAGATAACGAGATGTTTTTGGTTAAAAAAGCTTGAATATCCAATGATTTTAATTGAGATATAATTGACTCGTTATAGTACATGGTTAACACTAAAATATGCACCGACAGTTTCATTTGGCGTACTTCCTTAATTAAATCCAAACCATTTATTTTAGGTAAGTTAAGGTCCGTAATTAAGTAATCAATAGGTTGTGTTTTTAATATACGTAATGCCTCCTCTCCATCAGAAGCTGTTAAAATTTCTGATATTGATTGACTCAAATGTTCTTTCAAATAGTTTACAACACCTTCTTGTAAAGCTCTATGATCCTCAACAACTAATATTTTCATTCTTACAAATATTCAAGTTAAAAACTGTTCCAGTTCCAATCATTGAGTCAACGTTAACCGTACCATCAATACTTTTTATACGATGTTTAATATTCGATAACCCAACACCTAATTTTTCAGAATTAACATCAAATCCAACACCGTCATCTTCAATAATAATTGACAATTCATCTTGGTGATCTATGATGTTTAAATCTATATGCTGTGCTTTACCATGTAGCAGAGCATTATTGATAATTTCTTTCAATACAACCATTAATTCTTCTTCGATGTGGGGACTCAAATGAATTTCTTTGGGGTAAAAGTTAAACTCAAATGTGGTTTCCGGAGAAAAATAGGTGTAATCAATCAGTAACGTCTTTACTGATTTTAAAAAATTACCAAATGATGTGTTGTAGGGCTTAATTAAATTATGTGATAATAATCTAACTTGTTTTCTTATGTAATTTACACGATCACTTAATTGATGAAAAACCTCATGTTCTAATTGGTCTTCTGTTTTAAAAAGAAGAAAGTGTAAATGCAGAAGTTCATTGGCGAGGATATCGTGAAGCTCTTGTCCAATTTTAAAACGTTCGCTATTCCTTATCTTATCCTCTTGTATCATTTTTCTGCGATCAAAAGTAAAAAAAGATCTGATAATAAGAGTCGTAATTAGTAATATTCACCCGACCGGGGGATATGTTTGTACTCTTATAACAGTTATATTTGTCAACATTAAGTGGCTTGTAATCAAATATTTCTTGACTGAAACTCCTAAGTGTATGAAATGTGTTAAACTATTGAATATATATTATTGCTTTTTTATAATTCTTTTCATGAGTGGAGGATTTTCGGTAAGCGCTCAACTTACTAACGAAATAAACCAGTATATGGTTCACCAACCTTTTGTTAATTTTTCATCTGCAACTAGTTATCAGAGTTTTACTGCTGCAGGTTATTATCGTAACCAATGGGTTGGTTTTAACGGGGCACCTCAAACATTTGGTCTTCAAGTACAATCGCCATTAGCTTCGATTAACTCTTCAGTTGGATTAAGGTTGATAAGAGATCAAATAGGGGTGAATGTATCGGATCAAGTAGCGTTGAATTATGCTTATAGGTTACAATTAAAAGAGTCAAATTATCTTTCTTTTTCTCTTTCTCCAAAAATGTTTTTTAAGAAAGGAGATTTGAATCAACTAATAACAACTAGTGATCAATCAGATCCTTTAACATCAGTTTCCTATTCCGTTCCAGCAATGTTTAATGCTGAGCTGGGAGCTTATTACTTTAAGCAAAATTTCTATTTAGGATTTGCTATTCCAAACATCTTGGTTAATAATGTGTTGGTTATGGATTCAAAGAACTATATCAATGAGTTTAGAACAAATCAAATGAATGTCTTTATTCATTCTGGTTATCAGCATAATTTAGCAAACAATCAAGCCATAACTGGTTCGGTTTTAATGAAAACAGCCATGGGAGCAAATATTCATGGAGAGCTTAACGCACTTTATTCATTTAAAAGTGAACAGTTTGGTTTCGGAGTGTCTTATCGTACAAGTAAGGAGTGGTTAGCATTAGTTAAAGCAACATTTCTTGATAGTTTCACTTTTTCGTATGCCTACCAACATAGCTTTACTGAAATATCCTCTTACCAAAATGGAACCCATGAACTTATGATGATTTATCAATTAGCTACTAAAAAGAAATTAATACCAATAACCTCACCTAGATTTTGATTAACTACAGAAATATAATTGCAACGATAGTTCTTTTAAGTTCTTTTCTCTTGGCCAGTAGCCAAGTAGGGAAGAAACTTGGTGCTAAAGAATATATATCTTCTGGCTATTACAAGAAAGCTATTGAGGTAAATGAAGATGAAAAAGATTCCTTGTTTATGTACGCAAACAAAGGGCTTTCTTATTTAAAGCTGCATGCATATAAAAAAGCTTATCAAAATTTTAATAACGTATCGTCCAGAATTAATCAATTACCTAACGAGTATAAAATAGCCTATTTCGAAACACTTCGCGTTTTAGAGGAAAATCAAAAAGCGGAGAATCTAATCGATCAACTTGGAGAGGAATACAACAATAATTATGAGGGATTTATAAAGTACCCCCAAGAAAAGCATAAGAATGCTCAATTTTCTGAATTGGAAAAGGTAAATGTTGATTTTGGAGCCTATTTTATGGGGCTATCAGCGAATAATGATGAATTGATCATTACCAAAGCAGAAGATAATGTATATGATATATATAAGTGGAGTAGAAAGGATAATTCTTCAAAGAGAATCTTCAACAAGATCAGTAATGTGAAGTACAGAGCTAATCCTAGCTTTTTAGATGATAACAAGTTCTTTTATGTTAAAAGTACTCAACCAAAGAATAAAATATTTCAAGGGAAGAAGTCTAACAAATCAAATCCTTTAAAACTTTACTTTTTTGATGGTTCAAAGGAAGAGTCGATCGAAGAGATTAATAACGGATTCTACAATGTGGTTACTCCTTTTTATTGGAAGGATAGAGACATATTGTTTTTTAGCGCTAACCAAGAAAATGAAGATTTTGATATTTATTATGTAACTAGAAAAAATCAATCATGGTCAAAGCCTATCAAGATTGATCAAGTGAACTCACCATTTGATGAAGTTTATCCATTTTTACATGAAAACAAGCTATATTTTTCTTCAAAAGGTCATAATAATTTAGGAGGACTAGATGTTTTTTCTATAGCCTTTGAAGAAACTGGAGGCGGAATTACTTTTGAATCCTCAGTAGTAAATCTAGGTGAACCATTAAATTCCAGTTATGATGATTTTTCCCTTGTTTGGCTGGATGAAAATCAGGGTTTTGTAGCTTCGAATAGATCATCTAATGGAAAGGACGAGTTGTTCGAATTTTCTTACACAAAAACGCTCAAACTTAAAGGGCTGGTTGTAAACACAAGTAATAAACCGGTAGAAGCTAACATAGAAAT
>CATLPG010000035.1 GCA_950054195.1 uncultured Saccharospirillaceae bacterium
CTTTGGTATGGAGTATTGATATCGTTAATGATATCATACAACAACATAATCTGAAAATATGAACGATTACCGAGTGCTTGTCTGTAACCCCCTCCCACTAACCAAACTGGAATCCACTTTCTAACTACACCCGTATTTGTTTCAAAAACATCAAGGTTTATCATTTCAAATTCAGTATGGGCTAAAAAATTAGTTGATATTAAATACCTTGAAAAAACACTTGGTCCATAAATTGATGTTGATGAAGGAGGGTTGCCATTAAATCTAATATAGGTATATTTTAGCCCTAGCCCCGAAGAAAAGTTTTCAGTTATTTCATAACCTATTATTGGAGAAACATCTAATAGTAAAATATTGTTTGCTACCTGAAAAGAAACATTACCTCCTGTATAAAATCTATCGGATAATGGACGCAATGAAAAATCTTCTTCACCTACATCAAGCTCTCTTGCTTGTGAAAGACAAACAGACGCAAATAAGATAAAAGGAATAACTAAAAGTTTACTTGTTCTCATATTCCTAAAATAGCTATTTTTTATTGAATACTGTGAACTGTATAATTAAATAATTGAATTTCAAATGATAAAACACTTTTTTTACTTATTGTATCAAAGTTACAGTACCTATTCGCTCAACTGCTTCATTTAACACATTTTCATAACTGAATTTCCAAATATAATTTCCAGTTGGCAAAACTTCACCATCAGCTTTTCCATCCCATTTTTTTTCTATGTTATCTGTTCTGAAAATTTCACCTCCCCAACGGTCAAAAATGATAAACTCATAACCATCATAAAAATCTTCATCGGTTTGTATTGGTGAAAATTCATCATTAATACCATCTCCATTAGGAGAAAAAGCATTAGGCACATAATTATTATAAGCACTTTTTACAAAAATGTCTTGATAGGCAGTATCTACACAATTTTGATCTGTTTTAACAATCAATTCTACTTGATAACTTGTATTGGGATCTGATAAAAGTGAAACACATGGATTATCACTCGTATCAAATTGATTTCCAAACTCAAAATTCCAGAAAGAGGAATCATGATTTAAAGATAAGTTATCAAAACAAATGGTATTTGTATAAATATCAACATCTGATGGAGTATAAATGAAACTAGCTGTTGGTTTTGTATAGGTTTCAACAATATAAGTTACACTATCACTACAACCATTATCTGAAGTTACAAGTAATTTAACATCGTGTATTCCATCATTTTGTGTAATGTGACTCGTATTTGGAATATCGTACATCACTACTCCATCAATGCTCCAGTTATACACGGATATATTTCCACTAGGTATGGTAGAAGAGTCTATTAGTTCAATTGGAGAGCCGTAACAGGCTTCAACAAAAGAAAAATCAGCAACAGGATTTTCAAAAACTTGAATAGTATGTGTGGTATCATCTACACATCCTTCTAAGGTAATCGCAATAACATTTGCTTGGTAAGTTCCAACGGAATCATACGTGTACACTGGTTCATCTTGTGTACTGATATTTCCATCTCCATAACTCCATAAATAAACTAATGTATTGGTCGGAGCTCCATTTAAGGTTGTTGTACTTGTAAAGGTATGAGGTGTTCCTTCGCAATGATCCGTATAAGTGAAATCGGCTACTGGTAAATCAAAAATCTTTACTGTTTGTATAATCGAATCTTCACATCCATTAGGTGTTTCGATTGCTAACTTCACATCATAAATACCTGGTGAACTAAACAAATAAGCAAGGTCTGTATTGGTATTTGTTGTTCCATCAATCGTCCATGTACTAGTAAAACCTGTAGTACTCGTAGACTGATTAAACAAACGCGCACTATCTCCTAAGCAAACGCTATCTCTATCATAGTTTGCTACAGGTAATTCATACGTTTGAACGACTTTGGTGACTGAGTCTGTACATCCATCGACTGTTGAGGCTATCAAGGTTACACTATCAACCCCTGAAGTACTCATTACATGGCTAACATTTGTTGTTGTATATGTTGTATTATCAATCAACCATAAATGAGTTAATGTTCCACTACTAACTGATGATTGATTAACTAGGTTAATTTGCTCTCCAAAACACGTACTATCTGATTCAAAATCGGCAATGGGATCAACATATCTCGTTAAGGTAATTGTATCAACACCAAAACACGAACCATCATAAGCCTTAACATAATAAATTCCAGTATCTGTAAACGTATAGGAAAAACTGTTATTTAATTTTGTATTGAATTGATCTTTCCAAACTAGAGAGTCAAATGTTGTAGGTCCATTTACCGTGTAATTGATTGCTCCTCCACAAAAACTAGAATCTGCCTCGATAGAAAATGGTGCTCCAAAAATGCTTATCGTGTCTTTTAGTGTATCACTACTGCAAGGATAAGTACTTATGGCTTCAACAACATAATCTCCTGTAGATGGAAATTTAAACTTTGGCCGGTATAGTGTTGATTTTGTTCCACCTTTATTTGTTGCTCCTAACGAATACCATAACCATTCCATAGCTAACACATTTGATGTATCAGTAGTATAGAAACTCGATGAATCATTCAAACAAACTATATTGGAAATTAAGGTATCTTCTGTTGTTTCTGAGAAAAAAGAGGGGAAATTTGGTAGACCAAGTCTAACTTGTATAGTATATCCATCATCATTAGTAGGAGGAAAAACTATTGCATGATCGACATAATTTGCTCCAACTCCACCAACATTAGGATTATTAATTACCCCTAGGCTGTTAGTATCCATTAAACAAACATAAATTTTATCATCTGGTCCAATTTGTAAAGCTCCTACGTGATAAGGGTGAGCCGTATTATTAGTTGTTCCTATAATTGTTCTTGAAGCCAAAAAGCTAAGAGAGTCAGGAGCATTTAAATCATATTGATATATATTTTCATCGTTTAATGAAGTACGATATAAATAATTTCCATCTGGAGAAAATTCGACAGAATATCCACTTGATCTAGGGTCGTAGAACCTTGGAGTAAGTATACCTGTTGCATTATCAAAATTAAGCACTCTAGTTGTTGCTCCAGTTCCTCCTAAAGCGACCATCGTACCATCTCTTGATACTTTTAAAGAACCTATTTGAACTCCAAATGCTGGTCCTACATATGACTTTACTGGAGTTAAATTAACACCAGTACTTGTTATTAAAAAGGCATTATAAGTTGTATTACCAACTTCTTTACCGATTATCCAATAATCGTTACCATTGGCATGTTTGGCTACTGTTATACTTTCATTTGTTGTAGTATCGTATAAATGAATGTTCTTTTGAGTAGTCACTATTCCTCCTAACCCAGCATTCAGTGTCATATCAATCTCAGTAAACCTAACTCCATTTGATCCTCCAGTAACATCAACGGTAATTATATAATAATTATCGAAGCGATTTAACGTTTTATTATAAGTACATGGCTTTGGACAAACTACTGCTGATTGTGTTGCACTACTGTTTCCTGTAAGGAATACTCCTGTACCATCATTCATTGTAGTATGAGAGCTATCCCAAACTCTTCTACCATCAGTATAAAACAATAAATTTCCATTATCATCACTTACAGAAGCACACCCCTCTGTTGTTTGTAGCTTGCTATCTGTAAGCACGGTAGGAGTTCCACCATTAAATGACAACCCTGCATAATAGCCAAAATACCAATTGTTCCCTTGGTTTTGTCCAAGAGATAACGTGCTTGTAAGAATTAATAGTACGAGTAATTTTGTTTTCATTTCGGTAAAAATACGAATGGTTACAAAATGAGTTGCTTTTTGAGCAAATAAAAAAATGAGAAAAAAATTAAATTAATTGTAATAAATACCCTAACACAGCACCTAATAAAACAATCCACATTGACCCAACTTTTTTAACTCCAAATACGAGCAGAATACTAATTAAAGTAATACCGATTGATTTCCAATCCATTAATGTTACTAATGACATTTCTAAAAGCACAACCAACATTACAGCAACAGCAGCAATGTTTACACTATCTAAAAAGTAACCTAAAACTTTTGACTTCCTCATTTTACCAATTAATGGTTTTAGCATAAAAACAAATAAAAAAGAAGGCAAAAAAATGCCTATTGTTGCTGCAACAGCTCCCCAAATACCATTCAACTGATAACCAATAAATGTTGCTGTTGTTAGTACTGGCCCAGGAGTAAATTGTCCAACAGCTATGGCATCTATTAATTGCTGGTGAGTTAAATATCCTTTATCAACTAATTCTGCATCCAAATAAGCAAATAATACATATCCACTACCGTATAGTACTGCCCCAATTTTTAAAAATTGGACAAATATACCAACCGAAGTAGGCTTAGCTATAAGTGCTAAGAGTAAAGGAGAGAAGTTATTGATATTATTATTCCATTGATTTTTACTTTGAAAATACATTGTACCTAGTACCCCTGCTCCCAAAAGAACGGTTATTTCATGGTATCCTAGAAAGCAAAAAACAACTACTAAAGCTCCAATGATTCCTAATTCAACTGTTTTTAATGCCTTTTTTCCTAATTTGATAATTGCTGATAAAATAATAGCTAAAACTGCTGGTTTAATACCAAAAACAATTGCTTCCATAGCTGGTAAATGATTGTAAGCTACATACAAATAAGCAAAAATACCTGTTAACACAGCTGATGGAAAAATAAATGAATACCTGCCACAAACAATCCCAAAACACCTCCTCTTTCATAACCACAATGCATCGTCATTTCAGTTGAATTTGGACCAGGGATTAGGTTAGTTGCACCCATCAAATCTAAAAAGTAACCTTTAGACATCCATTTTCTTTTTTCAATGATTTCATCTTGCATCATAGCAATATGTGCTGCCGGACCTCCAAAACCAATACACCCCAATTTGAAAAAGACAAGAAATATTTCTTTTAAGTTCTTCATGGTACAAATATAAATACCTACTAAAAATTGATTTTAACTCTATATTAATAAATAGTTTAAATTTGAGTACAATTGTCATCAAACAAAATAATATGAGAAAATTACTATTTACTTTACTTATTTCAATTTGCTTATTTAATATTCATCATTCGCAATATTCTATTGGGAATACAACAATAAGCTTTATTGATTCTTCTAGAAGTAACAGAGCAATTGAGACAGAAATTTATTACCCTGCTAATACAGCTGGTGTTGACGTTGCAGCCGCTACAGGTAGCTTTCCTGTTATTATTTTTGGACATGGCTTTGGAATGAACGTGAGTGCCTATCAAATAGTTTGGGAACAACTAGTCCCGCAAGGTTACATTGTTGCACTACCTACCACCGAAACCACTATTTTTGGTCCTGATCACCAAGATTTTGGATTTGATTTACAATTTTTGGTTTCTGCTATCCAAGATGAAAATAATGCCCCTGGGGCTATCCTTAATTCTGTTATAGCACCATCAGTTGCAATTGGCGGACATTCTATGGGCGGAGGTTGTGCCTTTTTAGCTGTTGACTCTCTTCAAACGGATGCTCGCGTTAAAACGTTATTTGGGTTTGCTCCAGCTGAATCAACCACAAACGGAGTTTCAAGTATTAATTCTGCAACAAGAATAACAACTCCGTCTGTTATATTTTCTGGAACGGCTGATGGAGTTACTCCTCCAAATGATCATCATATTCCTATGTATGATTCGCTTGTAAGTGGCTGTAAAACAATTATAAACATTGTGGGAGGAGCTCACTGTTACTTTGCCAACACTAACTTTAATTGTGACTTTGGTGAATCTACTTCTTCTAGTGGAATAACCGTAACTAGAACTGAACAACAAGCCATCACCTATTCTTTATTGATTCCTTGGTTAAACTATACACTTAAAGATTCTTGTAATGGATTTGAAGTATTTTTTGATAGTTTGGATCAATCAGGGGCAACAAGCTTTACTAGCACCTGTAATTATGATAAAAGTCTTTCTTTGAATCAAAATACGCTTTACCCAAATATGACAGGAACAAATTATCAATGGTATTTGAATGATTCTTCTATTAGTGGAGCCATTGGAGATTCATTGGTTATTAGTTCGCCAGGAATCTATAAAGTTTTAATTACAAAACATGATGGGTGTTCTGTATTTTCTAACTCATACAATTACTTAACGACTCAAATTGATCAATTAAATAAGTCTAATATTATTTTATACCCAAATCCTGCACAAAATATACTTCAAATTTCGATGGGAGAAACAGTTAATTTAAAGGAGGCTGAATTATTCAATTCCATAGGAGAGAAAGAAAAAATTTCAATCATAAATGCTCAATCATTATCTATTGAGCATCTTCAATCGGGTGTTTATTTCTTAAGACTAAACAACCAAACACTTTCTTTTATCAAAGAATAAAAATAGTTGGTCGTTTGTTAATGTTTGGAGGATTTATTTTCCAATCAGCCACTGATTTAGTTCTTATAAATTCTTTTTGCCCGTTGATATCACAAGCAATGCAAAGATTTATGGAGTTTTCTAATTCGATTAACAGATCTTCAAGTAAATGATTATTTCTAAAAGGTGTTTCCATAAAAATTTGAGTAACTCCTTTTCTTGAAAGCTGCTCAAATCGTTTAATCTCTTTTACCCTATCCTTTCTATCTTTGGCGATGTAGCCATTAAAAGTAAATTGTTGTCCGTTTTTGCCTGAAGCTATTAATGCTAATAAAATAGACGATGGTCCAACAAGAGGAGTAACTCGAACACCTAACTCATGAGCTGCATGTACTAATAGTTCTCCTGGATCAGCGATGCCTGGACAACCAGCCTCTGAAACAACTCCGAAGGTTGCACCTTTATGCTTTTTGAGTAGTGGCTTTATTTCATCAAGTTTCGATCGTTTATTTAAAATATAAAAGGTTTTATCATCTATTGGATAGGTTCTATCTATTTTACGTAGGTATCTCCTGGCTGTTTTAATGTTTTCTACAAAAAACACTTCTACGTGTTGAACAGCTTCAAAAACCTCTTTAGGGATATGTTTATCTACAGGTTGATCCTCTGCAATTGGAATAGGTATTAAGTATAATTTTCCTTTGTTACTCATAGTAGTTTGCTATAATTTTATCACAAGCCGCATCTAACATATCATAGACATCTTTGAATCCATCTTCTCCTCCATAATATGGATCTGGAACAGACATGTTTTGGTTTGGATATATTTCATTCAATATCATTTTCACTTTTCGTCTGTCTTCTTCGTTTCTTGCTAAATGAATAATATTATTAAAGTTACTCACATCCATCGCATAAATACGATCAAAGGTATCAAAATCATCAACACTAAACTGTCGGGCTCTTTGGTTAGTAATATCTAACCCTCTTCTTTTTGCTTCTTTAATTGATCTGCTATCTGGCTTTTCTCCTTCGTGATAAGCAGCAGTTCCTGCTGAATCAACTGTTACATCAATTCCTGTATCATTTGCTTTTTGTTGCATGATACCGTGTGCTAATGGGGATCTGCAGATGTTTCCCAAACATACCATTAGGATTTTTTCCATACTTCGAGGACTATTTATTTTGTTTAGAATAATAAAAATGCAAAAAATTGAGTTTTGTTGTAACTTTTAGTGATATTAATTTGTTTAACCTATAAAGAGAAAAGGAAAAGTTACCATTGAACAGGAAGGAGTATAATAGCGTTGTAAAATCATTAAGCCATCGTTTGTATGCATTTTTACTAAAAAACTGTAAAAATGAAGCGTTAGTGAATGATTTGATGCAAGATACTTTTGAGAAACTATGGGTAAATAGAAAATCAGTTGAGGTAGAAAAAGCAAGGCAGTGGTTATTTACTACTGGTTATCGCTTGATGCTCAATACGATTAAACGAAATCAAAAAACAGAATTAAGGGAGTCAATTTCTGAAACTGCTTTTTTTGAACGTAAACCCAACTTAATTGAACAAAAGGACTTCATCGACCATATTTTATCCTTACTTACTGAGCAACAAAGAGCCATAATTTTGCTGCGAGATTACGAAGGCTACGATTACCAAGAGATCGGTAATATTTTGTCTTTATCAGAGTCTCAAGTAAAAGTTTACCTCTTTAGAGCTCGAAAAAAACTGAAGGAACAATTAAAAAAAAATAAGCATCTGGTAGCGTAAACAAAAATGAATATTATTACTAAAGAAAATATAGATAAATGGCTTTTTGATTACTTTGAAGGTAATTTAACGTTTCATGAGCAAAAAGAGGTGGAACAGTTTATAAAAAACCATCCAGAGTTTAAAGACGATTTTGATGCATGGAGTCAAACGACTGTTGAAGAAACTCCTGTTTTTTATAATGGAGTAAATAGTTTGCAAAAGGCTTCTTTTGTACAAAGAAATAAGTCTCTACTGTTACTTGCTTTGTTACTGCTTTTAGTTTCGGGTAGTGGTATTGGATATTATTTAACTAATAAAGATCAAATAGCTCACAAAGATAGTATTGTTAGCCTTAATCAATCAATTAGTGAAACTAACGATAATCAAAAAGGAGTATTTGAAGACATTTCTAATACGCAACAATCACCTATTATTAGTTCAAATTATCAGGAAGAAGGTGCTAGTGATTCTAAAAAAACATCTAATCAAGGAAGTATAATCATCAATGGTCGTGAGGAATTAAAAAATAATATTACCAAAGATCAAATTATATCACCAACTAGTACTAGTAATTACAACTATGTTAGTAGATGGCAAAATAAAACTTCAAAAAAGGTCAAACAATCTAAATCAGCTGATACTTACGAGCTAGATAATGTGAAAGGCTTTATTGGCTCTGGAGACTACGATGGATTAACCAGTACTTCTGATGATAATAATTCTCAAGAAAGAAAGCATATTTACTTACACAGGTATCAATCTACTAGAATAGATGCTACTGATGGTAATCGTTCAGATTTCAGCTATCAACATATCTCTCGTAATAAACAAAGGAGGGATAGAGGAAGTAAAAACAAATCGACTAAAAAATATAATAGCATTAATGATGTAAATTATAGTAAATCCTCAAACAACAAGAGTTTAGCCAAGCATATCGTTCGATTTTTTGAAAAAGATTTAGCTCTAACGGTATATAATAACCGTGTAACCATGGATAATAACTTATCTACTTTGCAAGCCTTTGATGGATTTGCAGGTAGTATTTCAAAGCCTAGGTTTCAACTCGGATCAAAAGTAACACCAGGGAATGAATTAATACTTAATAACTATTTATCTGCAGACTTTAGAATTAAAAAATTTGGCTTTGGTGTTTTAATGACAAATTACTCCAAAAATATAACTCAAAATAACTCGTTATTTGTAGAACCTTTAAATAGGAACAACATAACTGTTACTAGCAATTATCAATTGGATTTAGGTAAGTTTAAAGTATCGCCTTTTATTACTACAAAAATTGGTTTTGCAGAGATGTCACTACCTAGCTATTTAGATTCTTCACTAACGCTTAATAAGATTCCAAAAAATCAAACTGGAATTAATTTTAACACAGGATTTAGCTTAGAGTTACCATTTATGTATTTAGGCTTTCAAGCAAACAATTTATATGCTTTAGCTGATAATAGCAACAGACAAAACAGCTATTTTGGTCCCGTGAGTTATCGAATTGTTGCAGGAACAGACTATAGAAAGTTTATTACTACAGATGTATTGGTTAGTCCACAGATTTATACTGATATTATAAATGGTAGAGTAGAAAACAACTTTGCTTTGACAAGCAGATACAAAGGCTTTTTAAGTGGTGCTTCTTATAGTACAACAAATGATGCGAAACTAATGGTAGGAATGGATGTTAAACGACTAAGAGTTGGCTATTCTGTATCAGCAAATACGACCAATTTTGATGTAATTTCTCACGAAGTAGGTATCCAATATATTTTCTCTAAGCGTTCTAGTGGGTATTTGGTTTATTAAGGTTTAGCACTCGTTACAAAAAGGATTTATAAAAACTCTTTTTATGATTAAATCTATTACTATTATAATACTCCTATTGCTTTCGTCTCAATTAATCTCTCAGAAAGAAAAATTTGATTTTATTGAGCTTGAAACAGACAAAGTAACATCACTAAAGACAGGCAAATATGTGGAATTGATAAAGATTGTTAATGATACAACTTATCGTATAGTTGGTGAATTAATAGACAAAAACGATTCAACAGTCAAATTGGAAGTATTTGTTGATGAAGTAGTATTTAAAAACGATTCTGTTACTTTCGAAAAATCATTTTTATACAAATTCGATAAAGAACAAACTATAAACTCAAAGCAATTCGATTACATCCACTATGAAAATTCAGCAGGCGTGATTGGGACAAATTTAATAACTGCAGGAGCTATGACTTTGATAATAGCTACTTTGGCTTCAATTAATAGATCAAAACCAAATAATTTTAACACAAGAAAGTTCAAGAATATTGCGCTACCTGCTCTTGGCGTCATAGCTATTGGCATTCCAATTTCAGCTTTCCATAAAAACTATAAACTCAAATTAATTAAGTAATCCGAAAAATAAAATCATAAAAAAAGACCAAACATTGCTGTTTGGTCTTTCAAATTTGATTGGTACAAAATTAACCTTTCACTTCAAAATCAATTTCTCCAGTTACTTCTCTGTGCAACTTCACTGATGCTTTGTAAGTACCTACAGTTTTGATAGAATCTCCGTGAATTTTAATGTTTTTACGCTCTACATTGTAACCAGCGCTAGCTAAAGCTTCTGCCACTTGAACTGTAGTAACAGATCCAAAGATTTTACCATTTTCTCCTACTTTAGCAGTAACAGAAATTGTATCTTTTGATAGCTTATCTAATACTGTAGTAGCTTCTTCGATAGCTGCTTTTTCTTTATGTGCTCTTTGCTTTACGTTTTCAGCGTGCATTTTCTTCATAGAAGGAGTTGCTAAAACAGCATACCCTTGAGGAATTAAAAAGTTTCTACCATATCCAGGCTTTACAGAAACCATTTCTCCACTCTCTCCTAAATTATCAACGTCTTTCTTTAATATAATATCCATGATACAGTGCTTTTTATTTTAATTGATCTCCAACGTATGGCATCAAAGCTAAATGTCTTGATCTTTTGATCGCTTGAGCAACTTTTCTTTGATATTTTTGAGATGTTCCTGTTAATCTTCTTGGTAAAATTTTACCTTGCTCGTTTACAAGCATTAAAAGGTAATCTGGGTTTTTATAATCGATGTATTTAATACCGTTTTTCTTAAAACGACAATACTTCTCTTTTTTTACCTCGATATCAATCGGGGTTAAATATTTAATTTCTGATGAATTTTCTGCCATGATAAATGGGGTTTAATGATTAAAAATTAGGCTTTTTCAGCTTTCATTCTTTTTCTTCTCTCTACAGCCCAAGCTTGTGCATGCTTGTCAAGTTTTACAGTTAAAAAACGTAAGATCTTCTCGTCACGTTTAAAAGCTAATTCTAAGTCTGCAATTAATTCTCCACTTTCAGCAGTAAATTCGATTAAGTTATAAAAACCAGTAGATTTTTTTTGAATTGGATAAGCCAATTTTTTTAATCCCCAATTTTCCAAACTTGAAATCTTTCCACCTTTCTCTTCAATGATTCCAGTGTATTTACTTACTGCTTCCTTTACCTGATCTTCAGATAAAACGGGAGTTAAAATGAAAACAGTTTCGTAATGTTTCATAATGTTTGTTTTATAAAAATTTATTTTGGACTGCGAATATAGTGTGTTTTTCTTGACTTTCCTAAACTTCTTTCGTTAATAATTTTAATACAAAAGAAAATTAAAGTTGAATAACTCGCTGCATATACTTGCTAGGAAACGTTGGTAACTGATTTTTATCTTTAAAAAAACCATAAACTGTACTTCCTGTGCCTGTCATAGATGAGAATATTGCTCCAGCGTTACTCATTTCTTTTTTGATATGCTCAATCTCGGGGTATTGATTAAATGCATATTGCTCAAAATCATTTTGAAAATGATTCCCCCATTCTTCCATTGGAAGTTTTATCGTTTCATTGAAAGATAATTCACCTTCCCTTTTAGGAATAATTAAATTGCTGTAGGCCTCTTTAGTACTGATGTGTATTCCTGGGTTTACAACTATTAATTGATACCCTTTCAATTGAAGCTCAGCTTCTTTCATATGCTCTCCTCTACCAGTTACATATTGAGGTTGATTTTTCAAAAAGAACGGACAGTCACTCCCTAAAGACAAAGCTACTTCATGCAAATCAGCATCAGAAATGTATAATTGAAACTGTTCGTTTAATGCTCTTAATGTGAAAGAAGCATCTGATGAGCCCCCTCCTACTCCTGCTCCTATTGGAATTGCTTTATGAAGATGAATCTTAACCAAGGGAACTTTAGTGATCCTCTGAAGTGCTTGATATGCTTTGGTTACCAAATTTTCTCCATCAATATGATCAACCCCAGAATAAGTAAATTGAAATGCTTCAGATGGAATTATTTCTAAAATATCGTGCAGTGGAACAGGAAAAAAAACACTTTCAATGTCATGAAAACCATCTGTTCGCTTTCCTAAAACTCGAAGTCCAATGTTTATTTTAGCATGAGGAAAGTAAATCATAATTACCCTTCAAAAGTAAAAGCTATTCTCCAAGATTGAGTTTCCATACGCTGGATAGGGTTTGAGAAAAACGTTCCATTTTTGACATTAACATCATTAAATCCAAAATCGTATTTGAGATCAATTCCAAACTTAAAATAAGGTAAAAAGAAGTCTATTCCACCTCCAACAGTCCATGCAAAATTGCTTCTTTTGATTTTCACAATATCGTCAAAATCAAAGGATTCCTTTACACCAATTTGAGATGCCCAATCGTATCCATATTTAGCTCCTCCAGTTGCATATAAGGCAAAATTATTGATTCTATCTGTTCGGAGCTTTAGTATTAAAGGGAATTCGGTATATACTGAGTTTACTTTTTTATCGAAAACTTCTGTTGTATCGTCTTTATAAAAGGTATAGTTTATAATTCTGTCTTGAAACGACAAGATTATAGCCGTTCTAAGATGAATATTTCCAGATAAATTTAGTGATGCAATTGGCCCTACCGCAAAAGCAGTTACTGGCTGTGGATCAATGGAAAATAAAGAGTCTGAAAAATCAAATTGAGCTTCACGTTCGATATGAAAGGATGAGTTAGTTACTGCCAATATAAATCCCCAGTGGTACTTTCTTGCATCAAAATTTTGCAAATTCCATTGTTGGCGTTGCTGTGATTTAACAATCGTTGGCTTAAAAAGTCCTATTAGGACACTAAATAAAATTATTTTTATGTACTTATTCATTAATTAACTTGGCTGAAATTATTATTCCTTCCATTAGAGGAACGTTATAATTTAAGATTTCTTTCATTCTACCCTGATAATCTTTCCACTCTTTATAAACACCTAATTTAAGGTATTTCTTTAAACTTCCTGTTTTAGAAAACAAATAAGACCTAAATTGATAAGGTTTAACACTTACCATTTCTTTGTTAAAAGTAGAGCCTTTGATTATCTTTTTAGTTTTAAAACCTATAGAACCTAGTAACTCTATCCAATCACTTAAATATGGGTAATGTTGATTTGCCTGTATAATACCAAAGTTTTTTTTACAAGCTAAATTAATTTCTTCTATGGTTTCTTTATTTGTTTGATCAAGCCAAATAGTTTCATTAAAAATAATTTTACCATTAGGTTTTAATACTCTTTTACACTCTAAAAGAGTTGATCTTAAACTTTCTCCCTCTTGAATAGCTAACACAGACTCTACAACAATTATGTTAAATGATGCATCAGGATAAGGAATCTTTTCTTCTTTGGCATGTTTAATTTCAATACTGTTGACACCACAAAACCTTAATCTTTGCTTAGCCTTTTCGACCATACTACTTGACAAATCAATCCCAAACAGGGATGCATCAGAAAATACCCTTGATATTTTCAACAAGGTTGCTCCTGTTCCACAGCCTAGTTCTAATAACTTATCTTTGGGCGATAAATCTAGGTTAGATAGTAAAACATTTGTTCCTAGTCTCCCTTTTGCATGAATTCCTTCAGCATGAATTTCAGAAAAGAAATTTAATATGTCACTTTTCACCCCCTATGCTAATAAAGATAATGCCTCTTTTATCCTTTTTACTGCCTCAATTAAGGTTTCATCTGAAGCTGCATATGAAATACGGATGTTTTTATCTGTTCCGAATGCTTCACCAGTAACAACTGACACTCGTCCATGATCTAAAATAAACAAACTTAAGTCAGATGCATTATTGATTGTTTTTCCTTGATAAGACTTACCGAAATAATAAGAAATATCTGGGTAAACATAAAACGCTCCCGGAGGGTTATTACAAATGACTCCTTCTATTTGACTTAGTCCGTCAATAACTATCTTTTTTCTTTCTCTAAAAGCCTCAACCATATAGCTTACCTTATCTGTTGATTGACCTATAGCTTCAATTACAGCTCGCTGCGTAATACTACACGCTCCACTTGTTATTTGTCCTTGAAATTTAGTGCAAGCGTCAGCAATCCACTGAGGCGCTGCTATGTAACCTAAGCGCCAGCCTGTCATGGAATAACCTTTGGAAACACCATTCACTATTATTACCTGATCTTTAATAAAATCAAACTGGGCTATGCTTTGGTGAGTTCCATCAAAATTGATTAACTCATATATTTCGTCACTAATTACAGTAATAGAAGGGTAATCCTTAATTACATTTGCTAGAGATAGTAATTCCTCTTTTGTAAAAACACTCCCAGATGGGTTACAAGGCGAACTATATATAACTAGTTTAGTTTTGGGAGTAATCTTTTCTTCCAATTGTGGAGCCGTAACCTTATAATCACTATCTATATCAGTAGAAATAATTACTGGAATCCCACCTGCTAACCTAATCTGTTCGTAATAAGAAACCCAATAAGGAGCAAAAACAATCACTTCATCTCCTGGGTTAATTAAGCTCATAAAGATATTAGCTAAAGATTGCTTAGCACCTGTTGAAACAACAATTTGAGACGGTTTGTAATCCAAGTTATTGTCTCTTTTAAACTTATGACAGATAGCTTCTCTTAATTCTAAATATCCATTTACTGGTGGATATTTAAAATAGCGTTCATCAATAGCTTTTTTAGCCGCATCTTGAACGTATTGAGGAGTATCAAAATCTGGCTCTCCTAAACTCAAACTAATTACGTCAACCCCTTGTTCAATAAGCTCACGACTTTTCTTAGCCATTTCTAATGTGGCTGAAGGAGCCATTTTTTCGATTCTTTCGGATATTGCTGCCATTAATTTTTAAAATTTACGATCAACGATTTGTCTAAAGTTCTTTACAGATTCTGAGGACTCATCCCAATTAAACTTTGCTGCTACTGTATTATTCAAATAATTTTCAGCTTCTTCTCTGTTGTGAATCGTATTAATTTTATCAATCGTTTGATCATAATGAGATTTTTCACCTTTGAACAAATCGTTCATAAACAAAAACTTTTGACCTATACCTATAACAGAGCGAATGTCTTCTATTTTACTTTTTTGTAATCTCTCTGCAACAGATTCTTGTTTGATTTCAGCTAATTTATCATTTACTGATGAGCCTTTATCTTCTTTAATTTGATCTAACAAGCTTCTTTGTGTTGTTGGCTCAATACCTACAACTCCATCTGATGAGGTAAAATCAAAAGAAAAACCTTCTTCTTCTTTTTTAGACTCTTCCTTTGGCTTAGTTGATATTTCCTGAAGTATTTGCTCTTTCGTTATCCCTTTATTTTCAACAGATTTACTCTCCATTGGTTTGGAGTTACCAGTTAAAGCTTTGTACCGAAGAATAGCCACTCGTTCATTTAATTGTCTGCTGTAGTCAAGCAGCTGTGTTAGCTCTTCTAAAGATAGTTTTCCATCTTCCATCTTTTGAGCATGAGCTTCAATTTCTTTGATTATAGCTGGTATTTTCAAGTAATTACTCATCTTTAATAGTGATTATTTTAAAGCGAATGTAGTCGTTCCAATTTTTGTTCCATCTGTGTATATCTCTGTAGTATATTCTCCATCGGGCAAGCGATCCATTTGCTTTTCATAATAAATACACAAATCAACATTTTTCCCTTGATAATCAATTGTTCTGGAAATACTGGTTTCAATTGATTGTCCATTAACCGTAATGGTTTTACTTGCACTAGACGTTAACACTTTATTTTCTGGAGAAATAACACGTAAATAGAACGTTTTATTTCCTTTTTCTGCAATTTTATTTGCTACAATTGTAAAACATGATCTTACTTGGTCTGCTCTTCTAGCCCTACTAGTTTCGACAAAGCTACCACTTCTTCTTACTTTTATAGCTTCAGATTTAAGGTTTAAGATTTGTAATTTCCCTCCAATTTCTACCTGACTTGCCAAGTCTTGTGTCTTTTCTTTTAGATTATCCCTTTCTTCAGAAATAACGCCTATTTCCTCATCCTTAAGCTTAATCTTTGCTTGTAGCTCTAAATTTAGTGTATTCAAGGAATCTACACGATGTACATAATCCTTCATTACTTTACGAAGTGTCTCTGCCTCTTTCTTCATTTTAAACAATTCGCTTGCTGTGTATTTCCTGCTACTCTCCGAACTTTCAAGCTCTTCCAAGAGAAAAACAATTTTTTCTTTTTGAGAATCAATACTATCGTTTAAGGCACGATTATTTGTTTTTACTCCATCATACTCTTCTAACAAGTTGTTTAAAGACATTTTAATATCCTCCTCCATCAACTCACCCAGCCCATTCTTTTTCATCATGTTTTCAAGCTCAACAAGCTCTTCTTCCATATCTTTTACACGAGTGGCATATTGATCATTTAAATCAGAACTATTTTTCCACTGCCAGCCAAAAAAGCCCGCAGCTAAAGCAAAAATAATAATGCTTGTTATGAATAGTGGTGTTGTATTTTTCTTCATCCTAAAATGATAATTTTTACAAAAATAGTTTATATTTTGCGACAGCATATGTAAACAGCCAATAAATATTAACAGTGTTTACCGACTTATTAAGAATATTTTTCCCGTCCGATTGTGTTAGCTGCAGAAAATCCTTGTTTAAAGGAGAACATTTTTTATGTAGCTCTTGCGAACTTTTGCTCCCTTATAGAGAATTAAACGCTGATTTGAAGGGAAAATTGACCATCGATCACGTAAATCATGTTTATGCACTTTTAAACTTTAGCAAAAAAGGCATTACTCAATCTGTTTTGCATGAGATCAAATATAAAGATAACTTAAAGCTTGCCCATCACTTTGGTAGTATGACACACAAACTTGTTAATGCTAACTATGATTTAATATTACCTGTTCCCCTTCATCCAAAAAAAGAAAGAAAAAGAGGCTACAACCAAGCTTTAGAATTAGCTAAAGGCTTATCAAGTATAAGTTCAATACCAATCAATAAATCCTCTTTAAAAAAAGTAAAACATACCCAAACTCAAACAAAAAAGAATAAAACAGGAAGAATGGCTAATGTTTTGGATTCATTTGAATGCTCAAAAATAAATGCCTCTAAAATAATTTTAATTGATGATGTAGTTACTACTGGCAGCACTTTGAATGAATGTGTTAAAACTATCAAAAAAAACAATCCTTCTATCGAAATAGATATTTTATGTTTAGCCTATGCTAGTCTATAATTTTTTGACTATATTTAAGTAAATGATCTTTCAAATATTGCCTACACGCACCTTGTTTTTAAACTTAACGTTTTTACAATTAGGGATAACCATTTGTTAGCAATGGCGGGCCGCAACCTTTTGGTTCTTTTTTAAGACAGCGGATTACAGACCTAGCAAGGAGTCCTTATCTATTATTATAGAAGTTTTAAAAGCTTCTCGCGTGTGGGCTTTTTCTTTTTTGAACGTTTTAATACCCTAAGTGTACATAACTATGAATCCCTAAAATTATAGTTATGAAAAAAGTTGTGTTTTCTATTTTAATCATTAGCCTTACAAATTCGTTAAGCATAGCAAACGAAACCATCACATCAGCAAAATCTAAAATTAAAGGTGTTACTGTTTATCTAAGTGGAGCTCAAATCCAAAGAGAAGCAGAAATCTCACTAAAAAAAGGGGTTAGTTATATCCGTTTCGATCATGTAAGCCCTTACTTAAATACGAATACTATACAAGTTAAAGGTTCTGGAACTTACACCATTTTAGACGTAAAAAAATCATCGCGTTATCCTGAGCCTAAAGAAGAAAAAAGCGATATTATCCCTAAAGAAATTAAACAGTCAATAGATAAATTGAATGACTCAATTTCTAATTACAACTTTTTAATAGCCGACATCACTTCTAAAATGACTTATTTAAAAATCGAAAAGGACATTCTATTAAAAAATAATGTTTTCACTAAAGACTCTCTAGCTACACTAAAAGAATCATTGATCTATTTAAGAGAAAAGCTATTAGATATTCATAAAAAAGAACACCAGTATAGCAAACTTAAAAGTAAACACGCTAAGGAAATTTCTGCTATGCAGGAACGTTTGAATAAGCTACAAAACTACTCATCAAACCACAAAAGCACGATTAATAATTCTCCTATTCATTTTATAGAAGTAACCGTTCAATCAACAATAAACACCAAAGGCAACATGACAGTATCCTATTACATACAGCAAGCTGGTTGGTCACCAATATATGATATTAGAGTTAAAAACACTACTAGCCCTGTGGAGTTGATGATGAAAGCTAATGTTTACCAAAATTCTGGAGAAGACTGGAATGAAGTACCTTTAACATTATCTACCAACAATCCTTTGAAAAGCAAAATAAAACCACAATTACAAGCTTGGTACCTAAACTACTATTACAACGGTAGAGGACTGTATAATAGCAACGAGCCAATGCCTATGGATTCGAAAATAGTGGAAGATGACTTACTATCAGAGTCAAACGAAGAATTAAGTAAAAGATCATCCTCAAGCCCTGCTAAACTTTCTACAGATTATGTTGTTCAAAGTCATTTAATGGCTAGTGCCAACTACAAAATCTCACTTCCATATACAGTAAAATCAAATAACCAAGCCCACCTTGTCGCGGTTAAACAGTATGAAGTAGCCTGTGATTATAAATATTACATAGTACCAAAATATGATAGAGACGCTTACATTGTTGCAAACATGGTTGATTGGGAAGATCTTGACTTACTCCCATCTAAAGCAAACATTTTTTATGACGGCACTTACATTGGAGAAACAAGAATAAACCCTACAGCTAATGACACACTTTCACTATCGCTTGGTAACGAGCCTAGAATATTCGCTAAAAGAAAAAGAAACAAAGACAAAACCAAAAACAAAAACAAAATACTAAGTAATCATAAAGCAACCACTATATCATATGACATTCATATAAAGAATAACACTGGTAAAACTATCGAAGTTATTATTCAAGACCATATACCTGTTTCAAATGACAAAACAATTAGTATTGAATTAGAAAGTAAATCTAAAGCAGTCTATAAGGAAGAAACAGGAATGCTAACATGGAAGTTAAACCTGTCACAAAAAACAAAAGAAATAAACTACACCTACAAAATAACCTATGAAAAGGACAAGAGTTTAAATAACCTCGCTCTGTAAATCTTGGGTAAAGATTATATCTATCACATTTAAATACCCGCTATGTTTCAGCGGGTATTTTTACATTCCTAGCAAAGGGATACATAATCAAGCAGTTAAATAAAAAAAACAATTATTTAAACAAAAGAAGAAAAATTGTTTAAAACTTTTATTCAGTTGGTTGAACAGAATATGAAGTTTGTAATAGCCCAGTATTGTGCTATGTTTCAAGCAAAAAGTCAATATTAATTTCACATAAAATATTAACAATTGAGACTTAATAACCCAAAATCAAATTAGGTAAAAAGAAATCTAACATATATATTCGCAGGAAATTTCGTGTAAAAATCATTATAAGATGACAATGAAAATAAATACTTTGAAAAAATTAACCTTAATTGTAAAAACACTAGCTGTATTTGGTTTTGTGTTTTTTAGTACGCAAGCCGCGTATTCGCAAACTTGTAACGACATCGTGGGGCCTGGGGCTAAAGTCATTAATGATAGTATCATGCTAGACATTCAGTCTGGTACAAATGATACTACATGTTTTACATTTGCTACTCCATTTGATCTAGCAGCTGATTCGCTAGTGGTTATTACTGGAGCTCAATATATGGGTGACACTGTATATTTTGTAGATGATACATGTTTAGTTTATGAAACAGCTTTAACTACGATAAGTAGAAGAGATACATTAGAGATTAGACTAATCGATTCTGCTGCTGTTGCTAATAACTGTGATACTATTATTGTTTTAACTACAGTTCACGGAATTAATGACACTATAAATGATACTATAGTAGAAGATTCGTTATATACAATATGTGACACAAATATTATTGGTGCAACTGCAGATAGTATAATTGTTGTTCAAGCACCAACAAATGGTGATACAAACGTAACTGGTGGATGTGTTGATTATATACCTAATTTGAATTATTATGGAAATGACACATTAGTGGTTGTAGCTTGCAAAGATGGACTTTGTGACACAGCTTATGTATATTTAACTATTGATGCTGTTAATGACACAATAATAGTTAACAATGATACAACTAACACTACTGAAGAAACTCCTTTAGTTATTTTTCCATTAGTAAATGATAATGATACTGCTGATTTTGGTTTTGTTGACACTTCAAGTTTAGTGGTTTTAGATAGTGGTACAAATGGTACTGTTACACTTATCGATTTAGTTGCTGGAACTATCACATATTCTCCAAACACCAATTTCTTTGGGTTAGATTCTATCACTTATCAATTATGTGATACTGGGTATCCAGCTCCAGTAACTTGTGATAGTGCTAAAATCTATATTACAGTTGATCCTATTAACGATACAGTGGTTGTAAACAATGATACGGTTAATACTAATGAAGATACTCCGTTAATTATTTTCCCTTTTGCTAACGACAACGATACAGCTGACTTTGCTGCTATTGATTCGTCTAGTGTTGAAGTGTTAGACAGTGGTTCTAATGGTACAGTTACTATTATTGACCCTGTGGCTGGTACATTTGTTTATGCACCTAACATTAACTTCTTTGGTCAGGATTCAATTATCTATGCAGTTTGTGATACAGGTACTCCTGCTCCTGCTACTTGTGATACAGCGACTATTTACATTACGGTTGATCCTGTAAACGATCCTATCATCGCTAATAATGACATGGTAACTATGGATGAGGATACTACTAATTACATTATTGATGCACTTACAAATGATAACGACACTGCTGATATGGCTGTTGTTGATAGTACTTCTACTGATACGATTACAGGTGGTGCTCCTCAAAACGGTTCTGTGGTTGTGAATGGAGATGGTACATTTACATATACTCCTAACACAAATTTCTTCGGACAAGATTCTATTATATATGCAGTTTGTGATACAGGCACACCTACTCCTGTTACTTGTGATACTGCTACAATCTATATTACTGTTAACCCTGTTAATGATACAATCATCGTTAATAACGATACTGTAAATACTACTGAGGATAATCCTTTAGTTATCTTCCCGTTCATTAACGATAATGATACAACTGATCTTGCTGCTATTGATTCGTCTAGTGTTCAAGTATTAGACAGTGGCTCTAATGGTATTGTTACCTTAATTGATCCAGTAGCTGGTACCATATCTTATACTCCTAATACAAACTTCTTCGGTCAAGATTCTATTATATATTCAGTTTGTGACACAGGTACTCCTGCTCCTGCTACTTGTGATACAGCGACTATTTACATTACTGTTGATCCTGTAAATGATCCAATCATAGTTAATAATGATACTGTTTCAATGCCAGAGGATACTACTAATTACATTATTGATGCACTTACAAATGATAACGACACTGCTGATATGGCTGTTGTTGATAGTACTTCTACTGATACGATTACAGGTGGTGCTCCTCAAAACGGTTCTGTGGTTGTGAATGGAGATGGTACATTTACATATACTCCTAACACAAATTTCTTCGGACAAGATTCTATTATCTATGCAGTTTGTGATACCGGTACTCCAACTCCTGTTACTTGTGATACCGCTACGATTTACATTACTGTTAACCCTGTTAATGATACAATCATCGTTAACAACAATACTGTAAATACTACTGAGGATAATCCTTTAGTTATCTTCCCGTTCATTAACGATAACGATACAGCTGACTTTGCTGCTATTGATTCATCTAGTGTTCAAGTATTAGACAGTGGCTCTAATGGTATTGTTACCTTAATTGATCCAGTAGCTGGTACCATATCTTATACTCCTAATACAAACTTCTTCGGTCAAGATTCTATTATATATGCAGTTTGTGATACAGGTACTCCTGCTCCTGCTACTTGTGATACAGCGACTATTTACATTACTGTTGATCCTGTAAATGACCCAATTATAGTAAGTAATGATAGCGTTACTATGCCAGAGGATACTACTAATTATATAATTAATGCAATTGCTAACGATAGTGATACAATAGATATGTCAATTGTTGATAGTACCTCTATCGATACTATTACTGGCGGTGCTCCACAAAACGGTTCTATTATTGTTAATAATGATGGTACCATCACTTACACTCCGAATCCGAACTTCTATGGTCAGGATTCAATTATATACACTGTTTGTGATACTGGTGTTCCTGCACCTCCAACTTGTGATACAGCAACGATCTATATTACAGTAACACCTGTAAATGACCCAATTATTGTTAACAACGATACAACTACTACATCTGAGGACACTCAAGTAGTAATTGATCCATTAGCTAATGATAATGATTCAACAGACTTTAGTATTGTTGACTCAACTAGTGTATCAGTTTTAGATAGTGGTTCTAATGGTACAGTTACAGCTATTGATCCTAATACTGGAACAATTACATACCAACCAGATAGTAACTACATTGGTTTTGATAGTATTGTTTATGCAGTGTGTGACACTGGTATTCCTACTCCTGTGACTTGTGATACTGCAACAATATACATTACAGTTACAAGTGTAACAGACACACTTCCTTTAACAGTTATTTTAGAGGATAGTTCATTAACACTTTGTGATACTAGCTTAAATGGAATTACTGCTGATAGTACACAAAGCTGTGGAGCTAATAACGGTATTGTTACTGCTGGAGGTTCTTGTTTAACTTATACTCCAACATTAGGATATACTGGAAATGATACAGCTTGTATGATTGTATGTAATGATGGAATTTGCGATACTACTATCGTTCCAATCTTTATTGATCCTAAACCAATAATTGCTTGTACCGACACCACTTTATTTGTTGATGCTTCTGGACAGTTAACTATTGATACTAGCTTTGTTCTTGACTCTGTTTCTGATAACAACATAGACTCTGTATGGTTATCGCAAACTGACTTTGATTGTCTTGCAATTGGTGTTCCTACAACGGTAACTATTTATGCTATGGATTCTTTAGGTCAAATAGATAGTTGTTCCTCTAATCTAACTGTTATTGATACTGTTGCTCCAGCTGTTAGTTGTCAAAACATAACAATTCAGCTTGATGCTTCTGGTAATGTAACAATAGTTGCAGGAGATGTTGACAACGGTACAACAGACAATTGTCAAATACAAACATTAATTTTAAGTCAGTCTACTTTTGATTGTTCAATGTTAGGAGATAATAATGTGACTCTTGTAGCGACAGACATTTATGGAAATGTTGATAGCTGTACAGCAATAGTTACAGTAGAAGATGTTACTGCTCCTGTATTAACTTGTCCTGGTGATCAGCAAGAAGAAGTTTCTATTACTTGTTCATACACAATTCCAGATTACAGCAATTTATTTAGTGCAACTGATAACTGTGATGACAATTTAATCACTTATACACAAACCCCTGTTTCAGGAACTGTTGTTGATGCTGATGATCAAATTGTACCGATTACTGTAACTGCTGAAGATACTTCAGGAAATATCTCTTCATGTGTTTTCAACTTACAGTTGACTTGTAGAAAAGGTGTTGTTATCTACGATGCATTAACTCCAAACGGAGATGGTGATAACGAAACTTTCATTATTGATGGTATAGAAGAGTTCCCTAATGCAACTATTAAAATTATTAATAGATGGGGTAACGTTGTTTACGAATCTGAAAACGGTTATTTAAATGATTGGGATGGTACATCTAATGCAGAATTAACCATTGGAAATAACGAATTGCCAACTGGTACTTACTTCTACATTCTTGATTTGAATGACGATACATTTGAAGGAGAGCAAACATATAAAGGTTACGTATACCTACAACGATAATTAATGATAAATACCAACCTCTTTTCTAAGGGGTTGGTTTAAAATAAAAAGTGAACATTACACAGATGAAAATAAGTATTATGAAAAAGATAAATCTAATCATCGCACTAACAGTTATAGTTGGAGGAAGTATTTTCTCACAACAAGATGCTATGTATACGCATTACGCATTCAATACATTAGCAGTTAACCCAGCTTACGCTGGTAGTAGAGGTACAACTACAATAACTGGATTACATAGAAGCCAATGGGTTGGTTTTGACGGTGCTCCTACTACGCAAACACTAACGCTACACTCACCTGTATTTCATAATTCATTAGGAATGGGGTTAAGTGTTGTTAATGATAAGATCGGACCTACTAATATGACAGGTATATATGCAGATCTTGCTTACCGTATCAAATTAACTAGTAACATCCGACTAGGATTAGGAGTTAAAGGGGGAGGTAATATTTTCCAAGGAAGTCTAAATGGATTACAAACAAAAACTCCTGATCAGCAACTGAGCTCAGTAAGTGGTACTTTTTTACCAAACTTTGGAGTTGGTGCTTATTTATCACATACAAACTGGTATGTTGGTTTTTCTGCTCCAAAACTTTTACAAAATTCTATTACTGCTAACACAAATGGTACTGTAGGTGCAGAACAACTACACTATTTTGCTATTGCTGGTTTTGCAACAAAATTAAGTAGAACTGTGGTACTTAAGCCTACTGGATTTTTGAAGGTAACAGAGGCTGCTCCTATTGAAGGGGATATTACTGCTATGTTTATTTTTAATAGAAAACTTGAATTAGGAGCAATGTATCGTACGGGAGATGCTGTTGGAGCATTGATCGGATTTAACTTCAACTCTCAACTAAGATTGGGGTACTCTTTTGATTGGTCTATGGCAAACACTACAGGAACCTACAATGCAGGTTCTCATGAGGTAATGTTGCGATACGATATTTTTACAATTATCAAGGATAATATTGATTCACCAAGATATTTCTAAGAAGAAAAAACTATAAAAACTAAGAAGTACATTACTAACTAAGTCATCTTATAAAAATGAAATATATATTCACTCTTTTAACAGCAGTTTTGATCGCTCCATCTTTTGCTCAAGATATTTCTAAGAAAGAAGCAAAAGGGACAAAAAACTACATCACAAATGATCTACCTGATGCTATTTATTATTACGAAGGTGTTGAGCCAAGTAAATTATCTACTGAAGGGTTAAGAAATTTATCAAACGCTTACCGCTACCTTTTTCAATTAGAGAAAGCTGAAAGTTCATTTGCTCAGCTTGTAAATAGAAGCGACAGCAAACCTGAAGATAATTACTTCTATGCTGAAGTTTTATTAATGAATGGTAAGAGAGATGAGTGGAAAATGCAAATGAATAAATTTGCTTCTAAAATGGCAACTGATAGTAGAGCCATTGAGTTTGCTCAAAGAAAAGGTGACTTTGAAGTATTTGATAAGAAAACAGAAGAGTTAGATACGCTTGTAAATATGGATATCAATACTGATAAAGAAGAGTTTGGTGTTTCTTATTACAACGATAATATCGTTTTTGCTTCTAGTAAATCTAACAATGGTGTGTTAGAAAGAAAGTGGAGCTGGACAGGATTTCCTTTCTTAAATCTATACGAAGCGCATCCTACTGCAGAGCACCAAGTAGATGGTTTAACTAGATTCAATAAGGAGGTAAACGATAAGTATCATGAAGGTCCTGCTTCTTTTAGTAAAGATGGTAAGCTAATGGTGTTTACTACTAATTACTATGAAGTAGAACCAAAAAATGAAAAGGTTAGAATTAAAATGGTTTACGCTGTTAAAAACGATGAAGGCAAATGGGGTGAATTCCAAGAATTCAAATTTAATAGCCCTACCTACTCTGTTGGACAACCAGCTTTAACTGAAGATGGAAACACACTTTATTTTACAAGTGATATGCCTGGAGGTTATGGTAAAACTGATTTATATAAAGTAACTAGAACTGGTGATACTTGGTCTGATCCTATAAACTTAGGTGATAAAATAAATACTGAAGGAAGAGAGATGTTCCCTTTCATTCATAGAGATGGATTATTATTCTTTGCTTCTGATGGTCATATTGGATTAGGAGGATTAGATATCTATGTTGCTCAAGCTACCGATAACAGAGTTTCTGAACCTAGAAATGTTGGTGCTCCTATGAATGATAAATACGATGATTTCGCACTAGTTCTTGACTCTGTTCAGAACATGGGGTACGTTTCAAGTAACAGACCTGGAGGAAAAGGAAGTGATGATATTTACTCTGTAAAATTAAAGGCACCTTTCATGGTAGCTAAAGAAGTAAAGCTGATTACTAAAAACAACTACGGAGACCTAATCGAAGGTGTTGCAGTTACTGTTGCGAATGGTAGAGGAGAAGAAATTTTAAATGAGACATTAGCTGAAAGTTCTGGTATCTTTTTAGTGGACAATTCAACTCCTGAGGATTATAAAGTAACTGGTGTTAAAAACGATTATGTAGTAACTACTCAATCTTACTCATTAGACAATACGGATGAAACCCCAAATGAGGTTGAATTAATATTACAGAAAAAAGAATTTAGACTTGTTGGTAATGTAACTGATAAAAACTCAAATGCACCACTTAATAATGTTAAAGTTGTTCTTGTAAATAATGATAACAACACAGGAGAAACTTACTCTACTGATGCTACTGGTGGATTTGCTGCTGTATTAGAAAAAGCTAAGTTAAATCAAACAGCTGACTACACTGTTAAACTTTCAAAAGAAGGATATTTAGATAACGAATTTAAATATAAGGTTAAGTTAGATGAGTACGGAGACTATATTATCCCTACTGAGTTATTAGCAATGATTAACTTAAATGATATTGATATTGTTGAAATCAATGCAATCTACTTTGATTTAGATAAGTCTAATATCAGACCTGATGCTGCTAAAGAACTTGACAAAATCGTTGGTTTATTAAACAAATATCCTGATTTAGAAATCGAATTAGGAGCACATACTGACTGTAGAGCACCAATGTACTACAACGATGCGTTATCTGCTAGAAGAGCTGCTTCTTCTGCGAACTATATTAAGCAAAGAATCACTAAGCCAGAACGTGTTTATGGTAAAGGTTATGGTGAAAACAAACTATTGAATGATTGTGCTTGTGAGCCATCTAATGAGTCTTCTTGTTCTAAAGATGCTCACCAGAAAAACAGAAGAACAGAATTTAAAATTATTAAGAAAGGAGATTACGATGTTATGATCAAAAATAACAGTCCGATTTCTTTCTAAGACTTACAATTAATACTGAATTAAAAAATGCTAGGCAAATGCCTGGCATTTTTTATTTTATGGCAGGGCGTATTGAAACAACTCCTCTGCTCTTCTTTAGAACGATTTATGATTACTTTTACTTTGAGTTTTCCAATTAACTCACCTTATAACTAAAAAACTGATTCTCATTTTCATTACCTAGCAATACCTTTCTTGTCATTGAATTACGCACAACGGTGAGCTCTACTTGATCTTCTTTAAAATAATTAAGCCATTGATCAAAATTACTGCTTAACTTAATATTATTTATCGCTAGTACATAATCCTCTCTTGATAATCCTGCTTGATAAGCGGTTGAGTCTTCTTTTACATGAACCACTTTGTATGAACCATCCTTTTCGTTTATTCCTTTAAGCCCTACTCTATTTGTAGCATTATTTGATGGCTCAATAGTAAGCGTTAAGTTCATATAGTCTAAACCTTCTTTTAACAACTGTGTTAAATCATTTGCTTCAGCTATATATGTTTCATAAAATGAATGAATAAAATCTGATTCAGAAACCTCTTTTACTGTATCAAGGTAATCTTTCTCTGTATACCCCTCTCCTACTTTACCAAATCGTTCATATAAAAGCTTTATCACATCGTGCAATGACTTTTTATCATTTGACAGCTTTCTTATCTCTACATCTACTAAAAAGGCTAATAAGGCTCCTTCTGTATATATAGATGATTTACGATCTGGAATACCCATTTCGTAGCCATCTAACCAAGTATCAAAGGATGAATCAGCAACTGACATGTTAAGCCTTCCATCGTTAGTAAAATGTCTAGTTAAGTAGCTTGTAAACTCCTTTGCATATTGTTTTTTATCAAACACACCACTTTCAAACAAAACCAAATCCCCCATGTATGTTGTTACACCTTCTGCCACATAACCTAACCTAGAATAATTCTCCTTAGCATAATTGTAAGGCATCATTTCTTTTGGTCGAATATTCTTTATGTTCCACGTATGATACAACTCATGCGAACTAACACCCAAAAACTCGGTGTAAAGCTTGTCAAACACATCATAAGATGGCCCTAGAGTGATTACTGTTGAATTATGATGTTCTACCCCATGGTAAGTCGCATAAGGGTGAATAATATTCATGAAATGATACTCTGATACAGGAAAACCTCCAAATTGTTCTATTTGGTAATTAGTGAAGCGTTTAAAGTCGTTAAGTATCTTATCCCACTCTGGCTTACATTCTCCGTAAAACCAAACATAAAATGTTATGTTATTCGATTCATACTGTTTTACTTGTATTTGGCTGCTAACAATAAAAGGAGCATCCACAAGTTGATGAAAATCATGAGCTATTAATTTATTTCCTTCACTTTTTAATCCGCAAACCAGTTGTTGATTACTTGTCATAGGAACCTCAACTTCAAAAGGTTGATCTATTAATTCATCAACATAAACAAAACAATTGACCGGATTAACATACAAAACATCTTCCCCCACATAAGTTGAACCTGCATTAAAATCAACTGCATAGTAGTTATAGTTAATAAAAACCTTTTCGCAATCACCACAGTTTACAACCCAACGGTCTTTGGTGATTTTATGAAACTTTAAAGGTTCATTTTTTTCGTTATATATTTCAAAAGACTGAATATTTTTAGCAAAATTACCCAACTCATACCTTCCTGGTCTCCAAGCTGGAAGCTGAACTTCAATTTGGTTTTGATCACCAACTGGTATTTCACATAAGATATCTAAAAAGTGTTGCTCAAAATTTTGGGTGGATAAGGTATATTTTATCATTTGATTGTACCGTTGTTTTTATATTCGACTGTTCCCTTTTTCCTTTTAAAGAAGAATAAGTATTTCTTTTCTTCAATAATTAAAGATGGCGTTAAATCATTGGTGTTTCCTTTTTTTATTGTAGCTCTATCTATAATTAATGTAGATTTAGGTGCTAATATAATGCTAACATTATTAGCCAAGATAAGATTCTTATCAATTACAAGTGTTTCGTTTGACTTTACCCTAATATCTGACTTGATAACCTTTGTGGGGTTAGATAAAGTATCTTTAATACTTTCCTCATGTGTTCTAAACAAAGGGACTTGAGTTTTCCAAACACCTCTTCCGAAAGTAGCTGCGAACACTTCTTGTGTTATATAATTTATTTGAAGATCAGTGACTGTTGTGTTTAATGGAAATCCTTCGCCAAACTTTGTCCATTTTTTTTGTTCTTTGGAGCGATAATAAACACCATCGTCTGTTCCACAAAAAGTAAGTAGTTCAGCACCTGCATGTCTGATTATTTTATATACGGGATAATTGGTGGGCAATCCATTTGTGATATCGTCCCATGTTTCTCCTCCATCAGAAGATTGTAGGATACGGTAATAATTCGGTTTAAATCCATTAAGATCTTTATTGTATCCAGTTAGTGATAAAAAAATGATACTGTTATCATGAGGGTCAATTTCAATATCAGAAATCGTTCGATAATCTAAAATTTCTTTTAGCGTATAATT
>CATLPG010000036.1 GCA_950054195.1 uncultured Saccharospirillaceae bacterium
AAATTTTAAAATGGAACCAATCAATAGTTTATAGCCTTGAACATAATGATCAGTAATTAATGGACGTGCTTGTATTTCTTGATTTTCTATTCCTTCTTGGATAATACCACTCATAAAGTTGGTATAGCTTTTAAACAAATCAGCCAAGAAAAAAGGGACTGCTTTATTTACAATGTTCAAGTTTTCTAGGCGAAATAGGACAAAGCTTCTGTTTTGCTTTAGTATTTCAATAAATGTATAGAAAAAAGCCAGTGTTTTTTCTCGTGCATTATACATTTCAAATTCGGGATCATTTTCAAGTATCTCAATTGTGTTTAGCACAAAAGATTCCCAAATGGCTTTCTCTATGTTTTTAAATGATCGGAAATGATTGTAAAATTCGTCTTCTGAAATTTCTAATGTTTCACAAAAAGCAAAAATTGAAATTGGATTTTTACCATGACGAAGCAAGTGCTTTTGGTAAGCCTCAAGAATAATATCCTTTATTTGATCTTGTTCTTCACTCATTATGTAATAAAAATACGTCCTATTTTAATTAAAACAAAGGACAAAACCGCTTTATTCTTTGTTTGGAGGAACATTATATACCCCAACTGGTTTTAAGAGTGTGTATGTTGAGAAATCTTTAGGTGCTGTTAAACCAATACCTTCAAGGATAAGGTTTGGGGTTTCAATAAAAACCGTTGTATCTGAGTAAATAGTATCATTTATGAGATAGATTTCTTCGGATCGTAGAACCTCTCCTTTATAGTTTTCGAACCGTACGCTATCTCTAAAAATTACTTCATCGTCTTGTTTGATTTTAAGTGCATACCCTGACCTTCCTTTTGAGGTTTGTTGACCGTATTTATTATAAAAAACAGCATCAACACCCTCAGGAAACTCTGTATAGTTGGTGTCTTTGGTGTATTTATGAATAATAGGAGCTTCAAGCGTAAATTTTGTTCTACCAGAATCTGTATAGACTAGAAACACATCTTTTGACACTTCATCTGGAAGGTTTTGTGCTTGAATTTCTTCCATATTCTTTAGGTCGCTTGAATCGCAAGCAACTGTAAAAAGCAAAGGTAATATGAAAAAAAAGTGTTTCAATGTATGCTTAAAAAACGAAAAGCCTCTTAAAAAGAGACTTTTCAATGTTTTATATTGTTTTTATTATTTAGCTCTAACTGTTGTTGTAGCACCTGAACAATGCGAATAACTTGCTCCTACTTTAAGTCCTTGTGCAAAAATCTCTGATTGCTCTGGGAATCTTGCAGCATAACTTCCCATTAATTTACCAGCTTTATCTGCTACACTTGCATCTAAGCTTTTCGCTTTTGCAGCTAAATCATAAGCTACCCAATACTTAGTAGACACTGCGAATCTTGAATCTCCACAGCTACTTTGAGCCATAGCATTAGCTTTGATGATATAAGCAGTACCATTACTACTATTTACATCTAATAATTCATTCGCATACTTTTGAGCTTTTGATGTACTAATTGATAACGCTACGTTTGCTGCTTTTTCTAAAATCTCCTCTTTTTTAGTTTTATCCTCACTTAATTCAACTGCCTTATCAAAATATTCAAGAGCTTCACTCTTTTTTCCGTCTTTGTACATCATGATAGCTAGACCTTCATACCCGTCAGCTGATGGGTTTTCTTTTACATCTATTACAATTAATATTTTGAATATCGCACTATCAGTACACTCTCTTTCTTTCAACTGATCTAAGATCTTTTTTCTTAGTTCAGCATCAGTTTTAGCTTCTTCTAGTTTTTTATTTAAAACTGGAACTAATTTATCACATGTTAAACATGGTCCTAAATACTTATCAATGTATTCTTGTGCTTTATCGTATCCTTTTTTGTCTTTGTTCATTTCAATGAACTCACTCAATCTTGTATACTCTTTCACTAACGCTTCACAGTCTTTTGCACCCTGGTTTTCAAGGTTTCTTAGGGCTTGAGAGTAATACATAATTGTACTGTACTTTGTCGCTTCTCTAAGACCATCAATTGCTTCGTTTAAGTTTTTTACACCTTCTTCGTAATCTCTAGCGTATAGAATTAAGTCATTTCCATAATCTTCTAGGATATCAGGGGTACCTCCAAAGATTTTAATTCCTGCTTCATACACTAATCGGATAGAATCTCTAAGTACTTGTTGTCTTTCTTTAGGTATTGATTTATCCTTTGAAAGTTTCTTTAAGATATACACCCCGTTAGAGTATAATACTGGCTTATATTCTGGACAAGTTTCTACAGCTTGTCTCCAGAAACGGTAAGCATCCTTGTATTGTTTTTGTTTTAAGTACCCGCTATATAAAGATACTTTTTCAAGACATTTATCCTTGTCTGCTCCATAATTAGGTTCTACTTGAGCGGTTAATCCAAGGGTTAAAAAAGAAGTAAGAAATGTTACAATAAACTTTTTCATGGTTTGAGGTTTTTCTAAAGTTAACAGTTCATCTTTTTATAAGATTGTTTGATAACTCAAATTTAACTTTTAATTAATTTTTCTTCTATTAAACCAGCGGTCACCCGCTCCTGGCATAATTGAAATTCCAAAATAAACAGTTGTTGCAGTTTCCTTGATAGCGCTTGCTTCCGTTGTTGATCTAATATTATGTTGAACTCCAAGATGCAAAGTAGTTATCGAAGGCTTATGTCTTTTACTGCTCATCGGTATACCTAATCCAAAACTCATGCCAAGTTCTGTTAATGAATTGTTATTATATTTAACGGGCGTATTTCCGTAGTGAACGCCAGCTCGGTATTGTATTTTTTGTAAAAAGGGCTCTGAACTAAACATATCAAAAGGGCGATAAGCCAAACCTAAACTTATTCTATTGCTGTTTTGAAGTGTGTCGCCTTGTATATTTCCAAACTCCTCTGAGTAATCACCCCAGTTTTGTTGTTTTACTTGAGCACTTAATGTAAAATTATTATTGATCTCTAATGCAGTTCCTAATGCAATAGACATTGGCACGTTAATGCTTCCTTCTACTTCGGAGTTTATTAACAAGGTATCTTGTACTGCCTCTTGCAAGCCTCTAGTAGCATATGAATTTACCACTACATCTTTAGATCCTGTTAGTTTACCGTTTAATGAAAATGTTGCTCCAGCAGAAAACTTAAGTTTTTTATTTAGTTTTTTCTTGTATTGAACACCCGTATTAAAAAGGAAACCACTTACTCTAGTAGCTTCTCTTGCATTGGTATTCACACTATTTTCTAGTTCTGAAAATTCAATTCTTCTTGTTTGTGTTCCGCCTCCAAACACAAAAGATGCGTCAACTCCTACTGATAAGACAGAGGTATCTCCTTGGTTTAGTATTTGACCAGAAAATGCTAAAAATGCTTTATTCAAACCTCCTGTTCCGGTGTATAAATAATTTATTTCTCCTAAATCTGGATCATTCTCAATAGCAGTAATATCATAACCTGTAGACGAGTACGGCATAAAACCTAAGCCCATTCCCAAGCGTTTGTTTAGCGGTAAACCTAATGCAAATTTATTGATCGATGAAGCATTTACGTTACTTGTTACATCATTTGCCTCGAGGGTTAAAAAAGAGCTTGAAAAATCAACTTCAAATACTGGGCGGTATTGCGATAAAAAGCTGTAAGATGCAGGATTGTCAATATTTAGTTGATTGTAATCTGCCATGGCCACAGATGCTCCTCCCATCGTTTGGTATGCTGGACTGTGGTGATCGTTTAAACTCCCCAGCCCAAACCTTGAGTAAGGAGATGCCACATTGTTTTGAGCAAGGGATATTGTAGAAAACAATGATATAATGAGTAATAGCTTGATGCTAGTTGTTTTGATATTGTAAAATTTCATTTAATCCTATTAAAGTGAGATTAGGTTCGTAAATAAAGTCGCAAGTTAGCATTTTTTGGAAGTATTCGGCTCCTCCACCCGTTAGAATTACTGTTAAATTATCATAAAGGGTGTGATACTTTTGGATTATTCCATCGATCTCTGTTGCACATCCATTAATAACTCCTGAACGAATAGCTTTTTCGGAAGAAGTACCTATTAGATAGTCTATTTCTTCTAAATTGACTTGTGGAAGTTGATGCGTTTGTTGGTTTAAAGCAGTAAAGCGCATGTTTACCCCTGGTGAAATTCCACCTCCAAAATATGCTCCTTTATTTGTTATAAGATCATATTTTATGCATGTTCCTATATCGACTGCCAATACATATTGGCTTGGAAATAAAAAATGATTCCCAACTACGTTTGCTAAGCGATCATCGCCTAAGGTTTGAGGTGTTTCGTAATGATTAGTTATTGGTATAGGTGTTTTATGAGACAGAGAAACTAAAGGAACACTTTCCTTCTCAAGTGTTTCAAGAATTGTTTGATCCTTTGATACAGCACTTACTATTGCTTGGTCGACTTGATGATCTTGTAATAAACTTTTTAACGTTGTAACATCACCTCTTACTTTAAACAACAAAATTTGCTCTTTAAAAAGAGCAAACTTTGTTCTCGTGTTTCCTATGTCTATAATTAGATTTTTGCTCATTTATATTTAATAACACTAGTGTCTTTTTATGACAAAAATATGCTGTTCGTATGAAGGACACACCCCTAACCCCTCTCAAGAGGGGAATAAATAATATTTTTGGTTCGACTATATTTCCTATTTGACTAATTGATAGAAGCATCTATTACTTTTGATACAAATCCCTAGCCCCTCCTGTCTACCGACAAAGGCAGACTCAAGAAGGGAAAAAGATGAAAGATTTAGATTTTGTTGTTAAGCAAACTCGTAATTCATTGTAAAATCGGTTAGTTTTTTGAATTGAGCAATACGATCGTTTATTTCTTCTTGTGTTAAGTTTTCCATGCGTTCTGGTCCGAATTTCTCTACACAGAAAGAAGCCATTGCTGACCCCATAACAACTGCACGTTTCATGTTTTCAAAAGAAATATCATCAGTAGCAGATAAATAACCAATAAATCCACCTGCAAAAGTATCACCTGCTCCAGTTGGATCGAATACTTCCTCTAATGGTAAAGCTGGAACATAAAAAATGTTTTCTCCGTGGAATAATAATGCTCCGTGCTCTCCTTTTTTGATAATTAAATATTTTGGCCCCATATCAAGAATGATTCTTGCTGCTTTTCTTAATGAATATTCACCAGAAAGTTGACGAGCTTCTTCATCATTGATCGTTAAAAGATCTACTCTTTTTAGGACTTTCTTTAAATCTTCTAATGCAACATCCATCCAAAGGTTCATGGTATCAAGAACAACTAGTTTAGGTGTATTTTCTAAACGATCTAATACTTTAAGTTGTAAAGCTGGCACTAAGTTTCCTAGCATCACGTACTCAGGATTCTTGAAAGACTCTGGTATAATTGGATCAAAATTTTCCAATACGTTTAACTGGGTATCTAACGTGTCACGAGTATTCATATCGTTGTGATATTTACCAGACCAAAAGAATGTTTTTTCCCCTTGTTTGATTTGTAAACCTTCAAGATTGATGCTTTTATTTTCTAATAAATTAATCGTTTCTTGAGGAAAGTCATCCCCTACAACAGATACAAGCCCTAAATCATTTAAGAAGTAAGATGCTGACAAAGAGATATATGTGCAAGAACCACCTACAATTCTATCTCTTTTTCCAAAAGGAGTTTCTAATGCATCAAAAGCAACAGTACCAACTGACAATAATTTCATTTATTTGATTTTTAAAATTTTAAAATAATTTTTCTACAAATATATTGTTTAATTAGAACATTTCTGTTAATATTGCACTCCAATTTTATGGAAAGATTCCTCCATAGCTCAGTTGGTTAGAGCGGTTGACTGTTAATCAATAGGTCCCTGGTTCGAGCCCAGGTGGAGGAGCAAAAAAAGAAAAGAGGCTGAATATCAGCCTCTTTTTTTTGTTATGTAGGTTTTTCATTATGGCAGGCATCTATATCCATATTCCTTTTTGCACGAAAGCTTGTCATTATTGTGACTTTCATTTTTCTACGTCTTTGGCTAAAAAAACACCATTAGTTGATGCTATCTGTGATGAATTAAAAACCAGAGTAAGCTATTTGTCAAATGAAAAAGTTGAAACAATTTATTTTGGCGGAGGCACTCCAAGTTTACTTACTAAAGAGGAGTTAAAGAAGATTTTAAACTGTGTTTATGAACACTACGATGTAATTAACAGTCCCGAAATTACACTAGAAGCTAATCCTGATGATTTAAAGAAAGAGAAATTAATTGAGTTAAAAGAAGCTGGCATTAACAGACTGAGCATTGGCATACAAAGTTTTGATAAAAACACCTTAGAGTGGATGAACAGAAGTCATACTCCTCAACAGGCTGAAACATGTGTTCAGATGGCTCAAGAAGTTGGCATCAATAATATTTCTATTGATTTGATTTATGGTATTCCTAACTTAAAACTAGAGGTATGGAAACAACATTTAAAACAAGCTATTGAGCTAAAACCCACCCATATTTCAGCTTATTGTTTAACGGTAGAATCCAAAACTGTGCTGCATCATCAAGTGAAGAAAGGAGAAATAAACATGCCTTCTGATGAAGTTACTGAGGAGCAATTTCAAGTGATGATAAATGAATTATCGGAAGCAGGTTATGAGCAGTATGAGATTTCTAATTTTTATTTAGAAGGATTTGAATCTAAGCATAACTCTTCGTACTGGAAAGGAAAGAAGTATTTGGGTATTGGTCCATCAGCGCATTCCTATGATGGAAGTAGTAGAAGGTGGAATGTTGCTAATAATCATCAGTATTTAAAAGGCATGAATGAAAACTCAATTTTTTGGGAAGATGAAGAAATTGATGAAACGACTGCTTACAACGAATACATTCTAACTTCTTTAAGAACGAAATGGGGCGTTGATTTAGACTTGCTAAAAGAGCGATTTAACTCTGATATTGTTAATCACTTCCAAAAGGAAGTCTATTTTTTTATTAAAAATGGCTTAGTAGTGATCACCAATGAAAATGCTTATATATTAAGCACTCAAGGTAAATTTTTAGCTGACGGAATAGCTAGTGATTTATTTTGGATTGACTAAAATCAATATTTTTTAAACAAAAAAAGCGACCACTTGGGTCGCTTAAATTTATAGTATATTTTTTTTTATTGACCTGGCTGAATGTTGATTGGCTGAATGTTTTGCTGAGCTGGTTGAGCTTGTGCATTAGGATCTTCCTGTACATTAGCTGTTATATTTAACATTGTTTGTGCTGGCTCAGTATTAGCTGTAATAGTAACTGTTTTTGTTTGGTTACCTTTTTGCATTCCTGGGCTATAAACTACATCAATAGTTCCTGTTGCTCCTGGAGCAATTGGATCTTTAGGATAGTTTGGTACTGTACATCCACAAGAACCTTTTGCATTAGAGATAATTAATGGCTCAACACCTGTATTTCTAAATGTAAAAGAATACTCGTTTTTAGTGTTTTGCATAATGCTACCAAAATCATGTCCGCTTTCTTCAAACTTGATAGTTGTTTTTGGTGTATTGTCTTGAACAGCTGCTTGCACAGCGTTCCCTGCTTGTTGCTGAGGTAATAAATTAGGGTTAGTTGCCCCATTATTATCTATAGTTGCCGCACCTGTTACAGGAGCAATTTGCCTATTATCTTCTCCTCCAAAGAAAAGCTTGTAAGAATTTACTAATGTTAATAATCCAATAACCGCTATAGCTATTGTTAATCCTTGACCTTGTTTCATGTTATCTTATTTTTTTATTATTTCTAACGTACAAATTTAATTGTTTTTATCTAATTCTATTTGATCGTAGGTACCGTCTTTTAAAATTTCTACTGCTTTTTTCACCACAGGGTCAAGTTCATTCATGATTTCGTACATGTTGCTTGTTCCCCATTTATTTTGAGCAATACGGGCTTTTAATTGTGTTTTTATAGTGTTTTCAGCTTCTTTGTAGCCTTCTTTATCGTATTCCAACCCTTCATCTTCGGCATATTTAATCAGTTTTTTTGTAATCTTATCTATTTTGAAATCTTTTTTAAATGCCTCAAAAGAAACAAAGTCTTTGTCCATTTCTTCTCTATTTTCGTTTACATATTCGAGGGCAAACCTGTTCATGATTCCTTTACGTATAAGTTTAGAGAAATAATCTGAAACACCAGTTGTATCAACTGGCACAAAAATATCAGGGATAATTCCTCCTCCTGCATAAACTTCTCTACCTGTTACTAGTGTTTTAAACACTAAAGAATCTGGAACTTTAATACTATCCGCAGAGTATAACTCTCCATTTTCATATCTTTTTCTACTTTCTCTTCTATATTCAACATTTCCTTCACCATAATCTTTTTGAATACATCTTCCTGATGGCGTATAATATCGCTGTGTTGTTAACCTTACTTTAGATCCATCGGTTAATGTCATTGGTTTTTGAACAAGTCCTTTACCAAAGGTTCTCCTACCAATAACCACACCTCTATCCCAATCTTGGATTGCTCCAGAAACGATTTCACTAGCAGAAGCTGATTGTCCATTAACCAATACCACTAATTTTCCTTTTTCAAAGATTCCCTTTTTGGTTGCTTCATAATCTTTTCTTTCAAAGGATCTTCCTTCGGTATAAACGATAAGTTCATCTTTCCCTAAAAATTGATCAGCTAATTGGAAAGCAATATGAAGGTACCCTCCTCCATTATACTGTAAATCCAACACCAAAGATTCCATGCCTTTCTCTTGTAACTCCACATAGGCCTTGATAAACTCTTGAATGGTTGTATTAGCAAACGCATTTATTTTTATGTACCCTATGCCATCATCAAGCATGTAAGCTGCATCTACACTATAAATTGGAATTTTATCTCTAGTAACTTCAAACGCTAGTAAATCATTTTCACCTCTACGTTTAATCTCTACAGTAACTTTAGTTCCTTTTTTTCCTAATAAACGTTCTCTAACTCCAGAATTTTTAAGTCCTACACCCGCTACTACTTCCTCTTCAATTTTAATAATTTGGTCTCCTGCCAAAATACCTACTTTTTCTGATGGTCCTCCTGAGATTGTTTGCACAACCATTAAGGTATCTTTTAGAATTTGAAAACGTATTCCAACACCTTCAAAATTACCTTTGAGGGGTGCTTCTGTACTTTCAACTTCTTTTTTAGGGATGTAAATTGAATGCGGATCTAACTTTTCTAACATTGCACGGATGGCATCATCTACGAGCTGAGGTGAGTCTACTGAATCAACGTACATTTTTTCTACAAGTTCAATTAAACGAGCAAACTTTTCACTTGTTTTTGACTTATCCTCTTCTACTTGTCCGAATGCATTGATTGACAATACACTCGCTAAAACTATTATAACTTTTTTCATCTTTAAAATTCTATTGGCACAAATATTATGAGTTATTATTGTTCTCGCCCGTATCTGTCCCACTCCTTTTTACTAATAACTTCTCCTTTTTTGTACGTTATCTCAAACTTCATTTTTTTATTATCGTGCCAAGCTTTCCAAACACCGTCTTTTTTGCCTCTTTTGTATGATTCGACTGCTTTGGGATCGCCATTTTCATAATAGAAATTCCAAGTACCGTCTGGCTCTCCATTTTTGAAAAGCTTTTCATAGGCTATGTTTCCATTATCGTAGTAATAGTTAAATGGTCCATCTTGCTTTCCCTTATCATACGTTTTTTCCATAATAAGGACAGAGTCTTTATTATAGGTTTTATATGGTCCGTCAAATTGATTGTCTTTGTAGCCAATTTCTTTCTTTAGTGTACCATCTTCAAAGTATTCCTCTTTTACGCCATCTTTTACGCCATTATCGTAGTACTCAATTTTTTTGACCTTTCCATTAGGATAATACCAAACTTGCTTACCATCAAGCTCTCCCATGGAGTAGACGTTTGACCATCGAAGCACGGTATCTTCGTTATCGTCCCAAAACTTCCACTCTCCATCTTTTATACCATTTGAATGACTTGTTTGTGCATTCTTTCTGCCAGATTTATAGTACTTTATTGTTTTCCCATCAGATTTACCTCCTGCGAAACTAGCTTCTATACGGGTGATATTGGTATTAGGAAAAAAAGCTTTACAAGCTCCTGTGAAAGGCGGACTACCTTTTTCTTTTTTAAAGTACACCACATCTCTTTCTCTATCAAGTTCTAAATCGGTATCGCAATTGCAGGTATCTACTTTTTGTCCTTCTTCTTGTTTTTCAGGTTGTTTTTCTTCGAATTCATTTTCCTCTTCAACTACTTCTTGCTTTGGTTTTTCTGGAGCAACTCCTGATCGTTGCAACCTATTTCTTTGAGAAAAACTAGCTATAGAGAAAATTAAACAAACAATTACAAGTAATGCTTTTTGCATGATATGGTTTTTATATATACTAACAGAAATTTTCATCAATTTATTCTCAATTCTACAATAAGATACATTATATATAACGAACGGGATTGGTATTTAATGATGTTTTAACAATTTTTAAGTCTTCAAATTGTTGTTGCAGCAGCTCTTGAAAAAGGTCGATGGTATATTGTTCACTTTCGTAATGACCAATGTCTGCAATTACGATTTGACCTTCGGCATCAAAAAATTGATGGTACTTATAGTCGGAAGTAATAAATATATCTGCCTGATGTTTTTTTGCATCATTTAGTAAAAAACTTCCAGAACCTCCGCAAAGTGCTATGCGTTTGACAGTCTCTTTATGAGGTTCAGTATACTTTATACAACCCGCTTGCATCTTTTGTTTTAGGTGATTTAGAAAATCAGTTATAGGCATTTCTTCTGGCAACTCTCCTAAAACCCCAGAACCTATAGTAGATACTGAATTATTTAAGGAAATAATATCATATGCTACCTCTTCATATGGATGTGCTTTTAGTAATGCACTTACAACAGCTCCTTGAAGATAATTAGGAAATATAACTTCAACTTTCACTTCCTTTTCGTGATGTACTTCTCCTATTTGTCCTAAGTATGGATTAGCTCCTTCTAGAGCCTTATATGTTCCTTCACCTGTTGTATTGAAGCTACAATGACTATAATCTCCTATTTGACCTGCACCTGCTTGGAAAATAGCCTCTCTTACTTTTTCTTGGTGATCTACAGGAACAAATGTGATTAGTTTCGATAAGAGATTTCTTTTAGGAACTAAAACCTTCATGTTTTTTAGTCCTATGGTTTCCCCTATTTTTTGGTTTACACCATTTCGGAGTACGTTATCTAGGTTCGTATGACACGCATAAATAGCGATATTATTCTTTATTGCTTTAATAATCGTTCGTTCCACATAATTTTTACCGTTAATTTTTTTAAGTCCAGAAAAAACGATTGGGTGGTGAGCAACAATAAGGTTACAGTTTTTATCAATCGCTTCTTGAACAATATCTTCGGTGCTATCTAAACTGATCAGTACACCAGTTACATCATCTGATGGATTGCCAACAATTAAACCACTATTATCGTAACTTTCTTGTAGGGATAATGGTGCTACTGTTTCTAAATAATGTATAATCTCTTTTATTTGCATCATATTGGGGGATGATTAGGTGATTAGTTAAATAGTGGAATAGTTAATTGGTTGATTAGTGGTTAGTAAAAATAACAAAAAAGCTAACAAAGGATAAATCCTCTGTTAGCTTTACTAATTTTTAATCAATGTGTTTTGATTACATCATGCCTGGCATTCCGCCTCCCATTGGTGGATGGCTATGACCTTCCTCTTGAGCTGGTTCATCTGTAATAACACACTCAGTAGTTAGGATCATAGAAGCAATAGAAGCTGCATTTTCGATAGCGACTCTGCTTACTTTAGCTGGATCAATAACACCTGCAGCGTATAAGTTTTCAAAAACTTCAGTTCTTGCATTATATCCGAAGTCGTCTTTACCTTCTTTTACTCTTGCAACAACAACAGAACCTTCTTCGCTTCCTGCGTTAGCTACGATCTGACGTAACGGCTCTTCAATTGCTCTTTTTACAATGGCAACACCAGTAGCTTCATCTTCATTTTCGGTTTCAACTTTTTCTAAAGCTACACCAGCTCTGATGTAAGCTACACCTCCACCAGGAACGATTCCTTCTTCAACAGCAGCTCTCGTTGCATGTAATGCATCATCTACTCTGTCTTTCTTTTCTTTCATTTCAACTTCGGTAGCAGCACCAACATATAGTACAGCAACACCTCCAGCTAACTTAGCCAAACGTTCTTGAAGTTTTTCTCTATCGTAATCAGAAGTAGTTGTTTCAATTTGTGTTTTGATTTGACCTACTCTAGCTGCGATATCGTCTGAGTTTCCTTTTCCGTTAACAATTGTAGTATTGTCTTTGTCGATTTCGATTTTCTCAGCAGAACCTAACATATCAACTGTTACGTTTTCTAATGAAAGACCAGTTTCTTCAGAAATTACAGTACCTCCAGTTAAGATTGCAATATCCTCTAACATTGCTTTTCTACGATCTCCGAAACCTGGTGCTTTAACAGCAGCAACTTTCATTCCTCCTCTTAATCTGTTAACCACTAATAATCCTAATGCTTGACTTTCTATATCTTCAGCGATAATTATTAATGCTCTACCTGATTGTACAACACTCTCTAATACAGGAACGATGTCTTGAATGTTTGAAATCTTCTTATCGTAAATTAATACGTAAGGATTTTCGTATTCAGCAATCATTTTTTCAGCATCAGTTACAAAGTAAGGAGATAAATATCCTCTGTCGAATTGCATACCTTCAACAACGTCAACGTATGTTTCGGTACCTTTTGCTTCTTCAACAGTAATTACACCTTCTTTCTTTACCTTTTCCATCGCTTGAGCGATAAGCTTACCGATTTCTTTGTCGTTGTTTGCAGAAATAGTAGCTACTTGCTCAATTTTTTTATTGTCTTCTCCTACTTCTTGAGAAAAAGACTTCATTTCAGCTACGATAGCAGCAACAGCTTTATCGATTCCTCTTTTTAAATCCATTGGGTTAGCACCTGCCACAACACTTTTTAAGCCCGTATTTGTAATAGCTTGTGCTAAGATTGTAGCTGTAGTTGTTCCATCACCTGCTAAATCAGCGGTTTTAGAAGCCACTTCTTTTACCATTTGAGCTCCCATGTTTTCGATAGGATCTTTAAGCTCAATTTCTTTTGCAACAGAAACACCATCTTTTGTTATATGAGGAGCTCCAAATTTTTTATCGATAACTACGTTTCTACCTTTTGGACCTAACGTTACTTTAACCGCATTAGCTAGTTTATCGATTCCTTTTTTTAAGCTATCTCTAGCGTCTATATCAAATGCAATTTCTTTTGCCATTTTTATTTAATTTTTTTGATTTAGTAATTATTTAAATTTACTTCATAAACACTACAGAAAAATCATGATGTTTTATATCTAACACACCCTTAAATCCCTCTCAAGAGGGAAAAGTTAAGTTTGATTTCTCTTGGTTTAAAACTATTTGTTGTAATTAATTTAAGATTCCATAGATATCGGACTCACGCATAATTAGCACAGTGCTCCCGTCTAACTTTACTTCAGTTCCTGCGTATTGTCCATACAATACTTCATCACCAGTTTTAACAGTCATTGGCTCATCTTTTTTACCTGGACCAACTGCAATTACTTTACCTTTTAGTGGTTTTTCTTTTGCTGAATCAGGGATAATGATTCCTCCAGCTGTTTTTTGTTCTGCAGCTACAGGTTCAATAATTACCCTGTCTGCTAATGGTGTAACATTTACTGCCATAATTTTATAGAATTTAATAGATTAAACATTGTTTTTACTTAATGCGGATAGATCATTTTTTATGCCATTTTTTGTAAAGGGAAATAATGGCATTTTCTGGACAAAAAAAATGTCAGTATGGCGACATACTGACATTGACCTTTCTTGTAAAAAAATCCTATTCTTGTGTTGGAGCTCCTTCAGTTGGTTGAACTGGTGCAACAGTTGGCATAACACCTACTTGTTGTTGTGCATAACCAGCATCAAACTTAGATTCTTCAGCTGCTATTGTAGTTGCTTCGTTACCTTTTACTAAAAAAGTTGAAACAAGAGATAAAACTAAAATAAACCCTGCCAAGTACCACGTTGCTTTTTCAATAACATCTGTTGTTTTTTGTACGCTTCCTAATTGATTAGCTGCTCCAAAAGATGAATCAATTCCTCCTCCTTTAGGATTTTGGATTAAAACAACTAACGTCAATAAAATTGCTGCTAAAACAGCTAATATTAATAATAATGCTTCCATATTAATTATTTAATAACTGATCAATCTGATCAATTTGGTCGACAAAGTAAGGCTTTTTTTCTGGATTTTTCAAAATTAATTTCTGAAAAGCCTCTTTGGCTTTTTCGTATTTCTTTTGCTTTAAATAGATATTTGCAAGAGTTTCTGTAACAAAATCTTCGTCTTCTTTTACGCTCTGTTTTGCTTTATCTTCTGCTGAGAAGAAAGGCTTTGGAGACAAGCGTTCGCTGTCTTTATTTTTTAAAAACTTATCTACTAGTTCATCAATAGAAGGGGCTTCTACTTCTTTATATGTTATACCTTCATCCGAAGGAGTTAACCAATGAAAAAAGTTTTTTGGGACATCCTCCATTTCTTTTGGCTCTTCTTTAATTTCGTTTACAACCTTCTCTTCTTGAGTTTCTTCTTGCTTTTCTTCCTCTTCATCATCTACTAATTGGTAAGAGCCCATAGCACTAGACAGTATAAGATCATCCAAGGAGTCTTTTTTGTCCTTGATTAAATCTTCAATCTTAGATGGTCGTTTTTCTTCTTTTACCTCTTCTTCAACTTTAGAGACATCATCAGATTCTTCTTTGGCTTGGTTACTCTCTAAAACGACTTGTTCTTCTTGAATATTATTTTCAACTTTTGTTTCTGGTTGTTCAGAGTCTATGGGAGCTTCAACTTGTGTTGGGTTTGATTCTAGAATTGGTTTCTCTTCTTCAAGATTCGGTTTATCAGCTACTATTTCTTCAACTACTTCCTCTTCTTTTTCTTCATGAATGAGGAGGTACAACATTTCCCTATCTGGCACTGAAACTGCCGTTTTCTTTAGCTGCAAATGATATTCTAAGGAATCATTATCATAATATGCTTTTGTTAGTAGCATATCTAGCAATGAAAAGTAAGGGTACTGTTTTTTTAAGTCTTTTAATGTGTTAACATCTTCTGCATTAAAACCATGAGGGTTTGCTACAAGTTTTAGTATGTCTTGCTTTGTTACCAATCTCCTAATGTTTTGTTGTAAATATCTTGTGTTATTTGATCAAAGATATCATCTATTAATTGAGTTTCAACAGATGAAAGGTCTTGAGAAGATTGAAAATCTGCAAATCGAGTAAAGCCTTGTTCAAAATCTTTCCCTTCTTCTACTTTACTTCGATAGGTTACCTGTACTGTTATCGTTAATCTGTTTTGTGCTGCTGTTTGATTTCCTTGTATGGATATCGGTTGTACTACATAGTTACTTATTACTCCCTCGTAGGCTAAATCTCCATCTTCTGTGGTTAAATCTAATTTTGTTTGCGATTGAAAAAGATCACGCAGCATTTCTGTAAAGGTTTGCCCTAAATTAGATGGACCTAATGCAGTATTATTCTCAAAGAAAGCAATTGATACTGTTTTTGCATCTGGATGAACTGTGCCTCCATTAAAGGTGTAGCTTGGGATTGTACAACTGACAAAAACACAAAGCGTAATAAAAAATATTATTAGTCTTAGCATTTGCATATTACTCTTCAAATTTATTTTTTCCTTTCATTCTTCTATGATCCCAAAGAGCCATAATATATATCTTACCTTCTGTTTTCCTATAAAATAGCATGGTCTTTTTTAAAATAATAACACGACAGCAATTCGTTTTCTCAAAGTATTTGTGCTGAACAACTCCTTTTTTTATGAGGTTTATATTTTCGTTTATCGCTTTCTTTAGCTTTTGAAATTCAGTTTCCGTAAAAGAATCTATTAAGTAGATTTTAATTTGTTCAAGCGTTTTCTTGGCTGTTTCCGTCCAAATAACCTCTACACTCATTAGATATTATTCATTACATCATCATGAGAGAAAACATTACCTTCATCAATATCTTTATTAGACTGAACTAAAAGATCTTGTAATTCTTTCGGTAATTCTTCGAAGTTTCCCTTACTCGCTTTTTTTTTTAAGAAAAAATCTAATACATCTTTAAGTAATGAAGTATCATTTTCGGTTGAAAGTTCTTTAAATAACCTATCTCTATATTCTATTGCTTTCATACTATAAAGTTAAACGTATTTCTTGAGTATAATGTTGCCGAATTTTCTTTTTCAATGGAACAAATTAAAAAATTAATTCCCAATAGCCTACATCTACCCATTGATTAAACTTAAAACCTACCTCTTTAAAATGTGCTACTTTTTCAAATCCAAATTTTTCATGCAGACGAACACTCGCTTTATTGGGAAGCGATATTCCACCTATAACAGCATGAATATTTAGTTCTTTTAGTTCTTCAAGTAATGCGTTATACAAAGCTGTGCCAATTCCTTTTCCTTGGGCATCAACATCTAAGTAAACGGAACTTTCCACAGAATATTTGTAAGAGCAACGAGATTTCCATTCGCCTGCATAAGCATAGCCAATAACTTTTTCGTTTTCTTCATAAACTAACCAAGGATACTTTAACTGGCATGTTTGAATACGTTCAGCAATTTCAGCTTCTGACACCTCAACTTCTTCAAAAGTTATAATGGTGTGATTGATATAATAATTATATATATCAGCTATGGCTTGAGCATCTTCTATGGTCGCTTTTCGGATCACTTTAAATCGTACTCCTTAATCTTTCTGTACAATGTTCTTTCAGAGATACCTAATTCTTTTGCTGCATATTTACGTTTCCCTCTGTGTTTCTCCAACGCCTTTTTGATGAGTTCTTTTTCCTTTTCTTCCAGCGATAGAATTTCTTCTACTTCCTCGTGATCATGAATATCTTGAGGAGAGTAAATTACATTATTAGGCAATTGTTGGTAAGCTGAAGAGTTATTGGCATTATATGGAGGATCATGCGATAAATCGTTATTGATTTTTTCAAGAATAGCATTTTGCCCTTCTGTAAAATGAAAATCTCCTGAATCTGCTCCTTGCATGATACCCGAAACAAGTTTCTTTAATTCGGTAATGTCTTTTCGCATATCAAAGAGTACCTTGTGTAACAAGTCTCTTTCACTCATTCCTCCATAGCTTTGTTCATTTTGAGGAATTAATGCTGGTAAATTTGAACTTTTATTTTGAGGAACTGGTAAATATTTAACTAGAATTTCTGGTGTGATTTCTCTTTCATTTTCAACTACAGATATCTGCTCCGCTACGTTTTTCAACTGCCTAATGTTACCCGGCCAAGGGTAATTCGTTAATACTTGAACCGCTTCTTGATTCAAATGAACATTAGGCATGCGGTACTTTTCTGCAAAATCCCCTGCAAATTTCCTAAACAACAGGTGTATATCTTTTCTCCGCTCTCTTAAAGGAGGTAGTTTAATGGGTACTGTGCTTAAACGATAGTAAAGGTCCTCTCTAAACTTGCCTTTCTTGATTGCATCTTCCAAATTGATATTTGTTGCAGCAATTACACGAACATTTGTTTTTATTACTTTGGATGATCCTACTCGTATAAACTCTCCTGATTCTAATACCCTTAACAAGCGTGCTTGTGTTTGTAAGGGCATTTCTCCTAATTCATCTAAAAAGATAGTGCCTCCGTCAACTACTTCAAAGTATCCTTTACGATCACTAATTGCTCCCGTAAACGAGCCTTTTTCGTGTCCAAACAGTTCAGAATCTATTGTTCCTTCTGGAATTGCCCCACAGTTTACGGCAATGTAATCGTTGTGTTTTCTTTGTCCGAAATGGTGGATTACCTGAGGCATAATTTCTTTACCAGTACCACTCTCCCCCATTACTAAGACAGATATATCAGTTGGTGCTACTTGCAAAGCAACTTCTAATGCTCTGTTTAAACCTTCTGAATTACCTATTATTCCAAATCGTTGTTTTACTTGTTGTAGATCCATCATTAAACTATTTCACCTATTAAAGAGGCTGCTGTACAACCAGTAATTTTAACATTTACATAATCTCCTGGCTTTTTATCTCCTTTTTTAGGAAATATAACCATGGCATTTTGAGAATTTCTTCCCGAATAATCGTCTTTTGATTTTTTCGATTCTTTTTCGATCAATACTTTATATGTTTTACCAACAGCTCGTTTGTTATGTTCATGGGCATGCTGCATTTGTAAATCGATGATTTCTTGTAGTCTTCTTCCTTTTGTTTTTTCATCTACATCATCTTCATACTTTCTTTCTGCTAATGTTTTTGGACGCTCAGAATACTTATACATGTATGCAAAGCTAAATCTCACCTCTTCCATTAGCTTAAGCGTATTTTGATGCTGCTCTTCTGTTTCTCCACAAAAACCAGCAATAATATCAGTTGAAACTAGAGCATTAGGTAAAATTCGATGGATTGCATCTATTCGGTTTTTAAACCATTCAACTGTATACCCTCTGTTCATTTTTTTCAGCATTTCATTATCTCCAGACTGCACTGGTAAATGAATGTAATCACAAATATTTTCATATTTAGCCATCACCTCCAGCACATCATCTCCCATATCTTTAGGATGAGAAGTTGAAAATCGAATACGTAAATCTGGATGTATTTGAGCAACCATTTCCATTAATTGAGCAAAGTTGGTTGTTGGAATTGTTTCGTCTTTGATTACTCCTTTAGATGTCATGTTCCAGCGATAGGAGTCGACATTTTGCCCTAACAAGGTTACTTCTCTATAGCCTTTTTCAAAAAGGTCTCTAGCTTCTGCTACAATAGTTAATGGGTTTCTGCTTCTTTCCCTACCTCTTGTAAAAGGAACTACACAAAAGGAGCACATGTTATCACAACCTCTTGTTATTGACACAAAAGAAGTCACCCCGTTTTGATCTAATTTAACTGGAGCTATATCTCCGTAAGTTTCCTCTCTTGACAAGAGAACGTTAACTGCTTTATTACCTCCATTGGTTTCTTGGATCAAATTAGGAAGATCACGGTAAGCATCTGGACCAACAACAATATCCACCAGCTTTTCTTCTTCTAACAAGTCTTTTTTGAGTCTTTCAGCCATACAACCTAAAACGCCTACAACAAGATTAGGATTAGATTTTTTTTGCTTTTTAAATTCAGTTAAACGCTTACGAACCGTTTGCTCTGCCTTTTCTCTAATTGAACAGGTATTCAAAAAAACAATATCAGCTTCTTCTGCATTTCTAGTGGTATTATACCCTTCTTTATCAAGAATAGAAGCAACAACTTCACTATCGGCAAAATTCATTGCACACCCATAGCTTTCAATGTACAGTTTTTTTCCATTATCTTCCTTTTGCACACTTAACAAAGCCTCTCCTTGCTTAGATTCATCTATTGTTTTTTCGACAACGCTCATACCTTAAAATAATTTAGCAATCAAAAGTAACAAAAAACTGACATTTTAGCAGGTTTTTCTTTCTAATCCCTCATTTTATTTAGGGTTGTTTAACATAAGCTACCTTATCAATTACACGTTAAAACCGTTTATTTGATGAATAAACCACTTATCAACTATTTGAAAACTGATTTCCTTTTACTCGTAAACTTGTAATATAAATCTTCAACACCATGAAAAAGATATTTTTAACGACACTACTTTTAAACATTTCAGTTCTAGTTTTTGGACAAAACACGCAAGGAAAGGCCTTATACTTAGAGTATATAGATATGACAGAAGCCATCAATGAATCTAATAAAGCAATGGATAGTGCCAACAAAAACAATGAACGAGCAGCTCAAATGGGAGCGTTTAAAGAACAACTCAACTCTTTTCTAAAATCTTTAGAAGAAACTGAAACAGAATTATTCTTTAAAGATGATATATCGTTATATAAGGAAAGACAACAGGAACTAACAGCTGCAGAGGTAAACAATGAACAAAACATGTTTGCTCGTTGGAAACCAGCCCATGATCAAGTTTATTTAGACTTAGAAGAAAAAAGGCGTGTTGTGACAAAAGATTTTATGGGGAAAGCCTTTCTTATAAAAGATGACTTGAAAAATTACCAATGGAAAGTAACAGGAAAGCAAGAAATGATTGCCGGCTACCCTTCAATGCAAGCCATTCATGAGGACACCAATATAATTATTGAAGCTTGGTTTACCCCGCAAATTCCTGTAGGCATTGGACCTCAAGGATTGAGTGGATTACCGGGTTTAATTACTAAAGCGTCTTACAAGCTTGTAGTAAAAGAAGAAAATGACAGCACTCCTGAAAGAGGTAGAATGCGTAAAATGATGCGTATGATGCAAAACAACGGTGGTAATTTAACTGTAACTCTAAAAGAAATATCTTTTGAGGAACCTTCAAAAAGCGACATTAAAGAACCAAAAAAAGGTAAAGTTGTGGGTAGTGAAGAAGAGTACAATAAAATTATTGAGGAGCGAGTAAAAGAAATGCAACAAATGAGAGGTGGTGGAAGAGGTAGAGGCCCTCGTTAATTCCTTTAACATACTTTAGGATATTTTAAGAAAACTAATTTCCTGTTAATCATTGCTCTATTTATTATTGCAATCGTTAACATCATGTCTTAAAATCAAAAAAATGAAACTAATTTTACTCCCCATTTACCTTCTCTCGCTATCTGTTTTTTCACAAGAATCAGGAATAATTCTTTATCACGAAAAAACAAATTTAGAAAAGGAAAAAGAACAGATTTCAAAGTCCTTAGATAGCTCAATAAACGAAGATCCTGAAGCAGCTCAACTCATGGAAATGATTTCATCTCAATTACAAGGAGCATTAAGCACGCTGGGCAATAAAGACATGGAACTTTCTTTTAATAAAGACGCCCAGTTATATAAAAAGCAAGAAATAACTGCTGACAATATCCCACAAGAAAATAATATAGATTTTCAAATGACTTTTGTTTCAAGTAAAGGTCAAAATGAAGAAATATACGTAAACACAAAAAAGCCTGAATTAATTACTTCCACAGATTTTATGGGAAGAACTTTTTTAATTAAGGAAAATCCAACGACTTTAAAATGGAAAATAAAAGGAGCTCAAAAAAGTATTTTAGGCCATCCATGTATATTAGCTGAAACCAAAAAAGAGAATCAAACTATAGAAGCTTGGTTCACCAGTCAGATTCCCCATTCAGTAGGGCCTAAAGGCATCTATGGATTACCCGGTGCAATTTTAGAAGTTATCATTTACGAAAAGGATTCTATTAGTAATAGTTTCGAAGAAAAACTAACAATTACTGCCACCCAAGTTGATTTAAATGCTGAAAAGCTGAAGATAAAAAAACCTAAAAAAGGAAAACAACTTAGAAGCATGAGTGAGTTTAAGGAAATAGTTAATGAACGACTCAAGGAAGATGAAGCTATGGGCAAAGGCAAAACAACCATTGAAATTAAAACTGAACGATAAATGATAAAGTATTCTCTCGTATATCTATTTTTTCTAATTGCTCAATTAGGAATTAGTCAAGGAAAGGTTATTGGAAAAATTACTGACTCTACTGGTAAAACACTTCCATACTCAACAGTAGTTATTTCTAAACTTATAGACTCAACAATGGTTGGCTATGCCATCACAGACAATGCTGGAAATTTTATTATTGATAAAGTAATAGGAGGCAAATACATATTCCAAGCTTCGTTTATGGGTTATAGTAATTACAACTCTACCATCGAAGTTGATGAAAATCAAATTAAAAATCTTGGAGTTATCGTTTTAAAAGATGAAACAAAACAGCTTGGAGAAGTAGTTATCGAAGGAGAAGAAATCCCAATCCTCTTCAAAAAAGACACGGTTGAATATAATGCTGGATCCTTTAAAACAAAGAAAAACGAAAATGTTGAAGGCTTATTAAAGCAACTACCAGGAATGGAAGTAGATGAAAATGGGGATGTAACTGCACATGGTGAAAAGGTTACTAAGGTACTTGTTGACGGTAAAGAGTTTTTTGGTGATGACCCAAAAATTGCCACCAAAAACATCCCAGCAGATGCCATAAAAAAAGTACAGGTTTTTGATAAAAAATCTGACTTATCAGAATTTACTGGAATAGATGACGGTGAGCGTTCTCGAACTATCAACTTAACACTAAAAGAAGATCGTAAGCAAGGATATTTTGGAGATATATATGCTGGTGGTGGTTACCAAGATAGATACGAAGGAAAATTAAACTTAAATCGCTTTTCTAAAACGGCTCAATTCACCTCATTAGTAATGGCCAACAATGTGAATAAACAAGGATTTTCCTTTCAAGATTATTTCAACTTCATGGGAGGGATATCTAACGTGTTAAAGAATGGGAAAATGAGTTTTGATCCACAAAGCAGTGGAATTCCAATCAACACCCCTGGATTAAATAATGGAGTTGCTAATACTATTGCTGGAGGAATAAACTACAACCAAGATTTTGGGAAATCAACTCACATTATTTCTAGTTTCTTTGTAAACAACTCTGATAATTTAACTGATAGAAATAGTACGACAACAACTTTTACAGACGAAGGAGAATTCACAACCACCAGCCAAGATGTACAAGACCAATACCTTCAAAACTACCGTCTAAATGCTGAACTAGAACATGAGTTCAATAAAAACAATATAGCAGATTTTAAAATCATAGGTATTTATACCGATAATAAAACGGATGGTTTTTCAAGTGAACGTGCCGTTTTCCAAAATGGAAGAAACAATCAATCAAGTAACAACTACGATGATTTTGGAATAGGTTTAAATGGAACAGCTGACATCAATTACAGAAAGCGTTTTGAGAAAAAAACCGGACGTTCTTTAAATTTTGCAGGAAACTACTACTTACTTCAATCTGACAATTTACGATTTACTGATATCGAACGTACTTTTTTCATTGACACCAATCAAATTATTACTGATTTAACTCAAATTCAAGATCAATTAGAAGACAATGAGCAGTACGCTGGAACCATTACTTTCACTGAACCTCTCAACAGAACAACTTTCCTTATTGCTGAATATCAAAGTTTTTTTCAAAGACAAAAAAACAACAAGAACTTTTTTGATTTAATCAACGGAAATGAACAAATCAACCCGTTTTTGAGTAACGATTTTGTTAGTAATTACAACTACCACCAATTGGGAGCAAAGGTTAATCATAAATACAAGAAAAATTTATTTGTTTTAGGTTTAGATGGTCAGCTTTCGCACTTAGAGGGAGAAACCTCAGCAAATGTAAGTGCCATTGATAGAAATTTTTCTGTTTTGCTCCCAAATTTTTATTGGAAAAACCAAGCGAGTATGAGCAAACGATCAGAACTAAGATACACAACATCATTCAGTGAACCTTCTGTTACACAATTACAACCTGTAATTAACAACACTAATCCACTAAACACCTATTCAGGTAATCCAAATCTAGTACCAGAATACGAGCACAATGTTTCTTACTCCTACTTTTTATATGATGCCTTCAGCTTTTCGAATATTTACTTTAATCTATCCGCTAGTGCTACAGAGAACAAAATTGTTAACCAATTAATAATAGATTCTACTACAAACTTAAGGTCAACGAGCCCTATTAACACCTCTTCTAATATAGGCGGACAACTTTCTGGAGGTTATGGATTTAGAATTAAGAAATTAAAGACTAGGGTTCGAACAAGAGGGAGTGTTGGTTTTAATAAAGGAATAAACTTTGTTAATAACATAGAAAATGATGCTTACACATACAATTACTCTGGAAGACTTTCACTTGGAAACATGAATAAAAAAGTGGTAGATTTTAATACCGGAGCAAGCGTAAACATCAATCAAAACACATTTTCAATAAACAAAGAAGCAAATACCTTATACACCACAACTACCTTGTTTGCAGAACTAAATGTAGATCTTAAAAACAAATGGAGTTTTGGGTTCGATGCAAATCAAAATTTTTACAGTGGTGCTCAATTTCAAAATAACCCGAGCATATTTATATTAAATGCCTACATCAGTAAAACCATTCTTAAAAACCAACGAGGGGATTTAAAGTTATACGTAAACGATGTGTTTAATCAACGAGCAGGACTAAACTTTTTTGGACAACAAAACTTTTTCACTGAGAGTCAAGTAAATGTAATCCCAAGGTACTTCATGTTAAGCTTTAACTATAAAATCATTAAAATTTGATTTCAGTTAATTTTTTCTACATTCAATCGAATACGTTTAATTTTCAACCAAACAATTGCAGTTATTCAATAATTGTTTTCCACATCATGTGGATTTCGTACTTTTAGTGTATGCGAATAATTCTTTTTACTGGTAAAGGAGGAGTTGGAAAAACAACAGTTGCAGCAGCAACAGCAATAAAAATTGCAAAACAAGGATTAAAAACACTTGTTGTCTCTACCGATCCTGCCCATAGCTTATCAGATGCTCTTGGTGTTCAACTTGGACCAGAAGCAACAGAAGTAAGTAAGAATTTATGGGGGCAAGAATTTGATGTTTACTACTCCATGAAAAAGTATTGGGGTAATATGCGTCAACTAATGCTCTCACTTTTCAAGTTTAAAGGATTAAAAAAAGTCGTTGCCGAAGAATTATCAGTAATTCCAGGAATGGAAGAAGGAACAGCTTTTCTATGGATTGAAAAATATTACCGAGAAAAAGCATTTGACGTGCTTATTATTGACAGTGCTCCTACTGGGGAAACTTTAACGCTATTAAGCTTACCGCAAGTGATGAAATCTTGGCTTACCAAAGCTTTTCCTGGTCAAAAGTTTGCCATTAAAACAGTTGGTTCAATTATGCGAAGAACTGCTGGTATACCGCTAGATAAAGGCTATGAGGAATTAGAGGTGCTTTTCAATAAATTAGAACGAGTACAAGAAATTTTAAGTGACCCCAAAATCAGCTCTATACGTATCGTAGCCAATCCAGAACGAATGGTTGTTCAGGAAGCAAAACGTGCATATACATATCTACAACTGTATGGGTTTAATGTTGACGGAGTTATTGTAAATCGAATACTTCCTGATACTGAAAATGACTTTTTCAAAAACTACATCTCTTCTCAAAAAAAATATTTGGAGGAAATTGATGAAAGTTTCTCTCCTATCCCCATTATGCATGTAAAACATCAAGGACAAGAGGTTTTTGGTTTGGATTTATTAAAAAGCATCAGTGAATCAATCTACCAAAAGCACAATCCCGAAGCAATTTTATTTGATGAAAAGCCCTATATTATCGAAGAATCAAAAGAAGGGGTTACTGTAAAAATTCGATTACCATTTCTTAATGAAAAAGACTTTCAATTAGAAAAATTTGGGGATGAGTTAATTATAACGATTGGTAACCAGAGAAAAAATTTATTTCTTCCCAAGTTTGCTAATTTTATGAAATTAAGGCAACATGATTACCAAGAAGGTTATCTGATCATACTGTTATCGAACCAAAAGTAAGTCATTACAAGTTACTAATTGCTTACTACCACAACCGCATTAACAAATAAATAACATTTAAAAAAATCAAAAGACTATTCAGTTCTCGAGAATGTAGTACTTTTGGTGCGTTTTATGCAAACTACTAAGTGTAAACCACTAGAAAACGCCCTATGAGATTGAAATATTACTTTTTTTTATTCACTATCTTTTGCTCAACTTCTATCCTTTTCGCGGAGGGAACAAAGCAATTTGCACCAGGAACAGTTTCACTTGATCCAAGTCAAAGAGATACCGTTGCACAAATTAATGTTAAAGGTTTTGGAAACGGAATTGGATACCCAAATGCTCCTGATGAATCTAGAATATACTTTAATGTTTGTAATGCTAATGAAAAAGTAGCACTAGGTTTAGGTAAGTATGGATTTAGCTTTACTGCAAACAGCTTAAACTACAGCACTGCCAAAATCTATTATAAAATCTTTGACCCCTCTGGTAATTTAGTATTAGTTGACTCTGTGGGTGGAAATGCTAAAGCTGAAAATTTACCCAATTATAGCTTGGTTTCTGCTGGACCTAACATATCAGGAATCGGAACAGGCTATGATACTACAGGCTGGATATTTAATCCAACTACAACAGGAGAACACTACATTGAATTTACCGATGATTTATCACATGATTCATATGGAGCACTACCTACATATTTTTACATTAGTTATTTTGATGTTACTGTTTTTCAACCCACTGGATCTACTGGTATTGAAAGACCAGGTAGACTATTTTGTAAATCATGGACATTAAGAACATCGCCACAAGGTTATCCTGTTCAAACAGGTATAGCTGATCCTTTCCAAAGACCTTTTGCAGGTAAAGTGTTTATCAAGGATGAAGTAAATAATTTTGTGAATTCTTGCGACTTTGCAGGCAGTGGATTTAGAGGATTGGGTTTTGTTCTTGCTTTTAATGGTAGAGGACCAGGAAATTCTGGTGATGTAGGAGCAGACAGAAGGTCATTAAACGGAGTGAATGGAGCTAGTCCAGAATACAAAGTTTTCGTTAACCCTCCTGATACAAACTGTTATCCTCCAAGACCAAATCCCCCAAAAATTGTTTTTGGTCCACAACTAGTATATGAGAATGTTTGTGGAGATACTACTGATTTTTGTGTAAGAATAGTTACTCAAGGGCAAGGACAACTAGCTTTTTTCCTAGATTTCGAAAATGGAGATGGTATTTACAATCAAAATTCTAGAGATGTTATAATAGAAGTTGATCTTGGTGATAGCTCAGAGTTTGACACCATTTGTTTACCATACGATGGTAGGGATGGGTTTGGTGTTCAACAAACGCGGCAACAGCTAGAAGACGTAGATATGTATACCATATTTTCGTCAGGTATCACTAATTTTCACATGTATGATGTAGAGTATCTAACTAATGGTTATCAGGTAGGATCGGTAAGCCCAGGCGGGTTTCAGTCCATAATGAAGTATAACGATACATTAATACCTGATGCAAATGGTACTGGAGAAGATAAACTTCAAATTACAGGATGTGCACACCCATGCCATACATGGACAAATCTAGACTACGGAAATGAAAACACTATTAATGCTTGGTGGGAAGCTTTTGCAGATACTTCTTCTCGGTTTACAAATAATTTAGATACCAGTAACATCACCCCAGATATTTATCAGGTTAATAATGCTATCCCAACAAATACAACAGGTGACACCGTTTCATTTACAGTTAATCAAAGTGTACCACAGGATGTTACCCTTAATGTAATTGACCCCAATGGTGATAGCTTGTTTTACTACTACGAAGTACTTGAAAACCCTAAAAATGGAATCTTCGACTATAATATACCTAATAATGACTCGCTAGGCACCTACACTCCAAATAACAATTACACAGGATTAGACTCCATGAAAATAACAGTTTGTGATGACCATCCTTGTCAATTGTGTGATACTTTAAAAGTATTTTTTAATATAGTACCCCAAGACACTTTACGTTTTACTTTACTTACAGGTCAATCAGTTGACACTTGTGTTTCAATAAATAGTTTACTTGGCACAACTTATACGTACAGCCTTCCTGACTCAACAGAATTAGGAGAATTGGTTGTTACAGATGACACCTGTGTACAATTCAATAGTCAAACAAGAGGTTTAGATACAGCTCAAATAACAATCTGTGATGAATTTGATATTTGTAAAGGAACAACTATAATTTACAGTATAAATGATGATCGACCCTTTGCCGTTGATGATTTCGACTCAACTAATGTGGATAATCCTGTTATCGTAGATGTTTTAGCAAACGACTATGATTTTAACAATGATATTGATTCAAGCTCTGTCTCTAATTTAGGACTACTATCTCCATCTTCAGGATCTATCTCTATTAACGCTGCTAATGGAAATATAACCTACACACCAGGTTTAGGTTTTCAAGGAAATGACTCTTTCGAATACCAAGTCTGCGACTTATCTTCACCTACACCTCTTTGTGATACAGCAACCGTTTTTATTAATATTAGCTGTTCAGCAGCTAGTATGAGTAAAGAAATATCAGGCTTTATTTTTGACGACCAAAACAATAATGGTATCAACAACGGAGAGACTGGCTTAGCTGGTGTAGAGCTTGAGATTTATGCTGATATAAATAATAATGGCTTAGTTGATGGAAGTGACACACTTTTAGATACTGTTGTATCTATTGCTAACGGATCATATAAATATATCTATACAAGTAATGACACATTAATATATGCCGATAATTTTTCTGGCAGTGTTTTTAGTGGAACAAACAATAATTCAGGACCAAATAATTGGGCAAATGATTTTTGGATTCGTAGTGGAGCAAATGGTAATACTGGTGATGTGCAAGTAGGAACAACAGGTGATGCAGATGATAACATAGGTTCTAGAATTGTACAACTAGACGATAATAATGCAGGAATGTACAGAATCATTGATTTCTCTCAAACTATTTGGGCTCAGTTATCATTTACCTGGGACTTAGAAAGTAATGTTGATGGAGATGATGAAGGTTTCCTTGTACAAATATCAAATAATAACGGCTTATCATACACAACAATCTTTAGTTATGAAAATAAAGATGGAAATAGTATAAATCCACCCGCTAGAGAATCTATAAATATTGGAGACTTTGTTTCACTTCCAGCTTCTAGCTCTACAAGGATTCGTTTTATAACTAACGATAATCCCGCAGATGGAGAAGATTTTTGGTTTGATAATATTGAAGTAAAAGCAGTTGATTTACTTGAAAACTTCTTAATTAGAACTCTTCCCCCTAGTTATCCTACCAGCTATTCTTTATCTACTGATAATTTAGATACTGTAAACACTACACCAGGGAGTGGATGCTTTGGAGGTTATAATTTTGGTTTGGTATCTTCAAATTATCCTCCAATAGCAGTGAATGATCTTGTTAGCACAAATGAAGATACTCCTGTTACAATACCAGTATTAAATAATGATTCAGACGTTGAACAATTGGATTCTACTTCTGTGGATACTATTGCAGGAGGTAGTCCTGTGAACGGAACAATAACCATTGATCCAAATAATGGTGATATTACTTATACTCCTAGTGCTGATTTTGTAGGAACTGATAGTGTCACTTACCAAGTGTGTGATACCGGTAATCCGGTTCTTTGTGATACGGCTGTAGTTTATATCACCGTAACACAAGTAAACGATAAACCGATTGCGGTTAATGACACCACTTCTACTCCGGAAGAAACTCCTGTTACTGTTGCAGTTTTAGATAACGACTTTGATATTGAACAATTAGATTCTACTTCGGTGGATACTATTGCTGGTGGTTCGCCTGTAAACGGGACGGTGACCGTCAACCCTATAAATGGAGATATTACGTATACGCCTAATACTGATTTCGTGGGCTCTGACAGTGTCACTTACCAAGTCTGTGATACAGGTAATCCTGTCCTTTGTGATACTGCGGTTGTTTACATTACCGTTACACAAGTAAACGATAAGCCAGTTGCCATAAACGATACAACTACTACTCCAGAAGAAACACCTGTAGTTGTTGCTGTGCTTGATAATGACTTTGATATTGAGCAATTAGACTCTGCTTCTGTGGATACTATTGCTGGCGGTTCTCCTACTAACGGGACAATTACCATTGATACTGATAATGGTGATATTACTTATACTCCGAATGCTGATTTCGTAGGAACGGATAGTCTTACGTATGCGGTCTGTGATACTGGTAACCCTGTCCTTTGTGATACGGCTGTAGTTTATATTACTGTTTCTCAAGTAAATGATAAACCAATTGCAATTAATGATACTACAACTACTCCAGAAGAAACACCTGTAGTTGTTGCTGTGCTTGATAACGACTTTGATATTGA
>CATLPG010000037.1 GCA_950054195.1 uncultured Saccharospirillaceae bacterium
GTCCTGCACCAAAACATGAAGATTTAGCTACCTCAACTGAGGCCTTAGTGACTGGTATTAAGGTCGTTGACCTTATGGAACCATATACTAGGGGTGGTAAGACTGGTCTGTTTGGTGGGGCTGGAGTGGGTAAAACAGTTATCATCATGGAACTTATACGTAACATTGCAAATGTACATAAAGGATTTTCTGTATTTTGTGGAGTGGGAGAGCGTTCTAGAGAGGGAAATGATTTGTGGCATGAAATGCAAGATTCCGGTGTACTTAAGAATACAGTTTTGGTCTTTGGGCAAATGAACGAGGTTCCTGGGCTGAGGGCGAGAGTAGCGCTGACCGGATTAACAATGGCCGAGTATTTTCGTGACAAGGAAAATCAGGATGTGCTGCTATTCATAGATAACATATATCGCTATATATTGGCTGGCATGGAAGTTTCTGCGTTACTTGGCAGGATGCCATCGGCTGTGGGATATCAGCCCACATTGGGTACGGAGATGGGAGAATTACAGGAACGCATTACTTCTACCAAGAAAGGTTCTATTACATCTGTACAGGCAGTTTATGTACCTGCGGATGATTTAACAGATCCAGCGCCAGCAACAACGTTTGCTCACTTAGATGCAACTACGGTACTTTCAAGAAAAATTGCTGAGTTAGGTATTTATCCAGCGGTTGACCCGTTAGATTCTACTTCAAGAATTTTAACTCCTGAAATTTTAGGTGATGCTCATTATGGGTGTGCACAAAAGGTAAAGCAAATTTTACAGCGATACAAAGAGCTTCAAGATATTATTGCTATCCTAGGTATGGATGAATTATCTGAAGAGGATAAATTAGTTGTACATAGAGCAAGAAGAGTTCAACGTTTCTTATCTCAGCCGTTCCACGTTGCTGAGCAGTTTACAGGTTTACAAGGTGTATTGGTTGATATTGAAGATACAATCAAAGGATTTAACATGATTCTTGATGGAGAAGTTGATGAGTACCCTGAGGCAGCATTTAACCTTAAAGGAACAATTGAAGAAGCAATTGAGGCTGGTAAGAAAATGTTAGCTGAAGTATAATAAGAAACAACTTTTATTATGCAACTTGACATTATAACACCTGATACGAATGTATTCTCTGGAGAAGTTACTTCCGTAGTTCTTCCAGGAATAGATGGTAAACTTGGAGTATTAAACAATCACGCACCACTTATCACTACCTTAGCTAAAGGTGACGTTAAAGTTACCAAAGCGAGTGGAGAGATAGAAAATTTTCCTACAAATGGAGGTGTTGTTGAGGTTTTAAACAACAAGATTATTGTTTTAGCCGAATAAATTTTAAATCTAAAAAATTCAAAGCTGCCCGAATAAGGCAGCTTTTTTTATGCCATGAAGTTTTTAATTCCTTTTTCTATTTTAATTATATTGAGTTGTGCTACGAGCAATAACAAATCAAAAAAACCTTACGGTGTTATTGAAACAGCTTATGGCACTATGGTGTTTTCTTTTTATGATGAAGCTCCAAATCATAAACAAAGTTTTATTAAACTAGCTAATGCTCGTTATTGGGACAGTTTAACTTTTAATCGTGTAATAAAGGATTTTGTTATTCAAGGTGGTTGTCCAGATACACCAGAAGGTTTTAATGAGTCACATTATTTATTGAATCCTGAGTTTGATGAAAAACTAAAGCATGTTTATGGAGCTGTTGGTATGGGTCGGGACGATAACCCAGAAAAGAAATCTGCAGGATGCCAATTTTACATTGTAAACAAAAAGGAAGGCTTACCATTTTTAGATGGAAATTATACCGTTTTTGGTAAGTTAATAAGTGGCTTTAATGTACTTGATAGTATTAGCAATGTACAAACAGATTCTTTAGATCAACCGTTAGAACCAGTATCATTGAAAGTTCGAGTACTTTATAAATAAAAAAGGCTATCTTTTTTCGAGATAGCCTTAGTTTAAAGTTTGTTTTTAAAGATTAAGGATGAAGTTTCATTAATCGAACTTCAACTCTTCTATTGAGTGCTTTGTTCTCTGGAGTGTCATTTGCAACTGCAGCTTTTGATTCTCCGTAGTTTTTAATCACTAACCTATTTTCTTTAATTCCTAATTTAATCATTTCCTTACGTGTAGACTCAGAACGTTTAGCAGATAGTTGTTTGTTATATTCAATACTTCCATCGCTATCAGTATGTGCCATAATTAAGATTAAAGCATTTGCATTTTGATTTATTTTGTCAACAAAACCTCTAATCTTTTCTTCATAAATTTGAGTTACTCTAGAGTCGTCAACATCAAAATATATATTTATATAGTCAATTGTTGCTAGTTCTTCAACAACTTGTTCAGCGGTTTTATCCTTAATCTTTTCTTTTTGCTCATCAAGTACTTCTTCGATAGATCTTTCGTCAGGTTCTTCATACTTCGTATTATCCTTCGGACGCTTAATTTTGCTTGTTGGACAACCAAAGTTCTCAGGTAAACCAGGCTCGTTTACACACGAGTCAATATTATCACTTAAGCCATCGCCATCACTATCCATACAACATGTTAAGTATTCCATTGGGCAACCATTGTTTTCCCAAACACCAGGTACATATGGACATCTATCTACTGTGTCAATTATTCCATCTTTATCAGCATCAGGACATCCTTTGTTAACTCTTAACCCTTTTTGGTAAGGACATTGATCTTCGTAATCTAATAGACCATCTCCATCCGTATCAGGACAACCGTTTAACTTTTTCGGTCCATAAGAGTAAGGACAAAAATCTTTGTAATCAGGTATTCCATCTTCATCAAAATCTGGACAACCTTTAAGAGCATAACCTCCAGAGTCTGTTACACACCAATCTTTTTTATCAGAAATTTTATCTCCATCAACATCAGAAGGCATTCTGTGTAACCTACCAATAGCAAGTCCTGCATAAACATTGGCGTTGTAGTTTCTTCTTTGTCCGAGTAAATTGTTAATGTTGTTTGCTCCCCCAAAAATGTTAATACTAAAGTTGTGTTTAGGTCTAAATAATCTAAAAGAAGCATATAAACCAAAGTTTAATTGGGCATTACGTTGAACAGTGAAAGGTATACCAAAAGAAAACACTTGAGTTTCATAACGACCACTAATAGTGTGTGTCATTAAATCATGAATTTTTGCAGGATCTGCCCATAACCATAACGGTAAAGAACCAGAGTAATTAACATAAATACGCTCTCTCCACCTGTAATCTGCCTGTACATTAAATGTTGTAGGCAAGAACATAGTGAATTTGTCATTTTGATCATCTGCTGTATCCATAGAAGGCAATACTTGTGCATCTAAAACACCGTCATTAAGACCTTGGTTCGGTAGAAGGGATAATGGACCTGATGCAGAATTGAACAGTTGAATATAATCAATCGTAGCATTGTTGCTATTAACAAAATTGTATGTGCTTGAGTCTTTTGCAAAACGAATAGCTCCTACATTTAGCAAGGAAGCACCAATTTTGTATTTGTATTTATTTTCATGCGTACTAGGATTCTTTTTTACACCATCCATTTCATAATAATAAACTCTGTAGTCTGGACGATACTCATAGGTAGCACCAATATCAAACCCTAAGCCAAGGTTAAATCGGTCAAGGTTATTATTGTCGCTAATTCCATACTTAAACTCCATGCCATCAAAAATTAATTGATTACTATCAGTGAAAGTAACATCCCCTCCTTTGGTATATATATATGCTGCATTAGCCCCATTAAGTATTTTTAAAGCACCACCAACTTTGATTACTCTCTCCTTATCATCAACAATAGTTCGAGCATAGTTAAATGAATGCTCAGCCCAACGCATATTTCCATAGCTTAATCGGCCTTGATTAAATTGTTGGTTAATAATATCAGGATCAGTAAACTTTGAAAAGTCCATCATGGTTAATTCTTCTGATAACCCATCAAAATTGGTGAAAGACTTTACCTTCCATGAATAACCGATAGCATCTTTATCAGTTAATTCTAAAAAACCGTTAAGGATATTAGCTTCTAACGCTTGGTAGTAATAACCCTTAAACCATGGATTTCTGTAGGCACTTTGTTGTTGGTCAAAGTTTAAATATCTAAAGTTTGTACCTATATAGTTATTAGAGTAACTCCAGTTTATACCAGTTCCAACATACCATTGAAAACGGTTGTCTACAATCGAAGCTGGTTGAACAGAAGTAGCAAAACTACCAGAGTAATTGTCTTGATTAAAACTGTTCCAAGCAGTTTGTGATTGTAAAAAGTTTGAAGCAAAACATATAAATGCAAAAAATGCTAATTTTTTCATATTCTAATTAGTTATGATATAGCCTCAGAAGGCAATACTATGTGTTTATTCTTAAACGAGTTCCGAATATAATATTTATTTTCTCAAGAAACAGACTGCTAAATCAATATTCCAATGGATTAACTAAAATTTAAAGAAAAATGCTCTTTTGTTAAAACTTGTTACCTTTGCGACTCCTAAAAGCAAGTCATGAAATCATTTTTAAGCACCTTTACTTATAACGCAAAAGACGATATTTTAGCTGGTTTAACTGTTTCTTTAGCAATGATTCCCGAAGTTGTTGCTTTTGCATTTGTAGCTCGTATAAATCCGTTAGTGGCACTCTCTGGAGCATTTATGATAGGTTTGATTACAGCTATATTTGGTGGTAGACCAGGATTAATATCAGGTGCGGCAGGTGCTGTAGCTGTAATTTTTGTGCACATGATTCAAGAGGGGCATGTTAAGGGGATGGAGTTTGATCAACCGATCGAAAACATGGGCTACTTTTACTTACTGGCAGCTGTCATTTTAATGGGGCTTATACAGGTTGGTGCTGGGTTTCTTAAGCTAGGCAAATTTGTTAGACTTATTCCACATCCAGTAATGATGGGGTTTGTAAATGGGTTAGCTATAGTGATTTTTATTGCTCAAATAAAAATGTTTACCCATAAAGAATTGGTGGTTGCTTCTAACGGGTTAAAAGAATATAATAACATTCCTATGCAGGGAACTGAGTTGTATATTACTCTTGCCTTGGTTCTATTTACTATGGCAGTTATTTGGTTTTTTCCTAAAATAACGAAAAAAGCACCAGCTTCTTTAGTTGCTATTTTAATTACAACTTTTATTGTAATTGTATTTAAAATTGATGTTAGTACTGTTGGTTCTTACATTAGAGAAGGTGGAGGAGAGGGACTAAAAGGTGAATTTCCCACGTTTAGCTCGGAGCTATGGCAAAATTTGCCAATTAACCTTGATACGTTGAAGTTTATAGCTATCCCTGCTTTTTTAGCCGCTGCTGTAGGTTTAATAGAGTCTTTAATGACCATGAATTTAGTGGATGAATTAACCGATACAAAAGGGAATGGTAATAAAGAGTGTGTAGCTCAAGGAGCTGGCAACATAGTAAGTGGATTGTTTGGTGGAACAGGTGGATGTGGTATGATTGGACAAACAGTTATTAATATTAATGCAGGAGGTAGAGGGCGACTATCTGGAATTATGATGGCGTTAACCTTATTAACGTTTATTCTTTTTGCTGATAAATACATAGAACAAGTTCCAATTGCAGCTTTAGTTGGGGTGATGGTTGTAATGGTTATTCAAACATTCGCATGGTCTAGCTTTAGAATTTTAGGGAAAATACCTAAAGGAGATGCAGCAGTTTTGATTGTAGTCTCGGCAGTAACTGTTTTTGTTGATCTAGCAATAGCTGTTTTTGTTGGAGTAATTATTTCAGCATTAGTATTTGCATGGAAAAACGCAACTAAAATTAGAGCTAGAAAATCAATAAAGGAAGACGGGACTAAAGTATACGCTATTTGGGGGCCTTTATTTTTTGGGTCGATCCAAACATTTAATGAAAAGTTTGATGTGAAAAATGACCCAGAAAAAGTAGAAATAGACTTTATTGAGTCGAGAGTATCTGATTATTCAGGAATAGAGGCATTACAAAACATAGCAAATAAATATCTTGATGCTGGTAAAAAAATAAAACTAACTCATCTTAGTCCAGACTGTAAGAAGCTTTTACTAAAAGCTAATCCAAAATTCACGGAAGTAATAGAAGATTCTGTTGATGATCCAAGATACTATGTTGTAGCTGATACGATGGATACGGAAGCTTAAAGAAGTGGAGCCTTAAGCTAAGGCTCCTAACTTTTCCTCTAAAATTTTAATTTTATTTAAAGCATCTGTTTGTTTAGCTTTTTCTTTAGCAACAACTGCTTCAGGAGCACCGTTAACAAAACGCTCGTTACTTAACTTTTTTTCTACAGAGGCAAGGAACCCTTTTTCGTATTCAATTCTTTTTTAAGCTTTTCAGCTTCTGCTTCTACATCAATTGAATCGCCAAAAGGGATGAAATATTCACTGCCCTTCACAACAAATGAAAAAGCGTTAGCAAGTTTCTCTTCTGTAAAAGATAAGTTTTCGATGTTTCCTAGTTTAGCAATAACTGCATCAAAGGTGTTTGAATAATTATCACCTTTAATAATGCTTAAGTCAATGCTGTTTTTGTTTGCTAAGTTGTTGTTTTTACGAATCGTTCTAATTTCTGTAATAGTATCAACTGCTATTTCAAATTCAGCTAGCAGCTTTTCATTAACAGTTGTGTTAGTTGGCCATTTTTCGAAATTGATGGTTTTGTTTTCATCATTTTCGGTTAATAGATGCCAAATTTCTTCTGTAACAAATGGCGTAAATGGGTGCATAAGTATTAGTACCTGCTCAAAGTAACCAATTAATTGATCGTAAGTAGCTTTATCAATTGGTTGCTGGTAAGCAGGTTTAACCATCTCCAATAACCAAGAACAGAAATCATCCCAAACTAACTTGTAGGTAGTCATTAATGCTTCAGAAATTCTAAATTGATCAAATGATTGATTTAGGCTTTCTACAGTTTGAGCTAATTTGTTTCCAAACCACTCTAAGGCAACTTTACTCGATTCTGGCTGATCAATAGTATCACTTATTTCCCAGTTTTTAACTAAACGAAGGGCGTTCCATATTTTGTTGGAGAAGTTTCTGCCTTGCTCACACAAAGATTCATCAAAAGGAAGGTCGTTACCAGCAGGAGAGCATAAAAGCATACCCACACGTACACCATCTGCCCCGTATTTATTAATTAGCTCAATTGGATCAGGTGAGTTACCTAATTGCTTTGACATTTTTCTTCCTTTTTCATCTCTCACGATACCTGTGTAGTAAACGTTTTTAAAAGGAAATTCATCACGATACTCGTATCCAGCAATAATCATACGAGCTACCCAAAAGAACATAATTTCTGGTGCAGTAACTAAGTCGTTTGTTGGATAGTAGTAATTAACCTCCTCATTATCTGGTTCGTTTATTCCGTTAAAAACAGAAATAGGCCATAACCAAGAAGAAAACCAAGTATCTAAAGCATCTGGATCTTGCTTTAAGTCTGCCGCAGAAATTTCTTTCCCTAGTTTTTCAGATGCAAGTTTAGCTGCTTCTTCGGCTGTTTCAGCAACTACAAAATCATTCAAATCATCTCCGTAAAAGAATGCAGGGATTTGATGTCCCCACCATAGTTGTCTAGAAATATTCCAATCACGAACATTTTCCATCCAGTGACGGTATGAATTCTTAAACTTGGCAGGATGAAACTGAACAGTATCGTTCATTACATTATCTAAAGCTGGTTTTGATAAGTCTTCCATTTTTAAAAACCATTGAACCGATATTTTAGGTTCAATAACAGCTTTTGTTCGCTCTGATGTTCCAACTTTATTCGTGTAATCTTCAATTTTATTGACAACTCCAAGACCTTTTAACTCTTCAATGATTTCTTTACGAACCACAAAACGGTCTTTTCCGTTGTAGTGTAACCCGTTAGCATTTAGGGTAGCATCATCATTAAAAATATCAATAACGTGGAGCTTGTGTTTGTCACCAATAACTTTATCGTTTTGATCGTGAGCAGGTGTAATTTTTAAGCAACCCGTACCAAATTCCATATCAACATATTCGTCCTCGATAATAGGAATGGATCGATTAGCGATAGGAACAATTACATTTTTACCTTTTAAATGAGTGAAACGTTCGTCATTTGGGTTAATACAAACAGCAGTGTCTCCCAGGATTGTTTCTGGACGAGTAGTAGCGATGGTTACTTTTTCATCAGAACCTTCTACTTGATAGTCTAAATAATAAAGTTTTCCTTGTTTTTCAATGTAAACAACTTCCTCGTCAGAAAGCGTTGTTTTTGCTTCAGGATCCCAGTTTACCATTCGGTATCCTCTGTATATTAATCCTTTTTTATAAAGATCTACAAATACTTTGGTAACCGATTGCGATAAATCATCATCCATGGTAAATTTCGTACGATCCCAATCGCATGAAGCTCCTAACTTTTTTAGTTGCTCAAGGATAATTCCTCCGTGCTTATGTGTCCACTCCCATGCATGTTCTAAAAATTGATCACGTGTTAAATCACTTTTATTGATGCCTTCTTCCTTTAGCTTAGCAACAACTTTTGCCTCTGTAGCAATAGACGCATGATCGGTACCAGGTACCCAACAAGCATTTTTCCCTAGTAATCGTGCTCTACGAACTAAAATATCTTGAATAGTATTGTTAAGCATGTGCCCCATATGAAGCACCCCTGTTACGTTTGGTGGGGGTATAACAATGGTAAAAGGCTCTCTATCATCTGGGACAGATTTAAAATGCTTGTTCTCCATCCATTTTGAATACCATTTGTCTTCTACGCTTTGTGCTTCGTACGTCTTTGGGATTTCCATGCTTTAATTTTCTTTTTATTCCTCTTTTTAAGGAAGTCAATTTAATGCCCGATAAACTTTATTAAGGCAGTTTGAATAGCAAAAATACTGGATTAATAGAAAATATTGTTACTTTTCAATACAATTTTGCGCGTTAATCTATGATAAATAAAATATGTTTTTTTCTTAGCATTGTTGCCATATTCTCTTGTAATGAAGGCACAGATAATCTTGAGATCGAAAAATTAGAAAAAGAAATTCTTTCAAAAGTAGATTTACCTTCTTTTCCTGATTATGAGATAATGCTAAGCCCTGTAGGGAATACAGAGGATATAAAACCAATTTTTGACTCATTAATTAATGAACTTTCAAAAGCGGGTGGAGGAAAACTAATTGTAAATCCAGGTGTATATTTTTTTGATGGCCCTTTAGTATTAAAAAGTAATATCCATTTAGCTTTTGAGGATTCGGTAGTTGTAAAGTTTAGTTCTAACCCATCAAGTTATTTACCCTTAAAAAAAGTAAGGTGGGAGGGTACTGATATATATAATTATTCGCCATTCATTTATGCAGAAAACGAGAAAAATATAGCTATTACTGGTAAAGTTACTTTTGATGGTTCTGCGAATGAAGAAATGGCCAGTTGGAGACCTAAGCAAGACAAAGCAAAAGGTATGGTAAGGTCTTACGGGAAAAGTGGAGTAGCATTATCAGAAAGAAAATTTGGAGACAGCTCTTTTTTGAGACCTTCATTTATGCAATTTATGGAATGTGAAAAGATACTAATTGAAGGGATTACTATAAAAAATGTGCCTTTTTGGGTAATTCACCCCACTTACTGCAAGGATGTAACAATAAGAAATGTGTTTATCAATAGCTTGTATTTAAATAATGATGGAATCGATATTGATTCGGGAGAGGAAGTACTCATTGAAAATTGTCGATTTATATGCGGAGATGATGCGATTGCTATTAAATCTGGATTAAACGAAGATGGGTGGAAAGTAAATAAACCGAGTAAAAATATTTTAATAAGAAACTGCAAAGCAATAAAAGTTTTGCATGGCCTGGCATTTGGGAGCGACCTATCTGGAGGAATTGAAAATGTTTTGATAAGAGATGTACAGTTAGATTTTGTAAAGGAAAAAGCGATACAATTCAAGTCTAATTTAGATCGAGGAGGAAACCTTAAAGAAGTTTTTATTTCTAATGTTAAAATAGATACATGTGAAATTGGTCTATACCTTACGAATAACTACCACAGTTATGCAGGCGGAAATTCACCAACAAAGTTTAAAGATATTTATATTGAAAAGGTTACCTGTGGTTTTGCATCAGGTCAAGGAATTCAAATTGAAGGATTAGAGGAGTCTAAAGTTGAAAATATCCAGTTGGGTAATATTGATATTGAGAAAGAAAATAAAGCTTCTTCCATTTTTAATGTAAGCTCTTTAAAGATGAGCAATGTAACAATAAACCAAGAAAAAATAAATCAAGAAGATATTATAATTAATTCATCTGAATCAAAAATTGAGGAGGTAGATTATTTTGATGAGAAAAGCACTGCTTTTTAATGTTTTTTGAAATCTAATACGCTGTTTTGTATATTTAATGCTATTCGATAAAACGCAAACAACATTAAAAGGTCTATACTGCCAACTTTTTACCTATAGACATCGTTACTTGTTGTAAAATACATATATAATGAAACTATACATAACTGTCGCTACTGTGCTATTATTTTTTAATTCATTTAGTCAAGTAAATGTAAATAATAATCAAACGGTTGAGTGGTATATTCAAAATGTATTAGCAGGCTCAGGAGTTAATATAACCAATGTACAGTTTAATGGAGGCTCTGCTAATGTTCAAAACGAACAGGTTGGAGAATTTACAGATAATACTTCTACTATAGGTTTACCTAATGGATTAATACTAGGGTCGGGAGATGTTACGCTAGCTGCTCAAAACAACTCTTCAGGTTCAAGTTCGTTAGGAGGAAGTGGGGGCGCAGGTTCAGACCCTGATCTATCAGCCATAGCAACCAATGGAATATATGATGAGTGTGTAGTGGAGTTTGATTTTGTTCCTATTGGCGACTCCATTAGCTTTAGTTATGTTTTTGCTTCTGAAGAATACTCTGAGTGGGTGTGTGGAAATGTAAATGACGTTTTTGGCTTTTTTCTTTCTGGTCCTAACCCTGGAGGAGGAAATTATAATGCTGATAATTTAGCGTTAATACCAGATCCCAATAATTTAAACGTGTATACAAATACAGTAGTTTCTATAAATACGGTTAATTCGGGTTCAGCTGGAACGTTCGGAACTCCAAGCGGTTGTTCCTCTATAGACCCTAATTGGACTTCATATAGTGTTTTTTATGCAGGAGATAACTCTACATCAAATTATGAATACGATGGAAATACAGTAGTTTTAACAGTGAGAGCTCCAGTTATTTGCAATCAAACGTATCATATTAAATTAGCTATTGGTGATGGAGGAGATGGGGCATATGATTCAGGTGTATTTTTGGAAGGAGGGAGCTTTACCTCTTTAGGAGTAAATGTTGAAGCAGGGATAGCAGATGGAGACACGATTTTATATGAAGGTTGTAATAGAGCGTTTTTCTCCTTTACCAGACCAGATACGATTAATGATTTTACAGTAAGGTTTGTAATGAGTGGAACGGCTACTAATGGAGTAGATTACGCAGAAGTGCCTGATAGCCTAACGTTAACTGCAGGAGTGTTTTCTGATAGTGTTTTTATTTTTCCAATTCAAGATAATGATCAGGAAGGGGAAGAAACTGTTGAAATGTTAATTATTTATGAAATTTGTGGAGGTCAATTTGATACGGTTAGCTCATCCTTAATTTTAAATGATTATGAACCTATTTATGTTGAATTACCAGATAGCATAAATATATGTTCACCCGAAACAGTTGATTTAAATCCAACTATTGGTGGAGGTTTGCCAGATTTATTTTACAGTTGGAGTTCAGGACAAACTGTTCCGAATATAACAGTAGGGCCATCGGTAACACAGGAGTATACTATTACAGTTTCAGATAACTGTGGAGACCCTGGCTCAGCCACAACTAAAATATGGGTGCAATGCCCTATAATTATTCCCAACGTATTTTCACCGAATGGAGATGGTAAAAATGAAATGCTCATTATTGAAAATCTTGATGATTATACTTCTTCAAAACTCACAGTTTATAACAGATGGGGGCAAATTGTTTACTATAGCGATGATTATTTAAACGATTGGGACGGAACACACTATAAAACAGGAAAACCTTTGGATGAAGGCGTGTACTATTGCGTTGTTGCTCCTAACTCTATCAAATACGAATACAATCAGTCAGATAATAAAGAGGAGTCGTTAAGGTCAAATTACACAGGTAATATACAGATTTTTAGATAGTTCTTGTTATTTAAAATTATAAGGAGATTCATTTAGCCATTTTTGAATGTTTTCTTGGTTTGTAAACTTTCCTATCCAGTAAGTAGTACTGTTTTTAAGAGCTTCACTAAATAATAGGCGTTCGCTTATAGGTCCTTCATTATTTATATAATTAGAGTGAACAAAACGAGTATATCTATTAGTTTTAATAATAAAGCCAACATGATTAGATAATCCAACAATGTAAATTCCAACAGGCTGTTTAATCATGTGTTCATTTAAAGCTTCAATTTGAGTGTAAGTTTTAATTTCAGTACAAGTAGCTTTAATTATTGCAGATGAATACATTTGGGCTAACTTGAATCTATTCCAATTAAACCCCATGTGTTTAAGAGTTGTAGAGATAAAGTATCCACAGGCAATTTCTCCTTTTTGAGGAATGTTAGTATACCCATTATAATCCCAAGTAGTGCCAACCCAATGAGGGAAAATTTTGTTGTAAAATGTGTTTGTTAAGTATAGGGATACCGAATCCGAAGAGATAGCATCTTTTTGTAATTGTATTTTGGTTTGTTTTATTTCTTGTAATTCTTGTGTATAGGTTTTGCTTTGTGAAAATGTAATACTTGCCCAAAGCATTAGTAAAAAATAGAGATGAATGCTCATTGTTTATTTTTTATAATGTAAAATCATTAAAAAGTAACCTTTTATGAAACTAAAAAGCCTCAAGATTTCTCAAGAGGCTTTTAACTATTATGATGAGGAAGTATTTTACATAGGAGTTAACATCATGTTATGCTCCTCAATAATTTTTCTTAGGTTAATTAAAGCATATCTCATTCTACCAAGAGCAGTATTGATACTTATATCTTTCAATTCTGCAATGTCTTTAAAGCTCATTTCTTTAAAATGTCGTAGATATACAATTTCTCTTTGCTCATCTGGTAAATGATCTAATAGCTTAACAACATCATTTTTTATTTGATTGTCAACCATTTTATCCTCAACAGTGGGTTCTTCCATTTTAACAACTGAAAAGATATCAAATTCATCATCGTCTCCAGTTGTGTTAGATTGTCCAATAGTTGGCATTTTTTTGTCTTTTCTAAAATGATCAATAGCTAAGTTGTGTGCTATTCGCATTGCCCAAGGTAAAAATTTACCTTCTTCATTATATTTTCCAGACTTTAATGTTTTGATGATTTTAAAAAATGCATCTTGGAAAACATCCTCTGCTATTTTTTTGTTTTTTAATAAGGTCATTAAATAACTAAATATTCTATCCTTGTAACGATGCAATAATATTTCAAATGCATTTTCGTTACCATTTAAATAGCTCCTTATTAAAACTTGATCGGCTTGTTTTTTAGTTGCTTCCATAGTTCTACTCTTTTCTCCTTAATGGGGTTAAACTTTTATTTATTAGAGTAGAGTTTTACTATAGGCAAAATTTGTGGTTAATTAAGTCCTTTAACGAAGAATAAATTGTTTTGTTGTGTACTTCATTAAAATTTTACCTAAAAATATAAAATAACTCTTCTCTTTGTCAATTATTAACTAATTTTAACATCAGTTTTTTTATTATCTACACTAGGTAAAACAAACTCCATGCCAAAACCAATGTCTACAGTAAAACCCTCAGAAATACTTATAAAAGGAGCAAAAGTCCACAACCTTAAAAACATTGATTTATCTATACCAAAAAATAAATTAATTGTAATAACAGGTTTATCTGGATCAGGAAAGTCGTCATTGGCTTTTGATACACTTTATGCTGAAGGTCAACGAAGGTATGTTGAAAGTATGTCCTCATATGCTAGGCAATTTTTAGGACGATTAGAAAAACCAGATGTAGAATATATTAAAGGAATTGCACCAGCTATTGCAATTGAGCAAAAAGTGACTTCTTCTAACTCAAGATCAACCGTAGGTACTTCTACAGAGGTTTATGATTATATGAAGCTGTTGTACGCTAGAATTGGAAGAACTTTTTCACCAATATCTGGCGATGAGGTAAAAAAAGACTCTACAGAAGATGTTAAAGCATTTATAGATGAGCAAAAAGAAAATACCAAGCTACTTATTTTAGCTCCCTATAAAATTGAAAATAAAAGTGAGCTTAAGAGTTACCTTAAAAATCTAAAAGCAGAAGGTTACAACAGAGTAAAGTTAGACGAAGATATCTATCGAATAGATGAACTAGAATCACAAAAAATAAAGGACTTTGATACGTTTTACCTTGTAATTGATCGTGCAGTTGTTAAACATGGAAATGAAGAGAACGATGCACGATTAATGGACTCTATTTCTCAAGCGTTTGAAATTGGAGACGGTGCCTGTGTTATTGAAACCATTGGAGAGTCACCAAAGGTAAAAGCATTTTCTGTTAGGTTTGAGTTGGATGGAATGGAGTTTACAATCCCTCATCAGCATATGTTTAGTTTTAATAGTCCATTAGGTGCTTGTGAAGTTTGCCATGGATATGGACAAACCATAGGAATAGATGAGGATTTAGTTATTCCTAATAAAAATTTATCCGTGTATGAAGGGGCAATTGCTCCATGGAAAGGAGAACAAATGGGACTATGGAAAGAACAATTGGTTAAAAATAGTCATCATTTTGATTTTCCAGTGCATACTCCTATTTATGATTTAACAGAAGAAGAGTACCAGTTACTGTGGACAGGAAATAAACACTTTGAAGGACTTAATACCTTTTTTAAGCATGTAGAATCACAATCATACAAAATTCAATATAGAATCATGTTGAGCAGGTATCGAGGGAAAACAACATGTTATTCTTGTGGTGGTAGAAGATTGAAAAAAGAAGCTACCTATGTTAAAATAAATAACAAATGGATAGGTGAACTAGTTAATATTTCAATTACTGATTGTGCTCAGTTTTTTAATAATCTCACGCTTACAGAAAGAGAAGAAGAAATTGGAAGAAGGCTATTAATAGAGATACGAGCTCGTTTGGGGTTTTTAGAAGATGTTGGTTTAGGATATTTAACCTTAAATAGGTTGTCATCCACACTTTCTGGAGGGGAATCTCAACGGATTAATTTAGCAACTTCCCTTGGGAGTAGCTTAGTAGGATCCATTTATATACTGGACGAACCAAGTATTGGTTTGCATTCAAAGGATACGGAACGATTAGTTAAAGTATTAAAGTCCTTACGAGATTTAGGAAATACAGTGTTGGTTGTTGAGCATGATGAAGATATCATGAAACAAGCTGATTTAATTATTGATATGGGTCCAATGGCAGGATCTCATGGAGGGGAGGTTGTTTTTAAAGGAGATCACGAAGCACTAATTGAGAGTGAACAAAGCTTAACAGCAAAATATTTAACCCATCGAGAAGTAATTCCTATCCCTGACGAAAAAAGAACCTTTAAAAAGCAACTTTCGTTTATTGGATGTAGACAAAATAACCTTAAGAACATTGATGTAGATATCCCTTTAGAGATTTTTACAGCTATAACAGGTGTAAGTGGTAGTGGTAAAAGTACGCTGGTGAAGCAAATAGTTTATCCAGCACTAAAAAAACTGAAAGGAGGGTATGCAAATAAAACAGGAGAGTTTAAAAAGATAGATGGAGATGTTTCATCAATTACAGAAGTAGAATACATTGATCAAAACCCAATTGGAAAATCATCAAGATCAAATCCAGCTACATATGTTAAAGCTTATGATGATATAAGAAGTTTGTTTTCTTCTTTAAAAGCATCAAAAGTAAATGGCTTTAAACCCAAGCATTTTTCGTTTAATACTGATGGAGGGAGGTGTGATAATTGCAAGGGAGAAGGTACGGTTACGATCAATATGCAATTCATGGCAGATGTCGTTTTAACCTGTAACGAATGCAAAGGAAAACGCTTTAAGGAAGAAATTCTTGAAGTTAAGCTAGAGGGAAAAAACATTTACGACATTCTAACATTAACCATTGATGATGCTATTGAGTTTTTTGGAGAAATTAAGTCTAAATCGGCTGAAAAAATAGTTAAAAAATTAACTCCATTACAAAATGTTGGACTTGGGTACTTACAACTTGGTCAGTCTTCAAATACGTTGAGCGGTGGAGAAGCTCAAAGAGTTAAGTTAGCCTCATTTTTAGTGAAGGAAGGAAACATTGAGAAAACACTCTTTATTTTTGATGAGCCTACCACAGGGTTACACTTCCATGATATTAGAAAGTTACTCGATGCTTTTTATGCGTTAGTAGAGAAAGGACATACCTTAGTTGTTATCGAGCATAACATGGATGTGGTAAAATGTGCCGATTGGGTAATCGATTTAGGTCCTGAAGGAGGAAAAAATGGAGGAGAGTTAGTATTTAAAGGAACTCCTGAAAAAATGATTGACTCTAAAGCATCTATAACTGCCAAGTATTTAAAAGAAAAATTAGTTTCTCATGAAGAAGTTTAGTTACGTCATAATATTCTTCCTTGCTTTATCCTGTGGGCAAAGGAAAAGAGATTTGCAAGATGCATCTAAAGCTTTGTGTAATTGTTTTTCTTCTTACGATCTTAATTCTGGTGTATCGCTAAATAATGTCTTAAAATGTAATGACTCTATTATTGCATCTGAGATATTAGAAGATATTCCTCAAGAAAAATTATTTAAACAGCTCCAAGCTGATTGCCCTAAAACCTATAAAATACTAAAAAGCAATTTAGTTATTTCTGATTAGACATTTCTATTAAATAAGTACCAGTTTCTATGTAATGCTTATATTTATAGTAAAGCACTTTTATTATGCCTTTCTATAAAACACTAGGTAATATTCCTGCAAAGAGACACACGCAGTTTAGAAAAACTAATGGCGATTTATACCATGAGCAGCTATTTGGAACTATTGGTTTTGATGGTATGTCTTCTTTACTATATCATGAGCATCCACCAACAATGGTAAAGGAAATTATTGGTAAAAAAGACGTTTCTCCAGAAATAGCTGAACATAAGTCGCTAAAAGCACTGTCCTTAAATGGGTTTTCTGTACAGCCAAAAGATGATTTTTTAGATAGTCGTGTACCTGTATTAGTAAATGGCGATTGCCACATATCGTTAGCAGCCCCTAAAAAGAGTCAGCAAGATTATTATTATAAAAATACAGATGCTGATGAGGTGATTTTCATCCATAAAGGCTCTGGTGAACTTAAAACGCAATTAGGAACGATCTCATTTAGTTATGGCGATTATTTAGTAATCCCTAGAGGAATGATTTTTCAATTACATTTTAACGATGAAGACAATCGCTTGTTTATCGTTGAGAGCTTTCACCCAATTTATACCCCAAAAAGATACCGAAACTGGTTTGGACAGCTATTAGAGCATGCTCCATTTTGTGAGCGTGATATTAGAGGGCCAGAAAAACTAGAAACGTTTGATGAAAAAGGCGACTTCTTAATCAAAATAAAAAAAGAAAGCGTATTGTACAATTATCAATATGCCTCTCACCCTTTTGATGTTGTGGGATGGGACGGATACAACTATCCTTATGCGTTTTCGATTCATGATTTTGAACCCATAACAGGTAGAGTGCATCAACCACCACCAGTTCATCAAACATTTGAAACACCAGCTTTTGTTATTTGTTCGTTTGTGCCAAGGTTATATGATTACCATCCTCAGGCAATACCTGCGCCATATAATCATAGCAATATTGATTCCGATGAGGTGCTTTATTATGTCGATGGTGACTTTATGAGCAGAAATAATATTGAAAAAGGACAAATTACATTACATCCAGGAGGAATACCCCATGGGCCACATCCTGGAACATACGAAGGCAGTATTGGCAAAAAAGAAACCTTAGAGCTCGCTGTTATGGTAGATACATTTAAACCCTTAAAAATAACGAAGCAAGCACTAGAAATAGAAAGCAAAGGCTATTATAAGTCTTGGATTCATTAAAAATAAAAATTATGAGTGAAACAAAAAACATATCTGATTTACAGAAAGAAACATACGAAATAAAAAAAATGTATAACGATGCAGAGGATTTTCTTCCTTTGTTAGGTACAGATTATGTAGAATTGTATGTTGGTAATGCGAAGCAATCTGCTCATTTCTATAAAACGGCATTTGGTTTTCAATCAGAAGCTTATGCCGGACTAGAAACTGGCGTTTCAGATAAGGTATCCTATGTGTTAAGACAAGATAAAATCAGGTTGGTTCTTACCACTTCTTTGGTAGAGGGAGGCGAAATAAACGAACATATTAACAAGCATGGTGATGGTGTTAAAGTTGTAGCGCTGTGGGTTGAAGATGCTACTAAAGCTTGGGAAGAAACAACTAAAAGAGGAGCTAAATCTTTTTTTGAGCCTAGAAAAAGAGAGGATGAAAATGGATGGGTCATAGAGTCTGGTATTCATACCTATGGTGAAACTGTTCATGTGTTTGTAGAGCGTAAAAATTACAAAGGCACGTTTTTACCTGGGTATAAAAAATGGGAGTCTCATTACAACCCAGAACCTGTAGGTATAAAATATATCGACCATATGGTAGGTAACGTTGGTTGGGGAGAAATGAATAAATGGTGTGAGTTTTATGCCAAAATAATGGGGTTTGCTCAAATAATATCTTTTGATGATAAAGATATATCCACCGATTATACTGCTTTAATGAGTAAGGTAATGAGTAATGGCAACGGTAGAATTAAATTTCCAATTAATGAGCCAGCAGCTGGTAAAAAGAAATCTCAAATTGAAGAATATTTAGATTTTTATAATGGTGCAGGCGTTCAGCATATAGCTGTTGCTACAGATGATATTGTTACTACTATTGATGCAATGAGAGATCGTGGAGTAGAGTTTTTATATGTTCCAGATACTTACTACGATGATTTAATTGAGCGTGTAGGAGAGATTGATGAAGATGTAGAAGTTTTACGCAAAAGAGGTATTCTGGTGGACAGAGATGATGAAGGGTATTTATTGCAACTTTTTACAAAACCAGTAGTTGATCGACCAACTATGTTTTTTGAAATTATTCAAAGAAAAGGTGCTAAATCTTTTGGAAAAGGAAATTTTAAAGCTCTTTTCGAAGCAATTGAAAGAGAGCAGGAGGTTAGGGGAACTCTTTAGCTTGAGATTATTTTAACAATCTTATAACTTTTTGGCACGGTTTTGGAATTGGGATCATTTATAAACAATTTAGCTTTTAAAGTCTAACTAAAAATACACGGTTATGGAATTAAATAGAAACCCAATTCTCTACTACGGAATTAAATGGTCTAGAGAATTTTATGAGAAGAAGTTAAACAACCCAGCTTATCTTGATTTAGATAAATATTTTCCAGAGCATACAAAACTAGCAGAACGATGGGAAGAAATAAGAGATGAAGCATTGGATGTAATGAACCATTTTCATGTGCCAGAGTTTCATGATGTTGATAAAGGTCAAGGTTTTATATCAAATAATGACGGTAGAAAATGGCAAATTTGTGTACTTAAACTTTATGATGCTTGGGTAGAACCTAACATTGATAAATGTCCTAAAATTTATGAGTTATTAAAAGATATGCCCCATGTTACTACCATTAACTTATCCTATTTAGAACCAGGAAAACACATTCCAGAGCACAGGGGGCCTTACAAAGGAATATACAGGTATCAACTACCATTAACAGTACCAAAAAATGGCAAATGTAGAATTTATGTAAATGGTGAGCCTCATTATTGGAAAGAAGGTCAAGGTGTATTGTTTGACGATACTTTTCCGCACGAAGTTAAAAATGAATCAGATGAATATCGATTAGCATTACTTCTAGATGTTAAACGACAAGATATGCCAGCAAACCTTAGATGGTTAGATAAAATGATGTATCAAATTATTAAAACGGGCATTTACATGAACGGAGCAGTTAAGAAAGCACAAATAGCAGCTTAACTTAGATATAATATATTAAAAAGAAAAGGCTACTTCCAAGAAGTAGCCTTTGTTGTTACAATTAATTTAAAAAATGGTTTAGCAAACCAAAATTGTTTTCTTTTCAGTATTAATAGTGGTAGGTCCAGCGCAACCTCCAACTTCTTCAGCATTTATATCTTCCTCACTAGTTGAAATAATCCATTTACCACTTTTATGCTCCATAAGCTTTCCGCTTAGGGTGTCCTTTTCCATATAAACAGTAATGTCTTCACCAGCAATGATTACTTTTGCTTTTCCAAGTTCTTGGTTGACTAGCTCTCCCTTTTCGTTTTCGCCACCCCACTCAGAAGATAAAACAGTATAAGTAAATTCACCATCCATGGTAATTTCTTCATCTGTTGAGGTAGTTTCCACAGGCGATTCTGTTGCTACAACATCTTCTGTTTTGGTAGTTTCTTTTTCTTCCGCTTGAGAGCAAGAAAAAAACGCCATCGATAATCCAATAATTAATGTGTATTTCATAATATTAATAGATTATGATTCTGCGTTAGTAGTTTCTTCTTTCTTCTCTGGTTTTGGTAATAAAACCTTTCTAGAAAGCTTGTATTTACGTTTTTTAGGATCAAATCCAGTTACTTTAAACTTAATGATATCTCCCATGTTTACTACGTCTTCTACTTTTTCGGTTTTAGCCCAATCTAATTCAGAAATATGAATTAAACCATCCGTACCAGGAAGAATTTCAACAAAACATCCGAAATCTTTAATAGACTTAACAGCCCCTTCGTATGTTTCACCAACTTCAACCTGTGGAGGATTAACAATTAAATCAATTTTTCTTAACGCTTCTTCCATTCCTTCTGCATTAGTTGATAAAACAGCAACTTCAGCAGTTTTTCCGTCAGAATTCTCATCAATAGTGATCGTTGTGCCAGTTTCAGCTTGTAGTTCTTGGATTACTTTTCCACCAGAACCAATAACAGCTCCAATTTTATCAGCAGGAATAACAATGCTCTTAATTCTTGGAGTATGTGCTTTGTAATCAGTATTTGGTTTATCAATGGTTTTTAGCATTTCGTTTAAGATATGTGCTCTACCATCTTTTGCTTGCATTAACGCTTGGGTTAATACATCAAAAGATAACCCTTGTACTTTAATGTCCATTTGGCATGCAGTAATCCCTTTAGGTGTACCAGTTACTTTAAAATCCATATCACCTAAGTGATCTTCATCACCTAAAATATCAGATAAAACAGTGAAGTTTCCTGTTTCATCAGTAATTAATCCCATGGCAATTCCAGAAACTGGAGCAGAAATTTGAATACCACCATCCATCATTGCGAGTGTACCTGCACAAACAGTAGCCATCGATGAAGAACCGTTAGATTCTAATATTTCAGATACTAATCTAATGGTGTAAGGGTTTACTTCTGGATCTGTTGGAACTACTTTTTTCAACGCTCTTTGAGCTAAGTTTCCGTGTCCAACCTCTCTTCTGCTTGTTCCTCTTAAAGGTCTAGCTTCCCCAGTTGAAAATGGAGGGAAATTATAGTGTAAAGTAAAACGTTGTGTTCTTTCTTCTACAGCACCATCAATGGTTTGTTCATCCATTTTACCACCTAAAGTAAGTGTGGTTAACGATTGGGTTTCCCCTCTTGTAAAGATAGCTGATCCATGCGTACTTGGTAGATAATCTACCTCAGACCAGATAGGTCTAATTTCATCAGTTGCTCTACCATCTAAACGTTTTTTCTCATTTAAAATAACAGATCGAACAGCTTCTTTTTGTACTTTTTTGTAGTATACGCTAATAAATGGCTTTTGCTCTTCTAATTGCTCTTCAGTTAAAGTAGCAATGTATTCTTCTTTAATAGCACCAAAAAGCTCTGCTCTTTGCTCTTTATTTGCATAACCTTCTCTTGCTACAGCAGCACACTTGTCGTATGCAAACGCACGAATAGCTTTTTCAACTTCTTCGTTGTGATCCTCGTGAGAGTATTCTCTTTTCGTTTCTTTTCCAGTGGCAGCAGTTAATTCTTTCATTAATGCACACTGTAGCTTAATGGTTTCGTGAGCTGTTTTAATAGCTTCTACCATTTCTTGCTCCGAAATTTCATTCATTTCACCTTCAACCATCACGATAGTATCTTCGGTACCTGCAATGACCATGTCAATGTCTGATTCTGTTAATTGGCTATAAGTAGGGTTAATTACCCAGTTTCCATCAATACGACCAATTCTTACTTCTGATACTGGTCCAGCAAAAGGAATGTCAGAAACAGCAAGTGCTGCAGAAGCAGCAAAACAAGCTAATGCATCTGCCATGTTATCATCCGAAGAAAGTAATTGAATCATTACTTGTGTATCAGCATGATAGTCTTCAGGGAATAAAGGACGAAGTGCTCTATCCACCAAACGCATCGTTAATATTTCATATTCAGAAGGACGAGCCTCCCTTTTAAAGAAACCACCAGGGAACTTTCCTGCAGCGGCATATTTTTCTCTATAATCTACTGTAAGTGGCATAAAATCTACGCCATCTTTTGCTTCTTTAGCAGAAACAGCAGTTGCAAGTAACATGGTGTCACCTAATCTTAAAACAATAGAACCATCAGCTTGTTTAGCTAATTTTCCTGTCTCGATACTAATCTCCCTGCCATCAGGAAGTGTCATTTTTTTGTTAATTACGTTCATTTTTTTTCGTTTTCGTACAATTTATCTCCGTATGAGATTTTATTATTTATTACATATAAAAAAAGGCAACTGTAAACCAGCTGCCTTTGATCTTTTAAATTAATTTATGATGGTGGTGATAATTCGCATACGATTATTTAAATCCATCACGAATACCTAGTTGAGCAATTAGCTCTCTATATTTAACGATATCCTTATTACGGATATATTTTAGCATTTTTCTTCTCTTACCAACCATTTTCTGTAATGATCTTTGTGTAACGAAGTCTTTTCTGTTTTGCTTTAAATGCTCAGTTAAATGAGAAATTCTCTTTGTAAAAAGAGCTACTTGTCCTTCCGGAGACCCTGTGTTAGTGTCTGCTCCTCCAAATTCTTTAAAAATTGCTTTCTTTTCCTCTGTACCTAAATACATAACTCTTTATTGATTTTATAAGACTGCAAATATAGAAGTATTTTTCTTCTTTTCACAAATAAATGTTTAAAAGTTTTTAATTGAATGACTTGCTGTTAGGTTTGCAAAAGTTTCTTACTTTTAGTTTCAATGAAAGAATCTGTTTTCATAGAGAAGAATAAAAAGAAATGGCACGAGTTCGAAAAACAATCGAACAGTAAAGAAACAGACCCTGATAAATTAAGCGAGCTTTTTATTCAAATGACAGAGGATTTAAGTCACGCTAGAACATTTTACCCTAAAAGATCAGTTCGTGTTTATTTAAATTATTTAGCCCAAAAAGCATATGATTCATTAAACCTAAAAAAGACAAAACGAACAAAAAAAATTCCCAAGTTAACAAGTGAGCTAAAAATAATCGCTGCTTTGTTATTCTTGTTTGGGTTTTTTCTTGGGTTTTTAGCGGGTTTTGAAAAAAGTGTTGGTACTAAACTAATTATTGGTGTTCTTGCGGGAGCCTTTTTTGCAACCCCTATCCTTATTTCTCGCTTAAGAGATTTCTTTTTTTATAGTTTGCCAATTGAAATGTATCGAAGTAGAAAGCAGCTCTTGGTTGCTTTTGTAACATTCACTTTGTTTTCGCTCATTGGTGTTATATCCTCTTTTATCGATAACGACTTTGCTAGAATTGTTATGGGAGATGCTTATGTGGATATGACGCTAGATAATATTGATAGTGGCGATCCAATGGCGGTTTATAAAAAGGATTATTTTGGGAATACCCGAGATGAGTTTTCAATGGCTTTTCAAATAACTGCAAATAACATATTTGTTGCATTACTTACTTTTATTTTAGGAGTGATTTTTTCTATAGGAACGGTCATTCAAATGGTTCGGAACGGCATCATGTTCGGTGCTTTTTTAACGTTCACTTACTTACAAGGTGTGTTTTCACAATCTTTTTTAGTGATAATGATTCACGGTACACTAGAGATTTCAGTTTTAGTGATTGCAGGTTGTGCGGGTTTAGTAATGGGTAATGGTTTATTGTTTCCTAAAACATATTCTAGGATTCAATCGTTTCAAATAACGGCCAAACGAGGAGCAAAAGTGTTTTTAGGAACAGTTCCAATATTTATAGTGGCGGGTTTCCTTGAAGGCTATGTTACAAGGCATTCAGAAATGCCCGATTTTGTTAAATGGATGATTATTATTACTTCATTCTCATTTATCATTTTCTACTTTGTGATTTATCCTTATATGTTAATTAATAGAATAGGGAAAGGACATATCAAAGAAGAAGAACCAGCTCATCAACAGCCCGTAAAAATTAAGAAGTACCGCGTAAGAGATTTAGGAGCTGTTTTTTATGATTCGTTCGGTTTTTTCAGGGAAAAATTTGGAACATTCGGTAGTATCATCCTTAAAGTAATTATCCCATTACAATTACTATTCTTGATTTTTTACTATGGTTTTTACAGTATTTATGGTGATTATTTGTTGACTGATGATCAAAACATTTCATTAGCGCTAGCTCTAGATGACGAATTTACTTGGCTGAGCTATGTTTTTAATGTACTCCTGTTTTCTTTAACGGTGGCAACTATTAATCTTGCGGTTAGGCATGTTGAAACAATTAAAAGTAAAGGTTTTCTTAGTTTATGGACTAAGTATGTTTGGAGTATTTGGTTAAAAACAATTCCTTTAGTTGCAGTAGTTTTATTAACCATTGCTTTCGCTCCTTGGTGGATACAATTTTTCATGATATTTATTATTCCTTTTTTCATTTTAATATTTCCAAGTGTATCCACTGAAAAATTTGGAACAGGAATCAGTAAAGGAATTTCCATGGGATCAAATTCTTGGGGTTTACTATTTGTTACATTTATTCTACAATTGATATTGTTTTGGATTTTTTACCAAGGACCAGTTTCATTTTTGTTACCCTTTGTAAATGAGATAGTATCTTGGCATACAGTAAATGTGGTTGACAATGATATATTAGTTGATAATATTGTCCAAGCATTTTTCAAAACAAGCTTAATTCATATTATACTCACCTTTTTTGTTAGTTCTTTTGCATTCTTCTATTATGGTTTGGTTGATCAAGAAGAAGCTAAAACATTGAATGAACGCTTTAAGCTCTTTGGTAAAAGAAGTAAAGTTTACGAAACACCATCAGTTGATTAGAAAAAGTTTACATATTGCATTTGTTTTTCTCTGCACGATTGGTTTTTCACAGTCTAACAGTGATGAAGAATTTCAAAAACTCATAGAAGAAATAGACGAATTGGTTCTTGACTATGAAGAAGAACCAGAGGAGCAAGATGTAGATGAAGAATACTATGATTATCAAACAGAGCAAGATAAGTATTTAGAAAAACCAATAGACAAAAAGAGTTTTGATCGAGAAAAATGGGAAAGACTCAGAAGAGATGTTATAGAGGAAAGATATCTTGATGAGATAGATGAGGATTATGTAATAGATAATAAGGATAATCCTTACAGAGGAGACAAAAAGAAACTTCTTGATCGTTTTCGTTCTTACAGGAGTAATCGAAAAAACTTTAAGAAAGCAAAAACAAAACCGGAAGAAGTAAAAGAAACTCCGAGGGTAAATCCAAAACTTCCAAAGATTAATCCATTTACAATTCCACCTTGGATTGGAACTTTTTTATTCATTTTACTAATAGCTGCACTCGTTTTTCTAATTTTTTACTTATTCTTTACATCTAAATCGAACGAAGGGAATAAAAATGTTGCTATTGATTTAGAAGATATTCCTCCTTCAGAAATTCCAAAAACAGAGCTTCAAATCCGTTTAGAGAAAGCCTTGTCTAATAAGGATTATCGTTTAGCTATTCGTATCTATTTCATCTTTTTGATTAAAGGTCTTACAGAGAAAAATTTAATCACTTGGGAGAAGGAGAAAACAAACTATAGCTACTTGGTTGAAATGAGAAACAATAAGCATTACAAAGCTTTTGATCAAGCAGTACTTCTTTATGAGCTTATTTGGTATGGTAAGCGAAAGCTTAGTGAGGAAGATTACTTAAAAATAGAACCACAGTTTAAAGAACTAGTAGAAAAAATTGAAAAAGGGAATTGAGTAGAACAGCTAAAATATTAATAATAGCAGGTGCTACCATATTGATAGCAGCAGTTCTTTATTTTCTATTTCCAAGTAGTGATGGAAATAATAAGTCGAATAAACCCGAGTGGAAAAAAGAACTCAAGGATCAAATTGCTAACAGTGAAGGGACTTATATTCTGTATAACCTTATGAAGGATTATGAAAATGTGGTTTCTTTAAAAACTATAGAAGATCCTTTAGATAAGAACTTGCGTGTATATAAAACGGGTTATCCAACAGTATATTTTTTAATAGATAAAGAACTTTCATTGTCTCAAGATGCAGTAGACACCATTTATAATTTTGTATCAAATGGAGGTCATGCGTTTATTTCATCAGCCAAGCTAAACAGAAATTTTTATGATTATTTCTTTGAAAAATATCCACTCAAAACATATAGAGATACTGTTTTTCCACTTAATTTTTATCACCCAGATTTAAAACTACCACAGAGTTACCCATTAAAAGTTTTTGATAAAGAAAAGGCAAAAAGATATCCATGGAAATACTATAAAGTCGAAGAGAGTTACTATAAATCAGATGTTGTTGAAATAGGAACAACAACCTTATGGGATCGACCGATATTTATTAAGTTTCCTGTGGGGGAAGGATGGTTTTACTTGCATAGTGTACCAGAGGCTTTCTATAATGGATCCATGTTTGATAGTGTAGGTGTAGTGTATTCAGAGAGTGCATTATCAAACCTTCCAAAAGGGCACTCCCTATGGCATGAGCATAATAAAAAGTATGATCCTTCTAAAGATTTTAACAAAAAGAGAAATAAAAATGAAGTAAACAGACGAACAGAAAACACATTACAGTATGTACTAACCAATCGATCGTTAAGATGGGCTTACCTGTTAATTCTGGCCAGTGTGTTTTTGTATGTTTTGTTTGCAGCAAAAAGGAAACAGCGCATTATACCAACAATAGAACCAAATAATAACGAGTCATTGTCATTTGTTAACACGGTTAGTCAACTTTATTTAAAGCAAGGAAGACATGATAAATTTATTAAGCATTACCAACGAAGCTTTTTAAATTTTATAAAGGATAAGTATTTTATCCCTTATTCTAAAAAACTGGACGAAGAATATATTAAACTAGTTTCCCTTAAATCCGAAATTAGTGAAGAAAAGATAATAGACATTTTAAAAGGTTTTAAAGAAGCCCAAACAAATAATGAGTTCTCAACAGATCGTTTAATAGAACTACACAAAAAAGTAGAAGAATTTTATAAAAATTGTAAATAAAACCCATAACTATGAGTGAAGAAATAAATCAACCACAAGGAGAAGAAAACGAAAACACTTCGTCATCTAACTCAAGCGATCATAGTCAATTTATGCCATCCAATACACCAGAGATTCCAAAAGAAGCTGAAAGTGTTGAGATACCAGAAACTCCAGTAAACACTGGTTATAGCTTTTCAACAGGGCTAGATTTAGGTTTTATAAGAGAAAAAGTGGTTCAGGCTCGTAACCAAGCAGCAAACTTTATTATTGGTCAAGAAGAAATGATTGATCTATTGTTAATTGGTGTTTTTACAAACGGTCATATTCTTTTAGAGGGAGTTCCTGGAGTAGCAAAAACACTTTCATCCAAAGTGTTAGCAAAATGCTTGGATACTGAGTTCTCAAGAATTCAATTTACACCAGATCTAATGCCTTCCGATATCATTGGAACATCTATTTTTAATATGAAAACAGCAGAGTTTTCATTTAATAAAGGACCAATTTTCTCTAATGTTGTATTAATTGATGAAATTAACAGAGCCCCAGCAAAAACACAAGCAGCTCTTTTTGAAGTAATGGAAGAACGACAAATTACCTTTGATGGTACAAAATATGAAATGGGCTTTCCGTTTTTAGTTGTTGCTACTCAAAACCCTGTGGAGCAGGAAGGAACGTATAATTTACCAGAAGCTCAACTGGATCGTTTTCTATTTAAAGTAATTATTGATTACCCGTCTGTTGAACAAGAGAATGACATTTTAAAACGTTATCAAACACTAACAAAATCTCCTGATTTATCATCAATAATTTCTGTGTTTTCATCGGATGATATCATAAAAATACAGGAAACACTTAGTAAAGTTAAAGTGGAGGATCAATTGCTTAATTATATTGCCCAAATCACAACTAGTACAAGAAATCATGGTAAACTGTATTTAGGTGCTTCTCCAAGAGCATCCCTAAATATTGTAAAAGCAGCTAAAGCAAGAGCGGCTATGTCTGGTAGAGATTTTATTACGCCAGATGATATTCAGTCTATCGCTTTTCATGTACTTAATCACAGAGTTATTTTAACTCCTGAAGCTGAAATGGAAGGATTATCTGCAAAAGATATTATTAAAGAGATTGTTCACAAAATAGAAGTTCCAAGATAATAGAACCTTGAAAAACCCATTAAAAAATATCTATCTAAAATCACGACTGTTTATTGCTTTATCAGTAGTAATAGTGCTTTTTGTTGTTAGTTTTTGGGCTAACGAGTTTTTTACTATTGCATTGCTAAGCTTTATGTTAGTTGTGGCATTAGCAGTAGTGGAAGCTCTTGTGTTGTTTCAAAGAAAAGGCTTATTACATGTTAAA
>CATLPG010000038.1 GCA_950054195.1 uncultured Saccharospirillaceae bacterium
CGGACAAGCCGATTACACTCCAAAAAATAGTATCGAAAGAAAAGCTTATCAAATGATGCAAGAAGGAGTTTTAAAAAATGCGTCTTTTACTTTTCAAGTGTATGATTTAACAAACGATTCTGTTTTGGCATCCTATAACGAGCACAAAAGTTTAACTCCTGCTTCAACTATGAAGTTATTTTCTACGGCAACAGCGATTTGTACTTTTGGCTCTTACAAGCAATTTGAAACAAAGCTTACCTACACCGGTAACATTGATTCTAATGGAGTTTTACAAGGTGATTTATACATTATTGGTGGTGGAGATCCTAGTTTGGGTTCAAAATACTTTACTCCACAAGATAGTGCGCAAGATAGCTTTATGAATGAATGGGTTTCGGCTATTCAAAAAGAGGGCATTAAATCAATTAACGGGAGAGTAATAGGTGATGCTTCTGCATTTAGTGAACATATGATTCCTGGCACTTGGAGCTGGGGAGATATTGGTAATTATTATGGAGCTGGACCCAATGGATTAACCATATACGATAATCTTTTAAGCTTGTCATTTAACTCAGGAAAAAATGATGGAGATTCTACAGTAGTTGATTGCTACGAACCTTTTTTGCCCAATATTACATTTAACAATCAAGTAAGAGCATCAAAAATAAATAGAGACAGAGCCTATATTTTTGCTGCTCCTTATCAGCCACAAAAAACCATTACAGGTTTCATCCCTAGAGACCGAGAGGACTTTATTGTCAAAGGAACAATTTATGATCCTGCTTATCAAGCTGCTTATGATTTAGAGTATCATTTACTAAAAAATGGAATCTCGGTAAGTCAAAATGCCTCTACATCAAGACTTCTAAGAACAGAAAAACCAACAACTACGACTTTTTACACTCATAAATCTCCAACACTATCACGCATTGCTTACTGGACCAATCATTTAAGTGTAAATTTATTTGCCGAGCATTTATTTCAACTAGTTGGCTTAAAAAGAGTGCGTGATGGAAGTAATTATGGAGGAAGTGTAGCATTATCAAATTTTTGGAAAAAACATATGAATACCTCTGGTTTGTACATTTCTGATGGAAGTGGATTATCTCGTCAAAACGCGGTTTCTGCTTCACATTTTATTGGATTATTAAAATACATGAAAAAAAGTAAATACTATAACTCCTTTTATACCTCGCTTCCTATTGCTGGACGATCGGGCACATTATCAAGTATTGGAAGAGGTACTGCCGCTGCAAATAATGTGAGGGCTAAAAGTGGCACTATGACACGCGTTAAAAGCTATGCGGGATATGCCAAAACAAAATCTGGCAAAGAAGTTGCCTTTGCAATGGTTATTAATAACTATAATTGCTACACCTCAACAGTAACAAAAAAGCTAGAAAAACTAATGGTGGCTATTGCAAATTATAATGGCTAGTTTATTTTGATTCTTATCTTTACCACAAACTAATAATCGTGGAAAAATACTTCACCAAACGAAATATTATAATAGCAACAGTTGCGGGGCTTTTAATCGTTTTATTTGGATGGAATGACGTTATTAGTTTAAGAGCAGAAGAGCCAAGAAGAGCGATAGTAGCTATGGAGATGTATTTAAGTGGTGAATATATTGCTCCGCATATAAATGGCTGGCCATACTATAACAAACCTCCAGTTTTTAATTGGGTCTTGGTGTTCTTTATGTGGGTTTTTGATTCGTTTGAAGAATGGGTAGTTCGCATTCCCTCTATCATATCCTTTTTGCTTATTGGACTGATTTCATACAACATTAATAAGCAGTTTTTTTCTAAAAAAATTGCATTTTTATCTTCACTATTTTTCTTGACCTCGGCCGATCTTTTGTTTTTCGGATCAATAAACGCTGGAGAAATAGACATCTTCTTTAGTCTTATAGTTTATATACAAACAATAGCCATCTTCTACTTCTACAATAAAAAGAAGTACTTCAAAATGTTTATATACTCCTACATCCTTGCAACTGTAGGAACACTCATAAAAGGACCTCCTTCAATTGCTTTTCAGGCACTTACAATTTTAGGGTGGCTGCTATATAAAAAAGAATACAAACTGCTTTTTTCCATTAAACACATTATTAGCGGTATTATCTTTTTAGTAATAGTCGCTGGTTATTTTATGGTTTATAACATCAATCAAGATGGTATTGGATTTGCTTTTCGTTTGTTTAAAGAAGCCTCTATGAGAACAGGCTTGGAGCATTCTTTTTCTGATACTGTAGTAGGTACGTTAACTTTCCCTTTGTATTTGGCCAAGCTCTTATTGCCCTGGAGTTTATTTGTCATTTTTTGGTTTAAAAAGGGTTTTTGGAGTACAATTAAAAAGAATCAACTTTTACTATTCTCTGCTATTTTCTTAATTACTAACATTTGGATATACTGGCTTACACCAGACCATAAAGCAAGATACTTGTACATGTTTTTCCCATACATCACACTGCTTTTAGCTTATTTCTTCGTTGAGCAAAAAGAAAAATCTAAAACGCTGAGTAAAGTCTTTCATTATGTGTTTCTATCTGCCATGATTTTAGTCTCACTTGGCTTTGTTAGCACATTATTTATTTCTGAATTAGCCATAATTAAAGCCATTTATTTTAAGGTAATACTCTTACTAATTTTATCTATTGTAACTATTTTCATTTATTTAAAAGTGAGCAAACTGCGAATTTATTCCTTCATCCTTTTTATTGTTTGCTGTCGATTAGCAATTAACTTTTTTTACTTGCCAATGGTACGTAAATACGAATACCGGGATAATTACTATGAACAAAAAGTAGCAGAAATGCTAACTATAACTAACAATGAACCTATTTACTGGTACAGTAAAAAACCTTATAACCTTAAATTTAATGCTGCAATAGGATCTTTTGTTATTGAAAAGGTATCACTAAAATCTGCTAGGTTAATTGCTTATCAAACTCCTTACTATATTACTAAGGGAACTAATGAAGTTATGCAATTTCACACCACTATGGAGAACAACAGGTATTACCTAACTCCTACAACCGAAATTGACACAAATAATTTTAAAATTCATTACTCTTTCATTGATAAATTCATTGCCAGAACACTTGTTTTAGTGAAGAAAAACTAGCGAAGTTGTTTAGGATTTAATAGGAAATATAGTCCTAATAAAGAGGTTATTGCTGTTGACAAGTAGAAAAACAGGCTTATCGTTAGCGAGAGCTCTTCATCTAAACCAAAATAAGTCGCTCCATAAACAAAAGCCAATTCTCTAGCTCCAACAAAAGGCATAACATAAGCCATACAGGATAGTAAAAATATAAATAGATAGTTTATAACTTGCTCCTCTACCCCTAAAGCCATCAATATAAAGAAGGATGTAAACACTTGTAAAGCCTGAACCACTATAGAAAATGCGTTTACTTTTATCCAGGCTACTTTAAATGATTTAAAAAACCGATGATGAACAAATAAATAAGCCCCATACATCAATGGAATCAAAAATATGATCAGCCATTTAAACGATAAATCTAAAGAAGTAAAAGGAAAGAAAATAAAAGCTAAGCACAATAAAGCTACTAACCCGCTAACTCGATCTAATAGGGATGCTAATATTAATTGTTTTGTTTTTACTTCAAATCGTTTTTTTAACCACAAAATCTTAAACCCCTCTCCTCCGGCTAATGGGATAAATAGGTTATAAAACATCCCATAAATATTAAGCTTAATACTTAATCGATCGCTAATATCTACCCCTTGTGTTTTATAATAAGTATTTAATCTAAATGCTGCGAAAATTTTAGAAATAAAAAAACTGAGAAAGGCACATAAAAGCAAACCTATGTTAACGCCTTTAGAAATCTCATAAACTTCATTTAAGTCAACTTTCCTTAAAATCAAAAAAATAGCTAAAACCCCTAAGCCGAGCTTTAAAAAAGTAAATAGTATTTTTTTTACAGAAGTATCTTTCACCTGAGATTAAATGTAGCAAAACTAACTGAGGGAGCTATAAATTTGTCTTAAAACTTCCTCTTCGTTTTGCCAAGTTAAGTGTTTGCTAGCTTGTTCTGTGTTATCTTTTTTAATTTTATAGTCCTCCTTATTTTCAAAAATTGTTTTAATTATTTCAGCAATTTGTTTTGGCTCATGAGATGATGTTATCCAGCCAACGTTATATGTTTCAACGATTCGTTTTATCTCTATTAAGTCACTAACTAAAACAGGAGTCCCAGCGTGTATGTAATCAAATAGTTTATTAGGCAAAGAATAGTAATAATTTAAGTTGGTGTTTTTATCCATTGACACCCCCAAGTCAGCTACTGATGTATATTTTTTCAATTGATCGTAAGGTATTTTTCCTAAAATATTCACTCTTTCAGATAAATTATTATCCCATACCATCTGCTTTAAAATATCTATAACATCTCCTCCCCCAATAATTAAGAATAAGTAATCATTTGATAAATACTTCATGGATAAAACCATTTCTTCAGCGCCTCTATCAATATTAATCCCAGCTCCTTGTAAAAGGATGATGTTTTTATCTTCGGGTAAGTTTAATTCTTTTCTAGTTGCTTTTACTTTATCCATTTGCTTAGGAATATTTCGCACAACTTTTACCTCTACCTTATATTTTTCTCTATAAATGGAGGCGATAGAATCATTAACGGTATAAACATTTTTCAACTTTGGGAAAATCCACCGTTCTATTCTGAGCCATGTTTTTTTTGCTAAAGAGCCATCCTTTAATTCTGGAACTTCGGTAAAATACTCATGTGTATCATATACCAACTTCTTCCTTTTAATTTTAGAAACCAAAAAATTAGCTAACAAGGTGTCCAAATCATTCGAAAGCAATACATCTCCTTTTTTAAACAGAAGTACAAAAAACAAACGAATATTTAATTCAGCATAAAAAAGTGCCCCCTTTTTAAACAGTAAATACATTCGTTTAGTTTGATAATTTCTTTTTTCTAAAGGTTTACTTTCTGGGAGTTTTCTACCAATTAATAAAACATCGAAACCCTCATCTATTAAAAAAGAGCATACCTTATGCACTCGTTGATCTGAATACAAATCATTAGATACCGATACTAAAACTCTTTTCTGTTTATGAGGCTTATTCATGAAGCAAAGTTATCCTTTTGACTCAAGAAATTCTATTGTTGATTCACAATATGTTAACGCTTAACCAATCTAATATTGATATTTAAGCATAAAAACACCTAAATTTGGGTATATTTTAGTTTTACAAATATTTAGTAATGGTTAAAAAAGACCTTGATTTATTTAACGAGATCACTCAAAAGCTACTGGATGCAGAAGAAAACAACCCTGTAGTAACTCCTGTACACCCTAAAACAATTTTCGAACGGTTTAATCTTACATTAGAAGATGAGCCAATGGATGATAAAGCTTTTCAAGAAAACTTAGAAGATATTGTTCTACATACACCTAGAACAGCTTCTGATCATTTTTTTAATCAACTTTTTGGAGGTAGAAATAGCAAAGCAATGCTAGGTGAACTTTTATCTGTTATGCTTAACAGTACAATGGCTACTTATAAAATTGCTGGTCCCCAAGTAGGAGTTGAGCAAGCAATCATTAAAAAAATATGCGAAATAATAGGCTATGATCCTCAAACTAGCTCAGGAACGATGGCTGCTGGTGGCTCATTAACTATTTTCAAAGCCATGTTAATGGCAAGAGATAATTATGATAAAAATGTAAGTACAAAGGGCGTATCCATGGATATGACTGTATATACATCAAAAGAATCACATTATTCTGTGCCAAAAAACGCTGCTTTTATGGGGATTGGTAGAGATAATGTGCGATACGTTAATACAGATGATAGAGGAAGAATGCTTCCTGAACATTTAGATCAACTTATTCAAGAAGATATTGCAAATGGTAAACACCCTATTTACGTTAATGCTACGTGCGGCACTACAGTTTTAAGTGCAGTTGATCCAATCGATAAAATTGCAGATGTTACGGATAAATACAAAAATCTTTGGCTACATGTTGACGGAGCTTACCTAGGACCAATAATTTTTAGCGAAAAATATAAGTTTTTAGTTAAAGGAATTCATCGTGTAGATTCATTTAGTATTAATGCGCATAAAATGCTTAATACCCCTCTATCAACATCAATGATTGTTACAAAACATCCTGAATGTTTATACAACACATTCTCTAATGATGCTGATTACTTATACCAAACAAGTTCTGACGAGCATAATCTTGGAAAGATTTCATTACAGTGCGGTAGAAGAAATGACGCGTTAAAATTTTGGTGTTTATGGAAATCTGTTGGAACAAAAGGTTTAGCTAAAATAGTAGATCATGAGTTTTATTTAGCTGATATAGCTCGTGACTACGTAAACAACAACCCTGATTACAAACTTTATAGCTTCGAAGATTCAATTGCTGTTTGTTTTAACTATAAAGACTATGATACAAAGGATTTATGCACTCAGTTATACCGCCAAGGAGAGCTAATGGTTGGCTACGGTAAATTTAAAGAAGATGAATTTATAAGATTAGTTATGGTTAATGGAGGAAACTCAAAAGAGGACATTCTAAACTTCTTTAAAAAACTGGAAGAGTTTGCTAACACAAAATATAAAGCCACCGAAATTGTTAATTCTACACATATTTAATATATATTAGAAATTAAGTGATTTTAATAAAAACTGTTTCAAACTTTTATTTGTTCGAAACATTTTTTTTCATTTTAAATGAACCGCTTATGAAGTTTTCTGCAACCATAATTCAAAAAAAACGTTAAACAACACATGATAAGAATTATACTTTTTTTTACAACTTTGTTAATTTTTAACATTAATTACATTAGTCAAACAAATACGTTTAATGGATCAACAGATAATAGCTGGCATAAGGCTTGTAATTGGAGTCTAAACACTATACCTACATGCGCCATGACTGTTACTATTCCTACGGGGCTAGTTGTTAATGTTACAAATATTGCTCACTGTAATGTTTTAAACCTTCAAGGAACTGCTGATATAAATATCTCAGGGGCTGGTCAATTAGAAATAAGTAGTACAACTGGAACAACATGTGCTGGAGCGGCTACTGATTTAGGAGGATGTACAGTACCAAGTGGCTCATGGTCTGTTAACGGTTCAACTCAGTTGTTTGGGTGTTTTAACAAGTACTGTATTTGCCCCTGTCCAAATACAGGACCTGATCAAAGGCAACGAACATGGACAAATAATACAACTGCCAACATAACAATAGATTTACCAACTGTTTCATGTGCTAGCTGGTTTCCTTCTGACCCATTAACCATACCTGCAGGAAATACAGTTACTGTAACGCTATCTTCCACTTCTTGCTGTCCTCCTAACTTTACGTTTACAGCACCTTGGACAGCCTCTGATGGTGGTAGTGGATCATTTAGCGTTGAAGTTTGTAATGTGCTTTAAAGCTTAGCTTCAATAAACTGCTTAATATTCGGCTTAAAATAATTAGGCCCTTTCATTACCTTTCCATCTTCACGGTAGATAGGTTTTCCATCAGCTCCAAGTTTACTCATATTACTCTGTTGAATCTCTTCAAAAACTTCAACTATTTTATCTTGTAAACCATGACTAAGAATTGTTCCACACAAAATATAAAGTTGATCACCTAAGGCATCAGCAACTTCTACTAAATCCCCATTTTTAGCAGCTTCTAAATATTCGTCATTTTCCTCTTGCATCAAACGGTGACGTAATTCAATCACAGAATCATGAATAGCAGTAGTTGGTTCATGCTTGTTTTCAATTCCAAATGCATCATGAAAAGTTTCTACATGCTTTATTGCTTTTTCTATGGTCATATCGCTGTGTTATATATATACAAAAATACGAAAGATTATGAGCTTTTATATTTCTTCTTTTTTTCATCCTTAAAAGGCATATATTTGCGAAAAGACCATTTTAAATATGAGATCATTTTTCCTTATACTAGTTCTATTTTCTTCGGTATACTTATCAGCTCAAAATATTTTTGTATCCAATAGCAACTCTCAAATATGGAAAACAAATCCTAACACTTGTTCTTCTGTACTTGTAGGTACAACTACGCAAAACTTTTTAGATATTGCTTTTTTACCAAATGGTAAAATGTACGGGCAAAATAATAATGGTATTTATGAAGTTGACACAACAAATGCCTCATCAACATTAGTTTTAGCCATTAATACAGGAAACTCTTTAGTTGGCGCACCAAATGGTATGCTTTACTCCGTTGATGATAACGATGACCTACTAAAAATTGATTTAAACACAAGCACTGTTACAAACTTAGGTCAAGTAAACTGTGGTTCTGCTGGTGACCTTGCATTTTTCCAAGGAAAATTATACTTAACCTGCGATAATTCTGATTTACTAGAAATAGACACACTAAATCCAGGGGCAAGTTTTCCTGTAGGAAATCTCAACATTAATAGTGATCCTTTTGGTTTAGCTAACGCTGGAAATAATTGCTTTGTAAAACCTTATGTATTATCTCGTTCTGGAACTTTGTATGAAGTAGATTACACTAATGCAGCAGTAAATTCTCCTTGTACCATGGGAATTTCTGGAGACATTTATGGTGCTGCATGTCCGAATGAGTTCGAAACTGGACTACCAAGTAACATTATTCCTAGTACTGCTAGTATTTGCCCTGGAGAATCCATTACAATTAACGGATCAACTGCTGGAGCCTCAGGGTATGTTTGGTCAACAGGATCAACTATAGATTCTATAACTATAAATCAAGCTGGAGTTTACGACATCAAGGTATATAAAGGCGTTTGTGATACTGTATATGATACAATAACAGTGTCTGAAATTAACATAACACCTGCCTCGCTAGGAAACGACACGACAATATGTGCTGGCCAGTCAGTTTTATTGAATGCTTCTACTACAAATTCAACCTATTTATGGCAAAACGGAACTACTCAACCAACATTGCTAGCCAATCAATCAGGAATATATTGGGTTGATATAATAACTCCTTGCGAAACGGTTAGAGATTCTATAGTTATTTCCAATTATCCCCAATACACTGTTGATTTAGGGGAGGACACAACACTTTGTGATGGCTTAAATATAACATTAGATGCAACAACTCCTAACTCAACTTACTTATGGTCAAACGGGTCTAGCAATGCTTCAATTAATGTTGGCACTACAAACACCTATGATGTTGAAGTTACTACAACGTGTAACACCCTTTATGACACTATTGAGGTAACTTTTATTCCCTGTGAACCTGTTGTGGTAATGCCAAATGTGTTCTCTCCTAATAACGATGGTCAAAACGATACCTTTATACCTAAAGTGGCTATTAATGTTGAAAACCCAGAACTATCTATCTACAATAGATGGGGGAATCTTATCTTTCAAACTGCTGATTTAACCGCTGGATGGGATGGGAAGTCTGTTTCCGAAGGAGTTTATTATTGGACTTTAACCTACTCTTCTGGTAACGGGGAAGCAGAAATGAAAGGTATCGTTCACCTATTCAACTAGTATAGCTTAACAACTTTTAACAGCTTACTTCCTTACATTCCAATCTAAAGTTACATTTTTGTATACTAGAAATATTGAGTCATGGAAGAACACATAGAGAATAATACCAGTACGGATACATTAGATATCCAATCTATCAATCAAAAAATTAAAGAGGAAAGTCAGTTTATTGCTTTACTTAAAGCAGAAATGGGCAAGGTAATTATTGGTCAGCTCGATATGGTTGATAGTTTATTAATTGGTTTACTTTCTAACGGTCATATTTTGTTAGAAGGTGTTCCTGGTTTAGCAAAAACACTCGCTATAAACACACTATCAAAGGTTGTAGATGTTGAGTTTAGCAGAATTCAGTTTACTCCTGACTTACTTCCTGCTGATCTTTTAGGTACAATGATATACAACCAAAAAAAGGAAGATTTTACGATTAAGAAAGGACCAATTTTCTCCAATTTTATTTTAGCTGATGAGATTAACAGAGCGCCTGCAAAGGTTCAAAGTGCTTTGTTAGAAGCTATGCAAGAAAGACAAATTACTATTGGTGATGAAACATTTAAGCTTCCAGAACCCTTTTTAGTACTAGCAACTCAAAACCCTGTTGAACAAGAAGGTACTTATCCTCTTCCAGAAGCTCAAATGGACAGGTTTATGCTAAAGGTAGTATTAGATTATCCTAAAAAAGAAGAGGAAAAATTAATTATTAGACATAATATTTCTTCACAATCTTTTCCTAAACCAAACCCAATTATTAATCCACAACAAATAATTAAGGCGCGAGAAATAGTACGTTCGGTATATTTAGACGAAAAAATAGAACAATACATTGTAGATATTGTTAACGCAACTAGAGAACCTGGAGAATATGGAATGGAAAAATTAGCTCCACTTATCTCTTTTGGAGGCTCTCCAAGAGCAAGTATAAGCTTAGCACTAGCTTCTAAAGCATATGCTTTTATTCATCAAAGAGGGTATGTAATCCCCGAAGATGTTCGAGCTGTTTGTGATGATGTATTAAGGCACCGTATTGGTCTAACCTATGAAGCAGAAGCAGAAAACATTTCAGTAGAAAAAATAATTAAACACATTTTAAACAAAGTAGAAGTACCTTAAAACTCTCAATGGAAACCAAAGACTTACTAAAAAAAGTTAGAAAAATTGAGATTAAAACCAAAGGGTTATCTAGTCAGGTATTCTCTGGTGAGTATCACTCTGCGTTTAAGGGTCGTGGTATGACGTTTGCTGAGGTACGTGAATACGTTCATGGCGATGAGGTTCGAACAATTGATTGGAATGTAACCGCTCGTTTTGGAACTCCTCACGTTAAAGTATTTCAAGAGGAAAGAGAGTTAACAGTAATGCTTATTGTTGACATTTCTAAATCAAACCTTATTGGTTCGGATATTCAAACAAAAAAAGAATTAATTACCGAACTATGTGCCGTAATTGCGTTTTCTGCAACCCAAAACAACGATAAAATTGGGGCACTACTCTTTACAGAAGATACAGAGCTATTTATTGAACCTGCTAAAGGAAGAAAGCACATTCTACGAATTATTCGTGAAGTATTAGAAATAAAACCTTCTGGAAAAGGAACCAACATTCCTGAAGCACTTAGGCATTATACTAATGCAATTAAAAAAAGAAGCATTGGGTTTATCCTTTCTGATTTTGAGGATACAAATATTGAGCAATCACTTAAGTTAGCAAATCAAAAACACGATCTAATTGCATTAAATATTTATGATAAAAACGAAAAAGATTTACCAAATTTAGGTTACGTCCCTTTAGTTGATATTGAAACTGGAAAACAACAATGGATAAATACTTCTAGCAAAAAAAATAGAACTACATACAAAGCGAATTTTCTTAAAAAACAAGGAGAGCTTAATACCATTTTTAAACGTTCAGGAATTGATTTTGCTCACTTACAAACGGATAGACCTTACACCTCATCTTTAATTAATTTATTTAAAAACAGGTAGTGGATAGAGTACTAAAATATGGCTTCTTTTACTTACTGGTAACCTTGTTATCAGTTAAAGGCTATGCCCAATCGTTTACAATTACCACTAACAAAGATTCTATTTTAATTGGTGAACCTCTTTACCTTACTTTATCTCTAAATAAAGAAAACCAACAAGACGTTATTTGGCCATTGCTAAAAAAAGGAGACAGCCTGCCCGATTATTTTGAAGTACTCGAAACACTTCCTATTCAGTCTGCAAATAACAATGCAAATATTAAAAGTCAACAAATAACTATTACCTCCTTTGAACCTGGCGAACACGATCTACTCCCTTTAATCGTCCAAGATAAAAATGGGGTAATATCTTCCAATAGTTTAAAAATTAAAGTAAAACTCGTAGAAGTTGACACCACAAAGAGCATTATTGACATTGTCCCTGTTAAAGAACCTGAGTTAACATTTAACGATCGTCTAAAATTACTTTGGAAATGGATAAAACGTAATTGGATAATTATACTTGTCATCGTAGTTGTACTTGCAATTCTTATTTTCTTATTGACTAGAAAAAAGAAACAAAAGCCTGCTACAGAAGAGCCTGTAATAGTTAAACCAACCATTCCTCCACATACAAAAGCACTGCAAGCAATAGAAAAACTAGTTGCTCTAAACCTCCTAGAGAAAAATGAAACAAAACAGCATTATGTTGGACTAACACAAATTATCGACCAATACCTCGAGGGTTCTTACAATATTTCAACTGAAGATAAAACCAGTAAAGAAATCATCGCCCTGGTAAATGAATATTTAACGCAGGAAGAAAAGGAAAAGCTTATTGAAATTTTTGAAACAGCAGATCTTGTGAAATTTGCGAAACAAAAACCTAGCAACGAAACTAACGCAAAGTTAATAGAGTCTACCATCACCTTTATTCGTTCCACAAGTAATAAAAACACATGAATTTATTAGGATACACATATCAAAGTTCATGGGCATTTTACTTTTTGGCTATTATTCCTGTTTTAGTCTTCTTTTATATCTGGAAAGGCAAAAATAAATCTGCGAAAGTTAAACACACGAGTTTATCAAGCTTAAAAGGGTTATCAACTGGAATCTACCCCTATTTAAAGCACCTTGCTTTCTTTCTGCAAATGCTAGGTCTAGCGTTTTTGGTAACAGCCCTTGCTCGACCACAAAAAAAACTGGATGATGATACCATTACTGAAAAATCCATTGAAGGAATTGACATTGTTATATCATTAGATATTTCGCAAAGTATGGAAGCGATGGACTTTAGTCCTAATCGATTAGTAGCTTCTAAAAATGTAGCTAAAGAGTTTATAAAAGAACGTCCGAATGACCGCATAGGATTGGTTGTTTATGAAGGTGAAAGTTATACGGCTTGCGCATTAACCTCAGATCATGAAAGCTTGCTTCGTAGGTTTAAGCAAGTTCGTAGTGGACAAATTCAAGGAGGAACAGCTATAGGAATGGGATTAGCTACAGCCATTAATAGACTAAGAGAAAGTGAAGCAAAAAGCAAAGTAATTATTTTACTTACCGATGGAGAAAACAATAGCGGTAAAGTACATCCACTTACAGCTGCGGAATATGCAAAGGAATTTGACATACGCGTGTATACCATTGGTGTTGGAACTACGGGAAAAGCAAAAATGCCAGCAGGTAAGCACCCATTTACTGGTCAAACAATTTATCAGTATATCGATAGCAAACTTGATGAAGACATGCTCTCAGAAATTGCTGAATCAACTGGAGGTAAATACTACAGAGCAAAGAATAAATCTCAACTCAAAAAGATTTATAAAGAAATCGACAAACTTGAAAAAACAAAGATTAAAACAGCCATATTTAAGAGAGATGTACCTGAGGCCTTTCATCCCTTTGCTTTAATAGGGATGTTATTAATTATCTCTCATTTTATTATTAACCAAATGGTTATCAAAAGTATCTTTTAATGAAGTATAAACTCCAAAATAGCATCATAACATTAGCTATCAGCGAAGTGCTCTTTTGGCTCATCGCGGGAGTTGTGTATTTCTATTTTAACAAATATGTGGTTGAGTTTCGTTTTGAGAAACCTATTTATCTATGGGGGATTGTGGCTGTTAGAGCACTATTACTAATCTTCCTTTTTAGCTATATAAACAAAAATAAAAGGCTTAAAAAGTTCGCCTCTAAAAGAATGAGAAAAAAACTCATTGAAGGACTATCCACCACAAGAGTGCTTACCAAGTTTTTGTTACTTCTTTACGGATTATCTTTTTTAATCATAGGTTGGGCAAATCCACAGTTTGGTAAAAACGAAAAGAAAATGAAAACATCAGGTATTGATATTATGGTCGCTCTAGATGTTTCCAATAGTATGCTAGCAAAGGATTTGGATAAATCCAGAAACAGATTAGAAGTTGCAAAACTTGCTATTTCAAAATTACTTCGTCAATTAAAAGGTGACCGTGTAGGAGTTGTTGTTTTTGCTGGTACAGCTTATAATTTTATCCCTATCACAAACGATTACGATTATATCAAAACTGAAATGCTTGCTATAGACCCAGGCATGATTTCAACCCAAGGGACAGCACTTGGAGCAGCTATTGAAGTGAGTATGCAATCCTTTGAAGAAGAAAGCAAAACACAAAAAGCCATCTTGTTGTTTACTGATGGTGAAAATCATGAAGACAATGCCATTCAATTAGCAAAAAATGCGATAGGTGATGGTATTAAAATATTTACCGTAGGAATGGGTACAAATAAGGCAGTTCCAATTCCTAAAAGAAACGGTAAAGGCTATCATACCGATAAAAACGGAACTACTGTGCTCACAAAGTTAAACCCCGAAATGTTGCAAGATATTGCTAAAATGGGAGGTGGAATTTATGAGCAAGCAAAACGTACTAATGTTGAATTTGATAATATTTTAAGTAGCATAGGAAAAATTGAAAAGTCTACATTTAAACAAAAAACATTTTTAGAATACGAAGATCGGTTTCAGTGGTTTTTAGCAATAGGTATTTTATTAATCATATTAAATACATTAATCCCGTCTAATAAAAAAGTTCATGCTTAAGTACTTAATATACATATTACTATTTACACTCTCTTTTAACTTAATCTCCCAAGAAGATAAGTTTTTAATTGTGGAAGGGAACAATGCTTACTATAACGAAAAATATGGCAATGCAATTATTGCTTATGAAAAAGCACTTAAAAAAAAACCTCAAAATCAACTGGGCGATTTTAATATTGGTTGTGCTAAGTATAAATCTGCTTTAAAAGATAAAAAGGAAATTGATAGCTTAACACAAACTAAACTAACTGCTGTTGCTGAATATTTTGGAACAGTAGCATCAGCTAAGAGTAAAAGTAAAGAAATATCAGAGTGTTACTACAACCAAGGAAATGCTTACCTGCTAGCCAATAAACCTTTCAAAGCAATAGATAGTTACAAAAATGCCCTAAGATACAACCCCTATAATAACGAAGCACGCTACAACCTTTCATACACCTACACTAGGTTTAGAAAAACGTTTGATGACGCTAAAAAACTTCAAGAAGAAATTGATAAACTCAAAAAACAAATTGAAGATTTAGAAAAGAAAAAGCAAGAACAAAACCCGCTTGATCAAAAGAAAACACAAGAAAAACAAGATCAGCTTAAAAAAGAAAAAGAAGAGCTCGAAAAGCAAAAAGAGAAACAAGAGCAAGAACAAAATCAACAAAAAAAAGGAGATCAAAAAGACAAGCAAAATGATCTAAACAAAGAAAAAGAAGAGCTTGAAAAGAAGAAAGACGAACTTTCTAAAGATGAGTTCAACAAGAAAAAAGACGAACTCAATAAAAAACAAGAGCAACTAGATCAAAATAAAAAGCAACAGCAAAAAAACGAACAGCAAAAACGTGAAAACGAGCTAAACAAAAAGCAAGAGGAGCTTAATAAGCAACAGCAAGATATCAACAAAGAAAAACAAGAGATTGATAAACAAAAACAGCAAGGCAATAACACGAAAGAAAACCAGCAAAAAGAAGAATTAAATAAACAAAGACAAAACCTGCAAAATGAGCAGCAAAAAAATCTTGATAAACAAAAACAAAACAACCAACAACAAGCGCAAAACAATCAAAAAAGAAATCAAGAGCAACAAGATTTAAAGGACAAAATGAACGATCCAAATACTTCTGAGCAGCAAAAAGAAGACCTTCAGAAAAAGCTGGATCAATCCAGAAAAGAGCAAGCGAAAGAAAACCAAAAAGCAAATCAAAAAAATGAGGAGCTTAAAAAAGAACAAGAAGCTCTTCAAGCCATGCAAGATCGCTTGAAAAAGCAAATGGATCAAAAGCCTAAATCAAACGAACCTAAAAAAGACGAACAAAAAAACACCGAGCAACAAAACAAACAAGATCAACAAACCCAAGACCAAAAAAAGCAACAGGAGCAGTCAAAGCCTCAAGAACAGGAACAGCAAGCCAGTCAAAACTCAAAAAAACAAGCTGCACAAAAAAAACAGCAAGTGAGTTACAGGCAAGCGAAACAAAATTTAGATGCGCTTAAAAACGATGAGAAAAAAGTCTTGTTGAAAATCAACAAACAAAAATCTAATAAGGACGCAAAAATGTCTGGTCAAGCTGGTAGTGGCACCTATACCGAACCCGATAAAGACTGGTAACTATTTAGCTAACCTTTGGAACACATACTTTAATTCACTTCCAATTTCTATACACTTATTCAAGTAGACTGTTTCTTCTTCATTTGTTCCATCCGAAAACTTGGGATCTTCGTATGTTAGGCTATATCTTTTTATTGATCCTGCCACAAACGGGCAACCTTCATCAGCCGAAGAACAGGTCATAAAAGCTAAAAAGTTGCTCGTTGGATTCTCTGAGGCATCATATAGCTTCGAATACAACATTAAGGGTTCTATCCCCTCACCTAACCTTAATTTATAAACTGGATTACTCACTTCATTTTCTCTATCAACATCTACCCCTATACTTTCTAGCGTACTAATTACTGTTGGATATACCTCTGTAACTTCCGTTCCTCCAGAATAAGTTTTAATAAAGGGTAACTCATAATAATCTGCCAAAATCCATGCCCAAACCTGAGCAAACTGACTCCTGCGGGAGTTGTGCGTACAAATAAAATTTAATAATATCTCTTCCTCTTTTAAAGAGCTTGCCTTTAAATCAGATATTATTTCATCTAACAATTGTTTTCTATCAAGACCTACCTTATAATCAAGGCTATTTTCAATAAATAATTTAAGTTTACTATACATTGCGGCTTTATAAAATCATCTGAACAAAAAATGATAGCTAATTATTACAACTTCATAAACAAGTTAAAGCTAATTAATGAATACTAATAATAGATTCTCAACTAATAATCCAAACATCAAGAAAATTTAATAAAAACTTTACAAAACCAATTTTGTAAGTATTTTTGTTCCCTTTCGATAGTATACCCAATAAAAAAATCTAAAACATAAGTTTAAACGTAGTTTATCTACCAAACCAAAACCAATCCTGTGAAGAACATATTACTTTTAATCCTTCTTTCATTTTCCTTTTTTGCCCAAAGTCAAATTGCCATAAAAGGGCAAGTAATTAATAAACAAACGGCTAATCCTATTATAGGAGCGACCGTGCAAGAAAAAGGAACCACAAATGGTACTTCTACTGATCTTGATGGAAACTACACCCTAACAGTTAAAGACAAAAACGCTGTATTAGTTTTCTCTTTTATTGGAATGAACTCATTGGAACAACCAGTAGGAGAATTAGTTGTTGTAAATGTTTCTTTAGATGAAAACACCCAACTGCTAAACCAAACTGTTGTAACTGCACTTGGTCAAGAAAGAGATGAAAAAAAACTAGGATACGCTTTCGAAACATTAGAAGCCAAAGAACTTTCAGAAGTAAAATCGCCTAACTTCATTGATAATCTAGCAGGAAAAATAGCTGGTGTAACCATTAACCAAGGACCAACAGGGGTTGGTTCAACTTCCAAAGTAACCATTCGTGGAGAAGCTTCTTTTACAAATAACAACCCACTTTTTGTTGTTGATGGAACACCTATCAATAACAACTCAATCAATAATTTTACGAATGATGCTGCTGCAGGTTTCCAAGAAGTTGATTTTGGAAACGGAGCTATGGAAGTAAATGCTGATGATATTGAATCTATCTCTGTTTTAAAAGGACCAAGTGCTGCTGCGCTATACGGAACACGAGCATCTAACGGAGTCATTTTAATTACTACTATGTCTGGGGCAAATACAAAAGGGTTAGGGATTTCGATTAACTCATCAACGTTTTTTGATACTCCCTTTAAACTACCAAAATTTCAAAACAAACACGGACAAGGGAACTCTGGTCAGTTTGAGTTTGTTGATGGTTTAGGTGGCGGAATCAATGATAACATCACTTACAGTTGGGGACCTAAACTAGATCAAGGAACACTAATCGCTCAGTTTGATAGTCCTGTAACTTTACCTGATGGGACAGTTGTTAGAGGTGGAGACATTGCTGTTCATGGTGGAGCTCCAATTACTCCAACCGAGTTCAAATCATACAAAAACAACTTACGTGATTTTTATAATATAGGAATCACCTCAACCAATAACATCTCAATTTCTAATGGTTTCGATAAAGGAGCTGTTCGTTTATCTTATACTGATTTAAGAAGCCAGTCTTTCATCCCTGGAGTTAATCTTGATAGAAAAAACCTATCTACAAAATTAGATTTCAACCCAACAGATAAACTTAAAATTAATGCTTCGATTAACTACGTGAATAGTTCAAGCGACAACAGACCATCAAACGGTTATGGGTCAGAAAACATCAATTACTCTTTAGTAGCCTGGGGACCAAGATCATTAAACATTGCTGCTTTAGAAGACTACTGGCAACCAGGCTTAGAAGGCATTGAACAGTACTCATTTAACTACACCTTTTTCGACAACCCTTACTTTATCTTGTATGAAAACACAAACTCATTTAACAGAGATCGTGTATTTGGAAATTTATCAGCTTCTTACCAGTTTACCGATGAACTAAAATTAATGATTAGAAGTGGTGTTGACTACTCCTACGAATTAAGAAAATTCAAACGTTCATACAGCACAAACAGGTTTCAAAATGGAGCTTATGCAGAGCACGTTGTTGGCTTTAGAGAAAATAACACCGATTTCTTGTTAAACTATGCTAAAATATTTGGTGATATTACACTTGATCTTTCCGCAGGAGGAAACAGAATGGATCAACAAGCACTTAACACACAAACACAAGCGTTAACGCTAGCTCAACCAGGCATTTTCAACCTTTCAAATGCAGCTTCTCCATTAGAAGTATTCCAAAGAAATGCACGTAAACGCATCAATAGCATCTATGGGGTTGCTAAACTTGGATACAAAAACTACTTATATGTTGATATCACAGGAAGAAACGATTGGTCGAGTGCATTGGCTACACCAACCTCTGCTCAAAACACCTCGTTTTTCTATCCTTCTGTAGCTGCAAGTTACATCCTATCTAATACAGTAAAACTTTCAAAAGTAATCTCATTTGCTAAATTAAGAGCCAATTGGGCACAGGTGGGTAACGATACCGATCCTTATCAAACTTCTGCAGCTTTCGTAGCTCAAACAGCTTACAATTCTCAGCCAACATTTTCTGCGGCTGATTTATTAGCCAACAGCGATTTATTACCGGAAAGAACAACATCTTACGAAGTAGGTGCTGATGTAAGATTTTTTAATAATAGGTTACGTTTTGATGCAACCTACTACCAAGCAGTTACCCGAAACCAAATCATTGCTCTTCCAGTAGCTATTTCTTCTGGTGCTTCTGAGCAAATTGTAAACGGAGGTGTAGTAAATACTTCAGGAGTTGAGATTTTGTTAGATGCTCAGGCGTATAAAACCAATAACTTCCAGTGGAATGTAGGATTAAACTTTAGCCATAACGTATCAATTGTAAAAGAGCTTCCTGAAGGAATCGACAAATTAACATTGGCATACTCTGGTGTATACGATAACGTGAATCAACGCGTATGGTTTCAAGTAGAAGAAGGTGGTAGAATTGGAGACATGTACGGAACGGGATACCTTAAAAATGAAAACGGTGATTTTGTTATTGGATCAGACGGAAGATACATTGTAGACAATACACTTAAGAAGCTAGGAAATTACAATCCAGATTTCATCTTAGGAATTAACAACAGTTTTAGTTACAAAAACTGGGACATGAGCTTCCTATTTGACTGGAGACAAGGAGGTGTTTTAGTTTCTAGAACACTTTCATTAGCCGCAGTTGGTGGTCAATTAATCGAAACGGAAGATCGTCCAGACGCAGGAATTGTTGCAGAAGGTGTTGTAAACACAGGAACTGACGAAAATCCAGTTTGGGTAGAAAATACTACTGCTATCTCTGCCGAATCATATTACCGCCAATACTACGATAGAAACCACGAAGAAAATAACACGTACAATGCCTCTTATTTAAAACTAAGACAGTTTTCTATTGGTTACACCTTTAGAGGAAACGATAAAAGCAAACTTTTTAAAGATGGTAGAACACTTCGAGTGTCTGTAATCGGTAGAAACTTATTTGCCTTTAGTTACATTCCTCATTTTGACCCTGAGCAAATTGCTGTTCAAGGACAAAACTTTGTTAACGGAGTTGAGGATATGTCGTACCCAACAGCTAGAAGCATTGGATTTAAAATCGGTTACGACTTCTAGTATAAATTTTGATAACAAGTACCATGAAAAAATTAATATATATTACTACAGTTTTGCTAATATCTATTAGCTGTAAAAAGAATTTTGAAGAGTTAAATACAAACCCTAATTCACCAACATCAGTTCAACCAAGCTTGTTGCTTCGTCAAGTTGTTTACAACTACGGAGATGAAATGAGCTACGAAGGCTTTGTTGCAGGAAATTTATTAGGTCAGTACTTCACTCAAATCGATTTTAACTTGTTTGACCGTCATAGTTTAACAGAAACTCAATTTGGTGGTAATCCTTGGCCATTGCTTTACACCAGCCTCAGAGATAACGAAATTATCTTAAAACAAGCGAGAGAAAACAGTGTGCATCAAGTATACGAAGGACCATCATTAATTTTAAAAGCATATCTAACCGCTAACCTAACGGATATTTATGGTGATGTACCTTATTCTGAAGCTTTACAAGGAGGAGAAGGAAATATTACTCCAGCGTATGATGCTCAGGAAAATATCTATAAATCAACCAATGGTATTTTGGATAATTTAAATAAAGGACTTACAGCCATTCAAAACTATACTGGGGCTCAAACATTAGAAGGTGATATTCTTTTTAATGGAAACTTAGCGATGTGGGAGAAGTTTGCAAATTCACTAAAAATAAAATACCTCATGCGTATATCTGATGCTGATACTGTTTCTGGGAGACTTCAAAATGTTTTTAATTCTGGGAATTACATGACGAGCAATGTAGATAACGCAACATTTGATTTTACTGATGGACAGCCAAATAACTTTAGAATGGCGAACCTTCGTGATGGTGATTTTAACCTGTTTATTATGAGTGAAACTATAGAGGAAATATTAAACCGATACAACGATCCTCGTATTTCTATTCTTTTCAGACCAACTGGAAATGATACTACAGGAATAATGTATAACGGGTTGTTAAATGGACCTGATGCTTCAGCAACTTCTATCTCAGTAGCCGACTATTCGCTAACTGGAACAATTTTTAGAGAAAGTACTGGAAGTTTAGATGCTAACTTTTTAACTGCTTGGGAAACTGAATTTCTTTTAGCAGAAGCCGCTCAAAAAGGCTACATTACCTCAAGTCCTCAAATGCATTACGATAATGGTGTTGCTCTTGCTTTCGAATATTGGGGAGCTACATTGCCAGCGTCATACCTAACTACTGATTCATCCGCTTTTGGAATTTTTGGAGCAGACCCTATCGAGCAAATTATTACTCAAAAATGGATAGCAAACTGCATCAATGGGTATGAAGGGTGGATTGAATATCGAAGAACAGGATTTCCTCAACTTAAAACAATTCAGGCAAGTTTAAATAATGATTTAATTCCTGTTAGAATGCCTTACCCAACTGATGAAGCTGCTTTAAACACGGCCAACTACAATGCTGCAACAGCGGCTAACGGAAATAGTGTAAACGCACCTGTTTGGTGGGACCAATAGATCGTATTATTCTTGAATCTTGATAGCACAACCATACAATGGATAATTCTTCTTCTATTAGGAGGACTATTCGTATGGTTAGCACCTTTAGCGAAGACTAAAGAGGCTTTTTTTCAAGCAAAACAAGACAGCGGGAAACAGCCAAGCTTCTGGATACTTACCAGTAGCTTGGTTATTTCTTGGATATTTGCAAAATCTATTACAAATGCCGCAAACCTTGGGTTGAGTTACGGAATAGTAGGTGGATTAGCATACAGCGCATACTATCTTTCTTTTTTAGCTGCTGGTATCATTATTTTTCGATTAAGAAGCATTGGAGGTTTTAAAAGTATTCATCACTTTTTACAAACAAAATATGGTAGATCAGCTGTTTTACTTTTTTCCTTGTTAATTGGCTTCAGACTCTTTAATGAGATTTGGTCTAACAGCATGATTATTGGAAGCTATTTCGGAGATATAGGAAGTACCTCATACTATGTTTCTATTCTCGTATTTACGCTTTTAACGCTGCTATATGTGCTTAAAGGAGGGCTTCAAAGTTCTCTTTTAACCGATTTTATTCAAATGATACTATTCACTGCTCTGCTCGTGATTATACTTATATTGATTTTCCCAGCAGTTAATAAGCCAGTAGGAGAGTATTTTAACAGTGGAACGTGGTCTTTAGATCAAGGAGTAAACCTTTTATTAGTAGCTCTTTTACAAGTTTTTAGTTATCCTTTTCATGACCCAGTGCTTACCGATAGAGCTTTCATATTACCTCCTAAAGCAACGCTTAAAAGTTTTGCTGTAGCAACCGTTATAGGTTTTGCTTGCATCTTGCTTTTCTCTTTCATTGGTGTTGCCGCTAAATTTTTAGGAGCTAGTGGACAAGCTGCTGTGGAAATAGGTAAAATTTTAGGTGTAGTCCCTATGCTTATGCTCAACTTAATTATGATTACTTCTGCTGCTTCAACTATTGACTCTGCTATTACTTCTTTTTCAAAACTGTCGGTTCAAGATACCTTGCCTCAACAAAAACAAACACTAAAAAGAGGGCGGATAATGATGATTATAATTACTGTTGTTGGAACTATTCCTGTTTTTCTTGATGCAGAAATTTTAAGTGCCACAACCATAAGCGGAACAATGGTTATTGGATTAGCTCCTATTTTTCTATTTTGGAGAATGAAAGCGCCTAAAATCTCTTACTTTTTATCCTTATTCTTCGGAATAATGATTGGTGTATTAATCGCAACAGGAGCTTATCCAAAACAACTTCACATTTCTACGGGAAAATATGCCGATTTATTATCTGCTAACCTTTATGGTACAATTGGTTGTTTTATCTTATTTTTAGTACCAGCATTACTATCATGGGGAAGAAAACAAAAGACTTAGGAGAACTCAAAGGCCAATTATTAATATTTGGTGGTGTATATAGCAACTTGGAAGCATTAATCGCTCTAAAAGAAATTGCACAAGAAAAAAACATAGCTCCCGAAAACATTATTTGCACAGGAGACATTATAGGGTATTGCGCTAATCCGTTAGAATCTTTGCACATAATTAAAGATTGGGGAATCCATGCTATCGCTGGGAATGTTGAAATTCAACTAAGAGAAGATAAGGAAGATTGTGGGTGTGATTTTGATGAAGGAGGAAGATGTGATGTGTTTTCTAAAAAATGGTATCCCTATGCCCAAAACAAATTAACATCAAGTGATAAAATATGGCTCGAAAGTTTACCAGATTTTATAACCTTCTCTTACAACGGAAAAAAAGTACTTGTTTTACATGGCTCTTTTCATAGAACATCAGAGTTTATTTTTAAATCTACTCCTTGGGAAACCAAAAACAACTCATTGATAGATTCTAAAACTGATATTGTGTTGGCTGGTCATAGTGGTATTCCGTTTATTGATACAAAAGAAGGTAAAACATGGTTTAATGCTGGTGTTATTGGTATGCCAGCTAATGATGGCAACAAAAATGTATGGTATGGAATACTGGATGTTAAAGAGAACGATATTACGTTTAAGCACGAATCGTACAGCTATGATTTTAACACTGCCTCAGAAAAAATGTTAGCAAACAACTTACCTGCATCCTATGCTGAAACATTAAAAACAGGTATTTGGGACAATTGCGAAATTTTACCTGATATAGAGACTAAACAACAAGGTAAACCACTAAAACTTTAACGAATGAGTGTTACATGGCCATGATAAAACTTATCATCTCCATCTGCATTCTTATAACTTAAGGTATATACGTAAACATCTGTAGGGGCAAGCTTTTTACCGTTTATAGTACCATCCCATGCTTCTTCTATTTCGGTTGTTTCAAAAACAATCCCTCCCCATCGATCAAATACTTTAAATGAATAACCTTCCCCGTATGTTATACTTGGCTTAAAGGTTTCGTTGTAGCGATCTCCATTTGGAGTAAAGCTGTTTGGTACATATACAAAATCATCCGGTTTTACAATAACAGTTCCATACAATGTGTCTGAGCAACCTTCTGCATTTTCAACTATTTGTCTTGTTGTGTAAGTTCCGACAGCTCCATATTCATGGGTTATGTCTCCAAACGTAGTATATAACGCTGTATCTCCAGTTGTAAATATTAACTGAGTAACTCCCCCAGAAGATTCATTATAAAATGTTATTTCCGATTCTGAAGAAAACAGTTCCGCCTGCAAAGGACTAAACCCAGCAGTTGGTGATGGTTTTACCTGTATTAAATCAGCATAAGTAATTGAATCTTTACACCCATCATTTGAAGTTGCTACCAATTTAACATCATATAAACCTAAAAATTGATATTCGTGTACAGGATTTCGAGCTGTGCTCGTTGTACCATCTCCAAAATTCCATAAATAAGTATTATTAGCATCAATTACAGATAAATTGGTAAAGCTTACAGGGTATCTTGCACATACAATATTTGTGTCATTTGAGAAATCTGCAACGGGTGACTCATACACTTCAACGAGTGCTTCAGCAGTATCGATACAGCCAAAATCACTATAAACAAGCCGGACGTTTTTTGATCCAGGTGTACTGTAACTAATTCCCGAAGGATTTAAATTATTTGAAGTTTGAGGTGTTGCATCAGGACCAAAATCCCATGAAATATCGGTAGATGAATATTGAAAGCCTGCACCATTAAAAGTAAAAGAATTTCCTGCAATACAAGCATTAGCAGGAGGATTAAAATCAGCTTCTAATCTTGGGAAAACTCTAAACGAATTATACGCAGTATCTGAGCATGCTCCTCCTCCATTACTCGCAATTAAACGAATAGTATAAACACCTGTATCAGGATAGGTATATGATGGTGTAAGTTGGTTTGAGGTATCTGCTAAAGTAGTTGGATCACCAAAATCCCAGGTAAATGAAGCACTATTAAAGCTGTTATTATCAAATTGAACAGTTAAGTCATTACAAAACACTTCTTGATCTGCTATAGCAGCAATGGCTTTGTTACAGTTAACTACGTTAAATTGAAAATCTCTTCGTGTTTCACTTATAAATACTCCATCGCGAAATTCCTTAACAACTATACATACTACGTATTGCCCTACAGCACTTGGAGTACCAGTTAACAATCCAGTTGCTGGATCTAACGCTATTGCTGGAGCAGTAGCTAGCTGGTAAGTATCAGAAAAACCTGGAGCCCAAACGGTATTAGCAAATGGTGGTGCTACAGGATTTGGAGCAGGATTAGCTGATGTTCCTCCGTGATATGGTCGAGCAAACTCATATACTAATGAATCTCCATCTAGATCGGTAGCTGAATGATCAAAGTTTAATGGATCGTTAATACAAATTACGACAGGTGGAAAATTATTAAATGATGGACTACTGTTGCAGAACGTATCATCACCAGGTATAAAGGAAGTATATGTTGAACCAGCAGCACCTGGATTATCTAAATTTACAATAGTTGGGTTTCTGCAACATCTTTGATAAACGATATCGTACCCTCCTGCAAGAGGTGGGAGCATAATTGAATCAATATAGATAGCTTCTTCTAAACAAAGATTAGGAGGTAATGTATAACAACCACTACCATCATTGATCGGCACTTGGTTTGAGCCAGGAAATGCCATTTGCATTAGTGTAACCTGATTTCCTGTACTTCTTTCAAAAATCCCGACTTTTGCTAAAGGATCAAACGGAGCACCTACACCTCCACAATCTCTATAAATTTTCATCGTTATTTTATACATATTTCCACCTAAGCACTCATAAAAGAGCTCTCCACCAACCAGGTGAGCAGACCTAATAGAGCTAGCACTGAGTAGTAATACACCCAGCATTATAAGGTAGCGATATGTAAATCTCTTTAATCTCATTTATTAGTAAACTAATAACGTTTCAGCTCTTTAAATGGTTGTCTAAAACGTATTAAAATGTTACTTGCAACAAACTCTAAGTTAGTTATTTCTTACTGAAAACTAAAGAAATGGAGCAGTTATTAACAACTAAGCTGTATGTCTATTGAATTATTCTATTTTTGGACTCATGTTTGTTTTTAACCGCATACAATCATTTTTAGATGCCTATTGGCTATACCTTGTATTGCCACTAACTTATTTTTTTGTTGCTAGAATGTTAGGTTTTGATGGTGTTTATGGTCAAGATGCCTATGAGTACATGCGTTTTTCTGAAAGCTTGAAAAGCTTTATCACAACAGGAACAAATCCTGGGGCATTTAATTGGCCAATTGGCTATCCTTTGGCTGTAAGCACATTAGACTTTATTATAAACAACACATTTATTTCTGGTCAACTAGTTTCTATTTTAGCTTTAACTGGAATAGGTATAGTATCTCAAAAATTTATAGAATTGCTTCATCCAAACAATGAAAGAACAAGTAAACTTTATGTAGTTGTTTTTGTTTTAGCAAGTCCTTACTTGATGAGATTTGCTTTAACTGCTATGTCTGAAACACTATGCTCTTTTTTTATTATACTTACTTTTTACTATTTCTATTTAGCTTCAAAGAAGGCAAATCTCAATTACTTAACTGGTGTTTTTTTATTCGCTGGATTATCAATAATGACTAGAAATGCTGCTGTTGTAATTGTTTTTATACCTTGTTTAGTTGCTGGAATTTATTTATTAAAAAAGCCAAACATTGGTCTAGGAATTCTATGTCTTTTAATTTTTGGTATTATAATTAGCCCAACCTTTTTTGGTGAAACATCACAATTTTTTGGTGATAACGCGAATTTCTCGGATTTGTTTAGAGTTAAAAATTTTTTCACTTTATCATCATCAGGAAGTCATGGTTATTATACCGTTACTCTTCCTAATATTATTTATTGTTTTTATGCTTTTATACATCCTCTATACATTTTTCCAGGGGTGACTTTTATAATTATAATGGTTTATAAAAAAATCAAAGCTCCAAAAGTTTTATTATTATCTCTTCTTCTATATTCTATATTTATTGGTTCTATTTTTTTTCAAAACAAGCGATTTCTGGTATTAGAAATCGCATTGGTTAGTGTTATTTATTTCCCTGCTTTTCAATTACTAATTAACAGAAAATTCAAAAAGTTAGTACATCGTTATTGGTTAATCTTATTGCTACTTTCAACCAACCTCTCTTTTGGTATATATACAAGTGCCAAATCGTACAATTTTCAGCAATTTGACAAGTATATATCTCAAAAAATGATTCCTTACCAAAACAATAAGCTTTACACCTTTTGGATTGATGTGGCTCTTAAAGGAAGAGGTTTATCTTTCGATTATGTTAATTTATGGGAAAAGGAAATTACAGCCTTTGAAACAGGATCTTTTGTACTTTTTAATGTAAAAAAATTTAGCTATCAATGGCAAGACCACGCAGTGATGAAAAATTGGAACTTTTTAAAAGCAAACTACGAACTCGAACTTGTTAACGAGCTAAAAAATGGTTGGCAACTCATGAAAATAAGAAGTCCTAAATCATCCCTCTAGACTTTAGCTCTAAATACTTATTAATTGCATTTACAGATAAGTTTTCGGGTTTTGTTAAAATAGACTGAATACCGTGTGTCCGTAACTCACTTATCATAAATTTCTTTTCGTCTACAAACTTTTTAGCAAATGTTTTAAGGTAAATATCACTTACATCTTTGCATTCCATTTCTGCTGCATCAGAAATTTCTGTATTTTCGAACATAATGGTAACTAACAAATAGTTTTTATGCAGTTTTCTCAACACAGGCAACGCTCTTTCCAAAGAATACATACTTTCAAAATTAGTGAATAGCAGGAGCAAGCTTCTACCTTTAACTGTTTTTCTTATGCTCTGATATAACAACTCAAAATTAGGTTCTAGGAAGTCTGTTTTTTGTTTGTATAGCACCTCCATTATTCTTCGAAGTTGTACTGCGTTTCGGTTTGCTGTAAGTTCAGTACCAATTTTATCTGAAAATGTAATTAAACCAGCTTTATCACCTTTTTTAAGGGCAATATTACTCATTACAAGCGTAGAGTTTATCGCATAATCTAATAGTGATAAATCATTAAAAGGCATTCGCATAGAGCGACTTTTATCTATAATACAATAGATTTGCTGAGATTTTTCATCTTGGTATTGGTTAACCATTAATTCAGCCCTTCTACTGGTAGCTTTCCAGTTTATATGTTTAATGTCGTCTCCAACTACATACTCTTTGATTTGTTCAAACTCATTGGTATTACCAAGTTTTCGGATTTTTTTAACACCTTGACTAGCTGCAGATTTATTAAACACTTGAAACTCGTGCTTTCTCATTTGAAGAATAGACGGATAAACTCCTGTTTCCATTTCTTTATCAAACTCAAACCTTCGTTGAACAAACCCTATGCTTGTTGTAACATAGGCATTGATGCTATTAAACGTGTACACCCCTCGTGTTTTAGGCTGTATGGTGTAAACAAACTCTTTAGATGCTTTTCCTTTAAGAATAACCTGGTAACTCAAGTCCCTTTTTTGTAGCTGATAAGGAAGCTCATCGATAACTTCTATATAAACCCTTGTTTGATAATTTGAAGTTAAATGTAAAT
>CATLPG010000039.1 GCA_950054195.1 uncultured Saccharospirillaceae bacterium
GTTACCATCAGCAATGGCCAGTGTGTTTGCAGTTAAGGATAATGTTTGATCATCAGTGTCCGTATCAATAGAAGCTAGATCAATAGTATTCCCACCATTAATAGTAAGGTTTGTACCTGCTAAAGAAACAGTTTGTGCGTCTGTATTGTCTAAGTATCCGCTTAAGTCTACAGAGTTCCCATCTACAATAGAAAGTGTGTTAGCACTTAACGATAATGTTTGATCGTCCGTATCAGTATCAATAGAAGCAAGATCAATAGTATTTCCACCAGTAATAGTAAGGTTAGTTCCAGACAATGAAACAGTTTGTGCATCTGTATTATCTAAATATGCACTTAAATCGACACTATTCCCATTAGAAATAGAAAGTGAATTTGTAGCTAAAGTCAGTGTTTGCTCTTCTTTATTTACTGAAAACCATTGGCTACCGTCCCAAAGTGCAATTTCTGTATTTGTAGAGTCAAAAATTATCAAACCTTTATCTTGATTGCCCAAGCTTCCCCCTAAAGATACTTTTTGTGTCTCTGTTAACTGGTTCATCATGAAACCTCTAGACGTATCCCCAAGTGTCAAAGATGCATTTGTGTTTGGGGTAGTTGTATTAATTCCCATCATATATTGATAAGATGCATTATCTCCGCCAACAACAAAGTAGTTATCAGCTGTCCCAGGTAAAGTGATTTCTCTACCAAATGCAACAGCATAATTAGCACCAGAATTGATGTTGTTTAAATAGCCAAAAGCCATTGAATGATTTCCCCTTACAGTATTGTTAGATCCAAGTACATTAACATAGTCGGCATCTACATAAGCATCAAAACCTACAATCGAATTATTATCCCCTCTGGAAATAGTGCTGGCACCCATAAATGTATTTCGAGAAGCAGAAGTAGTACTAAAGTCGGCAAATGTTCCAATACCCACATTGTCTTCTCCAATTCTGTTGTCGTACCCCGTGTAGGCACCTAAATAAGTGTTTCGATTTGCATTTGAGGTTACATTTGTACGGTTGTTATCCCAGCCAGCATAGGCTCCAACAAACGTATTGTAGTCAGCGTGTTCGGTGGCGGCTCCTGCTGCTGCTCCTAAAAATGTATTATAGAGTCCTTGTCCGTTGTCAACTCCAGCAGAATCACCTACTGCAGTATTGTGATGACCCGTTGAGTTGTCATATCCTGCTTCATTGCCTATGAAGGTATTTCTATATCCAGTTGTATTTGATCTACCTGCCGTACTACCAACAAAGGTGTTGTCATCACCATCGAGGTTATTATATCCAGCATCCTCTCCAATAAAAGTGTTGTCCCTACCATCTGTATTTTCGTAACCCGCTTCTTCACCTACAAATGTATTGTCTGATCCAGTAGTATTATTAAAACCTGCCTCGGTTCCTATAAAAACATTGTCAGTCGTGGTGTTGTTAAACCCGGCCCTCCATCCAATAAAGACATTGTCCGTCCCAGTTGTGTTGGAATAACCAGATTGAAATCCAATAAAAATGTTTTCACTACCAGTTGATTGATTTAAACCAGCCTGTGTTCCAATAATGGTGTTTTCCCCTCCAGATGAGATGTTGGTTCCAGCAGAATCACCAATCAATACGTTTTCATCACCAGTAGTAATGGATGCTCCTGCACCAGTTCCTAACGTTTCATTTAAGGTTTGGGAATAAACGCTTTGACTAAACAATAGCACGAACAAAAGTGCTGAACAAAAGGAAAGTACAATGCTTTTCATAAGATATAGGTTTTGTGAGATGTGCGAATATAAGTACTTTTTTTTTACTTAGAGGATTGTTTTTTAAGTTTTTGAGCTATGTGTTTATCTCTCTCAGCTTTTTCTACCTCTTGTAGCTGTTCATAAGCAACAGCCCTGTTTTCGTAAACTAAATGCCATTTTGGATATTCTTTTTCTAGTAAATTGAGTACATTTATTGCTCGTCTAAATTCTCCCAAATTCATTAAACACACCCCTATATTCAGTTTGCTTTTTGGGTTGTTCATGGAAAGTTGCAATTCATCTTCAAAGAAGGTAATTGCTTGTTCGAATTTTTTCCGGTTCATGTTAATTACCCCAAGGTTGTAATTAATATCAAGCAACTTAGGGTTTAGTCTTTTTGCTTTAAGTAAATCTTGATAAGCATAATTTTCAATACCGTTTTTTAAATAAGCAAAAGCACGTTCTTTATAAGCATTTGCATTGTTTGGGTAATCATTAATATATACAGAAAAATAGTGGGTGGCATCTGTATGCTTCTTTTTCCGATTCATGATCAAGCCAATATTCATGTGGGCTGATTTTTCATTAGGATCTAAATCAATAAACATGAGGTAATAATTCAATGCTGAATCATACATTTTTTTAGAATAAAAAACATTTCCAATATTTAAATAAACGCCTGGATAATTAGGGTTTATTCTTTCTGAGTTTCGTAGATATACTAAGGCAGAGTCCACATGATTTTCTTTGATTAACTGAAACCCTATATTATTGAGAGTCTTAGCTGGTTTATATGCTTTTTCAGAAGCTTCGTAGTATAATTCTTTTGCCTTTTTAATGTTTCCAATCTCTTTATATGCGTAAGCAAGGTTATTATAGCCAACCTCTGAATTTGGGTAGTCTTTTATAGCTTGTTTCCATAAAGTGAAATTGTTTTTCCATACAGGTTGGTAAGTCATTGTTAGAATGGTGAATGCAGTTAAAGATCCGATATAAAGAATTGGTCGAGCGTATTTGATTTGTATTCTTTGGATTAAACTATAAATAGTTATTCCAGTACCCAATAATGCTAAGTATGCATACCGGTCACCATACTGAGCCATTCCTATTGGAATGATTTGAGAAACAGGTGCTAATAAAATTATAAACCAAAGGATACCAAATTGCCAATCAGATAGTTTTTTTGATTTAATTAAGCTTGCAAGGAAAATTATACCTAGTATTAAGGAGGTAATGGCAAGTACATAGTCAGCAGCAACTAAAATTCTCGGATGGAAGGGGGAAAGATTAAAAGGAATTAAAGACTCAATGAATAGCGTGCTTACATTGCTAAAGGCATAAAGTAATTTTTCGCTAAATGGTAATAGTTGCGTGTCGGACATTGCACCTCCAGCTTTCTGAGCCCAGAACCCAAAAATGATAAAGCCAAGGGAGATTAAAAAAAAGGGTAGTTTTTTTATCATTGCTGACTTAAACCGAACTCCCTGTTTAAGATCAATAAGTACTAGAATAGCAGGTAATACGATAGCAACAGTTTTGGATAATATTGCACATATAAACAATACATATACCAATAGAATTCTACTGCGTTTTGGGTTCAAGCTGTGCTTGAGGTATATAATTATTGCCCATAGAAAAAACAAGGTGTAAAGATTGTCTTTCCTTGCTGTAGCCCAAACAACTGCTTCTACCGAAAGTGGATGAATAACAAAAAATACAGATGCAAAAAGTGCTAGATTTTTATTTTTAAAAAGATGATATACTACTTTATAGCATAGAAAACCATTGATGGCATGAAAAATCACATCTGTAAGATGGAAAACAAATGCATTCATCCCGAAAAACTCATAGTTTATTGCCCAAGTAAAAAGAACCATTGGGCTGTAGATAGCATTTGCTTCGGGAGTAGTGAAAATTCTTTGTATTCCTCCTGCTGAAAAGTCTTTAATTAGTGGGTTTTTGAGAATGTAGTCATAATCATCCCAACTTAATAATTCAAAAAACAGACTTGGAATGTATATAATCATTCCAATTAATAAGGGAATAAAAGCTGCTATTTTATGGTTTAGTTTCAATTAATATATTTTGATTTGCAAGTAGTTAACTAGTTAGGTCAATTAAATTCTTTTCAAAAATACATTTTTAATCTAAAAAGGCTGCCTTTGAATAGACAGCCTTTATAATTATGTTGGAAATAGTTATTTAATTATAATCTGGTAGGAAAGAATACTTTTCAGAGTACTCTAACATCTGCTCTGTAAATGTTTGTGTGTAATCAATTTTAAAATCAGTGATTTCACCATTATCATCCATTACAGGAATAATTTTTGGATTGATAAACCCACCGTAAGGAGGAATGTTTAAAGGCTTAGATCTTTCTAACACTTCTCTATGGATTTCTTGGTTTACTTTCACTCCATAATTTTCTACTAAATCTCTACCAGCTTCAAAATCTCCTTCTGATTTAATACGTTGGATTTCTTTAAGTAGTTCTCCAAATAATCCTCTTAATTTTTCGTAGTCGTTAACCTTAAAATAGGTCTTCCCGTCTTTTTTAACTTTCTCAATCACGTTTTCTTCAGCACCTTTTTCCATTGCCCAAGCTGCAACTAACTGACGATTTCTCATATGAGCTTCTTCAATATCTGCTCCTTCTTCAATTCTTGTTAGCTGGGTCATTAATCCATTACGGATATACCCATCGTATTCAGCTTTTCCAACTTCTAAAGATTCGATAAGTCCTAACTCTACTAATTTTTCATCCATGATAAAGTAAAGTCCAACCAAATCAGCTCTTGCTTCCTCTAACGTAGAAGAGTAGTTTTTTAATGTTTCTTTTGGAGTTCCAACCCCTTTGTTTAATCTTCCAGAAGCATGTCCAACCACTTCGTGAAGGGCTGTGTGCATTTTCCCAGCTACTTTACTATGCTTTTTGCTTCTCTCAATCTCTTCTTCGTTTAAAGCAAACTCATTTAAAAGACCTTTACCACCAGCACCATCGTAAGCAGCAATAATGTTACCAAGAGAAACTGATTTTGATCCGTGTTCAGCTCTAATCCAGTTAGCATTTGGTAAATTTACGCCTATTGGTGTTGAAGGTGAGGCGTCTCCAGCTTCTCCAGCAACGTCAACTACTTTGTAGCTAACACCTTTTACCTCTTTCTTTTTATGCTCATCCATAATCGATGAGTTATCTTCAAACCATTGTACGTTATCAGCCAGTTTACTCATGATTTTGGTCATTTCAAAATCCTTGATTTCAACAACTGTTTCGAAAGAACCTGTGTATCCCATAGGGTCATTATATACTTCGATAAAGCTATTGATGTAGTCGATATCGCCTTTTGTAGTTTCTACCCATGCGATGTTGTATTCATCCCAAATTTTAAGATCTCCAGTTTTATAATATTCGATTAGTAATTGTAAAGCATGTGCTTGATCTTCATTTTCTGCAACATCAGCCGCTTTTTCTAACCAGCCAATCACTTCTTTGATAGCTGCACTGTACATACCATCTACTTTATATACTTGCTCTTTAACGTAGCCTTTTTCGTCTTTGATTAGTTTAGAGTTTAAACCATAAGAAATAGGTTTATCTCCTTTTTCAATAATCCCCTTAAAGTATTTCTCAACATCTGCTTGAGTCATGTTAGGAGAATAAAAGTTTACTGCAGATGCTTTAACTAAATCTACATCTTTAGATAAGTTTACTTTTTTAGCATCAAACGAAGGATCAAAGATTGCTTTCATAGCTTCAGCTTTTAGCTCATCTACTCCTGTTTCTTTCATGATAGATTTAAGGTAGTCCTCTGAAAAACCAGGTTTAAATTTATCATTCGAGTAGTGGTGGTGAATACCATTAGCGAACCAGATTCTTTTTAAATAAAGCTCAAAGTTTTTCCAATCTTCTGTGGTTTTATCCCCTTCGAAAGATGTATAAACTTTCTCTAAGCTTCTTTTTATAGCTAAGTTATGACGGTAATTTTGATCGTAAATGATTTCTCTACCAGCATATCCTGCCTGTGTTAAGTAATAGGCGTATTTCTTTTGTTGAAGTGATAAGTTATCCCAGCTAGGGATTTTATACCTGATGATTTTTAAATCTGCGAATTTTTCAGCTAAATATTCAAATTCGTCTTTTTTTTCTATTTGTTTTTTTGAGGTTCGAGCACTTACACAAGAGTATAAAAAACCTCCAGCAAGTGTAGCCAATAAAATGTGTTTTACTTTCATTTGTTATAAATCATTAAATCATGCGAATATACTGTTTTTAATTTTGGAATAAACCGTTGATGCTTTGTAGTAAGCGTATAATAAAAAGTATTGGACTTTCTTTCCTTAAATTCTTATATTGTAATAAAACCAAGTATATGCTTTTCTCACGACCATTCAAATTACCAAAACCAAACAAGTTTGGGTATACACCTGTTTATTATGATGAAAAAAAAGAGAAAAGAGCGCAAGAAGCAAGCTTAGAAGTTGAGAAATCAGACGATGAAAAATCTTTTAATCAAGATGATTTTAGGGGTCGTTTTAGTGAAAAAGTAGCATCTCATAGAAAGGCAAAAAAGAAAACTCTAGGTTTTTCAAGTTCACAAAAAGCACGTTCTCAAGCCAATGTTCGTGTGCTTCTTTTATTAGCTATTGCAGGAGCTATTATTTATTGGCAGTTTATACGATAGTATCCTTTTTTAACGGTGTGTCTCAATAAAATCAGTCGGGCAAAGAAAGTTTGATGCATCTATTGAATATCCACCACCTAATGGCATATTGGGTTTGTTTCTTATTTCAAAATGAAGATGTGCTAAATATTTATCGTGAGCAGTGCCGATAGTTCCTATTTGATCCTTCATTTTTATGTAATCGCCCTTCGAAACATAGATGGAATCACAATGAGCATAGAGAGACTCAATAAATTTGCCTTGTTTTGTTTTGTGCAAAATCCTAATTACATTTCCCCAACCTCCTTTTACATCTTTAGCAAACGTTACATAACCGTTAGCGATGGACAGAATTGGTTCTCCTAAATCGGTATTCCCACCAGACGTTTTATTCCAATCTTCCCCTAAATGATTATTTTCTCTAAACTTTTGAGCATTGTAATAATCTTTTGCTTCTCCATCACCAACGGGGTAAATAAAGGTGTTGCTTAGGTATTCGGTTTTATCAATGAATGGGTCTGAGAAATCATTCTTGGCATCCTGGTTATTATCCATACTGGAAATACAGCACAACGAAAGTAGTGGTAAGATCAAATATGTGATATATTTCATGCTATGAAATGTAGAGTTGTTTGCTTCTCGAAGTTAAGTATGTTAAATTCGCGATAGATTTAAAATTTGTTAAATGTCTAATCTAATAAAACTTTTACCAGATGCTGTTGCAAATCAAATTGCTGCGGGCGAGGTGGTGCAACGACCAGCTTCTGTGGTAAAGGAATTATTAGAGAACTCAATAGATTCTGGAGCTTCAGAAGTCCAGCTCATTATTAAAGATGCAGGAAAAACATTAATTCAAGTAATTGATAACGGTTGCGGAATGAGTGAAATTGATGCACGTATGAGTTTTGAGCGACATGCAACATCAAAAATCCAAGAAACGACCGATTTATTTCAACTTAGAACCAAAGGGTTTAGAGGAGAAGCAATGGCAAGTATTGCAGCAGTGGCTCAAGTAGAAATGAAAACGCGTAGGGTAGAGGATGAGGTAGGCTCGAAAATTATTATTGAAGGGAGTAAAATTAAAAATCAAGAACCTGTACAAACACCTCAAGGAACTTCTACATCCGTTAAAAATTTATTTTTTAATATTCCAGCTAGAAGAAACTTCTTAAAATCTACCCCAGTAGAAATGAAACACATCATCGATGAGTTTGAGCGTGTCGCTTTAACACATCCAGAGGTTCATTTCAAAATGGTTTCAAACGGAACAGAAACATTTAACTTGCCTTTGGGGTCTTTAAGACAACGTATTGTTGGTGTTTTTGGTAAAAACTTTAATCAAAAATTAGTCCCTTTAGACGAAAACACCTCTATTGTAAACATTACAGGTTTTATAGGAAAGCCAGAGTATTCAAAGAAAACCAGGGGAGAGCAATTCTTTTTTGTAAACAAACGGTTTATTAAAAGTGGTTACTTGCACCATGCGGTTATGAATGCGTATGATGATTTGATTCAACAGAAGAATTATCCAAGTTATTTTATCTATATGGAGGTCGATCCTTCTACAATCGATATAAATATTCACCCAACGAAAACCGAAATTAAGTTCGAAGATGAAAAATCAGTTTATGCGATCGTGAATTCAGCAGTTAAGCAATCTATTGGAAAGTATCAAGTAGCACCTTCTTTGGATTTTGAAACGGAAACCAGCTTTAACGTTGATCCTCCTAAACTTGGTGATGAAATTAAAATTCCACAGATAAAGGTTAATACTGATTTTAACCCATTTGAAAGAGAGCAAAATCCAAAAGGATCAATAAAAGGAAGTACAGGAAAATCATCCTTTGAATTACCCAAACGATCGGTTGACCAACAAAGTGCATTGGTTGACTTATATCAAACAAATTCTTCAATAACCATTGAGGAAGAATCAGAAAAGGAAGAGGAGCAAGAGCTGGTAGAGGTAGAAAGCAAACAAAAGTTTTTTCAATTACATAGCAAATACATCTTTTCCCAAATTAAATCGGGATATATTTTAATTGATCAGAACAAAGCACACGAGCGTATTTTATATGAGCAATTTTTAAAAACGCTTTCTACCAATGAGGGGGTAACACAACAACAGTTGTTTCCAATATCGGTAGAGTTTACTTCGGGTGATTTTGCTGTTTTAGAAGAAATTTGGGATGAAGTTCAACTGATAGGATTTGATATTGAGAAATTCGGTAACCAGTCCATTGCTGTTAATGGCGTACCTGCTGATTTAAGACAAACGGATATACCAACGTTATTTGAAGAAATAATCGAACAGTTTAAAAATAACAAAGGAGAATTAAAGTTAAATACTAGAGAAAGCATTGCTCGAGCTATGGCTAAGAGTATGGCAATAAAAAATGGAAAAAAGCTAAGGGATAATGAAATGGTTTTAATTATCGATCAATTATTTGCTTGTGAAGCTCCTTATTTTTCTCCAACAGGAAAAAAAACAGTAATTACGATTACTCTGGATGAATTAGAAAAGTTATTTAGTTAAAATTTATGCTAGGAAATATATTTAGAAACATGCCAGATGTAGTAAAGAATCTTTTACTACTTAATATCGTGATGTATGTGTTGACGCTTGCTTTTAACGAGTTATTTCCAATGTTAGCGTTGCATAATTTTCAATCCTTATATTTTGAGCCCTATCAATTAGTTTCTCATTTTTTCATGCATAGCAAAGCAATGCCTGCTCATATTTTATTCAATATGTTTGCTCTAGTAATGTTTGGCTCTCCTTTAGAAAAGATCTGGGGCCCGAAACGATTTTTACTCTTTTATTTTGTTAGTGCTGGTGGAGCAGTAATACTTCAATTAGGAATCAATTACTGGGATTATCTGAAAATGTTTGAAGGAATGAGCGGGGACGAAATATATCAAATAAAGGAGTATGTCCAATATATGGTTGATAAGAATGCTTATCCTGAAAATATTACGGTGGCAGAAATCAATTTATCTATGGAATATATAAATTATAGCGGACAGACTATGGTAGGTGCCTCAGGTGCTGTCATGGGCTTGCTTGTAGCTTTTGCGTATCTTTTCCCAAATACGGAGTTAATGCTAATCTTTTTACCAATACCAGTAAAAGCAAAGTATTTTGTTCCTTTTTACATGTTAATCGAACTTTTCTTAGGTGTTGGAAACTTTCAGTGGGATAATATCGCACACTACGCCCATCTTGGAGGAGCATTATTTGGTTTTATCCTTGTTTACATTTGGCAAAAGGATAAAGGGAGGATGTATTAATCTACTTAAGAAATATTAGCTATTTCTTAGACATTCAGCTAATACGAGTTAAACCTTTCTTAACTCTTCGTACAACCGAGCAGTTGGCAATCCCATCACATTGTAATAATCACCGTCTATTTTAGTGATACCTATTTGTCCAATCCATTCTTGAATGCCGTAAGCACCAGCTTTATCAAAAGGCTTGTAAATATTGATGTAATGGTTGATTTCTTCTTCGGTAAGTTCTTTAAAATGTACTTGAGTTACTTCGTAAAAGCTTTGTATTGAAGTTTTAGTCTTAAGTGTTACGGCTGTAATTACCTCATTTATATTTCCCGATAGTTTTTGGAGCATCTGCTTTGCATCTGCTTTGTCTTTTGGTTTACCTAATTGTTCCTTTTTTAGCCAAACGATCGTATCTGAAGTAATAATTAATTCATTATCTTTTTGAAATTCATAGGCTTTAGCCTTTAGTTCAGATAAAAAAACTGGTATTTCTTCTCTTTGTAAGGTATCAGGGTAAACTTCATTTACATTAAGACTAATGGTTTTAAAGTTTGGAGTGATACTTTTTAATAGCTCTCTTCTTCTGGGAGATTGAGAAGCCAGTATGATGGAGTATTTGTTTAAGTTTTCTAACATTAATTTTCTATTCGACCAACACCAATCAATTTTGGTTTCCAATAAATATCTTGATCTACGTTCGTATACATTATTCCTCTAGAGGAAGAAGCATGGATCATGGTTAGTTCTTCTCCTTGATTAGATGAAACAATCCCTACATGACTAATGTTGTTCTTATTTCTACCAAAAAATACCAAATCTCCTTTTTTTGCTTTTCCTTTTTTTATTTTTTTTGCTGCTGCATATTGATCTCTGGCACTTCTAGGCAACGAATAACCAAATGATTTCATTACATAACTTGTAAAACCAGAGCAATCAAAACCATTTTCATTCATTCCACCGTATTTGTATGGAGTTCCTAAAAATGTTTCGGCATAAATGATAAGTTTTTCTTCGGTTGTGTAAATTTCTTCAACTGGGATCTTTTCATCTTTTTTCTTATCAGATTTAATACTCTCTAGCGGTTTTTTTACAATTTCAATGTTTTCAACTACCGAAGTATCTTTAAATTGAATGGTATCTAAAACAGTTTCCTTGCTCTCTATACTCAAGTCAAAATAGGTGCGTTCATCCAGCGTTAGTTCATAATTATTAGCAAGTACCATATTAGGATCAACATCTAAGTATTGATCAATAGCATCTTTAATTTCGTCCTTTACCATTGGGTGTCCATAGGTGTACCGTTTGTCGTTACTTAAGCCAATCAAACCAAGACTTTTATAAAAATAGACTTTTGGGTTAGTTTGATAACCGTCTTTTGTAGCAAGCTTAGTTGCTTTTTTTACGAGCCGTTTGAAGTTCCCTTGTATATACAATCGTTCGAGTAGGTCAATTTTTCTGTCTTGAGTAAAAGAAGAAGTGGTTAACCCTAAGAAGATCAATAATATAATTGTGGTAATACTCTTTATATGTAAACTATTTCTCATAATCCTTATTAATAAACGTAGCAAATAGGATATGTTTTATATTTTTGCCTAAAATAAATAGAAAATGGCAAATAACATCACATTTACAATGATCAAACCAGAAGCAGTGGCAAATGGTTTAAGCGGAAAAATAATTGACGCAATGATAGAAGGAGGTTTTAAAGTGAAAGCTATGAAGCTAAAAAAACTTTCTAAAGAAGAGGCAGGAGAATTTTATGCAGTTCACAAAGAACGTCCATTTTATGGAGAATTAGTGGATTATATGTCTTCTGGACCAATCGTAGCGGCTGTATTAGAAAAAGATAACGCAGTAGCAGATTTTAGAGCATTAATTGGAGCAACTGATCCAGCAGAAGCAGCAGAAGGAACAATTAGAGCTAGATATGCGACAAGCAAAGCAGAAAATGCTGTTCATGGTTCTGATAGCGATGAGAACGCACAAATTGAAGTAGATTTTCATTTTTCAGCTGACGAGATAATCTAATTAATCCTTTTCGAGATGTAGCTCAGATGGTAGAGTACTGGTCTGGGGGACCAGGGGTCGCAAGTTCAAGTCTTGTCATCTCGACTTTGATATTGTTAGCCTTTCAAGAAATTGAAAGGCTTTTTTAGTTTTTAATAAAACTAATTATAGCAGGCATTAACTCTGGGTGAGGCGGAAGCTCTGGTTTATTGTAAGTTGCATAATTTTTAAAGAAGTTCAACTCAACCTCTTTCAATACATGATTCATGCTGTCGATAATTTTAATTTCGGCTAAATCATTACTTTTAGCTAATAGTTGAGCATCATCTACACTCACTTGTAAGTCTGTAGTTCCTTGAACAATCAAAATGGGTATTGATAAATCCCTATAAATTTCAACAGGATCATTTTTAAAAAGGGAAATCAAATAGTTTTGCACAGATGGTCTAAAAGCTGCTTGTAAAAGTTGAGGGACAGAGTCTACCTTTTTACCCGCTTCAAGAGAATCTATAATTGGAAAAGCTATTGTTTTTATTAGCTCACCTTGTCTTCCTAACTGATTTTTTAATAATTCAGCAGGTTTAACACCCATGCCTGCAAGACTAATAAATTTGGCTACATCTCTATTTTTTAAACAAGCTTTTGCCCCAATTAAAGCTCCCTCACTGTGTCCCAGAACAATAACTTGATTGTAATTTATTTGTTTTAAATAAGCAACCCAAGCTTTTGCATCACTTACGAAGTCATTTAAAACGATATTTTCTTCTTTTATGGAAGTGTCTGCACTTTTACCTATACCTCTTTTATCGTATCGTAAGCTAGCTATGTTGTTTTCGGCCAAAGCTTCTGCTAAATATTTTAACGAGTTATTTTTCATAGAGGTATTATTTCCATCCCTATCCGTAGGGCCTGAGCCTGCAATAATTAGCACAACATAATTATGTTTATTAGTATTGGGAGTTAGCAGTGTGCCATCGAGCTTAAATCCATCATTAACTATGGATATATTTTCTGAGGTTTGTGAAACAGCCAAAGAAATACTCAGCATTATAATAAAGACAAGTACAATATGCTTTTTTAGAACAATCATTCTATCGATATTCAGGGTTTTCAAACTTCCAATTAGTTCCATCGTACCAATCTTTTCGGGAGTTACCGTATTTTGGATATCCACCCATTTGTTTCATCATTGATGCTAAGTGCAACAAATTATAGGTCATAAAAGTAGTATTTCTGTTGGTAAAGTTAGAATCGAAACCTACAGGTGTTTTTAGTTTTTTATCTCCCCACTCAGTATCTCCGTAGCTTGGTCCTGGTCCAGCTTCTCCAACCCAGCCACAATCAGCTTGAGGTGGAATAGAATATCCTACATGTTGCAATGCATATAAAATACCCATAGCACAATGTTTGATTCCGTCTTCATTACCAGTTAATAAACATCCACCTACTTTTCCATAAAAAATATACTGACCTTTATCATTGGTTTTTCCGCTCATAGCATAAAGTCTTTCTATCAGTTTTTGTGCTTCAGATGACTTTTCTCCTAGCCAAATAGGACTTCCAATAATTAAAATATCAGCACTTATAATTTTTTCAAAGATTGCAGGCCATTCGTCTTGATCCCAACCATGTTCAGTCATATCTGGATAAATGCCTGATGCTACATCATGGTCGATTAAACGAATTTCTTCTACAGCTACACCTTCTTTCTCCATAATGTTCTTCGAGATCTGGAAGAGTGTACTTGTATGGCTTTTTTGAGGTGATTTTTTGAGTGTGCAATTGATGAAAATTGCCGATAATGATTCGAAATTATTTGTCATATGAATACGTGATTAATAAAGACCTAATCGCTTTCTAAAAAACCATTCAATACTTAGTAAACCTAGCAATAGAAAAAATAACCACTTTAGGTTGATGAGATCTTCTACTTCTTTTTGAGAATATATAACAGCAGCTAAATCTTCTCTATTCATAATGTCGTTAGCTAGTTGATTTATTTGCTTAGAAGTGTATGATTTACCTCCTGTATACTCAGAAATGTCACTTAATATCTTATGGTTTGCTACAGTATTATTTTTTTCTACAGTTAGCTCTTTAATAGAAAACTCTCCTTTTTGTGATAATTTTTGTCCGTTGGCATTAGTGGTAGCTTCAAAAGTGTAAGTTCCAGTTGGTAGTATACCCGCATTTAATTGGTAACGATTAGAAGTTTTCGAGAAGTTATACGGGAATTCTTTTCCTTCTTCATTCGTTATTTTAATGCTTACTTCACTGTTGTTATCTAATTCGTAGCTTTTGTTGTAAACTTCTGCTTCCATAAGTACAGGAGAGCCTTCATCAAAGCTTTTTTCATTGAATACCTTAAAAAAGCTCTTGTTTTCACGAGCTACTAAATACTGAACACTTTGTTGGATAATTTCATTGAAAAGAAGATTGTTTTCATTTTCTAAATAGTCACTTAATTTCCAGCGGAACAACCCCTCTCCTAAAACGAAACCGTTTTTTGTACTCGCTTGTTTATTAAAGGCAACCAGAGGATAATTTGTTTTCGTTAACCCAATTTTTTGAAATAAGAAGATTTCAGTAGCATTTGATACCTTGTATTTTTGAGAAAATGGGACTTTTAATGGAGGAAACTTTCCTATTCCTTTTTCCAAGTTTTCAGAATACTTAAATAAAGAAAATCCATTATTTACAACACTTTGAGCATCAGAAAAGCTATTGGAAGGGGGAATCTCTATGCCTAATTTTAATTGATTGATTTTATTTAAATCTGTTTGAGTTCCTATTAGATAGAATGAAGGTATTTGTTGATTCTTTAATTGAATCATTAAATCATTCAAAGGGTACTTTCGAGAGGGTAAATCATGTATAATAACTAAATTATAACCCTTAACATTTGATTTAAGTTTATCTGGTGTTATTACCTCTATTTCATAATTTTCATTGGTTTCGATAGCCGATTTTACTGCTGATATATCAGGGTGTGGTGCATGATGGAGAAAGAGAATCTTTTGTTTGCTTTCTAACACATCAATGTAAAAATCTTTTGTATTGTTAGTGAGTGTATATTCTCCAGCTAGAGAAGCAACCGTAACGGTATATCTTTGCAAACCAACTTGAGTAGCTTCTAACTCAAAAGGAATGTTTACTCCTGTATTTTTACTGGGAAGCGTAATAGATGAAGATGCTAGCTTTGTTCCATTTTTACTAATGGAAACAGTTGTGTTTTTACCCTCAAAACCAGCAGATTTAATACTTACTTGAACTGGGAATTTATTCCCTTTGTAAGCGAGTCGGTTATTTATAACTTGATCAATATAAACATCTTTAACAGAGCTCGTGTCTCCTAATGAAATAGTATAAACTGGAACGTTTTTTAATTTTTTACTCGCGTAAAAAGGGGATGCTCCTTTGTTGTAAATACCATCGCTAGCTAAAATAATCGCTCCTAAATTTCTGTTGTAATACTTTTGTTCAATACTTTCAATAGCTTGAGAAATATCAGTCTGCTTACCATCAAAACTAAAAGATAAAGGAGTGATCTTATCATCAAAACTGTAGGTTTCAACATCATATTTGTTGGAGAGTTCTAGGGTTAATGACTCAATGGCTGTTGGATAATCATTTTTAAGAAATGAGGAATCACTTCTAGCTATTATCGATTCACTAGTATCTTGCAGTAAAACAATAGTAGGTTTCTCAACTTTTTTTACCAAATGCTGAAACAAAGGCTCCAGCAGTAATAGCGTAATTAGAAAAACTGTTATAAAACGAACAATACTTAGCCCAATAAGCTGTGGTTTCTTTAATTCACCATTTTTCTTGTTTTTGAAATACAGAAATCCAGTGTAAAGGCTTGCACAGAGCAAGCCAAAGAGAATAAACCAAGGGGAATATGTGAAAATTACATTCAATTATCTCAACATTCCTCCACAAACACTAATTGTTTGTCCGTTAACATACGTACTTAAATCAGAAGCTAAAAAGACAACTGTATTGGCTACATCTTCAGTAGTACCAGCTCTTTTTAGCGGAATTTCTTTAATCCAACCTTCTTTAACATCAGCATCGAGTGTTTCTGTCATTTCAGTTTCAATAAAACCAGGAGCAATAACGTTTGTACGAATATTCCTTGACCCTAACTCTTGAGCAATTGATTTAGAAAAACCAATAATTCCTGCTTTTGAAGCAGCATAATTTGATTGCCCAGCATTTCCTTGAACTCCTACGATGGAGCTAATATTAATAATTGATCCAAATCGTTGCTTTAATAATGTTCTTTGAGCAGCTTTGGTCATGTTAAACACCGATTTAAGGTTAATGTTAATGACATCGTCCCAGTTTTCTTCGGTCATACGCATCAACAAACCATCCTTTGTAATTCCAGCATTGTTAACGATAGCGTCAATTTTACCAAACGTTTTAACCACATCATCAACTAATTCCTGTGCTTGATCCAATTGCGAAGCATCAGACTTGTAGGCCTTAACCGTTACGCCAGTAGCCTCTAGCTCTTCTTTTACTTTCATTGCTTTTTCTTCGGAAGACAAATAGGTAAATGCTATATCGGCACCTTGCTTTGCACAAGTTAAAGCAATTCCTTTTCCAATTCCTTTTGATCCTCCTGTAATAAGAATCACTTTGTTTTCAAGTAGTTTCATTTATTTAATAAAATTAGTTGTTCATTCAAGTTCGATTAAAAATAAGAATAAGATTCTTGAAACGGGTACAAAAGATTTAAAAACTCCGCATCAGTCAAACTTTTTCGGTAACTTTATTAGAGAAATTAAAAATTTACATGGATAATTTTGAATTAAACACGATTGAAGAGGCGATTGAGGATATTAAAAACGGTAAGATAGTTATTGTTGTAGATGATGAAAATCGTGAAAATGAAGGGGATTTTTTAGTAGCAGCTAGTAAGGTTACGCCAGAAATCATCAATTTTATGGCTACTCACGGTAGAGGCTTGATTTGCGCTCCTTTAACAGTTGAAAGATGTGAAGAGTTAAATCTTGATCTTATGGTGAAGAATAATAACTCGCATTATGACACACCTTTTACAATATCTGTTGATTTAGTAGGACACGGGTGTACAACTGGAATTTCAGCCAGTGATCGATCAAAAACTGTTCAAGCATTAATTGACCCTGAAACTCGTCCAAATGAATTAGGAAAACCAGGGCATATTTTTCCACTTAGAGCTAAAAATGGAGGAGTTTTAAGAAGAGCTGGGCATACAGAAGCAGCAGTGGATTTAGCCCGTTTAGCAGGATTGCCACCAGCAGGTGTTATCGTTGAGATTTTGAATGAGGATGGAACGATGGCAAGATTGCCTCAGCTTATTGAGATTGCTAAAAAATGGGACTTGAAATTAGTTTCAATCGAAGACTTAATTGCCTACAGAATAAAAAAAGAAAGCTTAGTTGAGCGTAAAATTGAAGTTTCTTTACCAACTGATAAAGGAGATTTTAAACTGGTGCATTTTAAGCAAACTACAGATGATAAAGAACACTTAGCTTTAGTCAAAGGCGAATGGAAAGAAGACGAGCCAATATTAGTTCGTGTTCATTCAAGCTGTATGACAGGTGATATCTTTGGCTCGTGTAGATGTGATTGTGGACCACAGCTTGATAAAGCTATGCGAATGGTAGAGAAAGAAGGTAAAGGTGTTATTCTTTATCTAAACCAAGAGGGGAGAGGTATTGGTCTTTTAAACAAGTTGAAAGCTTACAAATTACAGGAAGAAGGACTGGATACAGTTGAAGCTAACCTAAAGCTTGGATTTAAAAAAGATCAAAGAGATTATGGAATTGGGGCACAACTTTTACGAAATTTGGGCGTTTCTAAAATTAGATTAATGACCAATAATCCAAGAAAAAGAGTTGGATTAACTAGTTATGATTTAGAAATTGTAGAGATAGTTCCTATGGAAGTGCCATCAAATGTTCATAATAAGAAGTATTTACAAACCAAGAAAGATAAACTGGGACATTTATTAAACCTTAAAGAAGAATAAAAAATAGAACTAAAATATCGTCATTACTTTTAGCCTTTTGGATGCTTATTTGTTCAACTGGGGCATCTTTCTCTTCTCATTTCTGTGGAGGAAGTTTGGAAGGTATTGGCTTTGGCGAAGATGGAGCTGCTTGCCATCATGATGAGGTTAATCTAGAGGCATGTTGCTCAACGAATTTAGAGCTAAAAGTTGAAAAACAATGTTGTACAACTAATACACAAACGTTATTAGTTCAAGAAGAGTTTGCACAAGAAGCATCTATTCCTAGTTACTCACAACTATTGGTAAGTCTTGTATTTGTATATGTCTATTTTTCTTCCCATTACCAAGAGAGTTTTACTAAATCTTGGTTAACGAGTAAACCACCGTCAAAATTGCTCGATGCAGAGGCTATAAGACTTCTGTATCAGTGTTTCAGATTATGATTTGTTGATTTTTCCATCAGAATAATCAAGTATTAATAAATCATAAAAAAATCATGAAAATTATATATGTATTCACCATGTTATGGTGCGTATCTATTGGATATTCCCAAATAGATACAACTTCATTTGAAGTAAAAGGAAATTGCGGTATGTGCGAAATGCGCATTGAAAAAGCAGCAAAAATGAATGGTGTTATTCAGGCAGATTGGGATATGGAAACATCTCAGCTTTTATTAATTTTTGACACCAAACAAATCAAACAATTAGAAGTAGAAAGAGCAATAGCTAAAGTAGGTCATTCTACTACTAACGTTAAAGCTGATAAGCAAGCTTATGAAAAGCTCCCAGGCTGTTGTTTGTATAGTGATGAAGAGGAATCAAGTGAAACCATTCATTTGATATTAAAAGGAAAAGTGTTTGAACAAAATGATAAAAACAAAATTCCTCTTTTTGGAGCAAATGTATATTGGCAAGAATCACTTGAAGGTGTAACTACAGATGCAGATGGATATTTTCAATTGAAAAGAACTCCAGAGGATAAAACATTAATCATAAGTTATGTTGGGTTAAATAGCGATACCTTAATAGTTACCAACGAAAAAGAAATAGAGGTAGTGAAGAGTGCCAATGTTAATCTTAGGAGTTTCACGGTTACTGCTCGAGAAACACCAACTAGTATTTCTAGGTTTAATACGCTAAAAATTGAAAAAATGACAACCAAAGAGTTGGCAAAGGCTCCATGTTGTAATCTATCAGAGAGTTTTGAAACAAACCCATCTGTAGATGCTACCTATACCGATGCGGTAACAGGAACGAAGCAAATTCAAATGCTAGGATTATCTGGACCTAATATCCAAATTAACAGTGGTAACCTTCCAGATGTGAGAGGCTTGGCAGCTATACAAGGGTTAACATTTATTCCAGGGCCTTGGGTTAAGAGTATTTACCTGAATAAAGGAACAGGTTCTGTAATTAATGGATATGAAAGTATAGCAGGTCAAATTGATGTTGAGTTAAGAAAAGAAGATCAATTGGTTTTAAATGCCTATACCAATCAAATGGGAAGGGTAGAAGGTAATGTTAGTTCGATTAATAAAGTAAATGATTATTTGACCTTAATGACTCATGCTCACGCAAGTTATAGAGGAACAAGAAATGATGTGAATAACGATTCTTTTTTAGATAATACACTTAATCAAAATTATGGACTACATCAATCCATCAGTTATGAAGGGAAAAATGGTATTCACTTATCATTAGGAGTAGATGGAGTTTATCAAGATCGCTTGGCAGGTCAGGTTAATTATTTTGAAAATACAGAAGCTAAAGATTCAGTTTGGGGACACAAAGGAGCAACAAGAAGAATTAAGGGATATGCAAAAATAGGCAAAACATTTGCAGAGCATCCGGATAAAAGTATGGGGCTTCAACTATTAGCTAGCTATTATGATGATGATAATTTATTTGGTTCTCAACAGTATTACGGAAAACAAACAAATATTTATGCTAATTATATTTTTCAAAATGGTATTCATCATACAGAAAACTATTACAAATTAGGAGTTAGTTATAACCAAGATCAATTTCTTGAAAAAGTAAATCAAAGCGTTTATGAACGAACAGAAATTGTTCCAGGAGTATTTGGAGAGTTTACATTTAACAGTATCCAAAACATGACAGCTATTGTGGGGCTAAGAGGAGATTATCATTCTATTTATGGAGCTTTTTTAACTCCAAGGTTACATGTAAAAGTCGATCTGAGTGAAACAAGTACGTTACGTTTTTCTGGAGGTCGTGGGCAAAGAACCTCAAATATTTTTGCGGAAAATAGGTCTTTGTTTGCTTCTTCAAGAACGATACTTGTAAAAGGTGATTCTACAAAAACTGAATACGCTTATGGTTTAAGACCAGAGGTTGCTTGGAATACTGGTGGTAGTTTTACACAAACATGGTCGGTAAATGAAAGAAGTATTCAATTCACAACAGATGTGTATTATACTCATTTTATCAATCAAATAGTTGTTGATTGGGAAAATACAAGAGAGGTTTCTTTTTATAATTTAGAAGGAAAATCTAATGCTTTGGGTGTTCAAGCACAGATTGATGCAGAAATACTCCCTTTACTTGATTTACGTTTAGCTTATCGTTTTTATGATGTCAAAACAACGTATAAAAATAGAGGCGTTTTAGATAAACCTTATTTAGCAAAACATCGAGCGTTTATAAATGTTGGTTATGAAATAAAAGATAAATGGATGTTTGATGCTACTGTTAATTGGTTTTCTGAACAAAGATTACCTTCTACAAGTATTAACTCATCAGAAAATAGACGATCAACAAGTAGTCCTTCATACTTTATTCTTTCAGGTCAGGTTACAAAACAATGGAAGAAGCTAGCCGTTTATGCGGGAGTAGAAAATGCACTAAACTTTAGACAGTCTAATCCAATCATTGAATCGCAAAATCCATTCAGTAATGAATTCGATGCATCTATGATTTGGGGACCAGTGTTTGGTAGAAATATTTATGTAGGGTTGAGGTATATTATTTAAGTGAAATAGAAGCCTGAGTATAATTAACTCAGGCTTTTTAATTCCTTTTTTATTTTTTTTGGAAGTTTAGAAACAACCAGTTCATAAGAATGATTAATTAAATGATAAATCGTTTTATCTGGCACATCAGAAGTTGTGCTAACCGTATTCCAATGTTTTTTACTCATGTGATAACCACTCGTAATTCCTTCATGTTTTTCGCGAAGTTCAATAGCTTTATTTGGATCGCATTTTAAGTTTATTCCATCAAAATCCTCTATATTCGTTAGTGCGAACATTTTCCCCATCACTTTAAATACTAACGTACGGTTATCAAAGGGAAATCCTTCAGTAACACCAGGTTTTGCTATGCAGAAATTTCGATACTCTTCGATATTCATAACGATTTGTTATTCTATTCCTAAATGCTTTTTAATTTTTTCTAGCTCCGATTTTAACTTTTTATTTTCGGTTTCTAACGTTTTGTTTTTCTTGTTGAGTTCAATTACATGGAGGTAAAGCTCTTCTATTTTTTCAAGGTTTTTTAAGGATGTTTCGGTAACGTTAACTTCTATATTTCCTTTATCATTAGTAACCTCTTTGATTGATTTTACACCAGGTAAGTGATTGTTTGCTTTGATAAATTGTTCGGTTTGTTCAAGGGTTATAAACGAGTAGTCTTTGTTTAAAGTTGAGCTTCCTTCAAAATAATCTTCAAACACATAATCAGGATAAAAACCACCACCAGTTGTAAGAGACCCAGAGGCTCTTATATTGCCTGCAACATCAAGTCTTTCTGTGGGAGCTAACGTTCCAATTCCAAAATTACCAGCACTATCAAGTCTAGCTTGTGCTGTACCTGTGGTTGTGGTGTTGTTATTAGCTGTAAAAAAATAGATAGATGTAGCAGCATTACCTAAAGGTGTACCTCCCCCTATAAGTACATTGTTTTGAGTAATATCAGATTCTCCTCCAATTAATGACATCGCCTCTTCTGCATTCGTGTAATGAGTTACGCCAATATTTCCGCCCTTAGAAAAACCATCATTCATTTCATCAGCCAATTCTAAAATAATATCAGCATCTGTGCCTGTTACAACATTAAGTGTTTTTCTAGGTGTGATAGTACCGATACCTACTCTAGAGAATTCATCAATATACATGACTGGATCTGTATTGTCTCCTTTGTTTACTCTAAATTCTAAAGCTCCTTTAAGAGTGTTAGGATTAGCATCTTTAATTATTCCTCTAATGGAAGCTACTCTGTTAAGATCACTTAAAGCTGTTCCGTTTGCACCAGTAACAAAGTTAAGTCCTGAGGTGTTTCCAATAGTTTCACTTGAGCTTCTAATAATAGCTTCAGTCCCTGAAGGTCTAGAAACTTCAAATAGCTCAACGGGGTTTTGTGTTCCAATACCAACTCGGTTGGAAAAGTAGTTTTGAGATTCTCCTTCAAAATATAACCCGTATTTAGTCCCTGTGGCAACTCCAGTAAAATCCAAACGATAACCATAGTTTTGAGAGGAAGCGAAGGTGCTTGTACCCCTAGCTAAAAAGTGAGTAATACCTAAACTACTGGCGGGATTATATTGAGAATAAACGTTTGAATCACTTTGAGGTCCTGCGAAAGTGCTAAAAACATGTAGTTTACTTTGAGGTTGACTAATATTAATACCAACTCTACTGAGAAGTGAATTATCTATGCTTGTACCATAAATAATATTCCCAATATTTAGTTGATTGCTGTCATTCGCATTAGGAAAATCAATATTAGCACCAATAATGATGTTGTTTTCGCCTAAAATCAAGTTGTCTCCTGCGCGATATCCAATACCAACGTTATTATTTCCAAGAGCTCCGCTTAAAGCAAATGCACCAGCGGCAGTATTGTTAGATCCATCAACATTATTGTTTAAGGCAGATCGGCCAAGTGCAGCATTAAAATCTCCACTATCATTGTTGTACATTGCATTTAACCCCAAGGATGTATTGTCGTTACCTGTAGAGTTAGTTCTTAAAGCACTTGTCCCAATAGCAGTATTGTTGTTACCTGTTGTGTTAATAAACATTGAGGAAGCTCCAATGGCTATGTTGCTTGCTCCAGTAGTGTTAGCTCTAAGAGAATAAAAACCATATGAAGTATTAGTTAAGCCAGTAGTATTACTTCTCATACTTTCATGTCCTACAGCAGTGTTGTTTCCTCCTGTGGTATTAGCTGCTAATGTGCGAGCACCAATTGCTATGTTTCTAAAGCCAGTGGTGTTAACTTGCATAGCTGCATAGCCTATAGAAGTGTTTTCACCTCCTGTAGTATTATCCGCTAGCGATCTAAAACCTATAGCCGTGTTTAAATTACCCGTAGTATTATCAGCTAGTGCCTCATCTCCAACGGCTGTATTGTTTGTTCCAGTGGTATTAGAGTTTAATGAATTATTACCAATAGCAGTATTTGTACTAATATCTCCACCACCTTTACCAACTCTAACTCCGTTAATTGAAGCGTCACTATTTGCTCCGTTTGTTTCAAGCATCCAATTAGGATTGTTTGTTCCAATTCCAATATAACCCATTGTGTATATGGTGTCATTTATGTTTTGTGGTGTGTTTGTAGTGTTTTGGGTATACCAATCATGGTCTTCAATTGAGTCTGTAAATGCACTAACTAAACTGTCATAAGGTAGTTTTTGAATTACCCCTTGTGTATTGCTCGTTAGGATGTTTGAGATATCTGTAGTGTCATTAATGGCTCTTATTCTAGTTTCTCCTGCTACATCTAAACGGTGTGTTGGTTGTTTAACTGCAATACCAATATTACCAGATGATATTGTATTCCCAGTACCATCAACATTTACTCCATAAATAATATTTCCTATGTTTAATTGACCAGTATCTATCGTATTAGGAAAATCAATGTCTGCACCTATGATAATATTTTGATCTCCTCTGAGTAAATTATCTCCTGCTGCAAAACCAAGAGCAGTATTATTGTTACTAGTATCTATATTTCTAAGGGCGCTTTTTCCAAGTGTTGTATTATTTTCTCCCTGCCTTGTAACAAATAAACTGTATGCTCCTACTGCAGTATTATTATCTGAAGAATCATTATTTTGAAGAGATCTATAACCAATACTTACATTTTCGCTTCCAACTTTATTAGAAAAAGAAGACTGTCCTCCTATGGCTATATTTTGGTTTCCTGTAGTATTAGCATTTAATGCTCTTGATCCAACACCAACATTCCCTCCTCCAGTTGTGTTGGCTGTTAATACAATGTTTCCCAGAGCAGTGTTGCTATTACCAGTCGTGTTTTGTAGAGCTGCATATCCTAAAGCAGTATTATCTCTACCAACAGTAGCGTTTCTCATAGCAAAAGTTCCAACAGCTACATTTCTAAACCCAGTTGTATTGCTATTCATTGATTGACTACCTATAGCTGTGTTGGAGTAGCCTGTTTGGTTAGTTACTAAACTACCACTACCCACTGCTACATTATTGCTTCCAGTAGTATTGCTTCTCAGAGTATTGTAGCCAATTGAAACATTACTATTTCCTGTAGTATTTGAGTCTAATGTGTTATTTCCTAAAACTGTATTGGTAATATCATCTCCGTTTCCTCTACCAACACGGATATTATTAATTGAAGCGTCACTATTAGCTCCATTAGTTTCTAACATCCAATTAGGATTGTTTGTTCCAATTCCAACATAACCCATTGTATAGATGGTGTCGTTAATGTTTTGAGGAGTATTGGTAGTATTTTGGATGTACCAATCATGATCTCTAAGAGTACTAAGGTTAATTATTGAAGTATCACCATTTTCATCTAAATAATACAAGCTTGTATCTGAGTAAACGTCAATTTCTGTAATTCTGTTAATAGAATCTTGTAATAGAATTAACGTGTTTGTATCACTAACAATGCTAGTGACTAAAGTTGTGTAAAAATTAGTGTCAAGAGCAAGGTTAATTAAGTTTGTTGAGCCAAAATTTCCATCTTCAATATATACAGTTAGTGTGGTTCCATTTAAACTAACAGAGTCGATATTTTGATCATCTGTTCCAGCTGCTCCCGATAGTAAACGTAACCATTTTGTGGAGTCTGAACTCCAGTAATAATATCCTTCATAAACAGAGTTGTTCCCAGTTCCTGAAGTCCCTGTATTAAAGACTAATAAACTTTGGATTGGTGAAGGAATAGTTGTAACATCATTTACATCTGTAAGTTGAAGTCTGGGAATTAAAATTCCTTTGTTCGTACTTTCTACTTCTAAAATAGAAGTAGGATCAGGGGCACCAACTGTATTGGAAACTTTCACTCCCTGCGACCAAGAAACGAAACTAATAAAAATGAAAAAAGTTAAAGGGGGAAGGCTTTTCATAAGATACATTTTTTTAGACATACTAAAACTACGAAATTATATCTCTTTTGGTTGCTAAAGCCAATAAATGTTATTTTTTTACCAAATTGATAAATAGCTCTTTGTCTTTTCTAGGAGGAATAGAATTATAAGCTGTTTCCATCGTTTTAATATTGAATAATTCCTCGAATAATGCTTGATATTGTTTTTTGTTACCACCAAAAGGAGGATGATCGCTATTTAGCGGAACTTGAAATATTAATCCCACTATTTTTCCATTGCTATTAAGTGTTTCGTGCATTTTACTTACATACCTTTCTCTCAATGAAGGATCAAGTGCACAAAAAAATGTTTGTTCAATCACTAAGTCGAACGATTGGTTTAAATCAAAAAAATCTCCATGAATTAGTTGATTAGTAGGAAAGCTTGGGATACGTTGTTTTAAGTTGGTTAATGGTTGCTCAGCTAAGTCTATTACATACACATTTTTAAAGCCATTGTTAAATAAATATTCAGCCTCGTAACTGTTTCCACCACCAGGAATTAAAATTTTTAGATTTTTATCTTCTAATTGATCAATATATTCTTTAATAGGAGTTGAAACGTAGCCAATATCCCAACCTGTTTCATTATTTTGATACCTTTCTTCCCAATACTTCTTGTTTAGATTCTCCATTTACATTTTTATAAAGTTGAATAGCAAAATAAATACCTATTATGGGAACAAAGGCTAATAAATAGTACAGTTTATAGCCATAATAACTGTATGCTAAAGCTGCTAAAGCTGGGTAAATAGCATTACTAAATGAATTGATAGATTCACTAATTCCCATTGCCTCTCCTTGTTTTTTAGGATCTCCTTTTTGAGAGATTAATGTGTTAAAGGTTGGAAACACCAGAGAGAAACCTAAATTTAAAACGTAATATAAAATCATATACATATATAAATCAAGTTGTAATGTGACAACGTAAAAGCCAACAGACACAAAGCAAAATCCGATGATCATCGTTTTAACTTCGCCAAACGTTGTAGCAAACCATTTATAAACAAATGCTTGATTGATTGATAGGCACAAACCAACAAATAACATAAAAAAGCCAAGTTCTTGTTCATTAAACTTGTAAAGATCAATCATTAACAAAGCGATAGTTCCAATATAACACGACATTACCGAGCTCATGATAAATCGTAATAAAAATACTTGGTTGATTTCTTTAGAAGCATTGAGCAGGGTTATTCTTCTAGTGATTAAAACAGTCTTCCAGAAATCAAAAGGCTCTTTTTTCTGTTTGTTTTCTTCTTTTAGCGATTCCTTCATAAAGAAGGCTATGCTAAAAGCTGTGATGATAGAAATAAAAATAGCAATTAAAATAGCTCCTAAATAGCCCAATGAGCTTGAGGCAGCAACACCTCCAATACCTGGGCCAACAATAATACCAATCCCCACCAAACCGCCAACATAGCCAAAAATCACGCGTTTTTCATCAGGAGTAGTTACATCAGAGATATATGCATTTGTAGCTGAAACATTACCTGCGGTAATACCATCGGTAATTCTAGCAAACATAATTACCCAGATGGGCAATGCATATAAAAAAACAGGTTCTTCGGGTAAAAAATAAGCAATAGCAAAGATTAGCCAAGAGAGAAGTGTTCCAATTTGAGAAAATAACAAGACGGGTTTTCTTCCAATTCTATCAGATAAGCTACCTAAATAAGGAGCTCCTATAAATTGAAACACGGCATAGAGAGACAAAATTAACCCGTATACATATTCAGGAGCACCATAGTTTTTCACTATAAATGGCAAAACTGGTATTAAGATGCTAAACCCTAAAGCATTAACAAATGTGAGTAAATAGGCTGGTATAAACTTCTTTTTGAACAAGCTCGTTTTCTTTCATTAAAAATAACTCTTTACGCTAGTTTTATCCAAGCAAATGGAAATAATTATAACATTTAATGCTTTTTGTTTGGGAGCAATTTTTTGAGGTTTATATTCCAAGTGACAAAGTCAAGAAGCTTAAATTCAGTTTTTCTAAAAAATAACCATCCCATAACTAAGGTAGTCGTTAAATAAGCTATGCTCGATATTATTCCTGCACCAACTAATTGATAAGAATCAATAAACCACCAACCAAGCGAAGCAACAATTACAAACCCAGCCAAAGAAGCGTATAAGTTATACCTGAAAATACCAATGCTAGAAAAATAGTGGTTAAACATACTGTAGCAGGCGATTGATATAATACCGATTGATAATGTAAAAACAATTTCTTTGCTTCCTGTGAAATCTTTTCCGAAAATATCTCCGATAAAGGATTCAGGAATTAATAGTAAGATGGTCAAGAAGAGAAGTGTAATTATAAAAGAAAGCTTTAAAAAGTCTAAAGATAACTTTTGTTGTACCCTTTTATTGGTTTCATTCACAAGCGTACTGTATTGTATAGTAGCAAGTGCTTTCGATGGAATCCATAAACTTTCTGCTAGTTGAACAGCTACAATGTAAATGCCCAGCACTTCTCCCATGCTTTTTTCAATGAAAATATAAACTAGTCGGTAGTTTAATAGTTGCACAATATTGCTGGATTGGTCTTGTAAGCCATAACCAAACAGTTTTTTTGTTAGAGGAAGAATGTTTTCCTTAGTAGCTGCCTTTATGTGTTTGCTGACTAATACTGAAGAGTAGATGTAAGCGACCGAGGAAGAAATCAGTATGGATAAAACATAATTTTCAAGTGTAATTCCTAAGGAAATAAACAGGATTAATAGCCCCAGTTTTTGAATAAGCCTAGAAGTATTATAATTTTTAATTTCTTTTTTACCCATTAATACTTGGTTATTAATAGTAAACAAGCACTCGATAAACCCAAGAGTGATGGTCCACCAAATAAAATGAGTTGGGACTAATTCCAAGAAAAAAAGAACTCCCCCCATGATAAAAGTAGATACAATTGCCCAAGTGTAGGATATAATTAAAATAGTTTTAACTGAGTATCGAGGCACTGCATATACAAGTGTAGCCCCACCAACAATATTGCTAATCATAACAATAAAGCTAATGCCTAGTACAATTAATCCCATTGTTGTTACACCAGCTTTTCCAAGCTCATTAGAAAACCGTTTAATTCGTCTCTGAAAACTAAAATTCCCTGCGGGTTTTCACTCAGCAAATCTTGCAATTTTTCTGGAGTTGCGTCTTGCGTTTGGTAACGTCGGATTTTTGGTTTTTCTAGTAGTTGTGTCTCATGGTTTTCAAGCTCATATTCTACCTCTGCAATCGTATCTGGTTGTTTGCTTTTTAGTGCTTTTTTCAAATCAGCTTCAAGGTTATCTTGAATCATTTTGTATTTACGAATTACGTTTTGAAATATTTTTTCTTCTTCTTCACTCTGTTTGAATGACTCACTTTCTAATTTGTCCAGCACACGGAAAACTTCTTGCACTGGTGGGCTTTTTAGCTGTGAAGGTCTCTGAATCAAAGTCCCCCACAGATTCGGGATTACCTGCCAGGTATCATTTTTCTTCGGCCT
>CATLPG010000040.1 GCA_950054195.1 uncultured Saccharospirillaceae bacterium
AGAGAAAGAAAAAACTTCCATTTTGAATTCACAACTTTACGGTTTAAACCAATCTCTGAACACGGTTCATGGAAAGGTAATTCTGACTACACCAAAAAAAGATCAATTAACTAGATGGGAGTTGCGAAGCTTAAACAAAATAAACAAGATTGGATTACACAACAATGGGTGATTTCATTTGGAAAGCAAATTAATCAAACTGATCATGACTGGCTCTTGGGTCCTTTTGGTGTTACCAGCGGAAATGGAAAAGAGTTTATTTACGAATTAGCTAAACAAGAGAAACTAATTGTTAATGATGTTCAAGAAAACAAGGGGTTAATTCAGTCTATTGAACAGTTAAATATACCAAAAGACGAGCTCAAACTACTATCAAAAGAAGTAATTGACTTTTACGAAAACACATCCAATTATGATTTAAAACTTAAAGTAAAATGGAATCCATTTTTTAAAGGCTTCGGAGTATTGGTTAGACTATTATTCAGTAAAAGAATAAAACAACTTAGCATTCCTACTAGTAATTCAAAAAAATCTTCTGAACTCACAAGTGATATTATTCAGTTATTAGATCCAAACACTAACGAAGTGAGAAGAACATTTTGGTTGAGAACATTTGAGTCTACAGGAGAAATAGTTTATTCGGGTATTTATGGTACGTGTCAAATCCCTTCTGGAAAGCATTGCATTAAGGCAGTTTTTCCACTCCCAAATGGTAACGCAACGGTAATTTTATCACCTACAGTAGGAAAAGACGGTGAATTGATATTAGATTCATCTGGTAACCAAATTGGTGATAGTGGCTTCTATTTCTTATTAGAAGATTCAAAAGGTAAACTTTGGACAAAATTCATCAAATCTTTTCAAGATAGACTAATTGTTAGAAGTAACAATGGAGTCATATCAGCTGAACAGACGCTCTTTTTATGGAATATGAAAGTTTTAAAATTTGATTATACAATAAATAAAATGAATTGAACAAAATTTCCTTTTCTAGGACTTAAAAAAAAAATGATCAAATTAATTTCTCAAACAACATTAACCCTTTCAATCACTTTTTATCTATTATTTATTCTCAATTAGTTTATTTTTAGTGTTAAAGAAAAAATGACAGCAAAAAAACACATAAGAGTAGGACAACTAACAGCTCTTTTCTCTTTTATATTTGGGACTACAATTTTCCTTATTTATTATTTCACATCAAAATTAACAATTATCTCCTATACCTATGGCTTAACTCTATTTACTCTACTATTTAATATTGGTATTCTAACAGCAATTATTGTTAAATCTAGCTCAGACAAAGAACATCGAAAAAACCTCATGATAACTAGCGGGGTAATACTTCTAAACATACCTATTATGATTGTTTATTTTTGGTTTGTAATCATCTTACTTGGAACAATGCGAATAACGTTGACTAATAAGATGGATAACGATATCACAGATATAAGCTTAGTTGGTTGTGAAAACAAACGCATAAAAAAACTAAAAGCTGGGCAAAGTAAAACGGTTTGGATATCAATCAAAAAAGAGTGTTCTATTTATGTTGAATATGTCACAAAAGGAATGAGAAAAGGAGAAATCGTTTATGATTATGTTACTCCAGGTATGGGACAATTAGTAGAACACGAACTTGATGGAGAAAACAGAAGAATTGTTTTATAAAACGTAACATATTTATTTCACTAATTTTTCTATACCTTCAATTAGCATCTAAAACTGACATCTAATTACAACCAAAATGAATAAAATAACATTTCTATTTGTACTATTAATAATTGCTGGTTGTGGGAATACCTCTCAAAACCATAAGAAGAGCAATAACAAACATAATCATGAAGAAAAACCCATCAAACATGGTTCTGCAAATGATCACATGCACAAAGAAGCATCAGTAGAGGAGCTAATTAAGCGTTTCGAATCTCCAGAAAGAGATGCTTATCAACAACCAAGTAAGGTACTTGATTATTTGGGTAATATAGAAGGACAAACTATTATTGATATAGGTGCTGGATCAGGCTATTTTTCAGTTAAACTAGCAGAAAAAGGAGCAAATGTAATTGCAGCTGATGTTAATGATGAGTTTTTATCATACATTAAAAAACGAATAGAAGAAAATAATTTAAAAAACATTGAAACACGTAAAATACCATACGATTCTCCTAGTTTAAAAGACAATGAAGTTGACAAAGTTCTTGTAGTAAATACTTATCACCATATAGCGAACAGAAAAGACTATTTTATGAAAGTTAAACAAGGTACTAAACCTAATGGAGAACTAATTATTATTGATTTCTTTAAAACAGATGTGCCTGTTGGCCCTCCTTCAAACCATAAGCTATCCATTGATGAAGTTGTTCAAGAATTAAAAAAAGCAGGATATGGTTCATTCAGTATTCTAGCTGATTTACTTCCCTACCAATATATCATTATTGCTAAGCAAGCTTAATTCAAACTCATATAAATTAAAAGCCAAATGTTTGGTAAAAAAAGTAAATCTTATTTTCAAAGTGGCTTTTTTCAATTTCAATTTGCTTTACTTGAGCATCAATCCATTGGTTTTCTCGTGTATTCAATAGAAAAAGAGAGCTTTCACCTGCATTAAACAATGTTCTTTCTGCATAGAAAAGTGAAGCATAGCTATTTACCATTTTTAAAGCCATTGCATTTTGCTGAAGTGTACTATAGATATTATTTTCTGCTGTAAATAACTTGTAACGTACTTCAGCTTTTTTGCTATCAAATAGTGCTTTGTTTTGGTTAAGTTCTAAATTTGCCAAACGTGCTTCTCCTCTAGCCCTTCTTGTAAAAATAGGATACTTAATACTTCCACCCCAAGTGTAATTACTAATATCATATTCATCAAGTTGATTAGTAGCTGATAATGCGTTATATTTTAGCTGAATTTCTGGCTTTAAGTTTTCGCGCATTAATCTAAGGTCTATTCGAGATAAGTCTACTTTTCCTTTGCTTATAATAATGTCTGGATGCTGCTCTATGATTGAATCAATGGATTGATTAAAGGTTAGCGTTGAGTCTAGTAACCTACCGTTTATTAATGGTTCTATTCCATCTTCCAACTCTAATGGTATAAATCCATCTTGCCATAAGTAAACATCCAGTGCATTTTTTTTGTTTATCACATCAAGCAATGACTGCTCTAATTTTAGTTCACGTTCTTGTACTTGAATAAATGCTTTTAAAGTATCAACCTGAGGCTTATCTCCTAATGATGCACTTTCTTTAATACCTGCTAATCTTATTTTAGCATTTTGCAAGGCACTATTATATACCCTTACCTTTAAAAACGAAACATACCAGTCTACATAAGCTGTTGATGCACGATAAAATAAATCATTAAGTAACAAACGCTGCTCTTGAATGGTTAAATCTAAATATATTTTCCCTTTTTGAAATTCGGCTCTTCTTTTATCCATGAGTAAGCCTTTTCCAAGATTTATGGATACTCCAGCATTAAGTAGCCCTTCCTCTGGAGTAGTTGCTTCGTCTGATAAATACTCTCCTCGATTGTTATTATAACCAGCTTCAAGTGCTATTCCATACCACGTTGGTACTTTTAGTCCTCCATGTATATAGCTATAGTATTCTTTACCTTCAAAATACTTTTGTTTAATTTCTCCCATTAAGATAGGATCAAAACCACCTCTTGCCGCAAGCATAATTGCTGCTCCTCGCTGTTTTTGGAGTTCTGCTTGATATGCTAAAGGATGGTGCTCCTTTACGGCATCCATAAATTCATCATAAGAAAAAATACGGTTATCTAATTCTTGCCCATGAAGAAAAAAAGCAAACAAGGTAAATAGCAACAATATAGGCTTTTTGCTTATCATTTTTTATTACTTTTTTCTTCTTGTTTATCTGCATAAAAATTAGGAGGGAAGCCATTTATTCTTCTCCATAACTCATACCAAATAGGTACATCTCCTAATAGAATCATATTATTAGTTCCAGCCCCAAATCTTAAGGCATCTGGCCAGGCATAATCTGTTGTATCCGGAGATACTAATATTCTATACTTCCCATTATCACTTATGTATTGATCAATAGCATATACAATTCCTCCATAAGTACCATGACTAGCATTTGGCCATCCAGAAAAAACAATTGCTGGCCATCCATCAAATTGAATACGTACCCTTTCTCCTATATTAATTAGAGGTAAATCAATAGGTTCTACATATAATTCAACGGCCAGCTCATAATCTTGTGGCATGAGTGTTACTACTTTCTCCCCCTCTTTAATTGTTTCTCCTATTCCCGAAGTAATTGTTTTTGTAATATACCCTGATTGTGGCGCTAAAATATGATAAAGTTTATTTCTATACTCGTAATTACTAAATTGATTTTCAAGCTTACTTAGATTTGTTTCTGCATCTAATTTATTAGATTGGGTAGAAAACAAATCTGATTGAAGTTTATTAATATCATTTTTATACTTTACTTGTGTATTTGATATTTCTAATAAAATAGAGAATAACTCATTTTTACTGTTCAACCATTTGTTTTTGGCTGTAGTTTCTTTGGCTTTTGCGTCTTGAAGGTTGTTTCTCCTTTTCTCCCAGTCGGTAAGCGACTTTAAACCATCTTTATACAAGCTATCTGCACGCTTAAACTGGGCTTGAGCTATCAAATAGTATGTTTTAGCAGCATCGTATGATAAACTATCGTTTTGAACCTTAAGTTTTGACTGAGCTAATTTAATTTGTAACTGTTCAACTTTTAAATCTCGTTGATTCGTTAACAAAGCCATTTGATCTGTTTGGGTTTTTATTTTGTTATCGTAGGCATTGATCGAGTTCTTTTTAAATTCAACTTGATCTTTTGTTCTATTTAAAAGTTTATCATCAAAGTACTCTGATTTCACCTCTGCAATACGTAAAATGGTATCTCCTTTTCTAACAAAATCTCCCTCCTGTACATACCAATACATAATTTGACCAGCTATTACAGTATTTATACTTTGTGGCCTCTGACCAGGTTTTAGTGTTGTTACTTTGCCATTGGTTCGTATGTTTTGTGTCCATGGTAAAAACATAATAACAAATGTAATAGCTAACCCAACATAAATTATTTTACGTAATACTTTATTGGATTTTTTAGCTTCAACTTTTGTTAGTGCTTCAAACCCGTAGCTTTTTATTTTATCCGATACTTTTTCTCTTGAAATGTTCAGCATGGGTTACTTATTTTGAATTTCACTTAACGAAGCATTTTCTGCTTTGAAAATACGATCTACTTTTCTTTTCCAGTTTTCATCACCAGATACGACAACCATTGTCCATGGGTTGTTTTTATCACTTAAAAAAGATAATATTTGTTCTCTTTCGGCTGAAACCATAGCGGTAAAAGCATCTTTTATTAAAAGCAATCTTGGTTTATCAGCAATACTTCTAGCTAGCAATAGTTTATCGACAACACCTTTAGAGAATTGCCTTCCTTCTGGATCTATTTTTGTATTTAAACCTTTAGGTAATTCATTAACAAAATCTGTTAAACCTAAGTTATTAACCGCCCATCGAACATTTTCAAAGGTAGCATTTGGTCTACCCATGGTTATATTTTCATATAATGTTCCTTCAAAAAGCAATTCATCCATTAAACAATCTCCTATAACAGATCGTAAATAGTTTGGGTTTAAGTTACCCACAGGAAGATCATTGAATGTTAGTGATCCCGACTCTATTTTATATACACCTGATAACAAATAAAGTAAAGTTGTTTTCCCTGAATCACTGTCTCCATAGATTAATACATTTTCTCCAGGTTTTATGTTAATAGAAACTTTATTAAAAATTCGTTTGTCTTGACCAGGATAAGTAAAGCAAACATTCTGTAAAGAAACTTTTAATCCATGTCCATTAATGCTTTTCATAATATCTAGCCCTTCATCTTCCTCAAGCTCTAAATCTGTTACTTGTCCTACTTTTTCTAATGATGTTAAGATATCATAAATCGTTTCTAAACTCAAAACAAGTTTCTCTACAGCTCCTAAAACCATAAGTATAATAATTTCAGCAGCTACGAATTGTCCAATATTCATCTGTTGATCAATTACTAATAAACTTCCAGCAATAAGTAAACCTGCAGCAACTAATACCTTAAAAATAACAAGTAAAATATACTGTGTTTTGAGTATGGTAAAGTGCCTGTCTCTAGACTCCGTATAATCATCAATGATATCATTTGTTCTTTCAAGGTGCAGTTTAGTTACTCCTGCTAATTTAAATGTAATACCTGTTCGAGCAAGTTCCTGTAGCCAGTGTGCCGCTTTATATTTATTCTTAGATTCTTCTAAGCTAGTACGTAAACCAATTTTTGAAGTAAACCTAAAAATGGAATAAATTAATAGGATCAATACCAAACTAAAAACTACAAAGAATGGATGATAAAGCGAGAGTAATATTAAACCAAATACTGTTTGAATTGTAGCTGTAGAAAAATCTATCAATACTTTTGACAATCCTTTTTGAACAGAAACAATATCAAAGAAACGGTTCATAAGTTCGGGGGCATAATGCTTGTAAATCGCTTCTAATTTGATTTTTGGTATTCGATAAGCAAATTCAAATGCTGCTCTAGCAAATATTTTTTGCTGAAGGTATTCTGTTATTTGTAATTGATGTATTTGAAGTACACCTGATAAACCAACACCTGCTATTACAAATATTATTAGCATAACTAACGAGGTACTTACTTGACCTCCTTGTATCAAATTAATAATTGACTGTATACCAACAGGTAGTGTAAGGTTTACTAATGCTAAAAATATTGCGTATACATAGATGTTTCTAACTTCTTTTTTATCTGGCTTAATTAGTCGCCAGAAACGTTGCATCGGAGTAATTTGAGTTGATTCTTCCATTACTTAGTGATTTCTTTAATAACTAATTCCTGATAAAACTTTACAATGGAATCCTCTCCATCTAAACAATCAGTTAATTTAGGTAAATGCTTTGCAAAAAAACGCTGGTGGTGAGCCCCTTCAATTACTGTAGTTACTAACATATGAGGATATTTAAACGAAGTATTCACCTCTAATATAATTTTACTAATACGCTCCACCACATCTTTATATTGTACAAAAAAACCTTGTTCGTTGTCTTTATCTACTTTTTTATTCATGTAGATTTTAGACGATTCTGCAATAACAATTTGTTGGAGTTTAACTTCGTTAATTTGTAAGAAAGTTGAATCTTCTTGGATCTCTTCGGTTACAACAAGTAGTGCTCTTTTTAATCGATCAATCGGATCCTCTACGTTCATTGTCCGAAGAATTAACCGGTATTCTTGCCATCCCCAGTACCACAAAACTAAATAAACTAGTAAATGATGTTTACTTTCAAAATACCTGTATATAGATGCTTCGGTAGATCCAATTTTTGAAGCTAACTTTTTAAAGGTAAAATCTTCAAAACCTATTTCATCGATAAGATCAATTCCTCCACGAAGTATCTTACCTCCCAATACAGACGAGTCTGGAGACTTTAGATACACACCTTCATTAACCTTAATTGTTATTTTACTACCAAATTCTTGCATAGACTACATTTACACACAAATATAATAGTAAAACTATCAATTAAGCAAAAAACACTAACATATGTTTTAAACAAATTAACTGTTTTTAACAAAAAAAGAGCATGGAGTACATACTCTTCTAACGGATTCTATTAACTCAGAGATTTAATTTTTAGTAAATTTCTTCATCCCAACAACATTGTTTTCATCGTATAAACCAATGAGGTAAGTGCCTTTATCTAAAGAAAAAATATTAATGTTGCTATTATTTGCCTGACTTCTGAGAACCTCTTTACCATCCATTGTCAAAATTCTAATTGTAGTAAACTTGATGTTCTCACTAGAAGATATAGTTATAAATTCTTGAGCAGGATTTGGAAACACCTTAAAAGTAAGCGCTTGTTTTTCTTTGATGCTTGAATAATTTGTAGAATCTAAATACGTTACAGCATTTATCTCTTCTATATTATTATTTATTTGTCCTAATGCCTCCATAACTGGTAATCCATAATTTAGATCAAACCACGAGTATTGAACCATGATTCTTTCGGTTGCAAAAGGAAAACCATTGAGGTAAGCTGAATCAATCTCATCGATTTGTGTTCTTACGCGTAATACATCGCTGTGATACTTATAAGGAGTTATTAAACTTCCCCACCCATCAACTTCATAATTTCTGTCATAATTAGCTATCACACGGACATCAAACCCTACCGGATTCATATCAATTTCCCACGTACCATGACAAGTAAACGTATTCCCAAAAGATAAAGGAAAATTATATACGGTATCTTTATCTGTATACTCGCTAGTTATAGGTATTCTGTTTCCTGATGTATCATCTACTTTTGCTCCTTGAACATTTGCCACAAGATCATTGCCATTAAAAGACATTATCGTAGTAACATCATAAATAGTAAAAACCTGTGCATCTATCGAGTCTGCCAACAAACGTGCTTGATCGGAATAATCATTCCATGTACTGTTACATGTAATAGGATTTCCTCCATTAAGAATGCACTGACCAATAAAAGCAGCTTGATACCCAGAATTAGAGCCGCTTAAAACTTTCTCTACTTTATTTTCTTCTTTTTGAAGACTTGAAAAATCCCAAACATAGTTAGTCCCTGTAGTGGCAAAATCAAAAGCTGCCATATTTAAAGTTGTACGTGATTGTTTCATGCTGTAACCTGCCGTAGCGTAGTTAGTTGCTTGATAAGTAATTTGTGAAATCCCAATAGCTCCAATGAAAAATGATACTATTAATAAGTAGACTTTATTCATATAATATTCTAGTGATAAACAGTTAATTCTCTAATTGATGCTCGTAACTGATTAACTTGAGTTTTATCAACCGAAGTATCAGTAACATCCACCTCAACTAAAGTAGGGATTTTTTTTAACACTTGAACATTTTTAAGATTTGCATTATCATAGAGATAAATACGCTTTAAGTATTTAGCATTTGTTAACGACCTGGGTAACTCTTTAATGTTACACTCGTCTAGATTAATCTCTTCTAATAAAGGTAATTCTCCTAATTCACTTACATCAAATAATTGGTAGTTTCCTAATAAATATATTTTTTTTAGGTTTTTAAGTGTTTTAAGTTCTTCAGGCAATTTTTTTAAACCACAGAAGCTTAATTGAAGATGTTCTAGATTATTTAGCCCATTCAAGTTACTAATATCAGTTAACGACTTATTATCAAACAAATAAAGTTTTTTCAAGTTTTTTAAGTTAGAAAATCCTTTTGGAATTTCTTTCAAGTCACAATTGATAAAATCCAACTCTTTTAAATTAACCAAAGAGGTTACGCGAGAGATGTCTTTTAATGAATTACCGTTAAAATATAATTTCTTTAATGATGTACATTTAGCGATTTCTTCTGGAATTTCAGTTAAATCACATTTAATTAAAAAGATTACTTCCAATTTTTTTAATCTACTTAATCCTGAAAATCCTTTTAAATCCTTATTACCACTAAGCTTGAGGTATCTTAGATTACTATAAGCTGCAATTCCATTAATGCTTATTAAATTTTCAGCTGTAAGATCAATAGCTTCCACCTCATTAAAGTCTTTTACCTCTTTGAGTTCCTCATAAGAGTATAGATGCATTTCTCTACCCTCGTATTCAACTATTGGCAATTTAGGAGCTGCCTTGTAACACAAAGGAATTGAAATAGATAGAAGAAATAAAAGCTGTTTCATAGTACTAATAAAAGTACAAAATAAAGCACAAACACTTAACACTTAAGTGTAAATACTTATCAACTAAATATTAACTTGCTCTTTATGGCAGTTTCAATCTGCTGGATCATATCACTAATTCCTGATGTACGATCAACTGGCTGGTGAACATAAAGGCTTATTCGACTAAAAACACCTAGAGGAAAATTACTATCACCTGTTAGTTTATAGGTATTATTAATGGTTACGGGAACTACTAGTGCATTTGGAGCAAAGTCCAAAAGAGTTTTTAGTCCCTTCTCCTTAAAAGGTTTCATTTCACCATTTTTACTTCTAGTACCTTCAGGGAAGATAACCGCACTTTTAAGGTTCTTTTCAATGTATTTACCGAAGTTTTTTAATTTCTCTACTGCTTCTGTTGGTTTAGCTCGATCAATAAGAACCGAACCACCTTCTCTTAAATTAATAGATATACTTGGGATCCCCTTTCCTAATGACATTTTGGATACGAACTTCGGTTGATGTTTTCTTAAAAACCAAATTAAAGGAGGGATATCATACATACTTTGGTGATTGGAAACAAAAATGATCGGTCTGTCTTTAGGCAACTTAACTGGTTGCTCAAATTTTATTGTAGTTCCTAAAAGTCCTAGGGTACGAATAATTGAAAAGTTCAAGAAATTAACAATTTTGGTGTGTAATTTCATCATATTTAACTTAACTGCTATCCATTGTAACGGATGAAAAAACACCAAAACTAAACCAAATGCAATATAAAATATGGGGGTTAATATGTAAGAAAGTATTTTTTTCATAATAATGAGGTTAATTCATTGTAAAGCTACGATAGAAACACCAAACATTCACATCTGGTAAGTCAAATAAATTGTTAATTTTTCCCTAAAACTAAAGTTTCATTGAAAGTCCTATTCGTTTTCTATCACTATCTACAGATACCACTTTTACCTTAACATGTTGATGAATAGCTAACTTTTCTGAAGGATGAGCAATATATTCATCAACTATTTGAGAAATATGAACTAATCCATTTTCTTTAATGCCTATATCAACAAAAGCACCAAAATCGGTGATATTGGTTACAATCCCTGGTACTTCCATACCCTCTTTAACATCTTTTATTGTTGATAATTGATCAGAGAAAGAAAATACTTTTGCTTTTTTCCTTGGATCATGAGTTGGTTTTGACAGTTCCTTTAATACTTGTTCTATCGTAATAGCTCCTCTTTCTTCATCTTGGTAGTTAATTGGGTTAGTTTCTTTTACTCTTTCATTTCCAACCAATTCCTCTAGATTAAGATTTAAGTCTTTTGCTATTTGTTTAGCAATATCATAGTTTTCTGGGTGCAGTGTTGTATTATCTAATGGGTTTTTTCCATTTGAAATACGCAAAAACCCAGCAGCTTGCTCAAACGATTTAGCTCCCATGCGTTCTACTTTTTTAAGTTCCATTCTGCTTTTAAACGGACCATTTTCTTTTCTATATTGAACGATATTTTCTGCTAACTGCTCTCCTAAACCTGATATATAGGTTAAAATATATTTACTAGCTGTATTAACATCAACTCCTACCTGGTTAACACAGCTCTCTACGACTTCATCTAGTTTTTGTTTTAATAACTTTTGATCTACATCGTGTTGGTACTGCCCTACTCCTATTGATTTCGCATCAATTTTCACTAATTCTGCCAAAGGATCCATTAACCTTCTTCCTATGGACACGGCTCCTCTAACCGTTACATCATACGATGGAAATTCTTCTCTTGCTACTTTTGATGCTGAATAAATAGATGCTCCATCTTCACTCACCACATAAACCTCTAATGATCGATCGTAGCGAATATTTTTGATGAAGTTTTCTGTTTCTCTACTTGCTGTTCCATTACCAATAGCTATAACTTCTATTTTATATTGTTGCACTAAGCTGCTGATCTTTCTCTTTGCTTGAGCAGTATCTTTTTGAGGCGGATGTGGAAAAATGGTTTCATTATGCTTTAGATCTCCATTTTGAGATAGACAAACTACCTTACAACCTGTTCTATACCCTGGGTCAATGGCTAACACATTTTTTTGACCAACTGGTGAAGCCAGCAAGAGTTGTCTAAGGTTGGTTGAAAAGACTTCTATAGCAGATAAATCCGCTTTTAGCTTGAGTTCTTTTCTGATTTCATTTTCGATTGATGGTTTAAGTAATCTTTTGTAAGCATCTTTTGCTGCTAACCGAACTTCACGAGCGCTTTCGTTCCATACTTTAGCAACTACTCCCTCTATTTTTTCTACTGTCTCAGCTTCGGAGGGCTCTATTTTTAGCTTTAAAAAGCCTTCATTTTCTCCTCTAAACAAGGCTAAAATTCGATGAGGTTTTGCTTTTTTGATGGGCTCTTGATAACTGAAGTAGTCTTTAAACTTTTCTCCTTCTTCCTCTTTTCCTTTTGCAACTTTAGCTTCTACAATGGCTTCATGCTGAAATTTTCTTCTTACTACATCCCTTACTCGCTGCCTTTCATTGATCCACTCTGCCATGATGTCTCTAGCTCCAGCTAGTGCATCTTCTATACTTTCTACCTCTCCTTTAACGAAGCGATTCGCTAAACGTTCAACATCTTCTTCGTGCTGACTCATAATCATTTTTGCTAATGGTTCCAAACCTTTTTCTCTAGCAACAGAAGCTTTTGTTTTTTTCTTCTTTTTAAAAGGCAAATAAATATCTTCCAGTTGATTCATGTCAAAGCAAGAAGCTATTCTTCGTTCTATTTCGTCATCCCATTTCTCTTGCTCTTTAATTGCCTTGATGATCGTTTCCTTTCGCTTTTCAAGATCTTTCCATTTGCCTAGTTCATCTTTGATGCTTGTAATTTGAACTTCATCTAATCCTCCCGTTTTTTCTTTACGATAACGAGAAATAAAAGGAACTGTAGCTCCATCCTCTAATAAATCGATGGTATTTTTAATTGACTTTTCTGGAAGATTTAATATCTGTTGAATGTATGTAGTCTGGTTCATTTTACAAAGTTAAGAACTACAAGATAGCATGGAACAACCAGGCTTATTTTTTGCCCAATCGGGTCGTTTTTTATACCACTTTTCCATTGTTGGCTGTTCTCCATATGGATTTAATAATAATTGATACAGTTCTTCAATGATGGAATTATCTCCTTTTTCAGATGCTTCAATAGCTAATTGAGCCATGTAATTTCTGAGGACATACTTAGGATTGATGGCTTTCATCTTTTTGCTCCTTTCTTCTGTAGATAGTTTTTCTTTTCCTAATACTTCTTGATACTTCGAAAACCATTTTTTCCACTTTTCAATGTCTTCTTGGAGTTCATGTTTTTCAAGATAAGAAGTCATTTCAAGTATCTCCACAAAAGCTTGAGGAGTGAGCTCTTTATTTTTTGAAAGCTCACGAAAAAACAGAATATAATCCAACGATGATCGAAACATCAATGTTTCTAGTTCTGGAATAAGATGTTTATTTTTTGAATCAAAAACTCCTATTTTACTTAACATCATCGAATTATAATCTTCTAAATATTCCTTTTTGAAACGTTCTAACTCAGCCTCCAATACCGCAACATCTTTAATCAATGGATAAAGAGCATTAGCTAATTGCATCAAATTCCACAATGCAATGTTTGGTTGATTTTCAAAACGATACCTTCTGCCTTGGGCATCAGTAATGTTTGGTGTCCAAGTAGGATCGTAATCTTCCAACCATCCATAAGGACCATAGTCAATGGTTAATCCTAAAATGGACAAGTTATCGGTATTCATTACCCCATGGACAAAACCAACACGCATCCAATCGATGATTAAGTCTTTGGTTTTAATAACTACTGCCTTATAAAAATCCAGGTATTTATTATCGTTATCAATGAATGATGGATAAAAATGTTTGATGGTATAATCAGCTAGTTTTTTGAGGTTTTTAACATCTTTTCTAGCCGTCAAAATTTCAAAACTTCCAAAACGAATAAATGTAGGAGCTACACGACAAACGACTGCCCCTTGTTCATCTTTTGGGTTTCCATCGTAAAGCAAATCCCGCGTTACAAGTTCACCAGATTTAACAAGTGACAAAGCGCGAGTTGTTGGAACTCCAAGATGGTACATAGCTTCACTACATAAATATTCTCTAACGGATGATCGTAGCACCGCAAAACCATCTGCTCGTCTGGAGTAAGTTGTTGGACCTGCTCCTTTTAATTGAAGGGTTTGTAAACCATTTTTAAACTTACTTTCAAAAACATTGATGGCTCTTCCATCTCCTAATTGACCAGCCCATTGCCCGAATTGATGTCCGCCATAACACATCGCATACGATTCAAAATCATCAAGCAATTTATTTCCAGACATTGCGGCTAAAAACAGCTCTTCATCATCAACCTCAACGCCTAAATCAGTTAATAGATCAGCAGAGAAATGAACCAATTTAGGATTATCAAATGCTATTGGCTTCACATAAGAAAAGTGTGCATCTCTAACTTGTCTAGAAATAACTTCTCGATTAGGATCAGCAACTAATTCTTTTGTGAATGTTGGAGATTGTTTTATTGTGGATAGGGTTGACATTCCTTTTTTTTATTAAGTTAAGAAACTTAACAAGTGATGTAAAGAAAAATTAATCAGTTTGCGATGATTTAAACGTAAACGGCAATGTCATTGAAGTTGGCTTAGGATAAGTGCCAGGATTCCATTTTTCTCTAGTTACAATTTTAGTTATATCCATAGCAACTGAGTCTAAATATGGGTTGTAACCTCTTGCCAATTGAATATCAAACGCGTTTCCAGTAGAGTCTATCCTGAAAGTAACGTACACTCTAGCATTTTTTGATAAGGTATCGGGAATGCTATAGTTTTTAATATACTTATTGATGGTGTCTGACAAAGCAGTTTCTCCTAGCTTGAAGGATGGAGGAGAATGTCTTACACCTACAACATATGGCTCTTCACTTTGACTAAATGTTAGAAACGATAATGAGAGCATTATTGAACAGAGCGGATATTTAAAAAGCTTACTCATCTTAAATACACGCATATTGGTAAAACAGTGTATGAACGGACTGCCTCTCCCTTACGTTTGGCGGGTTGGATTTTTACCATATTCAACGTTTCTAAAATGTTCTTTGATAAAGTATATCCTCCATTCATTATATCTAAATTTGAAACACTACCATCTTTTTCAACAACAAATTTCATGTAAACCCTACTTTGAACACTTGAGACATCAAAATCATTCTCTAGCATAATACTAGAAATAATATTACTTAAAAAATCTGCTTCACCTTCCAAAAATTGATAGGGTTCGTCAACATCTTTAATACTATAAATAGTATCTACTATACTGTCGTTATTATTTCTGTAATCGATGATATCCCCACCTTTGTTTAAATTATTTTGAGCTATACCAACCGATACTGTTAGCAAACACGAAACAATAGACACTAAATTTTCAAGACTAATAATTCGCATCTATACTTTTATAAGGACTATCAAATATGATCCAATCAGACCATTCATTCTCGGGAGAATCCACAGTACTTTTCGGGATACGAAATCGCACTTTATACTTACCATTTTTTGTATAATCAAAAGCACCAGAACACATTCCATGACCAACAACCACTTGCTTATTTTTCATATCATAATTAACTAGGTACTTAGTGTGCCTGCCTGTTTTCGTATGTGCTAAATCCACTTCTACATATTTATAGTTCGTATCAGAAAACGTCATATTGAAATTTGCTTTAACTGATGGACCACAGCCATAAAAGTTCACAAAGGATTCTTTATAAGAAAGATCAGTCAATTGACATGATTTTGTATACCCAACACTAGCATCACTAATGTAGAATCCCCCTGTAAGGAAGTCTACTTCATTATCTCCCCAATAACTTTTCGGATGTTGATCTTCTAAGTTTTCGATTCTTATATCATAGGATACCCATTTCATTAGTTTCTCTGTAGGTTTTAAAACTGCTTGACTCACATTAAAGTCACCTTTATTATAAATTATAACCTCTAGTCTAACCTTATGATTAAATGACTCTATGTATACCGGGTAATCCTTATTTAATTTTTTAATAACATCCATACTCTGGGCATACCCTTCTATCAAAAACAAACTATTTGTAGTTGTAACTTTGGAAATAGATGAAACCCAAATACCAGAATTGGCACAATCTGATCTTCCATATACAGAATGTAATAGAAATAATATTAATAGTATTGTTAATCTCAAACTGGGTAAATTAATTATAACTAATTCAAATGTGGATTATTAGGAAAAGTAGCTATTACTTTATGTTTTGCTCCCATAGATTCTAAAAGCTTTTGCCAAATATCATCCCCATGATAGTTCATTAATGTTTCTGTACTAACATTAGCTACAAACCAAGAATTATTGGCTACTTCATCATCTAGCTGCCCTTTATCCCATCCAGAGTAACCTAAGAAAAATTTAATCTCATTATTCTTAAGCTCATCACTTTCTACTAATTCCTTGATTTGACTGAACTGTCCTCCCATAAATAATCCTGGAAGAATTTCTATGCTATCATCTATTACATCTGGTCGTGTATGGATGAAGAAGAGTAAATTAGTTTCTACCGGACCTCCAATACTTATTTTAGTGTCAAAATCTGAAAAATCATCAATAATTTCATTAATTGGTTGATCGATATAGTTATTTAGTACAAAACCGAATGCACCTTCTTCTTTGTAATCGCAAAGTAGAATAACTGATTTGGTGAAATAATCATCATTTACAAAAGGCTCAGAGATTAATACTCTTCCCTTAGCTGGTGTTAGGTTATTTAACTTACTAAAATCAAAATAGTCGGATATGTTGTTGTGTGCTCCCATAGTTTCAAGTTTTATGGAGGCTATTTGAATGGTAAAGATGATCTCTTTTACACCAAAAGTCTCCTAGAGTTAATTTTACTCATTGTCGTCTAATTTTGGTTATACGGTATCCGTACTTCTTTATTGTTTTCTTAATATACTAACGACAGAAAGAATAAAATGGTTGGCTTAAACACAAAAATTAAGACTTTTTTAACGCTTTAATTATTACTCGTGTCGATTAAATAGATTAACGGCACAAGTATTTACTATTATTCATTGTAGTAATTAGGCGTATATTCTTCCCTTAAAAGAATTTTGACCAAGTCTTTTTCAAGTGACTCAATTGGAGCTTCAACAATACGTCCAATTTCTGAACGATTTTGCTTAACAACTATGGTTGGAACAAACTTTATATTATCCCCTTCTTCTATTTTATTTTTTGAGGTTTTGTTTTTGTCTAAAGCAATTAATGTAAAGCTATAGTATTCCAATTCATCAAAAATCTTCACTAGGTGTGGCACTTGTAAATGACTATCTTCACACCATGTTCCTAGGTAAATAATAATTTGAGTGTTTTGCTTCCAATTGGGTACAGCTGATAACTGTGTTAGCGTATTTTGATCTACCTCATATTCATTATAATGTTCTAAGTACCATTGTTTGTGAGGTGCTTCTTTTAGGTTTTCGGTTGTAATAATTCCTTCTAAATCACCCTCATTATTAGTAATAGGATTTACAGTTGGTTTTGAAGCAGTGCAACTCATTAAGATTGTTAGTGATAAGAATGCTAAGTATTTCATAATTAATAAGTATTACTTAAAGTTACTTTTTTCTGGTCGATTTTCTAGCCATTTAAAGCCTTCAAGTTTTCGATCATTTTCAGAAATATCTTTTAATGGGTATAGTGTACCTTCTGGTTTCTTAAGAAAAAGAATATCAGTTACCTGATTATTAGTGAAAGTTAGTATAATGTTTGAGCAGATAATTTTGTTAAGTGCTTGAATAGGTTCTCCTGGTTCATTGGTGTAATAAATGCTTTGTCCGTTACCATCAACATATACTTTTCTTATTGAATCTTGTTGAAAAACACCTTTTATATTTTTCCCTTTTATTTGATTAAAATAATCAGTAAGATTAGTGTCTGCGATAGTTTTAGTTGAATCTTTAAAAAGGATTTCTTTTACTTGCTCAATCACAAATGCATTTTTCTGAAGGTCTATGTATTCTAATGATTGTTTACCTAGTTTAATAATGATTGTATCTCCAAATAATTCGCTATTCTCTGACCATACAACAGGATCATTAAACAAACGAATTACAGAGTCTTTTTCTTTGAAAATCATGGAATCACAAAGTCCTTGAACGTCTTCCTTAAAAAACTGTACTTTATAATGGGCATACACCCTGCTATCTTTGTTTGTTGTATCATTTTTAACTCGAATAGTATCCGCTAGCATATATAATGTATCGCCTTCTTCAAACCACTTTTTTACTCGAGGTGTATCGGTTACCATTGATATATTTAGTTTTTCAAAATGTTCAGCAAAATTTCCGTTAACGATCATTTTGTTTGCGCTATCTGTAATGGTTACACGATCTATGGCTTTGGCATACTTTTCTCTTCCATCGTAAAATAAGCTATCTCCTTCTAGTCTTCGTTTACTCGCTATTAGATAAGCATCCTTTCGAAACTCAGCTAAATCATTTTTAGTATCGTACCAGCCATTTTTACAAAAAATAAAGCTGCTATCCCCTTCTATAGTCGTATTTCCACTAAAATAAGCAACTTCGGTTTCTTCGAAATAGTCAAGCGTATCTGACTTCATCACATAATCATCGTTCGTTAGCGACACACTATCTTTAAAACTAAGTTTTTTTAAATCGGAGAAGTAATATCCCTTTTTACTTATAAGTGTATTGTTATTTTTTTTACTCTCAACTTTACCTCCTGTATTGTATGTTCCAATATTAGAATTGAGGTCAAACTCAATAGCATCTGTAGTTAACGTTAAATCTTTTTCAACTAATCGTACGTTACCATATACATAAGCCATTTTGGTTTCCCCAAAATACTTAAGGGTATCTCCATACATAAAAAGGGTATCTCCCCTATTCACTTTAATATTACCAACTGCTCGAACGGATTGTGTTTTATTATAAATATAAGCTGTATCACAGTCCATAAAAACGCTATCATGCATAAAGCGAGCATTTCCAGCTAGTTTTACATTGTCGATTTCATCTCCAAAGTTTGTTAAGTATTCAGCCCCTGGTAAAATATAAATTTTAGAAGTAGTATCTTTTTGTGACTTAATTGTACCACAAAAAGAAAAAGCTAATACTGTTGCAAGTATTAGCCTAGTAAATAATATATGTGAGTTCTTTTTCAACAAGAAATAAACGCAAAGGTATTATGCGTATTGTTTTCTGAGTAATGTTTGTTTTCTATTAGGACCTACAGAAACAATTGATATTGGAAGTTCTAATTCTTTTTCAAGAAATTCAATATAATCATGAAGTGCTTCTGGCAATTCATCCATAGACTCCGCAGCTGTTATATCTTCATGCCACCCTTTAAGCTCAATGTAAACAGGCTCTACTTTAGCATTAATAATATCGTAAGGCATGTAATCGTATAGTTTACCATCAATTGAGTAATGTGTACATACTTTTAATGTATCAAAACCAGATAATACATCAGCTTTCATCATCGATAGTTCAGTTACACCATTAATCATGATGGCATATTTTAGTGCTGGTAAATCCAACCATCCACATCTTCTTGGTCGACCAGTAGTAGCTCCATATTCATGTCCTAATTTTTGGATTTTTTCTCCTGTTTCATCGAATAACTCCGTTGGAAAAGGTCCGCTACCTACTCTTGTGCAGTAAGCCTTAAAAATACCAATGATGTTATCAATTTTATTTGGAGCAATACCCAAACCTGTACAAGTTCCTGCTGTAATTGTATTAGAAGATGTAACAAATGGGTATGAACCAAAGTCAATGTCTAACAATGTTCCTTGTGCTCCTTCTGCTAAAATGTTTTTGCCTTGTTTTAAATCATTATTAAGCTGATGCTCACTATCAATTAAATTCAAAGATTTTAAGGTTTCTAAAGAAGCAAACCATTTTTTCTCGCTCTCTGATAAATCATATTCAAACTCGTAATAGGAGAGCAATCCCTTATGTTTTTCAACTAGTTCATTATATCTTTCATCAAAATCTGCAGCTAAGATGTCTCCAACACGTAATCCATTTCTGCCTGTCTTATCCATGTAGGTTGGGCCAATACCTTTTAAGGTTGAACCTATTTTATCTTTTCCTTTTGCTTTTTCTGATGCTGCATCTAACAAACGATGAGTTGGTAAAATTAAATGTGCTTTTTTAGACACAAATAATTTACTGTTTACATCAACATCCATTGCTTGAAGTTTCTTGATTTCTTCTTCAAAAATAATCGGATCAATAACTACACCGTTTCCTACTACATTATCGGTATCCTCTCTAAATATTCCAGAAGGTATTGTATGTAAAACATGCTTAATATTATTAAACTCTAGTGTATGTCCTGCATTAGGACCACCTTGAAAGCGAGCAATAACATCATAATTAGGCGTTAATACATCAACGATTTTACCTTTACCTTCGTCTCCCCACTGCAACCCTAGCAATACATCTAAAGCCATAAAATAATTTTAATCTTGTGTTTGTAATAATTTAGATAATCCCTCTTCTTGGTTTTGAGCAATTGTAAATACCGAAAACAGTTTTGTTACTACTAATAACTGCTCAATTTTAGGGGAAACATTTGTTATGACTAACTCTCCTCCACTGTTTCTACATTTTGTAAGGTAACTTATAAATACATTAATGCCTGTACTATTCATAAAATCAAGCTTATCTATATTTAATAAAACTTGATTGTTACCTTTTTCAATTTGCTGTTCAATGATATGGGTCGCTTCAGCCGCATCTTCTTTACTTAATAGGCGGCCTTCAAGTGCTATACTAACAATATTAGTATCAGGAACAAGCTGATATGTGTATGATAAACTCATTCTTAGTTTTTTTGTGCGTAAAAATAAAGGGAATGGTGTATTACTCTAATTCCATACTTTTCTTCAATATCTTTTTTAATTTCTTGGATTCTTGGATCAGAAAATTCAATAACTTCTTCGGTATCTGTTAAAATGATATGATCGTGTCTTTTATATTCATACGATTTCTCAAATTGCGCAAGATTTTTACCAAATTGATGTTTTCGTATTAAATTACAAGCTAATAATAAATCAATCGTATTGTAAATTGTTGCTTTACTAACCCGATAGTTTTTTTCTTTCATTAGCGTGTATAACATCTCTACATCAAAGTGTTCGTTTTGCTCAAAAATTTCATTTAAGATAGCAAATCGCTCTGGTGTTTTACGATGTCCATTCTTCTCTAAATATCGTGTAAATATTTCTTTTACTGTTTCTTGAACCGTGGTACAAGCCATAAAATGTGTGTTTAGCTCATTTTGTGTAAGTAGTAAAAATAGCAATTGTTTTAAAGACCTGTGAGTTTCTTTAGTGGTATTTATATATTTGTTATTAACAATTATCTATAATTATGTTTGGGGATCCAATAGCTTTTTATAAAAAAATAAATACGTTTGAACGAGAAAATGGCATGGAATTAACCGTTGCAAAGACTGGAACGGTTGGTTATGAAATGACGATTCTTGACAAACATTTAAGTTCCCCTAACACTTGTCATGGAGGGGTTGTGGCTTCATTAATGGATGCCACAATTGGAGCTGCATCGATGTCAGTTTCACTTCCTAATGGCTTTCTCGTATCTACTGTGGAGTTTAAAATAAACTATTTTAAACCTGTTTTGTTTGGAGATGTTCTTGTTACCAAAGGAAGTGTTGATTTTGAAGGAAAGAAGCTTATTACCTCAACTGGTGAAATTAGAAACAAACAAACTGGTGATTTAATTGCCAAAGCTATCGGAACATTTAATAAGTATCCATTGAGTAAAAAGTTAGATGCAATAAAAACCTCTTTTAATCTTTAAGATTTTATCTCAATAAAGTTACTGAACCTCTAAGGGTTGTATAAGCTATGTCACCTTCGCCTTTGGCTTGAATAACATAAACATAAGCATCTTGCTTACATTCTTTTCCATTGTCTTTACCATCCCATTTCTTATTAAGATCATCAGTAGAATAAACCAACTCACCCCATCGGTTAAAAATCTCCATAGAAAATTCATCAATTCCTTGTTCTTCTATTCCAAACAAATCATTCACATTATCTCCATCTGGTGTAAAAGCATTTGGTACGTATAACTGAAGCTTCTTTTTTATTTGAACAGTATTTGAGACACTTTTAACAGATTGATTTCCATTATTATAAGCTATCAATCGATAGGCTTCACTATTTTTTTGTTGTTGAGCAACAGTTACATGAAACGATAACAAAACTAATATTGATATTAAAAACTTCATACTTCAAGCATTTATAACAAATATCGAATCTGTTTAATTGCCTGTTAGCACTAGACTTTTCTATCGTTTGCTCTTAGTTTTCCAAAGTAAAAAGCTACTAAACATACATACAAAACACTTTAGGAAGGTTAGGTTTCACGTTAGAAAATCCTCACATAAGCTTTTCTATCCTCCATTTCTATATTTAATTATTAATAAACCCTATATCATGAAAAGCTATATATCAATTATCTTATTACTGTTAGTAAGTGTTATTTTTAGAGCGCAAACTTCATTACCATTAATTTCTAATTCTATTCAAGCAACAGATACTATTGGTTGTGCACCATTAGTTACTACATTTAGTAGTAACCAAGCAAATGTATCGTCTTGGACATGGAATTTTGGCGATAGTAGTTCATCTACAGAGGCTAATCCTATTCATATTTATAAAAAGCCTGGAGTTTATACAGTAATGTTAGATGTTACGTATACCGATGGCTCCTCAAGACATTTTGAACAAACTAATTTTATTAAAGCTGTAGCTAAACCAACGATTGATGCTCAAGTTTCACCTTTATCATCTTGTATAAATAATCAATCATTACAAATTACAAATAACTCCCTAAACGCAACATCCTTTATTTGGAATTTTGGTGATGGCAACTTAGTATCTGGAGAGGCTCCATCATATATATACGAAGCTCCTGGAACTTATACTATAAATTTATTTGCTTCAAATGATGAAGGATGTTCATCTGATTCAACGATTACTACAGTAACTATTTTCCCAGTTCAAAAAAAAACTATCCAGATAGTAAGTGATTCAACATCTTGTGATTCTTCTTTTATTTTTCAACTAAATGCCTCACCAAATGGATTAAGTTCCTATCAATGGCTTTTATCTGACAGCTCTTTTTATCAAGGAGCTTCAATTTCCCATAGTTTTGATCAATTTGGAAGCTTTAACGCATCACTAATTACAAAAGACATGAACGGTTGTATTGACACAACACATGAAACAAATATTTTAAAAACTATAAGATCAAATGATGATTTTTCGATTTCCACAACTACTGCCTGTATAAATTCTACGATTACATTACAATCAAATGCTTTAAATGCATCATCAATAGATTGGGATTTTGGAAATGGTAAAACTGATACAGGTAAAACTGTTACTACCACTTTTGATACAGCGGGACAATTTAATATTACAATGATTGTAAATCGACTAAATGGCTGTGGAACAATTACGACAAAAAATAATATAATTACAACAATTGATAAACCATCGACTGTTTTTTCAATTTCAGATACTAATGCATGTTATAACGAATATGTAAATTTCAATATTTTGTCAACCAACGCAAATAAGATTAAATGGTTATTTGGAGATGGCTCCTCTTCTAATGTTAGGAATTTTAGATATAAGTATAAAAATACAGGAAGTTTTATTGTTAAAATGATTCATCAAACTGGAGCATGTTATGATACTTTAAGTCAAAAAATTAATGTAAGTAAACCTTTTGCTGCATTCACAAATCCAACAAGTTTTGATTGTACTCCTGTAACTGTTGATTTTACTAACAATTCTCAAAACCATGCAACTTCTGCTTGGTACTTCAGTAATGGGGATACCAGCTTTGCAGAAAACCCACAACACATATTCAATAAACCTGGCACATATAATGTTAAGTTAGTTGTTTCTGATGCTTATGGGTGTAGTGATTCTCTCACTAAAATGGACGCAGTAGAAATTAAAAATAATATTCCTTCTACACTAGAAGTTGGATATTTTGAAGGGTGTGCTCCTTTATCAGTCTCCTTTTATAATTATTCCTTTGGAAATGGATACTGGGATTGGAATTTTGGTGATGGAAGTATAAGTAATTTATCAAATCCCATCCATACGTATACCAAAGGAGGTAATTACACAATATCACTAACCACCTTAGATTCATCAGGTTGTGCCATGACTATTGACTCTTTTGCTTTAGTTAAAGTAAAAACATTAACTATTGATTCTACTGATGTTACACTTAACTGTTCTAGCAATGAAATCTTATTAGATGCAGTATGCAATGATTGTTATAGTAGTTCTTGGAATTTAGGCGATGGAACAGTTACCGACAGTTTAACTTACACACATTCGTATGCAAACAAAGGAGAATACAACATTCATTTTGAAGGTGTATCTTCTTGGGGTTGTGTGAGTAGTAAAATATTCTCAATAAACTTAGATAGCTGCTTCGTTAAACAAGCATCTGATGAAGGTGGACACGGTACTAGTACCTTAGCTGACAACTGGAGCACAACCCCAGTTTCTGGAGGTACACCTAAAAATCAATACTGTAATCCTATCACAATTACAATTGATAATCCTGTGCCTACTGCTAGTGTATGGAAATGGCATTTAGGTGATGGCTCAATAGATACAAATAAAATACCTACTCACACTTATGATAGTACAGGTTTATTTAGCTTAATGCTTGAATACGGAACACCAAATGACTTAGACACTCTTTATTATCCTAATTTTATTAATGTTACAGGTCATTCATGTGATATTTCAGTTCAATCTACTGAATCTTGTTATGAGATAGATTTACACATTTCATCAACTAACACACAATTATCCAACTATTTCTGGTCTTTTGATGGGGAGTTACTCCCGCAACACGTTGCGTCTATTGATACACTTTTATCTAATTCTACAAACCTCCACTCACTTACATTAACTACATTAGATTCAAATAATTGCAGTTATTCTTCCTCCATTGGAATCATAGCTAATGGAATTGCTTCTTCATTTGACTTTGACTCTTCAATTTGTTTAGGGGACACATTTTTCATCAATCATAATTTTAGTGATGACTATAATCTAAATTGGAACTATGGAGGTAATTCAGTTACAAATCAATCATATTACGTTTTTAATACTAAAGGGATAAAAAATCTATCAGTTGAAGTCTCTGATAGTAACAATTGTATTATTAACTATGATTTGGGGACCATTTCTGTGATTTCTCCAAATAGTAACTTTAATTTTGATTTAACTAAAAAGCTATGCGTTGGCGATACCGTTTATGCTACTGCCGTTGACAGTAACAATAGCTCATACTCTTGGACACCAACTAATATCACTACAATAGCATCTGATACAAACTATATTGGAGTTGTAAATGATGCTGGAAGCTATTCCATGACATTAGAAACTAAGTTAAATCAGTGTACAGCTATCCACACAAAAACATCAATAAAAGATGCAAGTAGAGCTACAGTTGATTTTATAATTTCTCAAAATAGTTACTGCCTCCCCATAACTGCTCAATTTACTGATATGAGTATCGCTCCAATTTCATGGGAATGGGATTTTGGAGATAGCAACTCTTCTAATTTACAACACAACACATATACTTTTAATACAAAACCGCTAGACTCTATCACACTAACGATTGTAGATTCAAATGGTTGTACTGCATCTGTAAGCAAAGCTAATATTGAATTATTTAAATCAGATATTGCTTTAAGTAGTGATAGTGGGTGTGCACCTTACCCCATTTCATTTACGGAAACTTCTCAAAACCCTGTTTCTTGGTTTTGGGATTTTGGAGATGGTTCTACCAATTTGAATCAGTCTCCAATACATGAATATGACACTAATGGTAACTTTGATGTTACTTTAATAGTTACTAGTGCTGATGGTTGCTCAGATACTTTGACACTAGATAAAGAAATAAAAATCGATAAAGTTGTTGCAGAATTTTCTTCAAGTATAAGTAACGGATGTGCTCCTCAACCCGCTTATTTTACAAACGCTTCTTATAATGCTTCGAATTATCGTTGGGACTTTGGAAATGGTTACGTAAGTAATAAAGAAGAACCTATTCAAATTTATACTATTGGCGGAAACTATACTACTACACTGGTAGCTGAAAGCATTTCTGGTTGTGCTGACACCGTGCAATCCTTAATTACAGTAACTGGTCCAGCTGCTCACTTTTCTATTCAAGATTCTTCCATCTGTGAAAGTGATAGTATTTTCTTTCTTAATCAATCAGTTGGAGCAACCTCATATTCTTGGATTTTTGGAGATGGTTATTCATCAAGTCAAACCGAACCCTTTCATCAGTATGATAGCAGCAATAGTTATAATGTAACATTAGCAGTATCTGATAGTTTTGGTTGTCAACACATAAGCTCAAAAGATATAAATATTACCATTCATAAACTTCCTAATACAGACTGGGCATTATCTGACACTATAGGATGCTCGCCATTAACAGTTAGCCTTGAGAGTACTACCTCTGCCAATTACTACAAATGGTATATGAATGGAAATATTATTTGTATGAGCGACACACATCAACGTTCTTTAAACACAGGCAATTATGATATTAAATTAGTTTTGGAGACTTTAAATGGTTGCGTAGATAGCTCCAGTAAAAAAGTGATTGTTCATCCAGTATATTCAGTTAGTTTACCGAGTCTTAGCCCTGTTTGTGAAACATCTGATACACTTCAAGTTGTTAGTTCAATAAATCTTGGTCAATGGTATATTGATGGAGATAGCAATGTAAATAATGTTTTTAATCTTTCAAGCTTAGCAGCTGGGGAACATCTCATTGTTCAAACTATTGATTCTTTCTGTGGAGATAGTGATACTACTATTCTAACAATTGACTCTCTGGTTGCAGCTACTATTTATGCACCAGAAACCGTTTGTGAGTATGATTCTTCTTTTCTATTAGAAACTACCAATAGTTTAGGTTATTGGAGCGGAAGTGGTGTTATTGATCCATTCACCGGTTTAGTGGATCCTTCCAGTGCAAACTATGGGTTAAATACTGTTTCTTACACCATACAAAATGGAAGCTGTACTTATCATGACACTACATCATATCATGTAATTCCCACTCCTAATGCTAACTTCGCTATTGTAGATAGTATCATATGTGAAAATCGCCACTTTGAATTAATTTCTCCTTCAAATTCATCAGCTACAACATATACTTGGCAATTTGTTAATAATAATGATACACTTTACTCCAATGATGTGCAACCGTTTTCAAAGCTTTCTTCAGGAAATTGGGATATTTACTTAACAACTGATGTGGCTGGATGTATGAATAATTATTCTATGCAATCAGTAAAAGTATTTGATACAGCGGCTCCTGCATCTCCTAAAATCATTAGATCTACGGTAATTAATGACATCGAAGTATTAACAGAATGGGAAACACCAACCTTTGGTATGGAAAAAGTAACTGGTTTTGACATATGGAGATCATCAGATACGATTAATTTTTCACTCATTAAACATGTACCTATCGATCAACGATCATATGTAGATAGTTACACAGATGTACATGATCAAAACTACTATTATACCATAACCCCATCAAGTGTTTGTAACATTCAAACAAGTAGCTCTAATATATCCTCAAGCATATTACTAACTAAAGAGTCGGTTGACGATCATTATATTCAATTTAACTGGACTGCTTACAGTAAGTGGAATGAAGGAGTAAGTCATTACATTCTAGAAAAACAAAATAGTAATGGTAACTGGGAAGAAGTAACATCTATTCCCGGTGATAACCTTTCAATTACTATAGAAAAACCTTAAAAAAACACCCTCAAAACATGTTTACAACAATAAATAAGGTAAACAACAGAATGTAATTACTAGTAAATACGTAGGTTTTGTCCAATCAAAAAAAATAACTTGTGTTACGTTCAAACTTAACGTTGGG
>CATLPG010000041.1 GCA_950054195.1 uncultured Saccharospirillaceae bacterium
TAATCCATTTAATTGGGCTTGACACCACTCGTAATCTCCCGTGTAGTAATAAAGTTTTGCATTTTTAAACTTAGCTGTATGTCCAAGTACATCTTCCTTATACATTTTCTCAACTTGTAAATAAAGCAAAGATGCGTCCCATACATCATTTTTAATAAGTAATACATCTGCTTTTGCAATTTTTGCTAGCGCTAAGTTTGATTTTGATATTCCGGGGTATCCTAAGACTTGATCTAATAAAATTAATGCTGTATCCAAATCGTGAAGATAATACACCTCTAAATCAACTAAATCAAGCATTACTGGTGTTCTTTCAGCATAGTTAGCCACTCCTTTTAAAGTTTTTAAATACCTTTCTTCCAATTTTACTAAATCATCGTTGGTATAATCAGCACTTTTAGTGATTTTAGCTTGTAATGCCTGCAAAATAGAACGCTCTGCAGAAGAATAAAAATAATTGGTATTACTAAATTCTGTTAGTATATAATCATAGGCTTGAATAGCTAAATCATACTCTTTATTAGACATACATAATTGAGCAAACCGATAAACTTCTCGTCCTTCTGCTTTTTCTCTTTTATCTAATGCTTTAACTTGTAGAAAAGCAGATCTAAAATTACTTCTCTGCTGATAATACCAAATAAGCAATCGGTTATATACCGTTTTACCCGGACTTTTTTGAATTCTTCGTAGTAACTCAACTCTTAGACGTTCTTCTTTTTTATTATCCTCCGTAAAATCAACCGTTCTAGACAACATATTTTCTATTTGTCCGAGCTGATCTTCTCTTTTACTTAAAATATCCAAATAAGCATCAATCATCTCTTCGTCTTTTCCTTGACGCCCATAGATATCAGCTATTAAAATTCCAAAACCAAGGTGTGGGTTATTGATTACTTTTTCACCTTTTTGATAAACCGCTAGTGCATAATCAAGCTTATTAATACGCGTAAATTCACTTCCTAATTGACTAAAAGCTCCATAACCACTTGTTTTATCAAGTTCTTCAACTAATTCATCAAAATATTTTTTTGCTTTATCCTCCTCCCCTATTTTTTCGTAAATACTTCCTAATTGCACCTTATAAAATACATTTTTAGGATATCGCTTCACTTGCTTTTTAGAAATTTTCTCAGCGTCCTTATACTCTTTTAGTTCAAGAAGTGTAGCTAGGTAGTAATCAAAGTTTTGCTTAGATGGATTTACATCGTAAACACGTTCTAAATATAGTTTTGCTTTGTCATATTCCTCGTTGTTATAGTAATAATAAGCCAGTTCCTCATCTGTAGTTTGAGAAAAACCTACAAACGATAAAAAGGAAAGCATTATTACAAGGAATTTTTTACTCATTTACACCATATTTTTCAACGACTTCACTTAACCGATTTGTTAAGCTGTCGTAATCATTTAACGCTTCACTTGCTAATGAATTGTATTGAACTATAGTATTATTCAACTCTCCCAGTGCATTTAGTTCTGAATTTAAATACATAGCAGCAGTATCAGAAGTAAATGATTCGTAAACTAAGTTTTCTCTTAAACTGCTGTGTTGTTTTTTACTGTATTCGTATTCTTTATTTATAAAAGCTTCTTTAGATAAAATCTTTTCTCCTCCTTTCACATAAGTAGCTTTAATTATAGACAGTATATAGTCATAATCTATAATTAATGTATCAGATTTATATTTTGAACGTGCATCTTTGTATAAGGTTTTTGCTTTGCTGATTTTTACATGCAAATCCTCTTTATCAATTTCTTTATACTCTTGATAATTATTTGTTACCTGATTAAAGGCAGAGTCTAACTTCTGTATATCATTTCTATAAATAGAATTTTCAGCAGAAGGTTGTTTACAACTTATTAAAATACTAGAAAATAAAACTAAACTTAAGAATATTCTCATCACTTATATCTTATTAAATGTTAAAAATGGCTGAAGAGCTTCTGGGATATCAATACCATCTTCTGTTTGATAATTTTCAAGTATTGCTGCCATAATTCTAGGCAAAGCTAAAGCACTTCCGTTAAGTGTATGAGCCAATACTTTTTTTCCATCTTTGTTCTTGTATCTTAACTTTAAACGATTTGCTTGATAAGCCTCAAAATTAGATACTGAGCTAACCTCTAACCATCTTTCCTGAGCAGCTGAATATACTTCAAAATCATATGTTAGTGCTGAAGTAAAACTCAAATCGCCTCCGCATAATCTTAAAATACGAAATTGTAACCCTAATTTTTGTAACAAAGTCTTTACGTAGGCTACCATTTCATCCAAGGTTTCATATGATTTATCAGGATGTTGAATTTGAACGATTTCAACTTTTTCAAATTGGTGTAAACGATTTAATCCCCTAACATCTTTTCCATAAGAACCAGCTTCTCTTCTAAAGCATGGGCTATAAGCTGTATACTTGATAGGAAAATCACTTTCATTTAACATTTCATCTCTAAAAATGTTAGTTACTGGAACTTCCGCAGTTGGGATAAGGTATAAATCATCTGCTGTTACATGATACATTTGTCCCTCTTTGTCTGGTAATTGTCCAGTTCCGAAACCTGAAGCTTCATTAACAACATAAGGAGGAATTATTTCTTCATAACCAGCTTTTTCAGCTTCTGCTAAGAAAAAATTAATCAATGCTCTTTGAAGTTTTGCTCCTTTACCTTTATAAACAGGAAATCCTGCTCCAGTAATTTTAACTCCTAATTCGAAATCAATTAAATCATAATCTTTAGCTAACTCCCAGTGAGGTTTAGCACCTTTTGGTAGTGCTTTTGTTTCTCCTTCTTCATAAACTGTCTCATTATCATCTTCAGATTTACCCAATGGGACTAACTCATGAGGTACATTTGGTAATTGAACCAGTAATTCGTGGAGTTCGTCAGCTGCTTTATTTAACTCAACTTTGAGTAGTTCTGCTTTATCATTAATTTCTCCCGTTTTAGCTTTTAAAGCATTAGCTTCTTCCACTTTTCCTGACTTAAAGAGGTTTCCAATCTCTTTACTTATCGTATTTCGCTCACTTAAAATTTGATCTGATTCTGTTTGAATAGCTCTTCTTTTTTCATCTGCTTGAAGGACCGCCTCGATAACTGATTGAGCATCAAAATTTTTAACAGCTAATCTTTTTATAATCTCTTCTTTATTTTCTCTTATTTCTGCTAGTTGTAGCATATGAATACACCTTTAATTAGTTTACTTAACGAATATCGTAATTTTAGGTAAACTAAAATAGGATTTACTGCCTTGAGACTAATAAATTATTATTGGGAAGCAATTAAATATTTTCGGTGAATATTTAAGTAATAATAAAATTTCTTGGAAGAAAATCTTCATGAACTCCCAAACCAAACAAAGCAAAATCATATTTTACTGGATCATTAGGATCTAAAACCCTTAATTCAGTATCTAATTCAATTACTGCTTTACAATCATTTTGTTTTCTTTTAAGCAAGCCTAAGGCTCTTGCTACATTTCCCGAGTGAACATCTAACGGACAAGATAACTGAGAAGGTGTTAATACATTCCACAAACCAAAATCTACTCCTTTGTTATCTTTTCTTACCATCCAGCGTAAAAACATGTGAATTCGTTTACTTGCAGAACCTTTTGCAGGACTTGATACATGTTTTTGGGTTCGTTTGTTTTTTTCTTCAGCTATTGAAAAAAAGACATTTCTAAAATTTTCAATTGCTTCGAATGTATTTTTTGAATTTGTTTTAAATAAATTCTCTAAGCCTCCATGATTTTTATAGATATTCTGTAACGAACGAATAAAATATTTAGCATCTTCTCCATTAAACGTACGGTGCTTAAATGTATCTAGCCGAGCAAGTTGGCCTTCGTTATGCTCCATTACAAAATCAAAGGGAGAATTTCCCATCATTTCCACGAGCTGATTTGCATTCTTAATGATTGTTTTCCTTTGTCCCCAAGAAATTGTTGCTGCCAGTAAGCCAGCAATCTCAATATCCTCTTTTAAATTATACTGATGAGGAATTGAAATAGGGTCGAGTGTTATAAAGTTTTTCTGATTATACACCTCTACCTTTTCGTCAAGAAATTCTTTAAGTTCTATCAAACCAACAAATTAAAAATCAACTACCATAAATTCTGTTCTACGGTTTAGGGAACGATTATATTCACTGGAATTCGGTAATTTTGGCTTTGTCTCTCCAAATCCTTTAGATGTTAAACGACTTGCTTCTATTCCCTTAGAGGTAATATAATCTTTAACTGCTTTTGCTCTATTTTTTGATAATTCAAGGTTATTACTGTTATTACCTACGTCATCCGTATGCCCCTGAATTTCAATTTTAACTTTTGGATTATCTTTTAGGTAATCAATTAATCCTGATAGTATAAACTCTACCTTCTCATTTAACTCGAAGGAGTTTGTTTCAAAGTTTATGTCGTTGATTTTATATGCTCTCCCTTTTTTAAGCTTTTCAACCTTGATGTCTTTATCCTTGATAACACCGTTTTTCATCTCCTTTTTCTCAATAACACGTGAAGAAAATGCTGCTCCTTCCGTTTTATTTTGGATAAGCACTTTATCATCCTTTTCCATGCTTACCACCAAAGCCACTTTACCATCATCTGTTTCAATTTCAACTTCTTCTTCTTTTTTAGAGTCGGCATAAGTAAGTTTAAATTTTGCTTTTTTGACAGGATCTCCATTTTCGTCTCTCATGGTAGCTTTAACAATAGCCACTTTTTCGGGTTTAGCCTCTTCAGGTGGTTCAAAAGCATAAATATCTTTACCTCCAACTCCATCGGTAAACTTTCCTGAAGAAAAATAAGCCATACTACCATCTAAACTTACAATTAGTCCTTCTTCTGCTCGATTAGAGTTAATTGGATAACCAATATTTTTAGGTTCTGACCATTTACCGTTATCATCTTGCTTCGTATAAAAGATATCAAAATCTCCAGCTCCTCTTCTACTTCCGGTTACTTCACCTGCAAAATAAAGTGTTTTACTATCAGTATGCATAAAGGGAGCTTTTTCATTTTTATCGGTATTAATTACATTACCAATACTCTTTGCTCTTCCCCAAGTTCCATCTTCTTGTTTTTCGGAATAATAAATATCTATTCCTCGATTGGCTGAACGTGCAGTTGCAAAGTACAGTGTTTTCCCATCTGCAGAAATAGATGGTTGAGCCTCCCAAGAATTTTCTCCATTAATATTTGGTCCGAGATTTTTCAATTCTGACCATTTATATATTTTTTTACCTGTTTTAGGATCATCAATGTATTGATATGATGTGCTATATAAGTCACAATTATTATATGGTTGGCTTCCCACTTGAGTCATACTACACGCACACACGTAAAGCTCTTTGTTATCCACAGAAATAGACACTCCCCCGTAGTTATCGCCTACATTGAATGGCGGAGGTAAAGCTTCTCCTGAATTAAAGTCTATCGCGGCTAAAGTACGCTCAGCCAGCACAAGCTCTTCTTTTTTTGTTGTTTGAATATCTCCTAAACGCTTAAACTCTGATGCTCTTGTAAAAAATAACAGTTCATTATCTGGTGAAATCATAGGAAGGTATTCATCTCCTTTTGTAGATACATTTTGAACTACTTTAGGATCGAATTTAACTGGTTTTCCAAAAAAATTATTTTGAAAATCTAGTTCGGGTAGGATTGCTTTAGATGCTGCTAGCTTTTGATCGTAATTCCGGGCAAACTTTTTATCATTTTCATCTCTAAACTCTATAAATTGCTTAAAGAGTTTTTCTGCTTCAACATACTTTTTCTCTTCATAATTTATAATACCTAAGTAATAATATACATCTGAGTGATAGCCTGGGCATAATTCTTCTACTTTTTCATAAAACTCTCGAGATCCGTTGTAAGGTAGTCCTTTAGCTTTAGCTCTTTTGAAACTTCTTTTTGCTAATTCAAAATAGCATGGTACACACTCATCATCTATATCAATTGTTTCTTTGAGGATAAGGAAACGCTTGTCTGCACTTTTTTCTTTTTTTCGATCAAAAGACTTTTCGTAAAGCTTTTTAAGTTTTTTATTATCTGGTAAAGGACATTCTTCTTCATCTTGAGCGAATAAAGACATGGAAAAGATCAATAAGAAAAAAAGTAACAGTTTATTCATACGTGCTATGGTTTCTTGTATACACGCAAATATAGTACACTTATTATGTATTAGGAATTATTTAATAATAGATAAATGCCCGGTGATATGTCTTTGCTCAACATCACCTTTAAGCAAATAGTTTATTTTATAAATATAAATATCTGGTTCTACCGCTCTACCTTTGAATGTACCATCCCAAGAATCAGTTATTTCCTCTGATGTAAATATAAGTTTACCCCATCGGTTAAAAATTCTGTATTCAGCTGAGCTAAAATCACAAAAAGTGTCATCAAAAGCTATACTAAACATATCATTTATACCGTCATTGTTAGGTGTTATCGCACTGGGTATATATCTTAAACAAGAGGAATCACACCAAATTTTCTCAACCTGAATCGTATCAGATGCCAAACAACCTCTAAAAATAGCTTCTACTGAATAAGATCCGCTTTCACTAACTTCAGTACTAATACCACTCTCTCCAGTACTCCAAGTATAGTCATCAAAACCATCAGAAGCTGTTAAAGTTAACATTTCATTATTCTCTAAACATAATGTGCTATCTCCATAGATGTTTAAATTAGGCACTTCTATTAATTCTACTTTATAATCAACAATACTATCGCACATAGTTGTCGTATAACTTACGGTAAAGTTTGTATCACTTGTATATTGCATTCCATTTATCAGAACAAATTCTCCTGGACAAATCGTCATAGAGTCGGTTATGGGTAACACCTCAACTAACTCCGTTAATGTTATGGAGTGAACACTATCACACATGGTTGTAAGAAAAACCTCCACTAATGTAGTATCTTTTGAAAACCACATATTATTAATCTCCACACTATCTCCAAAACAAAATACTATGGTATCATAAGATTGTTTTTTGGGAAGAAAAAAGTAACTATTTATAATTGTACTATCGCAATTACCATAAGCAAAAACTTCGGTAGTTACAGTATCATTGTAAACCAATTTTCCGTTAATTGATATGGTATCTCCTTCACAATAATATAATGAGTCTTCAATAAGCATTGATGGATAAAAGATAATATGATTTTCAATAGTACTATCACATCCAGATACTGTATTAAGGTTTTGGATGATTAAAGTGTCTTGTTTAAACCAAGTTCCATTAAGGAATATACTATCTCCTTCGCACCCCAAAAGGGTATCTCTGATAAGCGTATTAGTACCGAATAAAAGGTAGACTTCAACAACACTATCACAACCATTACTATTCGAAAGGGTATCATTAACCATTGTATCAGAATAATACCAATTTCCTTTATACTCTATACTATCAATAGAGCATTCGATTACTGTATCATTAGTTATTGAAACAGGTTTAAAGTATATGGTGTGATATGCAGTACTATCACATATTCCTATAGGTATTACCTCTGTAAATGTGTTATTTGTTCTGTACCAACTACTAGTTGGAGGGTAAAAAACGCTATCTCCAGAACAACCTTGAATAGTATCATAACTTTCTGGAAAATTTTGAACCGTTTTCATGTTATCTAGCCACAATTGATTTGCTGCATTATTTGCAGCACCTGGAGTTGAATTTGCTATACCTAATGCAGACCAATTAGTTTGATTGTTTATATCATCAGAAAAATCATTATAAAACGCATAACATAAGTTTGCTGCTGAACCAGTAAAGTAAGTTGAAGTGCCTGTAGCGTCCCCCCACCCTACAGAGAAAAAGGAAGCATTTAAATTAGTTGGATCAATCAGTTGAATTACATCTCCATCATTTCTTAAAGCTAGCATGTTCCATTGTCCACCAGAACCATAAGAACCACCAGCATAACTTGCTGAGGGCGTAGATGGAGCAGGCAAACTTCCATCTGATTCAATTAGTGTTCGAATGGTAGGGTTGAGTATATATATTTGATCATTATTACTGTCAGCTGAATCTATTGAAACTCCAGCAGGTGTATTATAATTACTATATAAAACAATGATACTCCCGTAAGGAACACATGCCCATTGAGGGTCATTTGTAAGTCTTAAATGACCTCCTGCTATACCAGAAGAACCAAAAAAACCATTGTTATCATCAATAATCCAACCGCGAATATCTAAGCATGTATCTACGCAAGTTGTTTGTCCTACAACTACTAATTCTATGAACTCATCAGGAGGGTTTCCAGTACCTTGTGATACTTCGTTTATGTATAGCTGTCCTTTGACTTGCAAAGAAACAAGTATAAAAATAATTGCTATACAGTAAATCAATTTCACTTTTCCGATAGTCTGCTACTACTGTTTAATATTATTTGCTTTTACTTGAGCTGCATCAATTACTGCTTGTGCTTTTTTATCCGCTTCACTTTCTAACGCATCTGCTTTTTGATTCGCTTGATTTTGAGGAATAGCAGCTTTATTTTCTGCTTCTTTTACCGCTTTTTGATACTTTTCATCAGCCTCTTTTCGGATTTTATCAGCAGCTTTTTGTTTAGCTATTTTTTCCAATGGATTTTTTGCACTTTTTTCTACATCTTCAGCGGCTTTATATGCTTCAGCTTTTAATTTATCTGCTAATTTTAACGCTTCCTGCTTAGCTTTTTCAGATGCTTTCGCTCCTTCAGCTCTTAATTTATCTGCCTGCTCTTTGGCTTCTGCTCTAATTTTTTCGGCTTGAGAACGAGCATCTTCCATCAGCTTATCAATTTCAGCATTGAATGTTTTCTTGATGGTATCAACAACTTTATCTTTTAAATCATTAATTACATTAGTTGCCTGTCCCTTAAGGTTAGTTACTAATTTAGGATCTGTTACAGTCCCCCCAATAGTGACTGTTACAGGGATAATATCAGGAATTGTAAGATTTGATCCTACAGCACTATTAGCTTTACCTAACAAAGATGACATCACATCATTGGCTTGAGAACCTAACTTAGCTTTTGGAACTTGCATTTCCATATCGTAATCAATTGATTGATCAAAGCCTGTAGTTCCAGATACTTTTGTTTGTATTCCAGAAATCTGAGTATTAAACGGTTTAACCATTACTTTACCATCTTGGAACATAAACGACATACTTAAATTTTTAATCGTTTGATTTGATAGTTCTTTGATTTTTAGTTTCTCAGATAGTCTTTCCAACACTTTAACCCCAGCTACTGCTAAATTATTCGATTTTAAATCTCCCATACCAGAAATTGAACTTAATATTGGACTCATTTCTTGATCAAGCAATGTAGACATTTGTAAGCTTGTAGATATTTTCCCTCTACATCTTTTTGCAATTGGAGCTAGTGTTTCAATGGTACTGATATACTCTACCATTTCCTCAACAGCTACACTTTGAATATTATAGTTAAAATCAACTTTAGGATTAACTTTTTGCGTGTTATAACTACCATTTACTAATACATTTCCACCAAGTGTGTTCAGACTTAAATTTTCAAGTTCAGCAATTTGATCTTTGACTGCAACTTTACCTTTTACATTTTTAATTGTTAAACCATCATATAAAATCTCTTTAACATCAGTCATCATGGTAATATCATAATTAGCTGGAATTTCTATAACACTACTTTCTGCTTGGTTATTAGCAGCTTCTGACTTTTCAGCCTCATCGATATTTCCAGTAGTTTCTTCGGGAACAGCGGCCATCAACTCGTCCGCATTGATTTTGTTCGAAGACACATTAAATGTTCCTTTTAAATTCTCATCATTAAAAACATAAAGCAAGATATTATCTATTTTACCATTAACCGCTAAATCGGTAGATCCTACTTGTGTGTTTAATGCTTTTAGATCAACAAATTGTGGTGTAAAAAACATATCCATTAAACTTACCTTCACATCATAAGGCAATTCTGGACTTTTGTATAGAATATCTTGTACGAGTAATTTACCTTCTGCATTAAAATCTTGGTATTGCTCTTTTTCAAGTGAAGATAACTTACCCGCTAAATGAAGATCGGCATCAATCATCCCCTGGTAATCTTCTCCTTCGTTTACAGGGATTACTGTTTTAATTGTTGCTAAATCTACTTTTGCTACTATATCACTTTTTATTTTAGGATCAGATACAGGAGTTGAAAGGTTAAGCGTAATATCTATTGGGTTATTCGCTAAATCCATATGAAACTTTGATACATTGACTCTTGTTAAATCATCAATACCCTGTGGGTGTGATATTTTGGTTGATATATTAATATTTTCTACTGCGCTAGGCAAATCAGGATATTTAAAATAACCATTTACTACTGACAGATCTAAGCCAAACTCTGGATAACTTTCTCCTTTAAGTTCTCCTTTAGCATAACCGTTTAGTGCTAAATCACCTTTTGTAGTGACATCTTTAAAATCTGTTAAGTAAACAGCAGGCACCAGTGATAAAATACTTTTAAATGAGGTTTGCTTAGACTTGAAAGCAATATCCATGTTCATAGACTCTTCCAACATTTCTAACCATCCATCAAAACCTAAGTCTAACTCATTTACCTTTAGATTATTCTCTTTTAATGTATATTTTGTGAAGTTTTCGATAGTTACATCAGCATCTAATGCTACTTTATCTTCTCTCATGTAATTAACACCATCCATTTGGTAGGTTAATTCTTCAATTCCTAGTTTTGAAGACGCATCAAAAACATCTTGAGTAAAATCACCAGAAAGATCAAAATCAAGGTTCTTAACTTCAGCATACATTGCTCCTAGTTGGTCATCATAAATTATATTTGCCTTTTCGATTGATAAGTTTTGTAATCCAATAGAATATTCTGTTTGTTCTGTACTTTCAACTTCGGTGGTTGTTGAATCTGTAGCTGAAGAATCAGATTTAGTAATATCGTAATTAGCAAATCCTTCTTTATCAACTATTACACGGAAAGTTGGCTCTTGGAGTTTTACTTTTTTTATTTCTATTTTATCCCCTCCAATAACACTCATTAAATCTAATGCTATTGCTGTGTTCTTTATTTCTGCTAATCTAACACCCTCAAAACGATCAACACCATCAACAGTTACATCTTGTATATCAAAAGTAAAATCTGGAAATGTACTAAGAAGAGAAAGATCAAACGTACCAAAATCAACTTTAGCATTTAGGTTTTTATTTGCTTCGTTTTTAACCAATTGAATCAACTGATCTTTAAATAGAAAAGGGAGTGTAATTAATAGAATAATCAGTAATAGAAAGGTTATCCCTGTCCATTTAAGAATTCTACTTATTAAACTTTTTTTCTTTTTATTTTTTGCTGACATAAATTATTTTAATTTGACACACTAAAATAACATTTTTAATGGTCAAAGTAACATTACTTTATTAACAACAATTTTATGAAAAGTATAAATTATTGTTAAATGTCCATTTAACGATAATTGTAAGAAAACAGTTGCCTCCCCGACCAATTAATTAAACAACCATTCGATGAGTAAAATCATTTTAAAATCAATTGATTCCAGTATGACCTATACCAAGTATAGATTTTTAATAAAGGAATTATTAGACAGAAAGGAGTCTACTGCTAAAAACGGAAGTCTATCACTTTATAATTACAGCCTTTTAAATGATAAACGAATGGATCGTTTAGACAAAAAAGCTCTTTTAAGCAATGGCATTTTACTAACACTAAAACAACTTAAACAGAAACAAACGTGGTTAGTTATCACGGAAGGCTGGTGTGGAGACGCTGCACAAAACTTACCCTACATTAATAAAATAGCTGAGTACACTGACAAAATAGACCTAAGAATTGTGCTTAGGGATCAACATTTAGATTTGATGGATCAATTCTTAACTGACGGCAACCAAGCAATACCTAAACTCATTGCTTTAGATGAAAACAACAATACTTTATTTACTTGGGGACCTAGACCAAGCAAAGCAACTAAAATGGTTCATGCGTTTAAAAAAGAGCATGGAAAACTTACGGACGAGTTCAAAAAAGACTTACAAGTTTGGTACAACAAAAACAAAGGAGAAAATCTTTATCAAGATTTTATTGAATTGCTAGCTTAACTTTATCTTGATTAGTTTTTTTAAATGTGTGTTGTTTAAAAAACACCGCCAAAGAGAATCCAAACACTAACATTGCTCCATAAACTGCTGTTAACAGGTTTAGTTGATAGCACCCTAACAACAACCAAAAGAAACCATACATCAAGGCGATAAACTCTAATAGCTTGATCCCTTTTTCTTTTTTAAAATCATATCCTTTACTAACCCGCTTGAGTATTTCTTTATTTCCAAATTTTGGTGTTCGGATAAAAGCTGTTTGTTTGCCTCGATAGCCTTCAAGGATACCCAAAACCATGTATATAGAAACCCCCATTGTCATTGAAAAATAGGTTAATAAAGATGGAATAAATAACAAAATTGCTTTTGTCTTGTTTTTAGATGCTAAGAGATGACCTACAAAAAAAATGAAAAATAATAGGTATACAATTGATTCCCCTATCAGCAATAAATAGGTCTCGCTTGCATCAATTAAGTTGTTGTGCCTAATATAAAAAACGAAGGGACTCAAGAGCATTAATCCTACTACTAGTAGATAAATAGAACTATTTAATAAATGGAACGTTCCAATGGTTTTTGCTGCAAATGAAGCATCTGATTTCCATAATAAGGTTATATTTTTCTTAAAGCATTCTGCAGCTCCTTTAGACCATCTAAATTGTTGTGTTTTGTAGGCTTCAAAAGTAACTGGTAGTTCTGCTGGTGATTCAACATCAAATAAATATTTAAACCTCCAACCTTTTACTTGTGCCCTAAAACTTAGGTCTAAATCTTCTGTTAAAGTATCGGCTTTCCAGCCTCCTGCATCAATGATAGTTTCTTTTCTCCATACTCCAGCGGTACCATTAAAATTAATAAAAGCGTTTGCTTGTATTCGTCCTCTTTGCTCTATAGAAAAATGAGTATTTAGCATAACTGCTTGAGCACGTGTCAAAAGTGAATAATCTTCGTTAATATGCTGCCAGCGAGTTTGTACTAATCCTATATTATCTTCATCAAAATGGGCTATTGTTTTTAGTAAAAACTCACTATCAGGAATGAAATCAGCATCAAAAATCGCGATGTAATCTCCTGAACTTAATTTTAATCCATAATCTAATGCTCCTGCCTTAAAGCCTGATCGTTCTTTTCTTTGAATATGTTGAAAGTTAAAATCTGATTCTTTTAATTCTTTTAAAAAGACTTTTATTATTTCAGAAGTATCATCAGTAGAATCATCTAAAATTTGAATCTCTATTTTATCCTTTGGATAATTAAGTCTTCTAATAGCATTTAATAACCTTTTAACAACATACTTTTCATTATATAAAGGCAGTTGGACTGTAACTTTAGGTAAATCTCTTTTTAGATCAGGCGATTTTGGATTTTTATATTTCAAAGCTTTATAAACCAAAACAAGCTCATGGAGAACATGAATGAAGAGCAATGAATTAATTAATAGCCATATGTAAAATACTACTTGATACACTTTTATTAATTTCTTAATCTAAGTATTTATTATCTACTTTATCAGCCTTTAAATCAACCAATAATTTATTAATTATTGGATAAAGCTTGTCTGCTATGAGCTTATGGCCCTTTTTATTTGGATGACTATCAAAAGGCAAATGAGTTAATTCTTTGGAAGAAAAATCAAAGTTAATATCATGCCAATAGATAGACGGAGACAATATTTTTTTTAGTCTTTTGGTCTCTTCATTTGAGTCCAAACAGGAAACAATAAACCTCACATTATTTTCCTTACATATACTATCCATTTTATTAATAATACAAGCTGTTACTTTTACCTCATCGCTTTGGTAACTATACTGATCATAAATTATTTGCATACCATTTACACTCGCCAACCAATCTCTTAACGGCCAATTACTATACATGGTTTCCCAAGGTTGAAATTTAATCTTGGCATCACAATGATCCATATAGGGAAATCTAGCTTTAGTCATCAAAGTTTCTACTTTATCTGATGATCGCTTATACCCTATTTTTAAATTAGACCGATACCTAGGAGAAAGCGTATTTCTCATAAAGTGCAAGGATGAAAAATTAAGTACAGCTAGTTTGGGTTTTTCTGTAGCTAATCGTTTTTTAAGTTGTAAGTATGATTGAATCGTCCCGTAGCCGATAACTCCCAAGTTTAGTACATTTTCATCCGGGAACATCCCTTGAATATAACTAGCAAACGTATTGTTGTCGTTCACTCCATAACCATAAGTAAATGAACAACCTAGAAACACTACAGAAGGCTTACCTAAAGATTTAGCGCCTAATGTTTTACGGACACCACCCAAGTTATGAGCGGTAGTGAATATTACCTTATCATTTAAAGTTATCTTATAATTTCCAGGATTTAGCCTTATACCAAATGTTTCGTGACCTATATAAGCATGATTGGGTTCAGCTTTTACGTTATAATCAGTATTATAAAAAACTCCATACCCCATAACTCTAAAGGTGAGCTCTGTGCATAAAACAATCACAAAAGGATATACTAAGAACCACTTTAAAAGTGGTTTAAAATAGGATTTCATGTCTTTACTGACAGTGATCTAGTAATTAAACATCATGCCCCCAATTTTCAATTTCCTCTTGAGACCATAGCTGAGGAAAGAAGATTCTTTTTTGGTACTTAGGGTGCATATATTTTTTCCATGGACTTCCGCCTGTTGCTGCTTCAGTTTTACCAGTACTTTCAAGGTATTTTTCTGCGGTACGGTAATGCGACATTACCCATTCAACATTAATTGTATAGTCCATATCACGAAGTGCTTCGATAAGTTCTTCGCTTTGTTGATCTTCTTTTGATAAGGATTGGTAGCACTTCAAGATATTACTGTCTTGATATTCTTTTGTAAAACCAATTAGCTTGTGCTTATACTTTTCTTCAAATAATCGTAGCGTATCTGATTTCACTCCTGTTTTAGGATCTTTCATGGCACCTTGCCAATAAAGCATTTCAAACTTATCCTTAAGTTTTGTATCAGAAGTTACAGTGTGTCTGTAGCGGTTATCAATTAAATTATCAATATCAGTAAAACATAATTCTAACATTCGGTACTGAGCTGATTGGAAACCGCTAGCAGGCATGAGTGCTGTTCTAAATTCCATATACTGCTTCACCTCCATACCTTCTGTCATGATATCATAAGAACTGGTTAAAACATTAAAATAACGTTTTATTCTACCTAATTTACTAATGAAGTATGGAACATCTAACTCATCAATTTTAGATGCTACTTGTTTTACTTCATGCATCACCATTTTGAATAATAATTCATTAATCTGATGATACATGATAAAAATTTTCTCGTCTGGAATGTTAGTTCTGGTACTTTGAAGCGTTAACAACGTCTCAATTTGACAATATTCCCAGTAATTAATTGGCTTACTGTGATACAATCCCTCCAAGTGAGTGTTAGGGTTTTGCCCTCTAGCTTCATATTTTTCTTTAATCGCTTCTACTAACTCTTCTTGACTCTTCATTTTTTCATCTTGGGTTTTCCGAATGTAAATATTTAAATTTTTAGCACAAAAAAAAGCACCAATAAAGGTGCTTCTGTAAAATATTAATAGAAGTATTTAAACAAATACTCATCTTATAAACTCATCGCTCGATGCAACCACTTGCCATTTTCAGACTCATAGTTTAAAAACAACGTACTATCAACAGTTGAAATATAACCTCCACCTTCTATTCCATTTTGATTAGGTATAACAAATGAAGAATCAACAATAGTTCCTAAAAGTGTATCGCCAGTATTATAAAGATAGATATTCAAAGACGTAGCTGAGGTTTCTTCTAAACGAACAGCATAATTCGCTGAAGTTGTATAAGTAGTATCCACCATTACTCCATTAGAATCATAAATAATTCTATAAACAGAATCTTGCATAGCGTAAGTGTACGCTAAAGGGTTTACTATAACAGGCTCCATTTCTTCTTCGATAGGATCTTCGATTTTACATCCGGCTAAAACTAGAGAAGATATAGCTATAAACACATAAAACTTTTTCATAGGGTATTAATTTATTACAAAGGTAAGTATATTTTTTAACTAGTTGATATACATCACACTTTTAACAGCATCAATAATACGTTTTGGATTTGGTAAAGCTTCTGCTATTAAAGATGTAGCAAATGGAAATGGCGTATCACTTTGAGTAACTCTGTAAACTGGGGCATCTAGATAATCAAAAGCATAACGCTGTAGATGGTAAGCTATTTCTGAAGAAATTGACGCTAAAGGCCAACTCTCCTCAACAACTACACATCTATTGGTTTTCTTTATCGAATTAACTACTGCATCATAATCAATTGGACGAATTGTTCTTAAATCAATCACCTCTACAGAAACACCTTCTTTTTCTAGTTCATCTGCAGCTTTAAAAACCTCTTTGATTATCTTACCAAAGGTTACGATCGTAACATCGCTACCTTCTCTTTTAATATCAGCTACACCAATTGGTAAAATGTATTCTCCTTCAGGAATTTCTCCTTTATCGCCATACATTTTTTCTGATTCAAGAAAAACCACAGGGTCGTTATCCCTAATGGCTGCTTTTAATAATCCCTTAGCATCATATGGTGTTGATGGTGTGATAACTTTTAACCCTGGTACATGTGCGTAAAAAGCCTCAAAGCTTTGTGAATGAGTAGCAGCTAACTGACCAGCTTGTCCGTTACCTCCTCTAAAAACAATAGGTACATTTATTTGCCCACCACTCATTTGCAACATTTTTGCTGCACTATTTATAATTTGATCAGCTGCTAGAATAGCAAAATTCCAAGTCATAAACTCAATTACTGGTCTTAAACCATTCATAGCTGCACCAACTCCAATACCTGCAAAACCTAATTCAGCAATAGGAGTATCAATTACACGCTCTGCACCAAACTCATCAAGCATTCCTTGACTAACCTTATATGCTCCATTATATTCAGCAACTTCTTCCCCCATTAAAAAAACCCCTTCATCTCTTCTCATCTCTTCGCTCATCGCTTCTCTAAGTGCTTCTCTGAATTGAACTGTTTTCATATTAAAACCTATTAAATATCACTAAAAGTAATAAACTAGATACTTTTGAGGAACATTTTATTGATTTTTCATTCTTTTTAAGATTAACAGACTAATAATTAGCATCTAATTTATTATGCGTGCATAATATTTTTAGAAATCCGATGAAATAATTAACTTCGTTAAGAATCAATCTAAATAACAAAAAAATCATTATATGAAAATACTAGTTTGTATTAGTAAAGCTCCTGATACTACAGCTAAGATCAACTTTACTGATGGGAACACAAAGTTTGATGAAGCTGGTGTTCAGTATATCGTTAATCCTTACGATGAGTGGTATGCACTTGTAAGAGGAATTGAGTTAAAAGAAGCAAATGGTGGAACAGTTACTACAGTTACAGTTGGTACAGCTGCTGATGATCCAATTATCAGAAAAGCACTAGCTATTGGTGCTGATAATGCTGTTCGTATTGATAGCGAAGCTAAAGACGCTTTCTTTACTGCTAAGCAAATTGCTGAATATGCTAAAAGCGAAGGATTTGACCTGATTTTAACAGGAAAAGAAACTATTAATTACAATGGTTCTCAAGTAGGTGCTATGATTGCTGAATTATTAGACTTACCTTATGTTTCATTAGCTACTGATCTACAAATAGCAGGAAGTACTGCAACTATCAAGAGAGAAGCTAAAGGAGGAAAAGAAACTGTACAGGTATCTACTCCACTAGTTTTAAGTGCTAGTAAAGGATTAGCTGAGCAAAGAATTCCTAATATGAGAGGAATTATGGCTGCGAGAACAAAACCGTTGAATGTGGTTTCTCCAGCAGATGTAACTCCATTAACAGAAACAGTTGAATATAGCCTACCTCCAGAAAAAGGTGGTGTGAAATTAATCGATCCAGAAAATATGGACGAATTAGTAAGTTTATTACATAACGAAGCAAAAGTAATTTAAGAATATGTCAGTTTTAGTATATATAGATTCAAAAGGTGGAGTAGCAAAAAACTCTTTAGAAGCAGTTAGCTATGGAAGCCAAGTAGGTGGAGGTTCAGCAGTTGTAGTTACATCTGGTGATGCTTCAAACGATGATTTAGCAGCATTAGGCAAGTATGGTGCAAGCAAAGTAATTGCTCACAACGGTGATCTTGATGGGCAACAAACAACAAAGTTAGTCGCTGAAGTTGCTCAAGCAGAAGGAGCTAAAGTGATTATTTTCTCTCAAGATTTAACAGGTAAGGCGGTAGCTCCAAGAGTAGCTGTAAGATTAAACGCTGGATTTGTTTCTGGTGCCATTGAATTACCTACTTCAGATTTTAAAGTAAAAGTGAATGCTTTTTCAGGAAAAGCTCAAAGTTTAGTTAAAATAAATTCGGATGTTAAGGTAATTTCTGTTTTACCTAACTCTTTAGGTGTAACAGAAGGAAGTGGTTCTGCTGAAGTAACTTCATTTTCTGGAGATTTAGGTTCTGCAAAAGTTACAATAACTGAGCAAGCAGAGGTATCAGGAGATAGAGCTCCTCTTCCAGAAGCTGAATTAGTAGTTTCTGCTGGTAGAGGTTTAAAAGGACCTGAAAATTGGGGAATTGTTGAAGATTTAGCGGATGCTTTAGAAGCTACAACAGCTTGTTCTAGACCAGTTGCTGATAGCGGTTGGAGACCTCATCATGAGCATGTAGGACAAACAGGTGTTGCTATCCGTCCAAACTTGTATATCGCAGCAGGTATTTCTGGAGCAATTCAGCATTTAGCTGGTGTTAATGGAGGAAAAGTTATTGTTGTTATCAATACAGATCCTGAGGCGCCTTTCTTTAAGGCTGCTGATTACGGTGTGGTTGGTGACGCTTTTGAAGTATTACCAAGATTAACTGAAGCTGTTAAAAAATTTAAATCAGCTTAATTAAACATTTCTTGATTTTAGCTGACTTGTGTAGCTAATTAATGAATTGGGAATTAGAAATCCTTAGGGATTAAAAAATTATATTATTTTTGTGTAAATGGGAAGCTAAGTTAGTTTCCCATTTCTTTTATTAGGTAAAGCACGTGGAGAATAACATGGAAAAAGTTCAGTTAGATATTGTAGGTTTATCCTACAGCCAAACACAGTCTGGTGCATATGCACTTGTACTAAGTGAAATGGAAGGTAGCAGAAGATTACCGGTTATTATTGGTGGTTTTGAAGCTCAGGCCATAGCCATTGAACTTGAAGGAATGACTCCAAGTAGACCATTAACGCATGATTTATTTAAATCATTTGCTAAAGAGTTTGACTATACTATTAGTGAGGTAATCGTCTACAACTTAATTGAAGGTATCTTTTTTTCAAAGTTGATTTGCAAAAATGAATTAGGCAAAGAAATTGAAGTTGATGCTCGTACTTCTGATGCTATAGCTATAGCTGTTCGATTCAACTGCCCAATATTTACTTATGAATTTATTTTAAGTTCTGCTGGTATATTATTAGAGGAAGAAAATATAGAGGAAGACCATTCAAGCGAAGAGATTGATGAGGAAATGATCATTGAGTTGGAATCTCAAGCAAAAAAAGAACTTTCGGTTAAAGAATTAGAACAACAATTGCAAGAAGCTATTGATGCTGAAGATTATGAAAGGGCATCCAAACTTAGAGATGAGATTAATAAAAGACAAAAATAATTCCCTCCTACTATGCTGAAAAGCCTTTAACGGGCAGCAATAACTGAGCAACGCCAATCACCATGATTAAATTTAGCAAAACTTTAGTAACCAACTATCTTACTCTAAACACTAAAAATTGGTTTCCTCTCCTACTACTTATTTTAGTAGGTTTATCAAGTTGTTCAAAAAAAGCAGAAAAATCATTAGAAGATCAACTGGTAAGGTATTGGAACATTTCCCCTACAATGGAAAATGTAGACTCTAACCAGTTTATTGAGCTAAAAAAAACAAAAGAAGCTAAAGATTTCCAGTTTTATGCTGGCTCAGATACATTAGCGGGAAATTGGGAACTTTCAGAAGACAACTTTTTAGTTCTAAATACTCCTATAAAAGGAGTTAATACGCAAATAGACTCTGTTGTTCACGAATATGATATTGATGGAAATCCTAAAGTAAATTTTTATTCTGAAGGACAAATCATTAATTCATTGGGTGATGGTAAACTAAATCAAGACTTTGCTTCAATCTCTTTTAAATTAAGGGATGTAACTAATGATAAGCTTGTATTAGAATCTCCTAAAAGTAAAAAGCTGTATGTCTTTGATTACAAACCTACAATTATATCATCAAGTATTTCTTTTTACTCAATAACAAGAGGACTTATAGGATTAGCTGTATTATTATTTATTGCGTATTTGTTAAGTAGTAATCGAAAATCTATAAATTGGAGTTTAGTAATAAAAGGATTAAGTATACAATTAGTTTTAGCAATATCTGTACTTTATGTACCATTTGTTGCTACTTTTTTTGATGCTTTAAGTAGTGGTTTCATAAAGCTTATAGGGTTTACGGATAAAGGAACAGAATTCGTTTTCGGTTCATTTGTCACAAATAATGTTGAAGCTGGATTAATTAATTTTGCATTTAAAGTTCTTCCCACTATTATCTTTTTCTCTGCTCTTATGAGCTTATTTTACTATCTAGGAATAATACAATATATAGTTTATGCTTTTGCTTGGGTAATGAAAAAAACTATGAGATTATCTGGTGCTGAAAGTTTGGCTGCCGCTGGAAATATTTTCATGGGACAAACTGAATCACCTTTATTGATTAAACCATATTTAGATAAAATGACAAAATCTGAATTGATGTGTTTGATGACTGGAGGAATGGCTACAATTGCTGGTGGCGTGTTAGCTGCTTATATTGGTTTTTTAGGTGGTGGAGATCCTGTTGAAGAGGCATTTTTTGCTAAGCATTTATTAACAGCATCTATTCTTTCTGCTCCAGCCGCTGTAGTAGCTGCAAAAATGCTAGTTCCTGAAACAGACAAGTACAATACTGAAATGAAGATTCCAAAAGATAAAATTGGAAGTAACGTGCTTGAAGCAATTACTAATGGAACTACAGACGGCCTGAAACTAGCTGTAAACGTAGGGGCAATGCTTTTAGTATTTACTGCTTTAATGTATTTTTTAAACTGGCTCTTAGCTAAGTTTGGATATTATACTGGCTTAAATGAAATAATAGCTGATCATACAGCTTACAATGGATTATCTTTCCAATTTATATTAGGATATACATTTGCTCCTGTAGCTGGACTACTTGGTGTTGACAATTGGAATGACATGCGTTTAATGGGACAGCTATTAGGCGAAAAAACTATTTTAAATGAATTTTATGCTTATAAAACATTAGGAGAAATGAAAGCTGGTGGTTTGTTTCAATCTAGAAAAGCCGTAGTGATGTCCACCTATATGCTTTGTGGTTTTGCAAACTTTGCTTCTATTGGTATTCAAATTGGTGGTATTGGTGCATTGGTTCCAAATAGAAAAGGTTTACTTTCTTCCTTGGGGGTTAAAGCTTTAATTGGGGGTACACTCGCATGTTTATTCACCGCTGTTGTGGTTGGAATGTTAATGTAACATGTCAACAAATCAAATTTCACATACCATATTAATACTAATAGGCTCGGTTTTTATTCTGTTTATTGGCAAGAGTTTGCTTGTTCCTTTGGTTTTAGCATTACTAATTTGGTTTTTAATTATTAGCCTAAGAAAGTTGTTTATGCAAATTCCGGTTATTGGCAACAAACTCCCTCGATGGATATGGACAATGGCTTCTACCATAATCTTCATTATTGTTTATATTTCAATTATTAATCTTTTAGCGAGTAATATTCAAACTCTATTAAAAAAAGCTCCTCAATATACAGCGAACCTTAAAGACCTAAATGAATTTGTGTTTAATTACTTCAATATTGATCAGTTTAAACTAGAAGATAATTTAGTTGACAGTAACTACCTTTCAAGTATATTAAGCACTTCTCTCAAGACGCTTTCTAGTTTATTCAGTAATTTATTTTTAATTATACTATACGTTGTATTTATATTTTCTGAAGAAATAAACTTTAGGGAGAAACTTGGTCGAACACTTGATAACCAAGATAATTTTAATCAAGTTAGTGGAACCTTGGAGCAAATAAGGACTTCTATTGAGCATTACATCGGGTTGAAAACTATCATGAGTGTGCTCACTGCTGGTTTAAGCTACATTGTGCTTTTAAGCATTGGTGTCGATTCTGCTTTGTTTTGGTCTGCATTAATCTTTCTTCTAAATTTTATTCCTTCCATCGGATCTTTAATTGCAACTGTATTTCCTGCTCTTTTTGCTTTCCTACAGTTTAATGATGTAACGTATTTACTACTTGTATTTGGGTTAGTAGGCGCTATACAAATTATTGTTGGTAATATAGTAGAACCAAAAGTTATGGGTAAATCTTTAAATCTTAGCTCTTTAGTTGTTATGCTGGCCTTAACTTTTTGGGGTTCACTTTGGGGACTTACTGGAGCAATATTAAGTGTGCCTATTACTGTTATGCTAATGATTATTTTTAGTCACTTTGATTCTACTAAATTTCTTTCTAGAATATTATCCGAAAAAGGTGAGATTAACCCCTAGTTACTTAAAATGATTTTCAATTTAAAATTAAAAACATCAACTTATGTTTGGGGGATAATTTCTATTATAATTTGTTATCAAGTTTTTTCTGAACCAATTCCAAATCCATTCACATGGGATTTATTTGGTTATTATGTTTATCTGCCAGCCACCTTTATTTATAATGATATTGATATAAGTGATATATCAATATATGAGCAACTGCATCAAAAATATTTTATTTCAGATACTTTTTATCAATTATACTCATACAATGATGATGGAAGAATAATGACCAGATACCCTATTGGATTAGCTATTATGTTCTCTCCTTTCTTCTTTATAGGTCATTGGATTGCTGCTATAATGGGATATCCACAAGATGGTTTTTCTGCTCCTTATGTATATTCAGTAACTATTGGTGCTGTAATGTACATAATTGGTAGTATTTGGATTCTAAAGAAAATTCTACTTACTTATTTTAAAGATTATATTGTGGCAATTACGTTATTGTGTTTAGTTTTTGGAACAAATTACTGGGCTAGAATTACATTAAGTACTGTAGATCCTCATAACCTATTGTTTTTTTTGTATGCCTCAGTTATACTAGCTACTATTAAATGGCATAAAAATAGTTCAATAATCAATACTATTTTATTAGGAGGAAGCTTAGGTTTACTTATTGCCACAAGGCAAACAGAGATTATAGCGTGTGCTATTCCTGTACTTTGGGGATTAAAAAATATAAAAAAGTTTCCGATACATATATTTAAAATTATCCGTGAGAAATATAAAATGATCATTCTAGCTATTTTGTTAGCTTCTTTTCCAATAGTATTACAAATGCTATATTGGCATGCATTAACAGATAGTTTTGTTGTTTATTCCTATAGTAATAATCATGGAGAGGGATTAAACTTAAGCAGTCCTTTTATTTTCGAAGTATTATTTAGTTATCGAAAAGGATGGGTTTTATATACTCCCTTAACAATTTTTGGAATTATAGGTTTTTATTTTCTTTATCGAAAAGACAAGCAAACCTTTTTAGCTATTACAGTTGTATTTATTTTATTCTTCTATTTAGCTTCTGCGTGGAATAATTGGTGGTATGCGGGCTCTTTTGGACAACGATCAATGATACAGTCTTACCCCCTAATAATGATTCCTTTTGCAGCATTTTTGTCTGCTACCCTACGTATCGGTAGATTAAAATGGTTTATTTACTGTATTATTTTGGGAGGGGTTGGTTTAAATATCTTTCAAACCTGGCAGTATAAAAGAGGTATTTTACCATTAGATAGAATTACAAAAGCTTACTATTGGGATGTTTTTGGACAAACAACCTCTCCTACTCAAGAACAAAACGATAAACTCTCTTATAATTTTAATTTAAGCTTTGAAGAAAGTAATAAAAAGTATCATTATGAAAACGATACGGTTTACATGAAAAGTTATGGGAATGAAAATTTAAATGACACGTTAGTATCAAATAATGATAGCAATTGGTTAGCTATTGATAAGGGAGTTGAGTTTAATGGAATAGTTGATTTAAATTACAAGGAGCTAATTGAAAATTATGCTCATGTTTGGCTTGAAGTTTCGTGTGAGGTAAGCTCTGAAAATTTTCATCAAACAAAACCTATTTTAGTAACAACAATGAAGTACAAGGATAAAAATTACGCATATAAAGCAATTGAATTTAATAGAGATACTTTAGTAGATAATGAATGGTATACCTTAAAGAGCCTATTTTTATTACCTGAAATTGTTAGAACAAAGAATGATCTATTTCAAACGTATCTATGGATACCTCAAAATGAGGTCGATCTTAAAATAAGAAATGTTATTATAAAGAGGTTTTATCAACCTATAGAGAAAAAATAATTATTTACTTTAAACCACTCCAAACCAAAAAAGGGGAAAAGCAAAAGCTCATCCCCTTTTTCGAACAATAACAATTGTTATTAAGCCTCCATCTCTCTAACTCGCTGATCTCTATATACAGCTTTCAACTTTTCTGTTCTTCTTTCTACAGAAGGCTTTGTATAATATCTGTTTTCTCTAAGTTGTCTAACAACTTTAGTCCTATCGTATTTTTTCTTGTAACGTTTTAACGCTCTCTCAATATTTTCTCCGTCTTTAACCGAAATAACTAACATACTTTCTTAATGATTTTGGATTGCAAATATAATGTAATTTTTATAATTCCTATAGTTTATAGCAATTATTTCAAAATTTGTCTTGAAATAACTAATTTTTGTATCTCTGATGTTCCTTCACCAATCGTACAAAGCTTAACATCTCTGTAAAACTTCTCTACTGGAAAATCTTTGGTATAACCGTAACCACCAAATATTTGTACAGCATCGTTACAAATTTCACAAGCAACTTCTGAAGCATATAATTTAGCCATTGCTGATTCTTTGGTTAACTTTTCACCATTATTCTTTAAATCTGCCGCTTGATATAATAAAAGTTCAGCTGCTTCCAATTTAGTAGCCATATCAGCCAATTTAAAAGCTATGGCTTGAAAATTAGCAATTGGTTGTCCAAACTGTTCTCTTTCCTTTGAATATTTAAGTGCTGCTTCATAAGCTCCTGCTCCAATTCCTAACGCTAGAGCACCAATAGATATTCTTCCTCCGTCTAATACTTTCATTGCTTGTATAAACCCTTCTCCTTCCTTTCCTATGAGCTGTGATTCATGGACACGGCAGTTTTCAAAAATCATTTCAGCTGTTTCTGAAGCACGCATTCCAAGTTTATTTTCTTTTTTTCCAGCTTTAAAGCCAGGCGTTCCTCTCTCCACAATAAACGCACTCATTCCATGAGAATCTCCTTTTTCTCCAGTTCGAGCCATTACTACTGCTACATCTCCAGTAATACCGTGAGTGATCCAGTTTTTAGTTCCGTTAATTACCCAATGATCGCCATCTTTTACAGCTGTGGTAGCCATACGAGCAGCATCAGAACCTGTACCTGTTTCTGTTAATCCCCAAGCACCAATCCACTCAGCAGTAGCTAACTTAGGAAGGTATTTCTTTTTCTGTTCCTCACTTCCATTATAATAAATGTGCCCTGTACATAGTGAATTATGAGCTGCTAATGACAAACCTATTGAACCACATACTTTTGCTACTTCTTTAATAACGGTTATATACTCGTAATAACCAAAACCAGAACCTCCATACTGCTCTGGAATAAACACTCCCATTAAGCCAAGTTCTCCGAGTTTTTTGAACACCTCAACAGGAAACTCTTGTGATTCATCCCAAGTCATTACATGTGGACGGATTTCTTTTTCAGCGAAATCACGCACCATCTGGGTTATCATTTTTTGATTTTCTCCTAAAGCTAAATCCATAAATTAATAGTTTGCTAAATTAATTATAGTATCTGTGTATTGTTTTAATCGTTCTTCTCCATTTAAAAAGGATAGGTTAATTAAGAACCCAAATCCTGCTACTTTACCTCCCTGTTGTTGAACAAGTTCAGCAGCAGCAGCGGCAGTACCTCCTGTTGCTAAAAGATCATCATGAATAAATACATTCCAATCTTTTTTAACAGAATCAACATGCATTTCAACAGTAGCAGACCCATATTCTAAATCATAGGTATATTCAATTGTATCGTAAGGTAATTTACCTTTTTTCCTAATTAGAATAAACGGAATATCCAAAGCTAAAGCCAGTGGCATACCAAAGATAAATCCTCTACTCTCAACGCCTACAATGGCATCAATGTGTTGATCTTTTAATAGATTTCTAAACTCCTCCACTATCTCTTTGGAAATAGTTGGGTTTTCTAAAATTGTAGAAATGTCTTTAAAATTTATACCTGGTTTCGGAAAATCTGGCACATTTCGTACAACACCTTTAATTTTATCTTCTATTGACATGAAGGTTTTATTTTACTGAAAGATAGTTTACCAATTTACTATAATCTTCATCGGTTACCAAATCATTGGTTTTAATTTCATCAACACTTTTAAACTTCCGCATCTCATATGTCCCCTAAAAAAAGTTACACTAAAGTATCTTAAAAAAAATTTTTAAAAATTTTTCTC
>CATLPG010000042.1 GCA_950054195.1 uncultured Saccharospirillaceae bacterium
AAGCACACGGTTCAGATGTGGTTTTAATTGACACAGCAGGTCGTTTGCACAACAAAGTGAACTTAATGAAAGAGCTTTCGAAAATTAAACGAGTAATGGACAAAATCGTCCCAGAAGCACCTCATGAAGTTTTGCTTGTTTTAGATGGTTCTACTGGTCAAAATGCGTTTGAACAATGCAAACAATTTACTGAGGCTACCGAAGTAACTTCTTTAGCTGTAACTAAATTAGATGGAACAGCAAAGGGAGGTGTAGTTATAGGTATCTCTGATCAATTTAGCATTCCAGTAAAATATATAGGTGTTGGTGAAGGCATTGAAGATCTTCAAGCATTTAATAAAATGGAGTTTGTAGACTCTCTATTTAGTTTAAAGTAAATCAAATATATTTTATTGATTAATCAATGAAAATTTTAGTTGTAGATGATCACCAAATTATATTAGATGGATTAGCTTCAATATTTGATCAGTTACCTGATGTTGATGTAGTAGGTTACTTAGATAACGCAACAGATGCATTAAAGTATATAAAAAATCTAAACATAGACGTATTACTTACTGATATTGAAATGCCTGATAAAAATGGCATTTGGCTAATTAAAGAAGTCAAAAAAAACTATCCTGATGTAAATATCTTAGTTTTATCCATGCATAACAATGCAGCTTATATCCATGAATTATATAAATTAGGAATCGATGGATATTTATTAAAAACAACTACTAAGGAAGAGTTAAAAGCTTCATTAGAAAATGTTGTTAAGGGAAAAAAGCAATTTTCCTCTGAAATCACGGAAGAGATATTAAATATTAATCGAAAAGTTAATCATCACGAATTTTCAAAAAGAGAACTTGAAGTATTGGACCTTTTAGCTGAAGGTTTAAGCACTAAAGAAATTGCTGAACGGTTATATTTATCAAGTAAAACCATAGAAAAACATAGAGCTAGTTTAATGTTTAAAGCAGATGTTAAAAATGTAGCAGGTTTGATAAGCTATGGCTTTAAAAATAGTTTAATTCAATAGTAAATCTGTGTTGATGGGTGAAATTACCCATAAATTGTAGGGTTTTAACCGATCGTATAGTCCGTTGAATGTGAAATATTTGTATGTATTAAAACATATACAATATGAATAAGTCACTTCTTCTTTTTTTAATTATTATTTCGTTCTCTAATGGATTTAATCAAAAGTATAACGAAAGTAAAATGCCTTTCGTAACTGAAAACCTGTTCGATAAATATCCCCTTTTCTTAAATGCTGAACATCTAATAACTATTGGTGGAGCTTGGGGAGGTGGAGTATCAGCACAATATACTAAGCGAAAGGTAATACATGCAAAACTTAGCGCTGGATATGCTTGGGGTTTTGCAACAAGTAAAAGCGAAAGAGAAAATCCCTTAAAAAAGTCGCATTGGCAGCCTTTTGCTGAGTTAGCAGCTGGTTACCCCGTTTTAGATTTCACATGGGGTTTGAGAGGGAAATATATTACTTCACAATACACTTCTGGAAAATACAAGTATCAAAATGGATTTCGAGTTAAAATACCCGTCACTACCATGATAATACCAGTAGCTAATTTTCGACTAAATCCATATACATTTCAATTTTCAAGAGGTACTGGTATTCAAACAGATTTACCAACAACTATGAAGTATACTGCAGTATTGCCAACCTTAGGCTTTGGGTTAAAAGTTTTAACAATCGGCTGTGCTAATTTTAGAGGAAAAGAAGGAGATAAATCATCTACCTATACTGCTCAACGAATGGGAAGTATATATATTGGAATTACTAAATCAATTTTAAAGAAGGAGATTACTCCTGGAAAGCCATATCGTCCAATTTTAGCTGATGAGAAGCTTGGACTAGACATTATGTTTGAAATATCACCCTATCACAATTCAATAGGAACAATCAATTTTGGGGTTCGAAGCATTGGGTATAATAACAATGCACAATTTGTAATAGGTAACACATTTATACTTAACTAAAAAACGATAAATAATGAAAAAGAAAATTATGCTATTTGGAGCATTAATTGCTATGATTAATACCCATTCACAATTTGTAGAAGCAATCCAATTTGGTGAACTGGGACAAAATTCCAATGATTATATCATAGATATTGAAGTAGGTGATGATAGGAGTACGTATTATCTAGGGAAATACGCAACAGACACCATTGATGGAACGCCAGTTACAACTGGGAAGTTGAATTTTTCAGGTGTACCTTCAAGTCAAATCTTCATTGCTAAATATGATGTAAATAATCAGCAAAGCTTCATAAAAACATTCAAGGGAACTAATTCTGAAGGACAAATGACAATAAGCACTAGTGGAGAAATATATTTTGCAGTGGAATATATTGATACATTAGTAGTAGATGGACAACAACTTACCACTCAGTTTGATGGCTTTGGTGAGTCGAGCATGGCAATGGGTAAATTTGACGCTGCTGGTAATTTATTATGGCTCAAAAATGTTGAAAGTAAAGAAGCAGTTCCAAAAGATTTGATTTTGCACAATAATAAATTGTATGTTTTAGGGCTTTTTGAAGATAGAATCTACTTTGAAAATAATCTTCAAGATTTCAACGGAGGTTCGGGATACGATGGTTTTATTGTGATACTAGATCCTTCAACAGGTGTGCCCTCAAATTTGAAAACGATTGATGATGGTTATCCAGAGTTTGCAAATACTCATTCTAACGAGTTAATTATCTCTGGAACCTTTGGTGATTTTGGGAATAATATGAGAGATGTAACTTTTTGGGATGGTCAAACGTTTCCTGTAAAACTAGATGTAAGTAATAACAACGGACTTAATCCTTCAAATGGCTTTTTTATGTCCCTTGACGATACTTTGGGAATAAACTTTATCCAACATATTGAAGGGAATACACAAAAGCAAGATTTTATAATAGCTGATAATAAAATCATCCTTACTGCGAACAATACGGATTACTTTAAAATAAATAATGATAGTATTGATGGAGGAAAACATTTATTAGTTCAGCTTGATGTATCAACTGGAAATTATTTGTCTAGTAAAGAATGTAGCAGACATTTAGGTAACTTGGATTTTGATGAGAACACTCAGATAATTTATACCATAATAGGAACAGGTAATTCTAGTGTTACATACGATGGTATAAATTTAGCAGGGAACCCAAAAGTATCCGTATTGGCAACCGATATACAAGGAAATATAGTAGATACAATATTTAGAAACGGTTATTCTACTGTTTTTGCCAGAGATATTGATGCGCATGACGGAAAATTAGTAATTGGGGGAGGTATTACTGGTTCAGCAAATCTAAGTGATACAATATCGCTAGGTAATAACTTAACAATTGACGGATACAATCTTTTTGAAAATGGATGGTTTGCGGTATATGATGCTTCTGGAAGTACACCTAGTAGTATAAAAAAGAATAATGTTTTAGATGGTTTAATAATGTACCCTAACCCTACGATTGATAATATAAATTTCTCGAAAAACTTAGATGTTGTAAGTATCTACGATCAACAAGGGAAGTTAATTTTAATAGAAAAGAATGTATCTCAGATGAATGTTTCAGATCTAAATCAAGGATTATATCATATTTACGTTGAAAAAAATAATCACATTCATATGTTTAAAATGATTAAGAAATAATAGATTTGATTCTTTAATCATCATAATTAAAAAGCATTAAGAAAAAAGATTCTCCTTCACTTATTGAGGGAGAATTTTTATTGATCTAGATCTATGGTTAGATTATTAATAATAGGAATATCATTTTTATCATTCCAAGTTATATTTTCTCAAAATAATACGTTTGAAAAAATAAATAAGCTAGAGTGGGGAGCTGATAAAGCTAAGGTTTTATTAACTTTTGCAGAAGATAGTTTGGAAAAATACCACGATACTATTTACGCTATATTAAGTAATGCTTACGAGAAGAAAAATACTATCAATAACAATAAATTAAAGTTTGATGTATTCTTTTTATATGCTAAAATGCTTCAAGGTGATAGAGAGCTGAATAAAGCCAAAGAAGTTTATCATTTTCTGGATAGTATAAATTACACATTCGAGACTAAAGAAGAAAAATTTCAGTACCTAAAGAAAAAAGCTCATTGTTTTAGAATGTCAGGTGATAATAAAGTCTCTATAGAAATACTATATGAAGCCATAGATATTGCCGAACATACGGATAGCTTAAAAAAACAACTTTTCTTTACTTATTATGAGTTAGGTAATAGTTACCTGCAACTTGAAAATAGCCAGGAAGCAATAGCAAATTTTGAAAATGCGTTAAAAAATACCGGAGATCATCAAGTAAGAAAAGCCTATGTATACAACTCACTAGGAATTGTTTATTTGGACTCGTTTTTAATTGATACATCAAAGGTAAGCGTAGTTAATCAGTCCATTTTTTACTCACAACTAGCAGATTCTATTCTTACAGCAGAAAATAGCTTAGCTAACATAGCGCATGTTAAACGTAACTTGGCAAATGCTTTATCAGCTAAAGGAGGTCAAAATGAGTATGCATATAAACTACATTTAGAAGTTTTAAAACTAGATACCTTAGCTAATGATAAATACGGTACAATGTTATCTTACAAAAATTTAGCTTCAGTTTCAAATAATCTTAAAAAGTACAAAGAAGCTATTCAATATGCTGAAAAAGCGGTTAATTTATCGCGAGAAATAGGTGATCAAGTTAATTTATTTAAAAGTTACTATTCTTTGGCTTTTGCAAATAAGGGCTTAGGACGCTATAAGTTAGCTTATACGTTTTTAGATTCGTGTAGAACAATTGAAAATAGAGTAGAAGGTATTCAGGTAAAAAAAGAGATATCTGAATTAAAAGTTAAGTATGAACTTGTTGAAAAAGAGAATCAACTATTAGCTGAGAAAGAAAAACTTATAAGAGCAGAATCTGAAAAAAAAGAAAAAGACATTATTATTTCAAGAAGAAATATGTGGTTAGCCTATATGGTTATTTTTATCTTGATACTGATTTTCTTGATCTTTTTTGTAAAGCAAAAAACTATTCAAAAAAAAGAAAAACAAACAGCTCAATTACTTTTAGAAGAAAAGAATAGAGGATTAGAAGCAATGTTTGCAGCTCAAGAAAGGGAAAGATCCAGAATAGCTAAAGATTTACATGATGGTGTTGGACAACAATTGTCAGCTATAAAACTTGCTATATCTACACTAAGTGACGATATCAACAAAAAAAATCAAGCAAAAGATGAAAAGTTAGTGTTCATAAAAAAAATGGTTGATAAATCTGCTACAGAAATAAGAAGTATCTCTCATCAGATGATGTCTGCAACATTAAAAACATTTGGTTTAGAGGCTAGTTTAAAAAGCCTACTGGAGGAAAGTTTTTCAATGTCAAACATAGACTATGATTTTAGTGCACACAATTTACAAGATCGCTACGAAGAGAAAGTAGAATTAACCTTTTTTAGAATTGCTCAAGAATTGATTAATAATATTATTAAACACGCTGATGCAACAAAAGTGAGCATGCGAATTTACCATAAAAAAAACCGCCTTTTTTTGAGGGTTGAGGACGATGGTGTGGGTATGGATAATATTACCCAAAATGGGTATGGATTAATCAATTTAAAGTCAAGGCTTGATACCATTAACGGGGAAATTCAACTTGTTAATGGAGATAAAGGACTTATAACTACTGTAAGTGTAAGCTTTTAAACTAGTAAAGACGCGTACAAGTGTTAACGAGGTTTAAAAATGGTACTTATTTTGTTTTATAATTATTGAATTAAACAGATAAAACAATGAAAAATATAGTATTACCATTAATTGTTTTGGTCTTTTTTTCATGTGCATCTTCCAAGCTTACGAAGGAAGGTGTTAGTGAACAAATTACTGAAGCAAAAGAACTTCAAGAAAAAGCAAAAGAGGCTTCAATGGAAGCAATAAAACAAAGAGAGGCTTTAACACAAGATTACAAAGAAAGAGAGATCGAAATAATTGATGATCGAATCAAAGACATTGATAAACAAATAAAAAAGATTAATAAATCATCTAAAAATTCAGAAAATGAAACCGCAGCAAAAAGTTTAGGTGCTGCTGTAGAAGCTTTAGAAGAAGAAAAAAAAGGATTAGAGGATCAAAAGTCTAAAATCCAAAAGATCAAGCAGTTTGATATATCTAACATTAAATATAATATTGACACTTCATCTAACTTGATTCAAACATCCCTAGATGACTTAAACAAGAGTATAGAACAATTAAATTATTAAGAAAAAAGCCACTTTAAGTGGCTTTTTTTAATCCTCGTATTCTTCTATAAATTCTTCTTTATCAATAATCATGGTTGGTGTACCGCCAAATTCAACAACCTTTCCCTTAACGCAAACTTGCTGATTTTCCCATTTATCTATAATGTCATATGAAAAGTTAGGAATATTCTTTTTCCAAACAACAACAGTAAACAACTGATTTGGATAGCTCTTATCAACGTTCATGAAAATATGACCATTCCTAGTAACTTTAGTGCTAACAATTTTACCACAAACTGAAATCTCATCCTTTCCATCCATGTAAATCTTTGCCTGTACTGTATTAAAATGATCTCTAGGAAGTTTTACTGGAGATATTGGAGATACATCTGAAGCATTTTTTTCAGGAACCCACGCATTTAAATCGAACTTGCTTTCTAATTCATTTTCCAGGTTATTTTCTACTTTATGAAAAAAGTCAAGGCCTGTCAATTCTTCTATTTCATCTATTGTTTTAGCATAACTTGAGATTGGATAATGAAGGTTTTTATTTGGCATTAAAAAACCTATTCCTTTTTTATTTTTCAAATCAATAATTACTTTGAAAAACTCTTCTGGAATGCTCACTTTGTTTACTCCTCTTTCAATTTTATTTAACCCCACTTTTAATATTGGTCCCGTAGTTACGTAAAGTTGAGTTTCTGGATGATTGTAAATGTAACCTCTCAGTAAAGCTTCTAAATCAGCCCATTTTTCTCTATTAAAATCTGGTAGCTGAGGCGACATGTTTGAATAAAAATAGGATTCAGAAAGTGCTTTTTTACTCCATCTGAAATCAGCTGAAGGAGCTAAATGCCCTCGATCATAGCCAAATCCGTCATACGTATAGGTACTATCCTCTTCTAAATATTTTAAAAAATAATCCTTTTCAACTGCAGAACCTGTTTTAACAAGGGAATCTGGACGAAAGTCATTAGACCTACCTTGTTTACCGTTAATAATATCTTTAGTAATGATATGAGCAACCCATTTTGCTTGTTCATGTTCTTCACTATAAACTAAACTCATTGCACTGTGCTCAATTAATTCTTCTTCTTTAGCTAGTTTAGGTAAACCATAAGACTTTAAGTCGGTTCGCAATTGTTTTAGCTTTTCATTTTCAAGTTTGTTTAAAATGATTTCTTTTTTGGAATCGAGTTCTTTTAACTCGTTCTCAAGTTCAGCAATCGTTTTATTCTGTCCCGATACTAGAAGAGACAAAAAGGTTAAAAATGCTAGAGAATATATAGACTTCAAATGTTTTTTTATCATAGTACGTGCTGACGTTCAACTTTATTGTTAACATATGTTTAGATAACATTATAATAACGCTAACTAATCAATAAAAACAACTATCCTACCAGTAAAGGTTGTAATTTTACAATAAAATTTTACAATATGTGGAAGTTAACTATTATTTCTTTGTTATTTATTGGGGCAAGCTACTCTCAAATGAATGAAGTAACCAATTTTGGGAGTAATCCAGGTAATTTAACCATGTATGAATATGTTCCAACCAATCCTCAGCCCAATACATCAGTTGTTTTAGTGATGCACGGATGTGGACAATTGGCAGGTGATTTTGCTAATGAAACTGGATGGAACGATCTTGCTGATCAATATGGATTTTATGTAGTACATGCTGGTCAGAGCTTAGTAAACAACGGAAGCAAATGCTTTAACTGGTTTTCTCCTTTAGATTATGAAAGAAATGCTGGAGAAGCACAGTCACTAGCTCAAATGGTAGATTACATGCACAACAACTATAATACAGATAATAACAGAAGTTATGTATGCGGACTTTCAGCTGGGGGTTCAATGACTTCAGTTATGATGGCAACTTACCCAGATAAATTTAGAAAAGGTGGAATATGGGCAGGAGTACCTTATCGTTATTTAACATCAGGCTCCAATAATAAAACACCACAAGAGTGGGGTGATTATGTTCGTAATGCAGTGCCAAATTATACAGGCGATTACCCAACACTTTTTGTTTGTCAGGGAACAGATGATTTAGTTGTTGATTCTATTAACGAAACTCGTTTAGTCGAACAATGGACAGATGTACATGGAACTGATCAAGTTAGTGATCAAACAAACCCAGCATTTATGGGTAATACTGATGTGCTTCAAAATATATATAAAGATAATTTAGGACAAGATACGATTGTAATTACCTATACAATTAATAACATGGCTCATGGTATTGCTGTTGATCCTGGTATGGGAGTAATGGAAGGAGGACAAACCTCATTAGGAGCTTTTGATGTCGATTTTTTCTCAACGTTTTGGATGGCAGATTTCTTTGACCTTATACCCAAAAATATTTCTAATGTAAGCGAAACAATTAATGAGCAACTAAATTGGAAAAAGCAAAACAGCCAAGTATCATTAACGAGTGAACTTCAAGAGCCATTACAGCTTCAAGTTTATTCATTTTCAGGTCAGTTACTATTACAGGATGAATTTTTAGAAAGTATGTCATTTTCATTAAATCAATTAGATTCAGATTTAGTTATTTTATCTGTTAAGAAAACAAACGGAACCCTTGTGTTTTCTAGAGTAGTTAATAAATAGTTAAACCAATCTTTAATATTGTAAAGCAATTGCTTTTAAACTTATTTCGTCTTGTTAATGCAGATTAATGGTTAAAGCTACATACATAAGCATTTGTTTATTTTTGATGTTATTCTCTTTATCAAGTAATTATCTTGTTGAGAGAAATAAGCAACAAGATAAATCTTCATGTACCGTTACCACACCAGATGTATTAGGTCCGTATTATCGTCCTGATGCTCCTATTAGAGCTAACATTAGGAGAGATGTTGATGTAAATAACCTCATAGAAATTAAAGGAGTTGTAAAACTAAATGACTGCAAAACCTTGTTAAAAGATGTAACTATAGAATTTTGGCAAGCTAACTCTACCGGTTCTTATGATAATGATTCAGAAGAATTTTTTTATAGAGCAAAATTAAAAACCGATAGTAAAGGAGCTTACAGCTTAAAAACAATACTTCCTGGAAGAGTAATGATAGATGGAAAGTACCTGCCAGCTCATATTAATTTTAGAGTTACAAGCGATTTTACAGAAGAATTAGTGTCACAGCTGTACTTTAAAGGAGATCCTTATTTAGATCCAGTTGTTATTCAATCTCAAAAAGCGTTCGAAAGAATAATACAATTAGAAGAAACTAAAACGAGAGAGAAAAAAGGTACTTTCAACATCATTCTTAAGAAAAAGAGGTAAAGAAGTTTAAATAACTAATACCTCATCCACCCAAATAAGCTAGACTTAATAATTATTTTAACCAGCAAATAGTTGATGTTTCAAACACAAGTGTATTTTTGTATAAACTAATTATCTATTTTATTTAAACATTATGGTTCACAATTTTAGTGCAGGTCCGTGTATTTTACCACAAGAAGTATTTAAAGAAGCATCAGAGGCAATTTTAAATTTTAACAATTTAGGTTTGTCATTAATCGAGATATCTCACAGAAGTGCTGCTTTTGTTGATGTTATGGAAGAGGCAAGGGCTTTAGTAAAGGAATTATTAAATGTACCAAATGGATACACTGTTTTATTTCTTCAAGGAGGAGCAAGTTTAGGTTTTTTAAAAGCAGCATATAACATGGCTGGCACGCATAAAAAATCAGCATATATCAATACTGGTACTTGGTCTACGAAAGCAATTAAGGAAGCAAGGTTTACTGGCGAGGTAGATGTAATCGCATCTTCAGAAGACAAAGGTTTTAACTATATTCCAAAGGGTTATACAGTTCCTCAGGATGTAGATTATTTACATTTTACTACAAATAATACTATCTACGGAACACAATTTAAAGCTTTACCAGAAGTTGGCAATGTTCCTTTAGTGGCAGATATGTCTTCGGATATTTTTAGCAAAGAAATTGATGCTTCAGCATTTGATTTAATTTATGCAGGAGCTCAAAAAAACATGGGCCCAGCAGGAACAACTGTTTTTATTGTTAAAGATGAAGTTTTTGGAAGGAGTCCGCTTCAAATCCCTACGATGTTGAATTTAGAAACGCATGCTAAGAAAGACTCTATGTTTAATACACCTCCAGTGTTTGCTGTGTATGTATCCATGTTAAATTTAAGATGGTTAAAGAAAAACGGAGGAGTTAAAGCAATAGAAGCTGTAAATAACAAAAAAGCTGAGACTATTTACAACGAAATAGATAGGAACGATAAGTTTGTTGGTTTTGCAGCAAAAGAAGATCGAAGCAACATGAATGCTACTTTTAACTTAGTAGATGATAGTCTAAAAGAACGTTTTGATCAATTGTTAAAAGAAGCAAATATTAATGGTTTAAAAGGTCACCGATCAGTAGGAGGTTACAGAGCATCCATGTATAATGCGTTACCACTATCAAGTGTAGAAGCCGTTGTTGAAGTGATGAGGGCTTTGTAAACAAATCTATATCAATAATTTTTTGAAATTTTGACTAGTTCACTAGTCTTTAATTAAAAACGGCTACATCTTAGATGTAGCCGTTTTTTTTGACAAAAGCGATAAAGTTAGGTTAGTAGTTACTCTTCTTTATCTGCACACGGGTTCGTTTCAGAAATAAATTTCTTTCTTTCATCCCCCTTGTATTTTAAAGATTTATTTTTTTGCTCTAAAAAGCATTTCCAACGTTTTGTTTTACCTTCAAATGAGTCTTTAAAGCAATCACAAATAGCTTTTTTATCTTCTTCAAATGAATCACTTACTTTTTCTTCTTTTTCTGTTTTTGTATCGCCTCTTCCTTTACTAGCAGCTTTGTTAAAAGCATCACCAATCCCCTCAAGTTCATTAACATCTCTAACGCTGTTAGATTTTGGCATAGGTTTAATATCTCCAGAAGTTATTACTTTAACACTTTTAGTTGGAGCAAGTGTTATAGGAGCTCCGTATACAGGAATATTTTTTATTACCCCATTCTCAACAACTTGGTCGTACCTTTCTATTTTGTAACCAACAACTGAGAGATATAGGTCATATTCGTCCACTTCTTCACGTGTTGAATAATCAATACCTTTTTTTGATAAAAAGTAATTTCCGTTAAAGTGTTTATTATACAAGGAATGATAAAATTCACCTTTACCGTCTGATGGGTTTTTCTTGTAATCAACGATCTTAGGATAGATAACAACATAACCCTCGTGCTCATCAGATTTAACTTTGTAGTTTCTAAATTGATCACCAGATGCACTATAAATACCTTCTGTTCCTCCTTTTCCTCTTGATACAATAAAGTTAATTTTATCTAAGTCTTTATAACTTTCAGGATGTAAATGAATCATAGCTCCTATTTTATAAACATCTTTGGCATTAATTGTTTTAGGAGACTTAATTGGTGTTGAGGTTTCTGATTTTGTCATGTAATATAGTTCAGCATATCCTTCTTTTTGAGCAAAGGACACTAAACTTAAACAAGTAGTTAGAAAAGTAAAAAGTAACTTCATAAACAATGTTTTTTGGTTCAGTTTCCAATATTAGAATATATATTACCTTTACATGTTAATGAGTTGTTAAAATAGTACCTATACTTTGGTATAGTTTTAATTAATTAGATGTTTAACAATGATTTATAGATTAGTCATATCGTTGCTTATTTTTTTTACTTTAAGTCCTATATCGGCAAATTATAGGTTCTTTTATAGTGAGATTAATACAAATGCCACTGATAATAAAAATGAGGAATGGACAGCATTTCATAAACAAGTTAATTTTGGTATCGGTAGAAAAAAGCATGTTCTTTTTAAAATAGATTTTGATACCAATACAACCAACAATCTGACTTTAGAGCTCAAGTCTATCTATGCTAATATAAAGGCATTCGTTGTATATAATGATGATACTACAGTAATCCAAAATAGCTCAACTATTTATGATTTTCCGAGTTTTAAAATCCCAAACAAGTGTTCTTCTTTCTATTTAGAAGCTAAGCTTACTGGGGTATTCTATGTTCCTATTATTATTGAGTCAAAAAAAGCATTCTCAAATAAAAAGTTTTACAACAAAGTTTTTTTTGGAGTTTTTATAGGAAGTTTAACTATGTTTTTCTTGTTGTCAATTATCTTCTATTTATTATTTAAGCAGAAGTTATATGGTGTGTATGCGCTATATATTGTAAGTGCCTTTATGTTGTTTATTTGTATTAGTGGAATGATACAAATGTTTTTTGATTTAGATAAAGAATCATTAGTTAGGTCGATATTTATTGTTTTTATTTTTTATTATACAATGGTTTTAGTATTGTCTAAGAAGATCTTGGACATGAAAAGAATTTTCTGGGCACCAATTGATTTATTCATTATAGTTATTGGTCTTTGTAATATAGTTCTAGTATTTCTTCCTATCGAAATTGGTGTTTACTTTCATAATTTTTCCCCTGTTTTGTTAATGTTATCATTAACCTACCTCTCTATCAAAAGATACTTAAATCAAAAAAGAAAGAGTTTATTATTTTACTCTATTGGTTGGGTAAGTTACTATTTGGGAGCAATAACAATGATTTTACTAAATATTGGAATTATCAATGCAAATATATTTTCTGAAAATGCTTCTTATATCGGTGCTTTGATTGAATGTAGTTTCTTTATTATGGCAGCTTTTTATAATGTTAAAGAAGAAAGTAACCGTAGTAACAGTACAGTAAATTTAAGTTTGTACTCACAACGTGAAAAAGAAGTGATTGATTTACTTATTCAAGGTAAAACAAATCAACAAATAGCAGATGAGCTATTTATTTCATTAAGTACAATAAAGTTTCACTTAGGAAACATATACAAAAAAGCAGAGGTGAAAAATAAATCTGAAGCTCTAAGCCATTTCCTGGGTAGAAATTAAGCTACATCATCATGTATTTTTAACATTCCATCGTTACCCAAAATGATTGGATTATCATCAACTCTATCTTTGGTAGGTCCATTCTCTAACTTTAAAACTCCTCTAGGGCAAACAGCACTACATACACCACAACCTACACACGATGAACGAACAATATTTTGTCCCTTCTGAGCATATGATCTTACATCAATTCCCATTTCACAGTAAGTAGAACAATTTCCACAAGAGATACATTGTCCACCATTTGTAGTAATTCTAAATTTAGATTTAAAACGTTGTACTAAACCTAAATAAGCAGCTAGCGGACAACCAAATCTACACCAAACTCTGTTTCCCATTAGCGGGTAAAAGCCTGTTCCAACTACACCAGAAAATACTGAACCAATCATAAAACCATAGGTTTTTTGTATACTGGCTGTTTTTATTCCAACAATTGAGTAAGCTCCACTAAAATAAGAGTATAGCGTTGCACCAGTCATTATTACAGCAAAAACTAATACACCATGAATTAACCAACGTTCAATTTTCCATGCTCGAAGTGACTTATCAGATAATTGACGGTATGGATCTCCCAAAGTTTCTGCTAATCCTCCACAACCACACACCCATGAGCAGTACCATCTTTTACCGAAAAAGTAAACAAATACAGGTACTCCAATAGCAAAAAGAGCAATACCCCAAACAAGCATGAAAATGCCTAAGCTCCCAGCTTCTAAATGATTTTTAAGATTCCAGCTAAAAAAGAAATCATAATCCAATGGCCACATGTTTTTAAAATCAAAATATGGCTGATTTAATCGAACTAAAATCTCAGGAATTAAAAATGCAAAGCCAATTTGAAAAAATAAAACCGAGCATGTACGAAAGATTTGATATTTATTATGGCGGTACTTGATCATCATTCGAACGCCCATAACTGTCATGGCTAAACAGTATAAAAATCCGTATAAAAACCATTGAGATGCTTCAGCATCAGAACCAACAAGTGATTTTTTTAAAGGATCTACCAACAAAATCCAATTGGTTATGTACTGCGGGAACCAATACAATAAACAATAAAAACCAATTAAAAACACACCAGTTAGAACCCCAATCCAACCAACATTTGTTGCTTTATTGTGATAAATTCCATCATTTTTAATTCCTGGGTATTTTTTTAAACCAGGCAAAACATAAAGGATACCTCCAATACCCCCAAGTATAAATGTTAAAAAGAAAAATAACCATTTGTTATTTGCTATTAACCCAATGCTAGAAGCTTTTGTTAGAGAGTATTTATACCCATCCATTTTATCTTCATTAAATCCTTTTGATTTAATTATACTCCCATTTAATGTAGGAACTTTTTTATTGATAGCTTTTTCGAATTTATCAACTGATTTATAATCTTTTTTAAACATCCAGTTTAGGTTTTTGGATATTTTTTCATTTTTTAGCTTTCCTAGTTCAGTCGATTTATCAAAGGTTTGATCTATTGCTTCTTGATTAAAAGATACTTTCCCATCAGGTGTCGAATTTTTTACTAACCGATTAATATCTTTATCGGTAAAGCCATAATTTTCAATAACCTTTTCATTTGTTTCTTCCATAAAAACTGAAAGCTTACTAACAAAACTAGATGGAGTTATTATCTCATTTTCACTAAGTACTTGATAGGATTCTGTTTTTTTAGCTAAAACAATTGATTCTTCATTAGAAAAAACTTCTTTTAAGGCTACCTCAGATAATTGAAATTTTCCGAGGAAAAATAAGCCAATAAACAAAGCGAACGAGGCTAAAAATAAGCCTAAACCTAAATTTTTCATAGAGTGGGTAATAGATTACCGAAATATAGTCGTTTTAAATCAATTGCCTTACACCATCTGTCAGTTTTTGAGATTTTTTGTGTATTTTCAATAGCATAAAATCAAAACTTTATGAGAAAAATAGGAGTAATTCTAGTAACAATATTTCTTGCTTTTTCAGTAAAAATGATGGGGCAATGTAATCCCACTCAAACAAAAATTTTATTGGTAGGCGATAGTTGGGCTTATTTTGCTGATCAATTTAATTCAATTGATAATTCATTAGATTACTACGGCTTTTCAGACCTATCTTCCTTTACAAATAGTGATCTAGCGGTTACAGGTACAGAAACTAAGTGGATGTTGGAGCAGGGGACTATAACAAACATTTCAAGCGCCTTAAACTCGAACCCAGGAATTGAAGTAATTTCTGTTAGTATTGGAGGTAATGATATTTTGGGAGATGTACATGTTTCAATGGATTCTGTTCAGGTTGATTCCCTACTTACAGCTATTATAAAAAGAATTGATACGATCACAAATATATTGGATAGTCTTAAACCAGATGTAAAGATATATTTTACAGCATACGATTTCCCTAATTTTGAAGAGTCGATTAACGCTTATCAACTTGGACCTCCCTCCAGTCACCCTTTCTTTGATACATGGGATGGCATGGGACAGCCTAATTATCAGGAGTTAAATACTGTTCTTAATCGTTTTCATGAGCTTTTATCAAATCATTGTATGAATTATCCAACTGTTGATTTTGTTTCAGCTGCTGGTTTGATGCAATTTATATATGGTCAACCTTATAATTTACCTCAAGGTCCCTCTGGTACTTATGCACCTCAAACAGCACCAGTTCCTGGTGGATTTATAAACTATCCAAGTCCGTTAGCATCAATGAACGACTACGGTGTATTTTATGATTCTTTTCATTTATCAGATGAAGCATTTGATCATTTTTACAACTATCACTTTAAGCATTACTTCTATAATATGCTTAGAACACATCGAAGAGATGCTACTTTTACATCTAATGGAAACGGAGAAGATGGTTTTATAAATGTTTCAACAACAAACACACAATCACTCGCTCTTGGAAGTGATGGGTTAAATAATTATTCGTCTATATTAAGTTTTAATACATCTTCATTACTAGATACAAACATTCAATCATCTAGCATCTTTCTAAAAAGGGATTCGTTGTTAGGAAGTCAACCGTTACAAAATGGAAGAGTATTAGTTAGTATAAAAAATGGAAGTTTTAGCGGAAATCAATTACTTGAGACTTCTGATGCTAGCGCATCTGCTGATGCTACTGATACAGCCTGTTTTTATGGAACTAATAACGCTGATGGTAATATTATTAGAGTAGACCTGCCTGTTTCTTTGCTTGACCATATTAATGATACTGGTATAACTCAAATAAGGATATCAGCTATCGAAGGTATTGCAGGGGAATTGTTTTTTAGTTTATCGGATACTAACTTTCCAGTAAGCATGGATGTGAAATATGGTACGCCACCAATAAGCACAGTTGATGAAATTGAAACAAAAGATCTATCGTTAACTGTTTACCCTAATCCAACTAACGCTGATTTTATTCAGATAAAAACTAATGTTTCAACAAAAGAATTAGCGATTATAGATTCAAAAGGAATTGTAAAAACAAAACAGATAACTAATCAACATATTGACGTTTCTGATTTGGCAAAAGGATTTTACATTATTCAATTAGTTGATGAAAATCAACAATTAATTCAAACTAAGTTTATTAAACTTTAATCTCTCTTGGATAAAATTAAGCTAACCATCGCTACAGATAAAAGGTTTTTAAAGCCTATTGAAGGAGATGGCTACATTGATAACGTTATTTTAGAAGATAACTTATTAGTAAAAGAGTTAGAAAACTTTGGTTTTGATGTAGATCGTACATACTGGGATAATCCAAACTATGAGTGGAGCTCGGTTAATGGAGTTATTATTCGTGCTGCTTGGGATTATCACTATGATATTGATCGGTTTAAACAGTGGCTAGAGTTAGTCGAAAGTAAAACAACACTTATTCATTCGAAATCCATTGTGTATTGGAATTTGAACAAATCATATTTGTTAGATCTAATTAAGCAACAAATTCCAGTTGTTTCTACACATATAGTTAAAGTAGGGGAGAGTCTAAATGAAATAATAACTACTAAAGGGTGGCAAGATATTGTAATTAAACCAACCGTTTCTGCAGGAGGAAAAGACACTTTTTTTATCAGGTTTAAAGAAGTAAGTGATTTTGAGATAAAATTCAAAGAACTTTGCCTAAAACAAGAAATGATGGTTCAGCCATTTATGTCTTCTATTTTATCAGAAGGTGAAATTACATTGGTTGTATTAGACGGAAAATATAGCCATGCGATTAAAAAGTTAGCACAAAAAGGAGATTTTCGTGTGCAAGATGACTTTGGAGGAACTGTTCATGAGTATACACCAACTCAAGAGTTAATTGATTTTGCAGAGAAAGTATTTACTCAGTTACCGTTTAAAACTGTTTATGGAAGAGTTGATTTAATCAAAAATGAAAATAAATGGCTTGTTTCAGAGTTAGAGTTGATCGAACCCGAACTTTGGTTTCGAAATAAACAAGGATCAGCTCATCAAATGGCAAAAGGGATCAAAAAATCTTTACACCAAAATAGTAAGCAAGAATTGGTAAAATAATCCAAACCACTATTCCTTTAATCAAGAAAAAGAGAAATGCAGCCCATCCTAGCTTTTTCCAAAGTGGTTGTTTCTTTTTAGTTTCTTCTTTCATATTAGAACAAATAAATTAAAACTATTACAAACTTTCTATGATGTAGGTCATGTAGGTCAAAAACAAAAAAAAGCGAGATCATTATAATCTCGCTTTCAATTTAACCAATTAATTCTCTGTTTTTATCAAACAACTTGAAATCTAAAAGATCTCTTGAGGTAACTCCTTCGATGCGAATCCAAGTTTTATGTAGCCAAGACAATTTCATTTGTCTTGAAATAAAATCTTTTTTAAAATAGGCTTCAACAAAAGGATGCACTTGTAGGATTAAGCCATTACTTTTATCAGCATTTGCTATAGCTGTTCTTATTTGATCAGTAACTAACAAGGTAGCTTGAACTTGTCCAGTACCATGACACGTAGGGCAAACATCACTTGTGTCTATTTCAGTTTCTGGTTTCATTCGTTGGCGCGTAATTTCAACTACACCAAATTTGCTAGGAGGGATAAGGTTGTGTTTTGCACGATCAGAACGCATTTTTTCTTTTAAATGCTTATACAACTTCATGTTGTTTTCTTGTTCGTACATATCAATAAAGTCAACAGCTATAATTCCTCCCATATCTCTTAAACGAAGTAAGCGAGCAATTTCTTCTGCAGCTTCAAGATTTACTTGTAGTGCATTTTCTTCATGGCTGTTTTCTTTCCCTTTTCTATTCCCACTGTTTACATCAATAACATGCATGGCCTCAGCATGGTCGATTATCAAGTAACCTCCACCAGGTAAATGAACTTTTCTACCAAAAGCAGCTTTTATTTGCTTGTGAATCCCGAACTCATGAAAAATATCAAGCTTACCCTTGTATAGCTTAAGTATTTTCGTTCTGCTAGGTGCAACTTTAGAGATATATTCTTTTAGTTGAGTAAATACTAATTGATCATCAACGTAAATAGAATTAAAATCTTTATTTAGCTGATCACGAACAATGGTTACTGCTTTATCAAGCTCTCCCAAAACCTTTTTGGGAGGCAATGTACTATCTAAGTTTTCGTAAACGTTATGAAAGCGCTCTACTAACTCGATGAGGTCATCGTTTAACTCTGCTACTTTTTTATTTTGGGCAACTGTACGAATAATAACACCAAAATTATTTGGCTTGATACTCTCAATTAAACGAACAAGACGAAGTTTTTCATCTTTGTCATCAATTTTTTGTGATACAGAAACTTTGTTAGAAAAAGGAATCAGCACCAAAAACCTACCAGGTAATGAAATATCAGTAGTGATTTTTGGACCTTTAGATGATATAGGCTCCTTAACAATTTGAGCAACTATAGTATGCCCACCTGATAATTGATCTTTTATTTTACCATCTTTATCAATTTCATCTTTAATAACGAGATCACGCGATGGCTGACCAGCAATAGCTTGTCGCGCGTGAGTATTAAAAGATAAATAGTTGCTTCCTAAATCAGAGTAGTGTAGAAAGGCGTCTTTTTCATAGCCTACATCTACAAATGCTGCGTTCATACCTGTATGAACACGTTTTACTTTTGCAAGAAATATATCCCCAGCGTTGAAGGTAACAGTATCATTCCCTTCTTTGTGGATTTCTATAAGTTTCTTGTCTTCAAGTAAAGCAATAGTTACCTCATCCTTTTTGGACGATATAATTAAATCTAAACTCAAATTCAATAATTTGGATTAATGAAACGATTATAAACACGAAAAACAAGAGACGAAACGTTCTTGCTTTATCATGTAATTAGTATGTGAAGAAATTATTTTTTCTTCTTGTGACGATTTTTTCTCAATCTTTTCTTTCTCTTATGAGTCGCCATCTTGTGTCTTTTTCTTTTCTTTCCGCTTGGCATATCTTCAATTTTTATTAATTAAACCTAATCTTTTATTTATATCCTCCAAGAGTTTATCTTGTTGGGTAATATTTCTAGCTTGTAATAAAGCTGTTCTAGCTTCTTGATACTCGTTGTTCATGAAATAAGCATCAGCTAAAGAAACGAGTCCTACAGCTTTATCTTCTCCCTCAGCTAAGGTTATGAATTTTTTAAATCTTTCAATAGCCTTGCCATATTGTGTAGATTCATATGAAAGTTTACCCAACTCCCAAATGGCATCTACGTTGTTTTCATTTTTTTCAAGAACACCCTTAAGCATCTGCACACCCTCCATAACATTACCTTTAGCAATGGTTTCTTTAGCTATTTTAACGCTAACTTTTTCCTGATCTACTTTAGGTGATCTCGGAAGGAGGCACAAAGATACAAAAAAAACAATAGCTCCCAACAAAACAATTACTATTGTTTTGCGTTGGGAGCTATTAACAGTTGTTTTTGAGCTCAAAAAGAGTTCTTATTTAACTTTAACTTTGTTCTTCACGTTCTCAGAAAATACTTTTGCTGGTTTGAACGCTGGAATGTTGTGTGCAGGGATTTCTACTGGAGTGTTTTTAGAAATGTTTCTCCCAGTTTTTGCAGCTCTTGTTTTAATAATGAAGCTACCAAAACCTCTTAGGTAAACATTCTCACCTTTTTCTAAAGATCCTTTTACTGATTTCATAAAAGTTTCGATAGTTGTTTGAACTACCGCTCTGTCAATTCCAGTTTTAAATGAAATTTGCTCTACTAAATCTGCTTTTGTCATTTTCATAATTTTTAATAATTAACTTTAATTTTAAACTTAAATAAGTCTGATTTGTTTGTTTCTATTACAAATTTACGGCAAAAAAGAATAAAATGCGTGTTATAACGCTGAGTTACTTGTTAATTAATTGTTAACTAGATATGTGTATCTATCTAAACATCATAAATATATGGCTTTTTCGACCAAATTACTACTATGGTACTCCCAAAATATGAGGGAATTACCCTGGAGAAGTACAACTAATCCTTTCCATATTTGGCTAAGTGAGGTTATCCTTCAACAAACTAGAGTAGAACAAGGATTACCTTATTATGAGAAATTTATTAATGAATTTTCCTCTGTAAAGGAATTAGCTGATGCCTCTTTGGAGGATATATATAAGCTTTGGGAAGGATTAGGATATTATTCTAGAGCCAGAAACCTTCTTGCTGCTGCTAAACAAGTAGTAAATGAATTTAATGGAACATTCCCTAATAATTATGAAAATTTAATTAAGCTAAAAGGAGTAGGGGATTATACTGCTTCTGCTATTGCTTCTTTTTGCTTTAATGAGCCAAAACCGGTTTTAGATGGTAACGTGTTTAGATTAATTGCTAGAATTTATGATGTTGAGGCACCAATAAACAAAGCGAGCAGTAGAGCTATTTTTAAAAAAATCCTCGAAGATTTAATTGATGTAAATAAACCAGCTGAGTTTAATCAAGCCATTATGGAGTTTGGAGCTATTCATTGTACACCTAAAAATCCTTTATGTACAACTTGCCCTTTCCAAGCCGAATGCTTTGCATTTAATCATAATAAGATTGATAATCTCCCTGTAAAAGAAAAAGCAAAGAAATCTAAAAACAGGTATTTTAATTATTTAGTACTTGATGATCCAACATTTGTATTAGTAAAGCAAAGAGCTCAAAAAGATATTTGGCAAAACCTTTACGAATTTCCTCTTATAGAATCTAAAGATGTTTACGTTAATGAAACGTTACCTTTTGAAACTGAAATTTTAAAAGTAAGTCAACCGGTTAAACATGTTCTTTCGCATCAAAACATATTTACTAAGTTTTATTTGGTAAAAAAAATCGCTAAACCTGATGGTTATACCCAAGTTAATAAGGATAACTTAGATAAGTTAACATTTCCTCGTTTAATTAACCGTTTTTTAGAAAATAGTAGTTGGATTTAATCTATAAATCATGAGGTTAATCTTATTGACTATATTTATAAAATAGACAACCATTTAGGTTCCTTAGACGTATTTGTAATAAATAAGAATCGATCAAAACATTTAGAAAAATAGTTTTTTTTTGTATCCTGCTGACTTTGAGCTTCAACGCTATTGGTGCTCACTTGGTAGGAGGTGAATTGTTTTATAGATGCTTAGGTGGAAATGAATATGAAATCACGATGAAAATTTACCGTGATTGTGGGGGTGTAGGAGCTCCTTTCGACCCGTTGGCGAAAGTAGGGGTGTTTAATGCAAATGACAATAGTCTATACACAATGTTATTAATGCCTTTCCCAGGTTCTGATACTGTTCCAATAAATAATGTGAGTGGATGCTTTACTTTACCGCCAAACCTATGTTTAGAAGCAGCTTTTTATGTAGATACCATCACATTGCCTCCTATAGTAGGTGGATACAATATCGTTTATCAACGTTGTTGCAGAAATCCTACAATCGTTAATTTAACCAACCCTGGTAATTGGGGGTCAACTTATACTTCATACATCCCAATGGTTAGTATTGATTCTTGCATTATAGACTCAACATTAGCTCTGGATACCACTTGTACAATTGATACCACTTTAACCACTTATGATACAACATGCACAATTGATTCTGTTTGCTCTCCAACGTGTGTGTATGATACAACATGCTTATACGATACGAATTATGCTTTAGACACGACTTGTACAATTGATTCTAGCTATCTTTCAAACACAACCTGTTACTACGATACGATGTGTAACAGTAGTCCCTATTTTAATAATTTTCCTCCAGTAGTTTTGTGTATAAACGATGTGATTAATTTTGATCATTCAGCTACAGATCTAGATGGTGACTCACTGGTTTATGAATTCGCGCGACCTTTTCATGGGGGAGAGTGGTTTAACCCTGCTCCAAATCCATCGCCCCCTCCATTTACAAATACTGTTTGGGAAACAGGATATTCTGATGCTTACCAAATGGCTACATCTCCAGCATTAGCATTAGATCCAAATACAGGTTTGCTTACTGGGACTACAAGTGCAGTTGGACAGTATGTTGTTTGTATAATAGTGAAAGAATATCGAAATGGTGTTTTTATTAGTCAAACACGAAGAGATTTTCAATTTAACGTAGTTAATTGCAATAAAACGAAGTCTGCTATTGCTGATCAAGAGACGCAATGTGATGATTACACCGTACAATTCATTAATACAAGTGCCAATGGGAATTCCTATTTTTGGGATTTTGGTGATTCAACAACGTTAGATGATACTTCTAATTTAATGGAGCCGCAATACACATACACCGATTCAGGTATTTATGAAGTTACATTGATCGTTAACCCTAATTCTGTATGTGCTGATACAGCCTACAGTACATTTCGAATTTACCCTCGAGTTGAACCTTATTTTGATGCTCCACTAAATCAGTGTTTTGCTGGACACTCATTTGACTTTACAGGTTTAGGGCAAAGACAAACAAACACAACTCAAACATGGTATTTTGGAGATGCTGGAAATCCAGATAGCTCTAATCTATTAAATCCAACAGGAATTACTTTTGATAGTGCTGGAGTATATGAAATCTCATTGGTGTATAGAGATTTTGGTTGTGAAAAAACGCATACCGATACTATTGAGGTTCTTGAAACTCCCCAAGTCTATTTCCAGTATGATACAAATTCTTGGTGTGATAGTGGAGTTGTTCAGTTCTATAATCAAACAGATGTCAATTTAAATACGAGTTATTCTTGGGATTTTGGTGATCCAAGTTTAGTAGATGATACTTCAAACTTATTTTCCCCAACATATAGTTATCAAGATACTGGTTTGTTTACTATTCAGCTTACGGCAATTACAGATTCTGGCTGTATTGGAGCTTTTGACTCAGTTTATCAAGTGAACCCTAGAGTTGATCCAAACTTTAATGTTCCTCCCTCACAATGTTTTTTAGGTCATTCTTTTGATTTTTTAGCAGCTGGTGATGCTTATTCTACAACAGATATAACTTGGGTTTTTGGAGATTCATCTTCTTCTGATACATCAACAGTAAGTAACCCAGTAGGAATTACTTTTGATACTTCTGGTTGGCAACAGGTGTCTCTAACATATAGTGATTTTGGATGTGTAAAAACAGTTTTTGATAGTGTGTTGATACATGTTAGTCCGAATGCATATTTTACTATTGATACATCCTTACGGTGCGATAGTGGATATATAAGCTTTAATAATCAATCGACAATAGGTGCTGATGTAAATTACTTTTGGGATTTTGGTGATCTAACTACGCTTAATGATACGTCTTCACTTTTTGAACCTTCTTATAGTTATAATAACTCGGGAACTTATAATATATCAATAACTGTAACCACTGATTCTGGTTGCTCAACTATTTATGATACTAATCGTACAGAAAACCCAATTGTCGAAGCTTACTTCACAAGACCAGCAAGTCAATGCTATGATGGACATTCATTCGGTTTTACAGCTGGTGGTATTTTTGATGGTAACACCAACATAATCTGGTCGTTTGGTTCAAATGCTAATCCAGATTCATCATTAGCCCAAAATACGTCAGGAATTATATTCGATACAAACGGTGTTTTTCCAGTAACATTAACTTATTCCGCATATGGTTGTTCTAGTAGTTATACAGATGATGTTCGAGTTCATTCAAGTCCTTCAGTTCAATTTGAAGTCGATTCAAGTCGTTATTGCGATTTAGGACGAATGACTTTCGTAAATCAAACAACAAGCATTGATCCAGTGAATTATTTTTGGGATTTTGGAGTTGCTTATCTTCAAAACGATACCTCAGTATTAGCTTCTCCAAATTATAGTTACGATTCTGCTGGAGTTTATACAGTAGTGTTAACCGCAACAACAGATTCAGGGTGTGCTAGTGTGAGAGATACTTCGTTAATAGTTAATCCAAGATCTATTGTTGGTTTTGGAACCATAAACGATGTGTGCTTTTCGGATCATTCGATTGATTTTAATCCAGCAGGAACTTTTTATCCTTCTACTCAATTTACTTGGGTTTTTTCTCCCGATGGTATTCCTGATACATCGTATCAAACAAATCCAACAGGTGTTACCTTTGCTACCCCTGGTGTAAAAACAATAGATTTGACTTATGAAGATTTTGGTTGTGTAAATACTGTCTCAACAACTTTTGAATTACTAGAAAGTCCTAATGCTTACTTTACGCTTGACACCAGTAAGTTTTGTTTTGGTGATGTTATCCAATTTAAAGGAACAAGCGAATCTTCAAACAATACATACTTCTGGGATTTCGGTGATGGAGAAACATCAACCGAGTTAGTTCCTTTTCATACGTATCAAGATACGGGGACGTTTGAAGTACAGTTTACAGTTACAGGAAGCAACGGTTGTCAGGATTCTACATTATATAACACGCCAATTACAATATTGCCAGTTCCAATAGCTGGTTTTAGTCCGCAAAACGTAGAGACTTTTATTACTGAGTCAACGTTTGAGTTTCAAGACTTATCACAATTTGGTACTTCCATAATCTTTGATGTTGGAGAAGGTACCGAATACACACAATTCGGTCCATACGAGCACACGTATAGTGTTCCACGTACTTATCAGTTATATCAAATCGTATATAATGAAATTGGATGTAGTGATACTGCATTTGGAGAAATAATAGTAAAGCCTGGTGATTTCTTTTACATGCCGAACTCTTTCACACCAAATGGTGATGGTATCAATGAGAGTATTAAGCCGGTTGTTTTTAATGCTGATAGGGGCTATTTATATATGGTTTTCGATCGTTGGGGTGCAGAAATTTTCAGCACAAACGATATAGATAAAGCATGGAATGGTAAAGTGAAAGGAAAAGAACTTGCCAAAACCGACACCTATCAATACCTTATCCGTTTTATAGCTATTGACGATAAGCGCTACGAGT
>CATLPG010000043.1 GCA_950054195.1 uncultured Saccharospirillaceae bacterium
TAACTCTAGTTTTTTAACTACTGTAAGAGACAGTTTATTAGTAGATAGCATTTTTGCAAGCAGGGTAGATAGTATTTTAAGATCCGATAGTAACTTTATTAATGGACTTGCTGATAGCTTATTACTAGATAGTAGTTGGTTGGCTGCTTTAAATGATAGTATAGATGATCAAGATTTGGACTCTATGAATTTAAGCGGTACATTGTTAACAACATATATCCAAGATGGAGCTTCAGCTGATCAAGATTTACTACCATTAGCGAGTGATAGCTCTTTTGTAAGCACGATAGCTACAGATAGTAACTTTCAAAGTACGTTAGTGAACGATTCAAATTTCACAACAAGCTTGGCGAGTGATAGCAACTTTATCTCCACATTAGTCAATGACTCTAGCTTTATATCTCAAATAACAAGTGATAGCTCTTTTATTGATTCATTATTAGCAAACAGAACGTTTATCGATAGTTTGTATGCCTTTACGGCAGATAGTTTACTAAATGATGTCGCTTTTTTATCTCAATTAGCAGATAGTATTGATTCTGATGTGGATAGTGCAGTACTATCAGGAGATACTATAAATATCTATGAAAATGGAAAAGTAGTTGCTCTAGATGTTTCAGGGTTAAAAGATAGTTCCGAATGGGTTGATGGTAGCTTGGTGGGCCTAATACCAGGTAATATTTATGCTCGTCAATCTTTATTAAGTGGAGATACAATTGGTATTAATAATTCAAATTTCCCAACAGGTTCATTTGGTATAGGTGTTCCACTGGCACAGGCAAAATTGCATGTTAGAGGGGGAGGAATTTTCGAAGGAGGTTTAGGCGCTTTAAGAGTCCAAAATGAAGCTAACACTTCGGTTGTTCGTTTTAGAATGAATAATGCCACACTAGATTTTGAGCAGACATTTGGAACCTTTAATATTAACAGATTTGCAAACACTAATTTGCAAATGAATGGTGGTGGTGGTTCTATAGCCATTGGTAAGTCAAATAATACTTATCCGGGAAGGCTCACAGTTCATGGTATTACTGCAGATGCTACATCAAAAGCATTAGTAGTAGCAGATAGCAGTAGTGTTTTAGGAACAAATCAACTTTTTTCAGTTAGAAATGATGGTTTTGTAACGATTGGAAGCCGTAACCCACAAGCAAAATTTCATATGACTAACGATCAAGATGGAATTTATGATTCTGCCTTTGTTGTTACCGATGAAGGACGTGTCGGTATAGGTAATATTAATCCAAGTCAAGCGTTAGATGTTACTGGTCAAGCTAGAATAAGAATAATTAACGATACAAATGCTATCGATGACATTTTAGTAGCTAGAGCCGATGGAAACATTCAAAAAATTGATATTGATACATTAAGAGAACGAATTGCGGATAGCTCAGAGTGGGTTAGTGGTAGTAAAGTAGGTCTTTTTGCAGGAAATATCTACGCTAGAGAAGCTTTACGTAATGGAGATACTGTGGTTTTAAGAAGTAGTGGTTTCTTTAATGGATCTTTAGGACTAGGAGCACCTAATCCAATGGCTAGATTACATGTAAAAGGAACTTCTATTTTTGAACAGGGTAATTTAACGATAAGAAATGCTGATAATACATCCAGAGCAGAATTTCAATTGAATAACCGAACATTAGAATTAGTCAATGGTGCAGGTGGCACATTTCTTATTAATAGATTTACTAACCATGGAATTGCTATGGTAGGAGGTGGAGGAGACTTAAGTGTTGGAGCGATTAACTCACCACCAGCAAGATTAAGTGTTCGAGGAAAAACAGCCGATGCTACAGGCAATGTATTTGTAGCTTTAGATAGTAACACAATAGGAGATAGTAGGCTATTTACCATACGTAATGATGGTAATGTTGGAGTTGGTAGTGGGTTCCCACAAGCCAGATTTCATGTTACTATTGATGAAAATGGAGTATTTGACTCTGCTGTTGTAGTGACTGATGAAGGAAGATTAGGTATAGGAACAATAAACCCTAGTCATCCATTTGATGTTACTGGTCAAGCTAGAATAAGAACAATTAATGATACAAACGCTGTAGATGATATCTTAGTGGCAAGAGCAGATGGAAACATTCAAAAAATTAATATAGATACATTGAGAGAACGTATTGCGGATAGCTCCGAATGGATTGAAGGTTCCAAAGTTGGGTTAATAGCAGGAAACATTTATTCTAGAAGGTCATTAGAAAATGGAGATACAATAGTGATACAAAATTCAGGTTTTCCTGCTGGTTCTTTTGGAATAGGAGTGCCAAACCCATCGGCTCAATTACATGTTAATGGTATAGGTATTTTTGAAACAACTTCTGGGGCACATTTTTCAGTAAGAAATAAAGCGAACACCAGTAATGCAACTTTTCAGGCAAATAACAGAACACTAGAATTAGTAGGTGGAGGGAGATATTGGATTAATAGAATAACCTCAGATAATTTAGAAATGATGACAGGAGGTGGTAATTTAACTATTGGTGGAACACCTCCGTATCCTGCAAGACTTTCTGTACATGGTCTAACACAAGATGCTACCGCCAATGCCTTTATGGCACTTGACAGTAATTTGGCTCCAGGAGCTAAAACTGCTTTGTTTACAATTCGAAATGATGGAAATGTTGGAGTAGGTAGTGAAACTCCTCTAGCTAGATTCCATGTAACTATCGATCAAAATGGAGTGTATGATTCCGCTGTAGTTATAACAGATCAAAGTAGAATGGGAATAGGAACATTAACGCCAACAGAAAGACTTCAAGTAATAGGAAATGTTGCTGCAGATACGTTCTTTAGTTTAGCAAATACCTATCCAGATTATGTTTTCGAGGACTATTTTGATGGAACTTCTACAATAAACGAAAAGTACAAGTTTAAATCACTTCAAGAAATTGAAGACTTTATTAAAGAGCATAAACATCTTCCTGGAGTTATAGGTATTGATCAAGTTAAAAAGCTAGACAAAAAATATAAAGTGGATATTTCTAATACCTCAATTAAGAACCTTGAAAAAATTGAAGAGTTATATTTACACTTAATAGAAGTAAATAAAGAAAAAGACGCATTAAAAGATGAAGTTCAAGAACTTCGAAAAGAAAATGAATCTTTTAGAAAAGAACTTGAAGAAATAAAAGAACTCTTAAAAAATAACCAGTAACTTAATTAATCCGACTATCGGAAAATCTAATATCTAGTAATATAAAATCTAAGCAATCGTGAAAAAACAAATAGCCTTATACCCTCTACTACTAACTATTTGCTCGCTACTAATAACTAACTACTCCCTATCCCAAACAGGCTTTAAAGTTGATGAATCAGGAACAAACCGTTTGCCTAATGCTTCAGCAGTTTTAGATGCAGAAGCAACAACAAAAGGGATTTTGATTCCGCAATTGGCTCTTACGGCAACAAACGTATCTGCTCCTGTAACTTCACCTGCAAATAGCTTGTTAATCTTTAACACAGCAACAGCCGGAGTTGGAGCTACTGCAGTAACTCCTGGTTTTTATTATTGGGATACCTTGAGTGATGAGTGGATATCAGTATTAGATATTTCTAAAGGTTCTTTAATAGATAGTTCCGAATGGATTGATGGAAGCTTAATAGGTTTACCTACTGGAAACATATATTCAAGAAAAGCATTTCTAAATGGAGATACTAATGTGATTGTTGGTAGTGGTTTTCGTAATGGTTCAATCGGTATTGGAGTACCAAGTCCTAATGCAAAATTACATGTTAAAGGATTTTCCATTTTTGAAAGCAGTTCAGGGCCACATTTAATTATGCAAAATGCAGATGGATCAAAAAAAGCAGCATTTCAAATAAATAATAGTTCGCTTGAATTAACTGGAGCAGGTAATAGATTTTTTATTAACCGACTCAATTCATATAATCTTTCTTTACAACAGGGAGGAGGTAGTGTAGTTATTGGTCAAGGTGCAACTTTCCCAGGTCGCCTTACCATAGAAGGTTTAACGGATGATGCTACAGCTAATGCATTAGTAGTAGTTGATAGTAATATTGCAAATGGTTATAATACATTACTTAGGGTAAGAAACGATGGGAATGTAGCTGTTGGCTCAGAAGCTCCTCTACAAAAATTTCATGTAGCTAATGACAAAGATGCTACTTATGATTCTGCTTTTGTAGTAACAGCTAATGGAAGAGTTGGTATTGGATTGACTAATCCAGCACAAAGATTTGAAGCGAACGGAACAGGAGTTTTTCGTAAAGATGGCGGAATAGCCTTAAGAACCATAAGTACAGCAGGAACGGTAGGAATGGATGTTTCAAATGGTTCTACCTACATGGATTTTATAACTCCTTTTAATCGTTGGTTTCTCAATAGAAACACCCCAACTAGTTTAGAAATGAATTATGGAGGAGGAGTAGTTATTATAGGACGATCGACTGGAGCTGCTCCAGGTAGATTAACAGTGTTAGGTAGAACTGCAGATGCTACAGAGAATGCTTTTGTAGTATCAGATAGTAACCAATTTTTTAATAAACTATTTTCTGTTCGTAACGATGGTAATGTTGGAGTAGGTAATGGAGCCCCGCAAGCTAGGTTTCATGTAACTATTGATGAGAACGGAGTGTTTGATTCAGCTGTTGTGGTAACTGATCAAAGTAGATTGGGAGTTGGAACATTAACTCCAACTGAGCGTTTAGATGTGATTGGCAATATTCGAGCTAGTGGAAACTTTATATCTGGAGCAACCACGCTAACCGTTCCTGATTACGTTTTTGAAGCTTATTTTGATGGTAAATCTTCAATCAAAGAAGATTATCAGTTTAAATCACTCCAAGAAATAGAAGATTTCACAAGAGTTAATAAACACTTGCCAGGAATACCATCAGCAAAGGAGATTAAATACAAAGACAAATTTAATGTAACACAATCATCTTTAAATAACCTTGAAAAAATAGAAGAACTTTACCTTCATTTAATACAGGTTAATAAAGAAAAAGATGCACTTAAAAATGAAGTAGAAAGTTTAAAGCAAGAGCTTCAAGAGATTAAGGCTATGTTAAATAAATAACTCGACTTTCTTTACTATCTTTGTTTTACAGTAACTCAATTGTAAAACAGAGGAATATGAATAGAATACTATTTCCATTTTTCATGCTTTTAGGTATGTTTGTCCAAGCCCAAACAGGAATTAAAGTTGATGAAGCAAATACTAACCGAACACCAGATGCTTCAGCAATATTAGATGCAGAGGCTACAACCAAAGGTATATTAATTCCTCAACTATCACTAACAGCAACCAATGTTGCTGCTCCGGTAGTAACACCAGCGAATAGTCTATTAATTTTTAATACAGCTAACACAGGAACTGGAATTACTGCAGTTACCCCAGGGTTCTATTATTGGGATACATTAACGGATGAATGGGTTCGTTTATTAGATCCTACCGATAGTTTAGTGACAATTGACAGCGCAGAATGGATAGATGGCAGTCAGGTTGGCTTAGTTGGTGGTAATATCTATGCTCGAAAAGCATTAGCAAAAGGAGATACAGTTGTAATAGATACTTTGGGTAATCTAGGTATAGGAAAAACACCAAACTCATTATTCATACTAGATTTAAAAGGTGATTATATGCGTTTAAATGGAACATCAGATGCTGATTTATTTCTGAATTTGACAGATTCTAATGCCGTGAGTAGTCCTGAAGTCCAATTTAAAATTAATGATGTAACTAAGTCAACGATAAGGTCACAACATACTACAAAAAATTTGGTTATTAGTGAGTCGTATCACCCTGGCTTTTCAACAGTGATGGTCTTAGATAGTGGTAGAGTTGGAATTGGTACTACTTCCCCAGCAGCAAAACTCGACATTAATAGTAATAATACAGGAGCAGTAGCAGGATTAAGAGTAGATGCCAGACTTAATGGTACAGGACCAGGATTAAAAATTCTTGCTGATACAAGATCAACGTTAGAGAATATTGTAGAAGTGGATGATAATTTAGGGAATTCAAATTTTGTTATAAAATCAACTGGTAGAGTTGGACTAGGTACAACTAATCCAACGTATGAATTTCATATACTTGATACGGCCAACGCTCAAATGGGACAATGGGTTCAAAACACAAACGCAACAGGAAATTTAGCTTCCGAAATTCTATTAGTTGGACAAGGTTCTGGGAAATATGGTTACTTAGCTTACCATAACGATAACTATTCTAATGGTTTATATCCAAACTTAGCTCCAAACACAACATTGCTATACGGGACACAAGATTTAGTACTTAATTCAGGAAATTCATCGTACGATATAAAGTTTGGAAATGCTATTATGGCTAATGAAAGCATGGTAATTAAAGGAAATGGAAATGTTGGAATTGGTGAGCCTAATCCTACTCATCAATTACACGTATCATCAGTAAGTACCAACAGAATTATAGCTTTAGAGAGAACAGGAGTGTTTCCAAATAAGAGTTATTTAGGAACTAATAGAAATAACCCATTTATTGTTGATATAGATAATGGGAATTCAGTTGAAGATTTTGTAGTTGACACAAATGTTTATGTGGGGATAAATACTAATTCTCCTTTGGGCAGGTTGCATGTCGAAAATGATCAAGATGGAATTAGAGATTCTGTTTTTGTTGTTAGAAATAATGGACATGTAGGAGTAGGAACACCATCTCCCACATCAAAAGTAGATATTGAAGTGCCTCTTGGTTTTGGAGCTTTTGAAGTTACAACGCCAAATTCAAGCTTCTTTATACAAGAAGATTCAGATATTTTAGGGTATACAAACTTTAGAAATAACGGAGGTAAAGGATTTGTGCTATCAGCATTGGCAGATAATCCAGATATCGTTATCAAAGATACCTTATTAGGTTCTGTTGGGTTTGGTACATTTAATCCAGCTGCTAAACTTCATATAGCTAATGTCGCTGGTCCAGTGGATTTTCGTTATGGAGATTTACAAGATGCTACAGGGGCAGGCGGACAAGGAATTGTATTTGATGGTGGTAGGTCATACTATAAAATAGCATCCCCAGCTGCAACTAAAATATTAACTTTCTATAATACAAATGGAGAGGTAGGATCAATTGAAACTTCAGGTACAACAACTACTTTCAATACTACTTCAGATCAACGGTTAAAAACAAACTTCAAAGAAGTAAATGATGCAATTGCTAAGGTTAGTGCTATTGATGTCAAAGAATATGCATATAAAAATGATACATCTATAAGAATGGATGGATTTTTAGCTCAACAGCTAGAAGATATCGTTCCTTATGCAGTCTCTGGAAGTAAATATGATAAAAATTATAATCCGTTGGATCAGAAACCTCAAAACCCAATGATGGTTGATTACTCTAAATTAGTTCCATTACTAACCAAAGCAATTCAAGAGCAACAACTTTTGATAGAAGAACTAAAAAAGGAGAACAGTGTAAAGCAAAATCAGATCAATGACTTGAAAACGGAAGTAAATAAAATAAGTGAGCTAGAGAAAGAGTTTGTAAAAATTAAATTGTTACTAGATAAAAATGATCTAGGAGATAATTAATTTTTTACTGTAAAGTATTGACTACTTTGTATAAGAGGTAGGAAATAACTACACTAATAAACGCTATAGTTCCTAATCTTCCACCAAAATTGACAAACAAGTGTTCGGTTATTTGGTACATGATACCAGCAAATATCCCTGCTAAAATAATAAGGTATATACCACCATAGTCTTTATAATTACCCATACCTATAAATGTGCCTATAAATACGATTAATGCTAGTTGAGGAGACTTAGTATAATAACTAACCAATGAACCAGTAGCACCGATCATACAGGCAGATAATACTGTTGATATACCAAACTTCCTAAGTAAATAGGTTAGTAAAGCACCTAATACCGAAGATATAATGGCTATTATTGTTTGTTTCATGCTATTACTTAAAATTTATTTTGGCTCAATAATTAAGAAAACAGCTGTATCAGAACCAATATTTTGAACCTCATGCCATGCTAAATCATCTTTAAACCAAGAATAGCCTGTTGGAACATCAACTTCTTTAGTTCCTGTGGTATCAGTAATGCGAAATTTACTTCCTTTTAAAGTATATCCATGATGAACAGGGTGAAAGTGCTTTTCATGACCAACCAATGGCGGGAAAGAGCATTTCAGTACTCTGAGCTTATTGTTTTCTTCTAGTATTTCACAAACTTTCTCTCCTTTCCACCCAGCCTCAAGAGGGTCAGGAAGATTAGGCTTGTTAACATGTGAGCATTGTTGATTAATGGATAACACAAAGCCTAATACAAATAGCTTATTAATGACTTTTAACTTCGTTATTCTATTTTTCTTGAAATTCAAATTAGTTGTGTTAAGTCATCAAACTTATAAAATATCTTAAAAAGTAAATAGGTTTATCAAACTATTCTATCTTTGTCACAGTTGAGTTTTTAAGTATAAACTCATAATTTGTATGTTCAATTCTATCTACATGCTTAGATAGTGTGATGTGTTAGCTTCATAAATGAACTACCAGATGAAATTTAATATGATACGAAATAGCATTTATATTCTTTTGGCATTAGTGGTAATCAGTTGCTCTACTTACGATAAGGTACTTAAGGGGGATGATTATGATAAAAAATATACTTTGGCTTTAGAGTTATACAACAAAAGAAAATTCATGAAAGCCTATCCTTTATTTGAGGAAAGTATCTCTGTATTCTCTAAACTATCTGAAAAAGGAGAACGTTCATATTATTATTTGTCGTATTGTCATTATAATCTTCAAGAGTATTCTGTGGCGAGTTATTACTTTAAAAACTATACACGTACTTACCCAACAAGTGAGCACGTTGAGGAATGTGCATTTATGTCCGCTTACTGTAGTGTTCAAAGTTCACCAAGAGCATCGCTGGATCAAACAGATACCTATAAAGCTATTAACGAACTACAGCTTTTTTTAAACCGCTACCCAAATAGTGATAGAAAAGATACGTGTAATGCAATCATAGATGATCTACGAGATAAATTGGAACTTAAAGCCTATGATAATGCCAAGCTTTATTACCGAATGGAAGATTATAAAGCAGCAACGATTGCCTTCAAAAACATGCTAAACGACTTCCCAGATACAGAATATAGGGAAGAGTTATTATTTTTAAGCCTAAAAGCAAACTACAAGCTAGCTTCAAACAGCGTAGAAAAGAAAAAAAAGGACAGATTTGAGGAAACTATCAAATCTTATACTAAATTTGTAGATAATTACCCAAGTAGTAGTTATTTAAGAGAAGCAGAGAGTATTTACGAAGATGCTCAAAAACAATTAATTAATAGTTAGAGATGAATTATAAGCACACAAACGCAGAAAAAGATACAATTACTAGAAATTTAGTAGATATTGAAGATCATTCAGGAAATATCTATGAAAGTATTGTGGCTATCTCTAAGCGTGCAAACCAAATTAACGCTGAGTTAAAAGAAGAATTATCTCAAAAATTACAATCGTTTGCTTTACCTCATGATACACTTGAAGAAGTGTTTGAAAACAGAGAGCAAATCGAGATCAGTAAATTTTACGAAAAATTGCCTAAGCCTGTTGCTATTGCTTTAGAAGAGTACATGAACAATGAGGTGTACGCTCGATTAGATAAACAAGAAGAATCTAACTAATTTAACTCGATGCTAAGTGGAAAACGCATCGTTTTAGGAATTACTGGAAGCATTTCTGCCTACAAAGCAGCCTTTCTAACACGGTTACTCATCAAAGAAGCAGCTGAAGTTAAAGTTGTAATGACTTCCTCTGCCATTGATTTTATTTCCCCCTTAACATTAGCCACGTTATCTAAAAATGAAGTATATTCTGATTTTACTTCAAATAAAGATAAAGGAACTTGGAATAACCATGTAGCTCTCGGTTTATGGGGAGATTTAATGATTATTGCTCCAGCGACTGCAAATACATTATCTAAAATGGCTAATGGAGAAGCTGATAATTTTTTATTAGCTACTTATCTATCAGCTAAATGTCCTGTATATATTGCTCCAGCAATGGACTTGGATATGTATAAGCATCCATCCACCAAAAACAATTTAGAACAACTTGTTTCTTTTGGAAATAAAATTATTCCTGCAGAATCAGGTGAACTTGCTAGTGGCTTAGATGGTGAAGGTCGTTTAGCAGAACCTGAAAATATTATATCATTTATAAAGAAAAGCTTGAGAGAAAATCAGCCTTTGTTGGGCAAAAAAGTGCTTATTACAGCTGGTCCAACACATGAAGCTCTCGATCCTGTACGCTATTTAGGAAATCGTTCAACTGGTAAAATGGGGTTTAGGTTAGCTGAAAAAGCATACGAATTAGGGGCTAACGTAACGTTAGTTGCTGGTCCATCCGTTCAAACATTAAAACACAAAGATGTTCAGAGAATAAATGTAACATCTGCTCAGGACATGTTTGAAAGAGTAGTTGAATCAAAAGATGATGCAGATATCATAATTATGGCAGCAGCTGTGGCCGATTATACACCTGTAGAAACTTCTGATGTGAAAATAAAAAAGAAGGAAGGTAACTTAACGATTGAGCTAAAAAGAACAAAAGATATTTTAGCAGAATTAGGAAGATTCAAGAACAATAATCAATTACTTATTGGATTTGCTTTAGAAACAAATAACGCCCTTGAAAATGCAAAATCAAAGTTAGCTAGAAAAAATGCTGACATGATTGTTTTAAATACGTTAGAAGATGATGGTGCAGGTTTCGGACATCAAACCAATAAAGTTACAATCCTTGATAAAGACAATAATTTTGTAAATTATGAGTTAAAAAGCAAGGAAGAAGTTGCAGATGATATATTTTCATATATTGTTAACTACACGAACGCTTCAAAACAAACGAACTAAATAAATGAAAAACGTATTAGTTATATTTTTTACATTTTTGAGTATAGGTTTTTTTAGCCAAGAACTCGATTGTAAAGTTCAAATTTTATCTCCTAAAGTACAGCAATCACCCGAAAACGTTCAACTACTTGATGCATTAAAAAATGCTGTGTTTGAAATGATGAACAATAATAAGTGGACGGATGAAATTTACAAGGATCATGAAAAAATAGAGTGTAATCTTATCATTACAGTTAATAGCATAAAGTCGCTTAAAACATTTAATGCAACGTTTCAAGTATCTTCTGGTAGACCAATATTTAATTCAAACTATTTAAGTCCTCTTGTAAATTTTGTAGACAAAGGAGCAAAAGGGGCAGGAGTTAATTTTTCTTATGAATTGGGTCAGCCTTTGGCTTTCTCACCATCTGTTTTTAGAGACCAACTATCGAGTGTCTTAGCTTTTTATGCCTACTACGTAATAGGTATGGATAGAGATTCCTATGAATTGGAAGGCGGAACACCATTCTTTACATTAGCTCAAAACATTGTGAGCCAAGCACAATCAACTGGCAACGGCTGGACTACTGATGATAATAACAACAGAGCATGGATTATCGAAAATGTACTGAACGCTCAGTTTAAAAATATGCGTAAATCAGTTTATGAATATCATCGAATGGGATTTGATGTAGCGTATGATGATACTAAAACGGCATTAGAAGTAATGACACGATCCATGACCTACTTGCAAGGAGTACATGCTAGGCAACCTAACAGTTTGAACATGCGTATATATTTTAACGCTAAGTCGGATGAAGTAGTGAACGTTTGGAGTGAAGCTGAAAGACAGCAAAAAAGTAATGTGTTTAATATCGTAAGAAGAATTGATCCTGGTAACCTTACGAAGTATCAACAAATGATAAGAAGGTAGTTTAGTTAATTAGTTGAATAGTTGATCAGTGTAGTGGTTGATTATCAATTTGAAGCCTTAAACTTAATTCCTATCATGACACTTAGCTACATCTGAGAACTCAATCTTGACAGCTATATGAAGAATAACTACTTACTCACTCTTAAAGACTAATAAGTAATTTACTACTCATCACTAAGGACCAATACTAACTACTGCCCACTAAAGACTAATATCTAACTACTAACTGTTAACAAATAGCGAAAAATAATATATTAATCTTTCTTCTGATCGGTTATCTTTGCTACCATGCAAGAAATGATAGTAATCTTAGATTTTGGTTCTCAATATACGCAATTGATAGCCAGAAGAGTAAGGGAATTGAATGTGTACTGTGAAATTCATCCTTACAATAATATTCCTGAGCTTACAGATAACACCAAAGGGGTGATTCTATCTGGGAGCCCGTTTTCTGTAAGACAAAAAGACGCTCCTAATCCTGACTTATCAAGTATCAGAAAGAAATATCCACTATTAGCTGTATGCTATGGATCTCAATTTCTTGCTCATACAAATGGAGGAGAGGTTTCACCTTCTGAAATACGAGAGTATGGAAGAGCGAACTTAAGTAAAGTAAGTCAACATTCTCCTTTAACTAAAGGAATGACTGTAGGCTCACAAGTTTGGATGTCGCATGGAGATACAATTAAACAGGTCCCCAAAGAATTTCAAATAATTGCTAGCACGAAAGATGTGGCTTATGCAGGTTATGAAATAGAAGGAGAACAAACCTACGGTATTCAATTTCATCCAGAAGTATACCATTCAACGGAAGGTGCTGTTTTATTAAGGAACTTTGTAGTAGATATCTGTGGGTGCGAACAAATATTCACAGCAGATTCATTTGTAGAAACTACCGTTGCTGAATTACAGGAAAAATTAGCAGATGATAAGGTAATACTTGGGCTTTCAGGAGGTGTTGATTCTACGGTTGCTGCTATGTTGTTGCACCAAGCAATAGGCAAAAATCTTTATTGCATATTCGTAGATAATGGTTTGCTTCGCAAAAATGAATTTGAAGAAGTTCTTGAGAGTTATAAAGAATTAGGTCTAAATGTAAAAGGAGTAAATGCTTCTCAACTTTTTTATAAAGAATTAGCGGGTATTTCTGATCCTGAGTTAAAGCGAAAAACAATAGGTAGAGTATTTATAGATGTTTTTGATGAAGAATCAAAGAAAGTTGAAGGTGCTAAATGGTTGGCTCAAGGAACAATTTATCCAGATGTAATAGAGTCTGTTTCAGTGAAAGGACCTTCGGCAACTATAAAGTCTCACCATAACGTAGGAGGACTACCTGATTACATGAAATTAAAAGTAGTGGAGCCTTTACGATCTTTATTTAAAGATGAAGTACGTAGAGTAGGAAAATCAATGGGATTAGCTGATAGTTTTATCGGACGTCATCCATTTCCTGGACCAGGCTTAGCGATTAGAATACTTGGAGATATTACAGCAGAGAAAGTAAAAACAATTCAAGAAGTTGATGCCATTTTTATCAACGGGTTAAAAGAAAACAACCTATACGATGAAGTATGGCAAGCAGGAGCTATTTTATTACCTGTACAATCTGTAGGAGTAATGGGGGATGAGAGAACATATGAAAATGCTGTGGCACTTAGAGCTGTTTCTTCTACCGATGGAATGACAGCTGATTGGTGTCATTTACCATATACATTCTTAGCAGATATATCTAACCAAATTATTAATAAAGTAAAAGGAATTAATAGAGTAACTTATGATATCAGTTCTAAACCACCTGCTACCATAGAATGGGAATAACTAGTATAAAACTTTAAAGAACTGTTAATCTTATTAAAAACTAGACTATAATAGAACGTTTATCGTTCCTTTAATGAAACTATCACCATTTGAAAATGAAAAAAATACTATTCATAATAACAATTTGTATTTTCTCCATATCCTACGCTCAAACTGTAGTTGTTGACGGTATTGAGTACGAAATGCATAAGGTAAAAAGAAAAGAAACTCTTTTTGGAATTAGTAAGCAGTACGATGTAACAATTGATGCAATTACGAAGGCCAACCCAGAACTAAAAGATGGACTTAAAAAAGGAATGAAAATAAAAATTCCTAAAACACCAGAAATTGTAGATCAAGTAAAGGAAGTTAAGCCTGATAGCAACCAAAGAGTTCATCTAGTTGCTAAAGGTGAAACAATGTATGCTATATCTAGAAAATACGAAGTATCTGTAGATGAAATTTTAGCCGTTAATAAAGGGATAGATCCAAGTAACCTTCCACTAGGGTCTAAATTAATTTTACCAGCTAATGCAAAAGTAACTGTTCAGCCAAATGTAATAGAGGTTAAAGATGTTGCTGTAATTAATAATACTTCAAGTGATAGTCTTAAAAAAATCATAATTGATCATCGGATGGAAGCTGGAGAAACAGTATTTAGCCTAGCAGGTAAGTACAAAACGACCTTTGCAAGGATTAAGGAGTTAAATCCAGAAAAGGATTTGAATATAGTTGGTACAGGTGACATCATAAAAGTAGAAACAGAACCATTGCTTTTATCACCTGCCGATCAAATAACATTAAATAATCCTGATGTAAAAAGAAAAGATGAGGCAATTATTGAGTTAAAGGAGAAGTACAATGTTTCTTTGTTTTTGCCCTTTATGATTGATAAAAATGAGGAAATAAAGGCTAATAGAAAACCATCTGATCCAGATGAAATGTATGCCTTAACAGAGTATTCAACGCATTACTATATGGGAACTCAATTAGCTTTAGATACACTGGCTTCTGTGGGTGTTTCGATAAACTTGAATGTGTTTGATACTAAAAAGGATACCAATAGAATTGTGAATTTATTAAATAGACCAGAAGTAATTGCTTCTGATTTAATCATAGGTCCACTAGAGGAGGAAACATCTAAAAAAGCTCAAGCATTTGCAAAACAAAGAGATATCCAATTAATTTGTCCTACAAACCAACCAAATAAATCCATATTTAATAACCCGAATGTATCGGAGTTGGTAACATCTTTACCTACCCAAGCAGAATATTTAGCAAAATATATTGCTGAGAATTATAACAACCAAAATGTAATTCTAATAGCAGGGAAAAACAAAAAAGATAAATACTTAGCAGATTTAATAGAGCGTATCTATAATGACTCTATTAAGAATAAAACCAACAATTTTATTTCTCAAATTAAACGTTATGATTTTGGCTCATACATTAGCATGAGTGGAATAGAAGCTAAGCTTACAAACGAGCGAAAAAATATTGTCTTATTTCCAACTACAAATAAAGGACTAGCAAGCTCTTTCTTTACACAATTTAATATTGTAATGAACAAGAAGGGAATGGAAAAACATGAAGTTGCTATTTTTGCATTAGATAATTTCCAAGAATACGATAATATAGATATAGATCACAGAGTTAAATATAACTTACACGTGACTAGCTCTACATTTATTAATTTAAATGATAGTTTGGTTACTAATTTTAGAAGAAAATTTAGAGATAAATTTGGTACAGAGCCTAACGAATGGGCATACATGGGCTATGATGCTATGCTGTACCACGGAGCATTATTACAAAACTATGGTAAATACCACGCAGATTTTTATCCGTTTATTAAAATACCATTAGTACATACTCAGTTTGAACTTTCATCTGATGATCCTGCTAATGGATATGAAAACAAACATGTTTATATTCTTTCTTACTCAGATTATGAGTTAAGTAAAATAAATTAGTTTGTTTAAATTAATTGCTTTCAAACCTAAACAAAAAATGGCTGAATTGCATAATAAACCGTATATTTAAGTAAGCATTTCTCGAATTTATGACAGATATTAACGTAGAAACCGTAAAACTCCAAGAAGAAATTGAAAACTATATTGGAGGTATAGCATCTAAAGGAATTGTGTTTAACTATGAGGACAAAGATGGAGAAACAAACCTTCATGTTATCACAGTTAATCCTAAGCATAATCAATCTTTTTTGTTCCATACAACAAAGGGGTATAATAGATTAGATGCATTAAAAAAGATGTTAGACTATGTTAAGAATTATAAGGAGAAAGAAAGTTCTTACACGGTTCAATGGTCACTAAAAGAGAGTAATGAGTTGCATACCTCTTATTTTAGAGCTAAAAATATAATGACAGCTTTAGATAAGTTTTATTATGGTAGAGATCTAAACTCCATTGTGGTATTTTCTGTTAAATTAAATCCTATTTCGTAATATGTTATCAGTCAAAACAGAATTAGACATTCGCTTTAACGATATTGATGTAGCCGGACATGTTCACAATGCGGTATATTTTGAATATTTTGAAATTGGACGTATTGATTTGTTTAAAAAAATCGCTGGTAACGAATGGAATTGGAAAGAAAGGGGAGTACTAGTAGCTAGAAACGAATCAGACTACCTTAAGCCTGTGCTACTAAATGATAAAATTTTCATTGAAACACGATGCCAAGATGTTGGAAAAAAAAGCATCACTTTATCTTATCAAATCTTTAAAGAGTCAACAGATGGGGTAAAGGAATTATGTACAAGAGGTAGAAGTATTTTAGTTTGTGCAGATGCTGCAACAGGGAAATCTGTAGAAGTATACGAAGAGTGGAAAGCTGTATTATTAAGTGATGGATAAGAACAAAGAAAACCCAATAGATAAAGATAAAACGACAGAAACTCCTGGCATATTAGAATATGCTCATCATGTGGGAAGTGCCCTTGTTAAACCAGAGGACAAAGGAAAGCTTAAAAGTAGAGCCTTGTCTGCAATGGAAAAGCAAACTGGTGATCAATTAGCAATTATAAAAGAACAGATTGATCTATTAGCTCAACAAGCTCGAAAGATTCAAAGTAGAATTGAAATTTCAGAGCGTATTTACCAAGCAGAAATAAAAATGGATACGTTCATTGGTCATCACTATTACTTATATGAAAGAGAGAGTGGAATCAATTTATTATCAATCATAGGACCTGAGCAGTGGGGTAGAAGCGGTCATCCCTATTCAGGATTTATAGCTGAAGTGAAATTACTCTCAGATCATACGTGGGAGGTGATACGTCTTGAGGGAGAGTTGTAAAGTTCTATAACAATTAATTAAGTAGATAATATTCTAGCAAAAATTATTCTTTCCATTGATACATTAAATAATTGATAAATTGGAATTATTTAATCAACGTAAAATGACCTTGAATAACTTCATCTTTTTTATTACTATTATTTGAGCAGAGTGTATTAACCGTTACACGGTATACATATACATCTTGCTTAGCTATAATTCCGTCAATTTTTCCATCCCATCCTTCATCACTGTTATTAGTAAAGAAAATGCGTTCTCCCCAACGATCAAAGATTTCAAATAAGTAGTTATCGTCATCTAAATCAGTGAATTTTGGTTTGTAAACATCATTTAAACCATCTTCATCAGGCGAAAAGGCATTAGGTATATAGAAAAGTAAATTTCCCTCACTCGTAATAACTTTCATTACAGAATCTACACAACCTGCACTTGTAACAGCAATTAAGGTGTTTTCGTATGTTTTACAAGGTTCTATTGGATCAAAAGTAAAGCTGGGGTTTTCATCAATACTTGTTCCTAGCGAGTCAAAGTACCAATAATAAGCTGTAGCTCCAGAAGTTAAATTGGTAAAATCAACTTGGTTATCTAGTACATTTATTACTTGCTTAGATGCAGTAAAATCAACTACTGGATTAGGGTTAACTTGAGCAATTCCCGAAGCTGTATCAATACAATTCTGGTCAGTTACTACAGTTAAGAAAACAGGAAAGCTTCCGCTTTCTGAATAGGTATAAATTGGGTTTGGAGTATTTGGTGATGTGTTATCAATATTCCATAACCATTGATTAATTATGCCACCTGAAACAGTAGATGAATCGCTAAAATTAGTAGGAAACCCAACACATACAGTTGAAATACTAAAATCGGCATTAGGTTTAGGATGAATTGTGATAAAAATTGTAGTGTCAGCAGTGCAATTATCGCTAGATGTAGCTATTAATTCGACTCCAAAAGTCCCTGCTGTATCATAATATAAACCAGGATTAGGCATAGTTGATACTCCACCCATTTGAAAGTTCCATAAAAAATCAAAATTAGCATCATAAGGGGACCCGTTTAATGTAGTAAGGTTATTAAATTGTATCAAATCATCAAACTGACAGCCATCGTTGGCAGAGAAAAAAGGAACAGGAGTAAATTGAACAAAAGCATCTTGTCTAATAGAATCGGTACAACCATTATCAGAAGTTGCTACTAACAAAACACTATGTGTTCCTTCATCTGGGAAGGTATAAGTAACATTTGTTCCTGTAAAAGCTTGCTGATTGATAGTCCAATTTCTATTGGTAATAGTTCCCGAAGAGATAGTTGTACCATCCACAAACTGAGAAGGAGTTCCAAAACATACACTGTCAACAGTAAACGATGGAACAGGAGTAGGGTCTATCGTAATTGTTATATCTTCAGTATTGCTAACACAATTATTTACATCGGTTATTGTTAAGTCTATAGTAGCCGTGCTTGGTGTATTGAAGAATACAACTGAGTCATCTGCTAAACCTGTTATTGTCGCACTATTCCAGTTAAAGCTATAAGGAGCTGTACCTCCAGTGAAATTAGCTGTTAGCGTATCGAGCAATGTTAAGCTAGAGCAATGATTAAAATCTATAAAGTCTTGTAAAATAAGTGAGTCGGGTTGAACTATTTCAAACGTATCATTAACAGTACAATTAATGCTATCAGTAATTGAAATGTAATAAATACCAGTATCTAAATCCGTTTCTATTAAGCTTTGTAAACTATCATTATTTGCATCAATTGCTGGACTCCAACTAATCGTGTAAGGAGCAAAGCCCCCATTTACAGAGATATCAGCAGTTCCATCTTGAGCACCAAAGCAGCTCACATCATTTATAATGGATGTAGTTGTTGGAGCAGGATTCTGTAAGATTGTAATTTCTATAGAGTCTATATTTGGAGTTGGACATTTACTATCTGTAAAAACGCATTTATAAGTACCTGGTGATAGTCCCCCAACGCTGTCTGTGGTAGCATTTAAACCATTACCAGACCATTGATATGTATATCCTGGTAATCCACCAGAAAGGTTTAATTTAATATAACCTGTTCCTGTTCCGCAAACGTGTTCAACTTCAGGATCAGTACTAAATATACAGTTTGGAATGGTAAAGGCTCTCGAACTTACATGGTTTGGACCGCATGCAGCAATAGTATTATCAAAATTATTATACACAATATCATAAACTGGATCATTAGTCATTTGATATTCTAGCTGATTTAAGTTTAAATCATACATATAAATACCATTGGTAGAGCCCAAGAAAATTAGTCCACAAGGAGAAATATATAACCCACCACAGCCATTAGCAGCACCAGCAGGTATATTCATTTGATTAACGGTATTTCCAGTATTTTTATCTACCAAAAATAAAAACTCGCCATCATGTATATATAAGATATCACCAGACAATTGCATACCGTTATATCCTTGAACAAATGCACCAGCACCAGCATAACCTGCATCATAACCAAATGAGCCTGCATTAAAAGGATATGTAGCTACGAGATTATTATTTTGATCCCATTTATAAATGTTTGTTTCGATGGGAGCTGTAAAAGTTGAAGCTATTGTGTAAACATCTCCGTTATTATCAATAGCACCACAATGAGGGTCTTCACAACATTGACCATAATCGGATTCGGTATAACCTGAAACTGCGCCCGTGGTAGCATCAATAATAGCAAAACCACTGTTGGAATGATTCACTCCAACTAATGAGTAAACCTCACCAATACATTCATTTTGAACAAATCTCCAGCACTCGTTTATACCCGTACTAATCCAAAATCGATTACCGTTAGAGTCAACTGTTATCGCATGGTGACCTTTACTACTTCCGAGACCAGCCGTGTTAAAGAAACAAAAGCCATCCTCATTCGTAAGCATATCTCCAAAACTTCCATTGGTGTCAACTGGTATTGAAAATTGAATATTACCGTTAACATCATATTTTTCTAGAATATAATCTCCACTGGTTGCATAAACATTGCCTTGTCCATCTCTACCTATGTCAACCGCAGTAGAAGGGGTATAGTTGGGTACTCTTGACCATGGATCAATTACAATTCCGTTTGACGTATTTTCTACATCAAAAGAAATGATGTAGTTTTCATTGACTTTAAAAGAAGATGGTATTTCAGTTTTGGTAGATTTATCATATGAAAAAGGAGCATCTTCCTCAATGTTACCATCATATGTGTTAACAATTAGCTTTCCTGTTGAGCTTTTTAAAACTTTTTTAATATCGCCAGAGTATTGAAACTTTATTTTTGATACATCAGCATTAGGAGAAACATGTAAAGCATATTTAAACCCTCCGTTTCTTTCTGTAAAGGAGTAATGCGCATCAACCCCTGGGTATAGTTCTTTTATGATTAATTTTTTATAACCTTTACAACGAATAGATTTAGCAAATCCTCTTCCTTTTACTTCATGATTTGGAAATAGGTATTCTGTTCGATCTTCATTTTGGACAATAACCCTAGCGTTTTCATTGGCATTCAACCATGTCAAGCTAACAGTTGTAAAAGTAGGTTTAAATTTTTCACGTTCACGTTCTTCCTCTTCTTTGCTAACAAATTTACCACTTAAAGCATGTTCACGTTCTTCTTCTTTCCACTCATCTATATGATTATCTCTAATTATGAATGTTAGTTGATTGTTTTTAAAAAAAACCTTAGTTCCCATATCTATAACATAATCAAAGTCACGTGGGTATACGGCATTATAATTGAATTGCGATTTATTTTCAATAAACACTTTTCTCGAGAATGGCTGTGTAGACCATCCTTGATTATTTTCTTTTTTTTGAGCAAAGCTGAATATAAAAAGCAGTGAAAACGTAAATGATAAAAGTAATTTCATAGTTCTAATAACGATAAATCAATATACTACCTTTTGATTTTACAATCAAATATCTTGATTAAAATCAAACTGCATTGAAATGTTTTATTCATATATGTTAACGAAAGCAGTGGAGTAGAGTTGCTTTCTAGGAAATAAAAAAAGCCAAGAGAAAATTCCCTTGGCTTTCACTAATTAACTAAAAAAATAGTCAACTACTCATTATCACCCAAATCTTGTTTGTTTAATAAAAGTTTAATTTGTTCAACTTCTGCTTTTAGCGAGTTAAAGTCTTCTTTTTGACTAGCATTTTCAGCTTTTAAAGTTGTATTTGCTTTTTCAAGTTCTTCAATACGCTTTTGTAATTCAAGTGTTTGTTTGTGTTCTTCTTTTAACGCTTCAATTAAAATAGGTGTAAACTTAGAGTAGTTAACAGCTTTATAACCTGTTGTTTTATTGGTTGTAACTAGCTCCGGATATACTTTTTCTACTTCTTGAGCGATTACACCAATTTGTAAGCCATCACCAAAACCTTTGTCCTTGAATTCATCCTTCATGAAATAAGAAACACCTCTAAGCTTCATCAACTTATCTAGTGTGTTGTCTAGTGTGTTAATATCTCTTTTATAGCGTTCATCAGATGAGGTAATAGTACCGCTAGCCAAGATATTACCAACTACTTCTAGTTTTTCAGATGGCGTTTGAGTTCCTATACCAATATTACCTGTAGAAATTGTATTTCCCGTACCATCTATATCAGTACCATATATTATATTACCTATATTTAATTGGTTGTTGTCAGTTGCACTTGGGAAGTTAATACTATCTCCAATGATAATGTTTCTATTACCTCCTGTAAGATTTAAACCACTATTAGAACCAATTCCTATATTTTTATTTCCGTTTACTAGATTGTTTAGAGAGTTATATCCCAAAGCAGTGTTATTATGTCCTAAGTTGAACAAAAGTGACAAATAACCAATAGAGGTATTGTTATTACCACTAACATTGGTGTTTAGAGAAGAAGCTCCCAAAGATGTGTTACCACTTCCTGATTGATTCTGTCGTAGAGAGCTGCCACCAATAGCTGTGTTAGTTGATCCTGTAATGTTATTTTCTAGTGCATCTGTACCCAAGGCTGAGTTAGAAAATCCAGTTGTATTGTCAAACAATGAATTTTTACCAACACCTACGTTAGAGTTACCTGTGGTGTTACTCGATAATGCTAAGTAACCAAGACCTGTATTACTAGATCCATTTGTATTTGCATTAAGAGAATTAAATCCTAATGCTGTATTGTTAGAGCCAGAATCGTTTAAGCTAAGAGCTCCTGATCCTACAGCAGTATTTCTTTGACCTACGGTATTAAACCTCATGCTTAACCTACCAATAGCAGTATTGTTAGAACCTGTTGTATTTGAATTTAAAGCACTTTGACCAACAGCCGTATTCGTATTGATATTCCCAACTCCTGTACCAATTCTTACGCCATTAAAAGAAGCATCTGAATTTGGACCAGTTGTCATTAACCTAAAATTAACCGTGCCTGGAACACCAACTCCTAGATTACCATTATTGTCAATTACAATTGTATCGCCATTAGCAAGTGCTTGTCTTGCATAAATATTTCCAGCGGTTAATCCAACTAAACTGCCATCTACCCATTCTGAACTATCGTTTATTTTTGCTAATAAAGTATCGTAAGGTATGTTTTGAACTACTCCTTGAGCGTTGGCAGTTAAAACTCCTGCTACATCATTGGTATCATTTATTGTCCTTATTCTAGTTTCACCATTAACATCTAATCTATGAGTAGGTTGTAGAGTTGATAAACCAATATTTCCGCCAATATCAATAGTAAAGCGTGCACCTGTTCCTCCTCCAGGTAAACCAGTATTATCTTCTACAATTTGGAAAGAATTTGGTGCAGATGCATCTGTTCTACTTGCTTTTCTCATATACCATAAGTTTCCTAATTCATTAGCTAAAAATAACGAGGGACTAAATGTTGTGTCTACAGAAGTTATGGCAACTCGAGCGTTGGAAGTTGAATCTCTAATAATTAAATCGAAATCAGGGAAAATTGTGTTAGTTCCAATCCCAACAGCACCATAGGTGAAAATATCACTATTAATATTAGTAGGACTACTTGATGTACCAACCTCATGCCAGTCATGATCAGATGTACTATCATTATTTAATGAATTAATTAAGCTATCAATCGGTAGATTCATTATTACACCTGAAGCGTTAGCTGTTAAAATACCTGCGGCATCAGTAGTATCATTTATTGTTCGGATACGAGCTTCTCCATTAACGTCTATTTTTTTTGTAGGAATAATATTTCCAATACCTATAAATCCGGTTGAGTCAATAACAAATCTTCTACTAGAAGAAGTTACGTCTCTAATAACTAAACTCCCTGTATCCGTAAACAGTGTACCTGTACCTATGTCATAATTTCTACCTTTACTTGATTCATCTTTAAACCTAATTAATGACGACCCATCAGCTAGAACTCTCATATTAATAGTATTTGTGTTCGAAGAATTCTCAAGGGTTAGCGTAGGAGCGGAATTACTAATATGTAAATCTCTCATGGGGTTATTAGTACCAATTCCTAACTTGCCTGATGTGTCAATAACAACAGTATCACCATTGTTTAGAGCTTTCCTAGCGTAAATATTACCAGCTGTTAATCCAACTAAACTTCCATCTATCCATTCTGAACTATCATTGATTTTAGCTAATAAGGTATCATAAGGAATGTTTTGAATTACTCCACTATCGTTTGCAGTTAAAATTCCTGCTACATCATTTGTGTCGTTAATTGTTCTAATTCTAGTTTGTCCATTAATATCAAGTTTATGAGTTGGGGTTTGAGTTCCTATACCAATATTACCTGTTGATAGAGTAGAACCAATACCATCAATATCTACTCCATAAATAATATTACCTATGTTAAGTTGATTACTATCGGTAGTACTAGGGAAATCAACATCTGCTCCAATTATAATATTTTTTCTTCCAGAGATCAGGTTGTCCCCAGCTCTTGAGCCTAAGGCCGTGTTTTGATCTCCCTTTGCATTACTTCTCAAAGCTAAGTAACCAACTGCAGTGTTGAATGATCCTGAGTCAGTATTTTCCATTGTATTTTGCCCTACAGCAACATTGAAACTTCCAACTGTACTGTTTTCCATTGCATTATGCCCTAACGCTGTATTGTTTTCCCCCGTAGTATTAGCAAGCATAGCAAAAACTCCAAGAGCAACATTTTGATCACCAGAAGTATTTCTTATTAAGGATCCTAGACCAACACCTGTGTTTCCTCTACCACTAATATTATCTTGCATACTCCATAAACCAACAGCTGTATTACCATTACCAGTTAAATTAGAAACTAAACTTTTGCTTCCTATAGCAGTGTTTTGATTCCCTGTAATATTACTATCTAATGCTTGATGACCTATAGCAACATTCCATCTGCCACCGTTAACATTAGTTAAAGCTCCTATACCTAATGCTAAATTTTCATCTGATGAATCAGAAGCATTTGGTCGAGTTGTAAGTATACGGTTTCCATATTGAAAATAATCGTAGTTATTGTTAATACCTGAGTCAACATCTAAGTCAAATTTAGGGTTACCAATTCCTATACCAAATTTACCAGAGGTATCAATCACTAAAGTATCACCATTAGCTAGAGCTTTTCTAGCATAAATATTTCCAGTGGTTAAACCAACCAAGCTTCCATCTATCCATTCAGAACTGTCTTTTAAACCAGATATATCAACAGAAATTATCTTTCCATCTTCATAAATATTTAAGATTGTATCACCTACTAAAATGGCACTATCTACATCACTATCAATACTATCAGCAATAGCACTTAAAAAGCTAGTGTCTAAGACCAAGCTATCCCTTGTTAGGGTATAAATACTATCGGTAAAAGTACCATTAGCTAATAAAGAATCAATAAAAGAACTATCACTAGTGATTTGTGAAATAAAGTTCGAATCATTAACTAGTGTTGAAACAAAGTTACTATCACTGGCAATAGTGCTAACAAATGTACTGTCACTGGCAAGCGGTAATAAATCTTGATTTGCAGCAGTACCATCTTCTATGTAAGTAGTAAGTGTGGTACCATTTAACGTCATAGAATCAAGATTTTGATCATCAATGCTATCATTTAAAGCAGCTAACCAAGCAGAATCTAGCAGTAAGCTATCCGAAGCTAAGCTGTAGATACTATCAAAGAAGGTATCATCAAAAATGATGCTGTCCCTAATACTCGTGAACATGCTATCAATAAAGGTTTGATCGTAAATTAAGCTATCACGTGTGTAAGAAAATATAGAGTCTTTGAAATAAACGTTTGTAAGCAAACTATCAACGATACCATTGATAAAGTTCGAGTCAGACCTAAGAATACTATCAACCGAGCTTGTAAATACGCTGTCACCTAATAGACTATCTCTGATGGTAGAGTA
>CATLPG010000044.1 GCA_950054195.1 uncultured Saccharospirillaceae bacterium
GTACTTATGGAAACGAGCCACTAAAAGAGGAAAAAAAAAGTGGAGGACTCACAGATTAAGGAAGGACTGAACGTTAACCTTCTAGAAATGAAATTGGGAGCAATGATATGTTAAGGATAGTTTTCCTGTATTGTTGTAGCCCTTTATTAAAGTACAGAATAGCAATAATTGGTGTAAAGAGCGATTGTTGAGATGGTTAACGAACCGCCAAGTACGAGACCCGTACGCTTGGTGGTGTGAGAGGCGTACTCCGTCATTTATTGGCGGAGCCGTCTACTCGATTGTGTTTAGTTTATTATTTTTTGTAATTCTTTAAGCAAAGATTGTTTTTCTTGAGCATTCAAATCATTATTTTTTTTATCCAGCGCGTATAAAATTTGATGTTTTTTATTCTTACACCATTTTATTAATCTAGTTATTCCACTTTTGGTTATTATTCCATCTTCATTTTCAAATTTCGGACAAGTCAAATGAACTAATTTAGTATAGTCTCTTAAGGCAAGAACTACACTTCGGTTATCTTCAATTTGCTCTAATCCGTATTTAAAAAAGTGAGTTTGGTCAGAGCAAACCGCTTTAATTTGAATCCCGTCAAATTCTGTTTGGTCATATTCATCAAATACCCACCAGAGATATTCTTTGTCATCTACTATGGCCCGATTTTTATTTCTTTTATTAATTGCCATTTTAGTTCTTCTTAATTAAACACAACATACGAATAAACACTATGGCGTTTATTCGCAAATTCTAATATAATGTTTTTCAAAAACTTCTAGCTAAATGATTAAATATTTTTAGCACTTCAACTTCCCAACGCATAAACCTTATAATCACTTCAGCCTAACCATTTCATTTTCAATAATCGCAATCACTTGATCGTTTTCCTTTGATTTGAGCGTCATTGCACCAGTAAAGACACCAAATGCTGGTAAAATAAATTGATTTTCGGTGAGGTAAAAGCAAGGTGCTTTAATAGCAGGTAAGCTTTTGGCTTTTATTTTTATTCCTGGATGAATATGTCCACAGATGTTAGGAGTAGTAGGAATTTCTAACGGTTCATGGGTGTATAAAAAACCGTTGTTTAGCCACTCATTATATACAACCAAATTCGAAATACTTTCGTAATGTGATGCTTTAATAATATCGTGATTACCCTTAATTAATACAAAAGAGATGGTATCAAAATTATTACAAAATTGATCAAAGAGTTGCCAAGAACTGTTATACACGCTATGAAACAAATCTCCAAGAATAAGTACTTCTTTTGGGTTGTAGTGTTCAATTAGTTGTGCTAAACGTTCGAAGTTTTTCTCTTCCAACGCATTGGGAATGCCAATTCCTTCTCTTCTAAAATGCGATAGCTTCCCTAGATGAATATCAGAAACCAATAATTGCTTTGTTTTAGGAATAAACACTGTTTTTAAGTGGTTTACAATCATCCGTTCACCACCAAACGTTATGGAAAGCTCATTAATCATTAATTTCTTGTAATCTTTTGATACGATCAATTAGTTTTTCAGTACTCAAACTACCGCGAATACGCTCCACCATAATAGGGAAGGAGAGAGGCGAGTATTTATCAAGTTGTTTAATCACAATGTCCATCGTTTTTAGCCGATTAAAGAAGGTTCGCAGCCTTATTTCTTCCAATTCAAACTGAAATACTTCATCGTATGCTTGTCTGATTAGCGGGTTGTTCGGGTTATTATCTTCCAACACATCAAAGATAAGTGATGAAGAAGCTTGAATGTGCTTTGTTTTGATGTTTTTTCCGGGATATCCTTTAAAAACCAAGCCACTAATCGCTGCAATATCTCTAAATTTTCGCTTAGCCAACTCTCCAGAATTGATGCTATTTACCATATCGTTAAACAAGTCTTCATCATGGAGTACGCCTTGATTAATAGCTTCGTCAATTGGAATTTCCTGATCAGAATATAGCTCAAACCCATAATCGTTATAGGATAAGCTAAAACTTAAGGGTTTGATTTGCCCAATACGGTGTGCTAACAAAGTAGCTAATCCTTCGTGAACCAATCTTCCTTCAAAAGGGTAGATAAAGACATGGTATCCGTCTCTGGTTTTTAGTTTTTCGATCAGCAATTCATTTTCTGTAGGAATTTTGGAGCGTTCTCTTTGCAATTCAAATAAAGGCATCAAAAATTGATCTTCTTTGCCTTTAAATTCATTATTTGCTAGTTGTGTAATCTTTTTTCGAAGAACACTAGACATCTGAGAAGACAATGGCATTCGGCTTCCTTGCCAACTAGGAACGACTCCTTCTTTTTTATTAGAAAGTTTTACCTGCACTTGTAAATCTTTAATTCGAATAAACTCGAGTAATCGACCAGCAAATTGAAACGTATCGCCTCGTTTTAATTTAGACACAAAGTATTCTTCAATCGAGCCAATCATACCGCCTTTTTGAAACTTTACTTGTAATACCACATCACTCACAATTGTTCCTATACCTAAACGATGACGCATAGCCTGTCTGCGGTTTTCTAGCACGTATTTGCCTTCCTTACTTTTGACTAGCTTTTTGTATTCGTCATACCCACTTAGTGCCTCACCACCAGTAACAATGAATTGAACCAAATCCATGAATTCTTCAAGGGTTAAGGCTTTATAAGCATAGGTTTTTTGAATTTCTTCGTACGTTTGTTTTGGATCAAAACCTTCTGAAACCCCAAGGGTGATCAAGTATTGTGTTAATACGTCTAGTGACAATTGATAAGGCAAACGGGCTTCCATTTGATTCTGATTAATTGAATCTTGTAAAGCAGAGCATTCAATCAATTCCAATGCATTTGTTGGTAAAAAGTAGATTTCACTTTGTTTCCCTGGTGAGTGATTGCTTCGTCCTGCACGCTGCATAAAACGCGCTATTCCCTTCGGGCTACCAATTTGAACGACTGTTTCTACAGGTCTGAAATCTACTCCCAAATCCAAGCTAGAAGTACAAACTACTGCTTTTAACATGCCTTCGTGCAAGGCTTGTTCCACCCATGCACGCGTTTCTTTAGCGATTGAACCGTGATGCATAGCGATAATTCCAGCTAAATCTGGTTGTATGTCCAATAAATGCGAATACCAGATCTCAGCTTGTGAGCGTGTATTGGTGAAAATGAGGGTAGATGTACTTTTTTCTAAAATAGGAAGTATTTGTTTGGCTAATTTAATTCCTAAATGACCTCCCCAAGGAAGTTTTTCTGATTCACTAGGTAAAATAGGGATGACTTTAACCTTCTTCTTAATATTAGATTTTATCAATACTTGTTTTCTAGTTTCAGCATGGCCTAAAAGCACTTGCATGGCTTCTTCGAGGTTTCCAATGGTTGCAGAAATTCCCCACGTACGTAGCTTGGGACATATGGTTCGTAAACGAGATAGTCCTAATTCAATTTGTACGCCACGCTTCGAACCTATGAGTTCGTGCCATTCGTCTACTACAAATAGTTTTAAATGTTTGAAATAATTGGTGTACCCTTTGCTTGCTAATAATAAATGTAAGCTTTCGGGAGTGGTAATGAGTATTTGAGGAGCAGCTCTTCGTTGTTTTTGTCGGTCACTTGTGGAAGTATCACCATTTCGAACAGCTACTTGCCAAGGAATATCAAAATCTTGAATAATTCGTTCGAGTGATTGCTTAATTTCGATGGATAAGGCACGTAAAGGTGTGATCCAGATCATTTGTAACCCGTGATTCTGAGGTTTTGTAGATGATAAATATTCAATAAGCATGGCAAATCCCAAGGAGTAGGTTTTTCCACTTCCTGTTGGAGCATTTACAATGCCTTCGTTTCCTTTTAAGTAGTGTTTCCAAGTCTTTTTTTGAAAGGCATGTGCTTTCCATCCTTTTTCTTCGAACCAATGTTCTACGTAGGAGATAGCATTTTTCTCACGTTGTACTTTTGTAAGCTTTTTATCCGCCATACACGTTTAGCAATTGATGTAAATCCTCAATGGTATTGGCTTCTTCCGCTTTTTTATCTTTTCTCCAGCGACTCATTCTAGGAAAACGCACTGCAATCCCAGATTTATGTCTGCCAGATTTTGCTATACCTTCAAAAGCAATTTCAAAAACGAGCTCTGCTTTTACGCTACGAACTGGACCATAACGATCAACCGTATTCTTTTTTATGAATCGATCTACTTCTTTAAACTCTTGGTCTGTTAGCCCAGAATAAGCTTTGGCAAAGGTCACGAGTTCTTCGTTATCCCAAACAGCAAAGGTATAATCTGTATATAGATTTGATCTCCTACCATGTCCACGCATAGCATAAATAAGGACTGCATCAATAGTCAGAGGATCAACTTTCCATTTCCACCAATCACCTTTTTTTCTTCCAACACCATATGGAGCATATTTCTTTTTAAGCATAAGTCCTTCGCAATAAAGTTCTCTGGCTCTCAGTCTGATATCTTTTAACTCATCCCAATGGTTAAATTCCAAAGCATCACTTAGGAGTAAGGTATCTGAAGCATTCGTCTTAACTAAGTCTTCTAAAAGATTTCTTCTTTCTTTAGTTGATTGCTGACGAATATCTTTGTTGTTAAACTCTAATAAATCGTACGCAATTAATCTTATTGGAACGTCTTCTAAATGCTTTTTACTTACTGTTTTTCTTCCAATACGGGTTTGTAAGTTATGGAAGGGTAGTGGAGCATTGTTTTTCCAGCCAATAATTTCGCCATCTAACACAACTCCATTGGGTAGGTTTTCCTTGAGTTCATTGAACTCTGGGAATTTATCTGTTACCAATTCCTCGCCTCTCGACCATACAAAAAGCTCATCATCTCTTTTAATGATTTGTCCGCGAATACCATCCCATTTCTTTTCGGCTTGCCAATCTGAGGGATCTCCTAAATCTTCAATTTTTCCTTCGAGTGCATAGGATAAATAAAAAGGATATGGACGACTGTTGTCATCATTTGCATCTTCAGAAACCAATAAATCGTAAAAGGAAACCTCTTTAGGATTCCAATTTCCCATCAATCGATGAGAGATCGTATTATCTTCTTTATCTAAGAATTTACCTAGTGCTTTAACTACTGTTTTTTGCGAAACACCTATTCTGAACCCACCTGTTATAAGTTTATTGAACACAAAATTTTCGGCTTTTGAATGTGTTAGCCAGAAATTTTTAACAAATTGTTTTTTAGCATTTTCTCCTTTGTCTTTTAAAGTGTTTAATTCAAAGATGATTTTGCTTAAAGTATCTTGATTAACTCCTTTTTTAGGTTGATCTGGAGCAAGTAGAGCAATGGTTTCTGCTAAATCACCCACTACATGATACGATTGTTCAAAAAGCCATTCTGGTAGATTGGTTATTTCTACTATCCACTCTTTAATTAAGCTTGTTTTAATAATTCCTTTCGGACGTTTTCCAGAGAACAAAGCAACAAACCATAGCTTGTCTTCATCGTTTACGTCATGCAAAAAGTCTACGATGTATTTTATACGATCATTGGATTTGGTCGTTTGATCAATTTGATCGATGAGTTGAGCGAACCTTTTCATTCGTCAGTATTTGAATCGTTTGTTTCTCCCTCGTATTCTGTTTTTAAAGGTTGAGCGTTTAATCCTTTTTCTGAAAGCCATTGAGCAAATATAGTACTGTAACCATGTGTAACATAAATGTTTTCTGCTCCTGAAGCTTCTATTGCTTCGTTTAATCCCTTCCAGTCAGCATGATCACTCATTACAAAACCTTTATCAACATTTCTTCTGCGTTTTGCACCTCTTACTGCCATCCATCCTGAGCACATAGCCGTTCGATAGGGTTTTACTTTTCTCATCCAGGCAGGTTCGCGCATGGCTGGCGGACAAACAATAATGGCGTTTTTAATATCTGCTTTATTTGCCCCTGCAATTGGTTTAGTTTCTGGTAATTGATAACCATTACTTTTCACTAATTCATTGATATGATTTATTGCAGTGTGTGAGTAAATCGGACCAATGCTTGAATCTAAAACCGATAAAATACGTTGTGCTTTCCCTAAGCTATAACCGTAAATTACAGAGTTAAATCCTTCAGCTACATTTTTTTTCCACCAATTGTTAATTTGATCAGCAAGAATAACTTCTTCTTCCCATTGATAAACAGGTAACCCAAAGGTGCTTTCGGTAATTAAATGATGGCATTTTACTGATTCAAAAGAAGGGGTGATAAAATCCTTTTCTGTTTTATAATCACCAGTAAATACCCAAACTTCCCCTTTATATTCCACGCGAATTTGAGCAGATCCAATTACGTGCCCGGCAGGATGAAAAGAAAATTTAACACCATTAATTGATGTAGACTTACCGTAAGGAAGTGTTTCGATGTTAGATTTACCAAGGCGGTGATTGATGATTTTAGCTGAATGATCATGACAGAGGTAATGCTTCATGCCTTTTCTAGCGTGATCTGCGTGGGCATGTGAAATGATAGCTTTATCTACTGGTCGCCAAGGATCAAAATAGACATCAGCTTGCTCGCAATAAATCCCTTTATTGGTAAGTCTTAAAAGTTTTTTGTCTAACATATCGTGTGCTCTAAGTTAAACAAAAAAAATGGCAGTTTGAAGGGTAAGTACTCTTCAAAACTGCCAAAATCAATTAGTAAATAGATGTTTCTTTTAATTTGTTAAGTAGGGCAGCCCACTAAGCACGTTGTAGATAATGAAGCCAATTAGCATAAAGACAATAGGAATTGCTGTTTTTACGATGAGTTTCATTTTTTGTACAGCTAAAATCAATGATAAAACAGCTATAGTTGAATAAGCAGTTATTGCTAGTTGATAAATATTGGATAAAGCACCTGTTCCAACTACGATTCCTCCTAAACACCCTACAACTAAAAGAATGACACAAATACTATCAAAACGATTAGCTTCTAAGTCTGATTTGAATATTCTCAAGAAAAGGTCGTTATTTTGGTTTGCTTGTGTGTTATTAATTGTTGTTTCCATTGTTTAAATTTTTATTTACCTAAAAGTAGTTTAGGCCAGTTTGAATTGTTCTGATGGAGATTACTGCTTTTTTATGATTTATATCAGTTGAGTTAATTCTCGCTAATTAATTACAGTTTATTAGATGTTGTAGATTTGTGACATGGAGCTTGTTTTAAGCTTTTAAACTAGCTCTATGTTTTATAATGAAGGAATCAAATTGAGATGTATCAAAGAAAAAATATAGTAAGGTGGTTAAAAGATTTTTTTGCTACTTACTGGTTACATATTGTAATTTAATGTATCAACAATAAAAACTATGATCACAACAAACACAGAAACCATCCCTAATCGTCAAGTTACTGAAATTTTAGGTATAGCAAGAGGTAGTACAGTTAGGGCTCGAAACTTTGGATTTGATTTTTTAGCAGGATTAAAAAAACTTAGTAGGAGGGGAGATTAGTGATTACACAAAGCTTCAAGCCCAATCGAGAGAGCAAGCATTACAACGAATGATAGAAGATGCTAAAAATATGGGAGCAGATGCTATTGTAAATGTTCGTTTTACTACTTCAACCATTATGCAAGGAGCTTCTGAGATATTGGCCTATGGAACGGCTGTTAAATTAAGTTAGTATGGAAACTATTCCGTTTTTAGTATTAGGAGCATACGGTATCGGCACAATAGTTACCATATGTGCATTAATATGGGTTATATCAAATAGAATTGATGAAAAGAAAAGAGAAAATTTTGAAAATAGAGATAATTAAATCATATTTATCTCTATAGACAGTAAACTATTGCTCGATTTATTTCTAATATGAAAACAAAAGGTTTTTCTTCAGTTAAAGAATGGTTAAAAAAGATTAACCTAACGCTATCCGATGATAGCATTGCACAGCTTTTTGAAGTAATGCGCTCGGTTAACTATAAAAAAGGAGAACACCTTACTAATATTGGAGATGTAGAAAATAGATTATACTTCATTACTTCTGGTGTAGCTAGGGCTTATTTCACTCATGATAATGAAGAATATAGTTTTAGGTTCTTTTTTGATAATGAATTTACTTCTGCTTATTTTTCATTTATAACTAGAACACCCTCAGAAGATGGTTTGCAAGCATTATCAAACTTACATGCTTACTGCTTAGATTATGACAGTTTAGAAAAAATTAGTAAGGCTAATCCAGAAATTCAGCTGTTAAGACAAAAAAGTATTGAGTATTTCTATTTAGAGAAAATCAATGCTCAAAAGCAATTACTCTGCTTAACTGCGGAAGAACGTTATAAAGAACTTGTTGACAATGAGAAAAATTGGATTCAAGAAATACCTTTAAAGCATTTAGCTACCTTTTTAGGTATTAAACCCCAAAGTTTGAGTAGAATTAGAAAAACTTGGAAGAACGATTAGTTATCAATTCCTTCTTTGTAACGTTCTAAGGCTCTTTCTCTAGCTGATTTATGTTCTACTATTGGTTTTGCATACGTTAATTCGTTAAAATCTTTTACCCACTTTTTAGTATATTTTAAATCAGGATCAAACTTTTCTAATTGAGAAGTTGGGTTAAATATTCTGAAGTAAGGGGCAGCATCACAACCAGTTCCCGCAGCCCATTGCCAATTACCATTGTTTGAGGACAATTCATAGTCGAGTAATTTTTTAGCAAAATAAGCTTCTCCCCATTTCCAGTCGATAAGCAAGTGTTTACATAAAAAACTAGCTACAACCATTCTTACACGGTTATGCATGTAACCTGTTTCATTTAATTCTCTCATTCCTGCATCTACCATTGGGTAGCCAGTTTCTCCTTTACACCACTTTTCAAACTCTTCTTTATTATTTCGCCACTTAATTCCATCATATTTTTCCCTGAAATTATGGTTAACTACTCTAGGGAAATGATATAAAATTTGCATAAAAAATTCTCTCCAGATGAGTTCGTTTAGGAATGTTTCATTTTTATCGAGTGCATATTTTACCATTTTTCTAACAGAAACAGTCCCAAATCTTAGATGCGGACTTAGATAACTTGTTTTGTCTTTTGCAGGAAAGTTTCTATTCTTGTCATAATCATCTACTACATCTAAATTATAAGGTTTTACTTCAATTGAAGATTTATCAAACCCAATAGAACTAAGTGCTGGAAAATTAGTATTTAGCTGCCAAAAATTATCTTTTAACTGGTCAATAGAGTGATCCTTTAGCAGATCTTTTGAAAAGGTTTTTCTCCATTGCTTCATGTATGGAGTATAAACAACATAAGGGGCACCATCATCTTTTAAAACCTCTTCTTTTTCAAAAATCACTTGGTCCTTGAATGTTTTAAACTCAAAACCTTTATCTTCTAAAAACCTTGCTATATCATCATCTCTTTTAATAGCATAAGGCTCATAATCACGATTGGTATAAACAGCTTTAGCTGAAGCATACTCATCAAATAGCTCCTTCCAAATTTCTAAGGGTTTACCTTTTTTAATTAGTAAAGAAGAATTAGCTTTTTTTAGTTCTTTATCTATGTTTTCTAATTCGCTGTATATGAATGAGATTCTTGCGTCATCTTTAGGTAATTCTTCAATTATATCGGTATCAAAAATAAATACAGGTAACACCTTTTCATCTTGAGATAATGCATGGTAAAGTCCAACATTATCCTGTAGCCGCAAATCTCGTCTAAACCAAAAAAATATCATCGATTAATTTTTAGGTAAGTGTGCTACAATTTTATCTTCAATAGCTTGTGGAGTAGTTTGAGGGGAAAAACGATCTATGGTTTTTCCATCGGGACCTATTAAAAATTTCTCAAAGTTCCATTTAATTCGGTTACTAAATAAACCAGCTTTTTTAGATTTTTTTAAGTGTTTGTAAAGTGGGTGAGCATCTGAGCCATTAACCTTTATTTTTTCGAAAAGCTGAAAAGTAACACCATGGTTAATTCTGCATACTTCCTCCATTTCATCGTTACTAGTTGGCTCTTGCCCTAAAAACTGATTACAAGGAAAACCCAACACAACTAAGCCTTGACCTTTATACTTTTGATGTAATTTCTCTAATCCATCAAATTGAGGCGTTAACCCACATTTAGTGGCTGTGTTTACTACTAATACAAGTTTTCCCTTATATTGATCAAGTGATACTTCTTCACCGTTTGGCTTATTTATTGAGAATGAATGAAAAGACATTTTGTTTAATTTTTGTTTATTTAAATTTAAACATTTTTACTGGTTTTTAATAATTGTTTGGATAAGATTGTAATTTTGTGGGCATGGATATAGTATTGTCATTTTTGACTTTGTGTTTACTTGAAATTATTTTGGGGATTGATAACTTGATTTTTATCTCCATAATATCAAATAAATTACCAAAGAAAAATAGAAGAAAAGCTCAATTTATAGGTTTAAGTCTTTCCCTTTTAATAAGAATAGGTCTACTGTTTACCGTTTCTTGGATTATGTCGTTAACTGCAGATTTATTTCAAGTATTTCAAATGGGAATTTCAGGAAGAGATATTATTTTAATTGGGGGAGGAGGGTTTCTTTTGTATAGTAGTGGGAAAGAAATTTTTGAAAAGATTACAGCTAAAAAAGGAGAAAAAAACAAAAAAATAAAGCAAAAATTGTCGCTAAGATCGGCAATAACACAAATTATAATTTTAGATGTAATTTTTTCGTTAGACTCAATTATTACTGCCGTTGGATTAGCAGATCATTTTTGGGTAATGGCTAGTGCGGTTATTGTAGCTGTTACTGTTATGCTCCTTAGTATTAAGTCAATCAGTGATTTTGTTAATAAACGTCCTTCAATAAAAGTACTCGCTCTTTCATTTTTATTAGTTATAGGAGCAACTTTAATTCTTGAAGGTTTTGGTCTTCACATCTCTAAAGGATATATCTATTTTGCTGTTGGTTTTGCCTTATTTGTTGAGTTTTTAAATATACGACTGAACACTACTAACAGAGGTGAGCCAGGCGATTAACCAATAACAAAACGTGCTGTGTGTCGTGATTTTTGCTCTAAATAAATCTTTTTTTCTGCTATAATATCTTGAATGGTTAGCTCCGTATAATGCCTTATTGTAAATAATGTCACTGGTTTATTATACAAGATTTTAAATTTAACAGAAAGTTCAGAAATTAGCTGATTTACTTTTCGTTCTTCATGTTTAATACAAATAGAAAAATTTAAGGCAGAATTCTGCATAAGATTTACCTTGATACCAAGTTCGTTTAACTTGGTGAAAATTAAACTCATTCCTTCTTCAGCAATAAATGAAAAATCTCGAGGGGAAAAGGAGAGGAGTATTTGGTCTTCAATAAAAATATATGATGGATGTAGATTATCTTTATCCTCAGATTCTTGTATAACGGACCCTTTATCATCAGGATGTAAGAATGATTTAATAAGTAATGGAATGTTTTTGTTTTGTAGTGGTTTAATTGTTTTTGGATGAATAACACTGGCTCCATAATAACTTAACTCAATAGCTTCTTTATAAGAAATCTGATCTAATTTAATCGCTTTAGGGAAGTGTTTTGGATCAGCATTTAACATACCAGCAACATCTTTCCAGATAGTGAGTGATTTCGCATCCAGTGAGTATGCAAAAATTCCACCAGTAAAATCAGAGCCTTCTCTACCTAATGAAGTAGACGAGTTGTTATGTGAACTTCCAATAAACCCTTGGGTTAAACAGATCCCACCATTTTCACATGACTCTTTTATTAATTTTGACGTTTGATCCCAATTAACTCGAGCTTGGCGATAAGAATCGTCTGTTTTAATTAATTTTCTAGCGTCTAAAAACGTGTGATTTACATCGCAGTCGTTTAAATAATGACTAATAATCGTAGTAGAAAGTAGTTCTCCATAACAAATAAGCGAATCGTAAGTTTCATCATAATTATTATTATAAGCCTTTTCTAGAATATCTTCTATTTGATGAAATAACTCATTGATGTCGATATAAACTTGATGAGAGGTATCTGGGAATAACTCATTTATAATAGCATAATGAAAATCTATAATATCATTTAATGACTTTTTAATCTCATTTTTTGCAAAGCAATAACTATTAATTAGCCATTCAAAAGCATTAGTCATTTTTCCCATCGCAGAAACGATTATTACTAGGTCTTTCTCTTGACTGTTAGTAACTATAGAAACTACATTTTTAACTGCTTCCGCATGTTTTACAGAGGCTCCTCCAAATTTGAATACTTTCATAATACTAAATAATTAATCTAAAGTTAATTATCCTAATAAAGAAATAATAGTATTTTTACTTGTATAACTGTATAAACTCAGTGAAAGACCCTAAAAGAAATAAGTCATTATATATATTAGCTAATATATTATCTGTTGGTTTTCAACCTATACTAATGCCTATTTTGTGCTTAGTTTTATTGTATCAATTTAATGATTCTGTTAACTTTTTACATGAAAAGGATTCGATATTGAAAATGTATATTTTAGGAATCACCTTTACAATTATTATTCCTTTGTTAGTTTTTGGCTTTTTTTACTGGATGGGATGGGTGAGCGATGTAAACTTAACCCAGCGTAAAGAAAGAGTACTTCCTTTTTTTATTTCTATCCTACTTTTTAGTGGTTTTTACTATTTTGCCAAGATTGATCCAAAAATAAATGACTTTATTTTACCGATTTTATTTGGTTTTATTGTTGGTACGTTGATAGCAAATATAATAACCTCTGTTTGGAAAATAAGTATTCATGCTTTAGGAATTTCAAGTGCTTGGGGTGCAGTTGTTGTTTCCAGCATGGCCTTTAATGATTATGTTCCTTGGTTACTAATTTTGCTAGGACTTTTAGCCTTTGGTGTATCTTGGAGTAGACTTTGGCTTAATAGACACACATTATTACAACTTGTTGCTGGTGGATTTTTAGGCTTTTTTAGCACATTTTTATGTGCTTATTATAAAATATACATATAAAAACAGCCTCTCTTTAGAGGCTGCTAAATTTAACTATTTAACCATGAAATTTTCTTTCTTAAGCCAAAAGCAGAGGCTCCAATAATTATTGTAGAATTTAGAAGAAAGATTTTCTCTAGCATACTAATGGGCAAGTACCATAAACTTATGTTAAAGCTTATTAATCCTAAGATTAGGATGAAGCCCGGAGGCTCCAACCAATCTATTTTTTTTCTCTTTTTAGTATTATTCGTTACTAATTGATTTACTTTATGTTGCTTGTTTGTAACAGAAGAAATCATATGTTCATTTATAAAAGGCATAATTTGTTTATTTAAAAGTTAATCTGAATCTTTTTTCAATCGCTGATGTTATAAGTGTAGTTACTACTAATGCAACTACGGTATAATTTGTCTTTTTCATACTAGTTACTTTTATATTGATTATTTACTTCTTTTTGTTCTTTTTTCCGTTTAGTCCCACAGAAATCCCAAACCTAAAAGTGTCTTTTTGCATCACTGTAAATGCGTTAATTGGAATATTTAAGTTTCCTGATCGAAGTGAAAAACCAGCCGCTAGAACAAAACCAGGAGTAGCTTGTATCGTATTACCTCTACTATCAATTCTGGATACAATTGGATAAGGATTTTCACCAACTCCATTCCAATCATTTTTTAATTTCCAGTCTCCAGCTTCGTTATAATACCCTTTTGCTACTGTTGTAAAACCTACGGTTGGTCCGAAAGCAAACTCTAACCCCGTTTCGTTATCCCTAATACCGTGAAGAGCTGTAAATGAAGGAATAAATAATCCTTGTTCCAAACCACTAACTGTTGGTATAAACTCAAAAAGACCTTGAATTCGACCTTGATTTAAATACATGGTTTCAAATTGATATCCAAATTGAAATAGGGTAGAAGAAGCATCAAAACCTCCTTCGTGCTTTGGAGCTCGCAAAATAGAAGCATTATCTCCAAGAATTGTTACAAATCCCATTCGTGTTCCTGATAAATTTAATCGGTTGCTTCCATTGTTATTATAGTAACTTTCCTGACTTTCAATTTTTACAAGTAGTTTTTCTAATTCTTCATCTACAGGTTGCAAATGCATTTCTTGTAGTGTAATTTGAATCATTTTCTTTACTTGGTCTGGTAGATATTTGTATTCTTTGGTAAGACTGTTTACTACCTTTTTGGTTTTAACATTTACCTCTCTAAAGGAAACTACAATGTTATCACTGGCGTAATCAATATAACCGCTAAGCATTAAGTCCATATTTGTAGCTTTACCAGCTTTTGCCAAACAAACCATATCATAACAATCGTTAGGATTAATGTTTTCTGTCTCTAGTATTTTCTTTAGATCTTCGTTGTAAGCTACTTCGTAAACTCCCAGTTTGCTAAGTTCTCTCCTTGTTAAACTTGTTGCTGAGGCTGGAGTCATTACGCTTATATTATTTCTGTTCCCTTTTACATCTATACTAAGTACAGCACATGATTGTTTATTTATACGGTAGTCACTAATCCTTTTTATGCTATCGTTTTGAGCGTTTAAAAAAGATGTAAAAGCAAGTGTTCCTATTAAAGTTATATTTTTAAGTGTTTTCATTTTTTTGGTTTTAGATTAAGTCATATTTATTTTTTAGACTTAATCGATTTAACATTTTATTAACTATTTTGACATGTCAATAGGCTCTATTACAAGAGGCGTGCCAAAAAATGAAAACACTTCGTGATTAAATATTAAACACTTTTTAATCAATTGTTTAAAATTAATTATTTGTTATTTTTTGATAAGGAAATATGAAGAGAAGGGAAGTGGGGCTAGTTTATTTTTTGTCTAGTTTACCTGTTTTTTTATCAAAACCATATGGACAATGTTTACAACCATTTTTACAACAATACCCTCTTTTAAGTAAATACTTCTCTGTAAAAATGATGTAACCTTCAGGACTATAGTAAAAATCATCGGGCTCAAGTTTAGAACGCTTAGAGAATCCACTCATATCATCCATAACAGTAGTTTAAGGAAGGAAGTAATCTTTATCCATGAACAATTTATCTACAATTTGATATTGAAAGCGAACAACATCATTTCCATCGTTTATTACAGCAGCAATATGACTTGTATTGTAAACCCGTTGTTTATTTGTAATAGGGTCTATGTCTCCTTCGGGAGCTTTCATTTTATGAAAATCAACTTTTGTTTCTTTACCTAAATTTGTAGTTAAAGTAATCGTGGAATATGGAGTTTGATTTTTTACAGAATCAACTTGCTCATCACTTAAAAACAAGAATCGATTTAAATGTATTTTTTTATATCCAATTAAATAATCTTGGACAAGCGCTTTATTTATATTTTTAACCTCACTTCCATTAGCATCATATACAGAAACTAAACCTGCTAATTGCTTTATTTCAAATCCTTTTTCAGGAGTTGATGGGTAATTAACAGCTATAGAGGCTATTTCGTTAGGGGTTTGAGTAAATACTCCTGTATACCTCCAATCTCTTTCTATAGCGTGAAACCGTGTACTTAAAAAACCATTAAACCCAGGTATATGCATAATGTATGGAATACTTGATTTTCCTTCATTAGGTGTTTCTAGCAACATGAATGTTCCATAGTGATCTTGCGTTGGATTTCCTACATAATATGTTTTAATTAAAGTGCCATCTTGATAAAAATCAACTTTTTTACTGTTAGATGCTAGTTGAGCTAGAACAGGTTTAATGCTTGCTTTAGCTACATTGCTTTGAACTTTTATGTTTTTTGCTGTGTTAAGAACTATTTCTATGCTTTCAGGGCGAGCTTGGTATTTGTTATTAATGTACCAGTTCTCTCCGTCTTTAGTTAACGTAGCTATGGAAGCATCAAGGTCACGAATAACTATTTTATCTATTTCCTCTATATTTTCAATTGCAAAATCACTGTTTGGTTTTAACTTACTTACAGAAGTATCTTTAGTTGCAAAGTACAAAGCAATTCCTCCTAAAAGAAGTATCATTAGTAAACCTACTATCGTTGATTTTTTCATAAGTATCAATAATTTTTATTTTCAAAAATAGACGAATCAAACTATAATTGTCCTCTAATAAAGAAACAAAAAAATCTCTTGTGTTTAGCAAGAGATTTTAATAGATATTATTTAGCGGTTGAATTAATCCTTTAACTTTTTTCTTTTCTTCTCTATTTTCTCCTTAGACTCTTCCAGTTTTAACCTTTCACGATCCAATTTAGCCTGTTCTTCCTTAATCTTTAGCAGGTCACTTTCATCCTTTGCTTTCTTTGTCTTTTTATCAATTTTAGCTTGTTTTTTTTCTAGCTTTTTGAGGCCTTTATTAAGTTTAGCTTCTTTTTTGTCTAATTTCTGAAGCTTTTTTTCTCTTTTTTCAGCCTCCTTTTTAAGTTTTTCTGCTTTTTTTGCTTTCTTCTTTGCTTCTTTTTCTTTTTTCTTCGCTTCCTTCTCCTCTTTGGCTGCTTTTTTAGCTTCTTTTTTTTCTTTTGCTTCTTCTTCCTTTAACTTCTCTTTTTCTTTAGCAGCTTTTTTCTTCGCTTTTCTTTCTGCCTCTTTTTGTTTTTCTTTTGCTTCTTCAGCTGCTTTCTCCCTTGCTACACGTTCTTCAGCTTCTTTCTTTAATCGCTCACTTTCTTTGTCGGCCTCTTTTTGAAGTTTCTCTGCTTCCTTTTCTTTTCTAATTCGTTCTTTTTCTTCTTCAGCTCTTTGCTTAGCTATTTCATCAGCCTTAGCTTTATCTTCCTCAGCTTGCTCAGCGTATGTTTTAGCACTTTCTTCAGCCTCACCCTTTTCTTTTTCTGCATTTTCTGCAGCCTTATCATACTTTTCTTTTTGGGCTTCTGATTTGTTTTTATCTTTTTCTAATTTATTATTAATGCCAGCTACTGCAGCATTTACTTTTGCCTGATTACTCAAATCAACATAATAATACTTTCCATCTCTAAGTGATTGATTTTTTAGCGTATCATTTTTATAACCAGATTTAGAAACTATTATTGAAACAGGTTCATGATTATATCCTCCAACTTTAATTACTGCCATTCCTTCTCCATTAGTACTACTACTACCTTTTAAGGTTTTGCCATCATAAATAGAAGTTGAAGCACCAGAAATACCTTTATCTCCATCTTTAACAACAACTGTAACATCCATATCGTGGTTATGTTGACTCTTTAATGTTCCAAAAGAGATTAGTGTCAATACACTTAGAAAGCTAATTTTACGTACCATAAGCGTTTATTTTAGGTTAATAGGTTTATAACAAATGTAAGGGTTATGTTTAATTTTGATCCACATTAACATTTTATTATCAAATTATACACATATTTTATGTAAGTTAAATATAACAAACACTACCGAATATATATAAATCTTGAAATGAAACACCTAATTATAATATTATTTGCACTATTGCCCCTTTTATCATGTAGTCAAAAGTATAAATCCTTTGATGAAATGGCCACAGCTATGGCAGATGAAACTGTACCTATCTTAACAGTAGATCAAGTAAAAGTACTAGAAGCTAAAGGCAAGCCTGTCATTTTTTTAGATGCTAGAGAAATTGAAGAATATAATACTAGTCATATTAAAAATGCTATGTGGGTTGGTTATGACGATTATCAAAAAAATAAAGTTAAATCCTTAGATAGAAATAAAACATACATCATATACTGCTCTGTTGGCTACAGAAGTGGAAAGATTGGAAAAAAGATGCTTAAAATGGGGTTTAAAAATGTATTTAATCTATATGGAGGAATATTTGATTGGGTAAATAAGGGTAATCCTGTATACAATTCGAAAGGAGTAACATCTAAAACACATCCTTATGATGATAGCTGGGGGAAATGGTTGAAAAAAGAGTATAGATCAAAATAAGTATATTTATCAAAAACATATATAGATGTCTAAATCAGCCCTTATTATTTTCACCAAAAATCCTGAGTTAGGTAAATGTAAAACTAGATTAGCAGCAACTGTTGGTGATAAAAATGCACTAACGATCTACAAAGCGTTGATTAAGCATACTATAACATTTACAAAAAAGCTTAAAGAAGTTGATAAATACGCATATTATTCTAACGAAATAGGTGGAAATGAATTCTTCCATGAAGATGATTTTTTCAAAGATGTTCAAAAAGGAGGTGATCTTGGCTTAAGAATGTACAATGCTTCTAAAGATTTATTTGATAGAGGATATGATAAAGTGGCAATAATTGGTAGCGATTGTTATGATTTAAACGAAAAGATTCTTGATGAGGCTATCAATCAATTAAATAGTCATGATTTTGTTATTGGTCCAGCATTAGATGGAGGATACTATTTAATCGGAATGACTAAGTTACTACCTTCATTATTTCTCAATAAAGAATGGAGCACCGATACCGTTTTAAAGGAAGCAATAACTAGCATAGAAAACAGCAATTCAACTGTTTATGAATTAAAGGCTTTATCTGATATAGATTATGAAGAAGATCTAGCTCCCGAATTAAAGACTTTAATTTCTTAAAATCCTTCGTAAAACTGTATTTTTAAGGTATGGTTTTAACCGATACACACACACATTTATACGCTAATCAATTCTCTGATGACAGAGAAAGCATAATAGCAGAAGCTAATAAAAATTCAGTAAGCAGATTATTTTTACCAAATATTGATGAGGAATCAGTAGAAGGTATGCTTGCACTGGTGGAGAAATATCCTAATCAATGTTTTCCAATGATTGGGCTACATCCTTGTAGTGTAAAAAGTAATTGGAAAGAAGTAATAGCTAGTTTTGAAGATATATTTAAGCAACATACTTTTTATGCTATTGGAGAAATAGGCATTGATTTATACTGGGACAAAACCTACATAAAAGAACAACAGGAAGCTTTTGCTTACCAAATTGAGTGGGCTAAAAAAGAAAAACTTCCTATCGTTATTCACGCAAGAGATTCATTTGATGAAATTTTTGAAATTGTTGATGAATTAAATGATGAATCTCTAACAGGTATTTTTCATTGTTTTACTGGAACTATAAGTCAAGCCGAACACATTATGAATTATGGCGGATTTAAAATGGGAATAGGAGGTGTGTTAACGTTTAAAAACAGTGGGTTAGATAAGGTTATAGAAAATATTCCTCTTGAACACTTAGTACTTGAAACTGACGCTCCATATTTAGCTCCACACCCATACAGAGGTAAAAGAAATGAGTCTAGCTATTTAAAAATAATTGCACATAAATTAGCTGATATCAAACAGGTAACAATTGAAGAAGTAGCAGAAATAACTACAGAAAATAGTAAGCAAATTTTTGGAGTGTAATATGCAAAGAAGTGTTTTAATAATATATACAGGAGGTACTATTGGTATGATCGAAGATGCTGAGTCTCGTACTTTAAGACCTTTTGATTTTGACCAAATTGAAGAACAAGTTCCAGAACTTAAAAAATTCAATTTAAACCTTAAAACTATTTCTTTCGATCAGCCCATTGATTCTTCTGATATGGATATTACCCATTGGAAAACATTGGCTAATATAATCGAAGTCAATTATAATAGCTATGATGGATTTGTAGTTTTACATGGATCAGATACCATGTCGTATACAGCATCAGCCATTAGTTTTATGCTTGAAAATTTAAATAAACCTGTTATTTTAACAGGCTCTCAACTGCCCATAGGTACACTCCGTACAGATGGAAAAGAAAATTTAATTACAGCGGTAGAAATTGCAGCAGCTAAAGATGAAAATGGGAATCCAATGATTCCTGAGGTTGCTATTTATTTTGAATACCAACTCTATCGAGGAAATCGAACAACTAAAGTTAGTACTGAAATTTTTGATGCATTTAGATCATTCAATTACCCTGATTTAGCTCAAGCTGGGGTACATATTAAGTACAACAGTAAAGCGATAAGAAAAACGAACAATCAAACCCTATCAGTATTTAGCGAACTAGATAATAATATAGGAGTATTAAAACTCTTCCCAGGCATTAACCAACATGTAGTGGAGGCTATTTTATCTATTACAAACATTAAAGCTGTTGTTTTAGAAACTTTTGGTAGTGGAAATGCAACTACTCAAGCTTGGTTTTTAGCAGCATTAAAAAAGGCTATTGAAAACAATATTATTATCTACAACGTTACACAATGCGTAGAAGGAAGTGTGGATCAAGGCAAGTATAATACAAGCAAAGCTTTTAATAATATGGGGGTAATTCCGGGATACGATATTACAACAGAATCAGCAGTAACTAAATTAATGTATTTGCTAGGTAAGTATAAGAACGATATTCAAGAAGTAAAAAAACAATTATTGATTTCTAGGGAAGGGGAATTAACCATTAATTAAAGCGTCATTTGGCAACTCTTGATCGATTTTTCCGTAATTTATAAAAAAAGAAAAACTTGCGTAAGCTAATCTTAAATTTAATCTTGCTTATTCTGGCTGGAGTTACTTTTTCCCAATCTACGGAAGGAGTAGATTTTTGGTTTGGATACATGAGTAATTTGGTAGCTCCAAGCCATGAGGTTTATATTTCTTCGAGAAAGAATGCTAGTGGAACTATTGAAGTACCGGGGTTAGCATTTTCTCAAGCATTTACAGTTGCAGCCAATACAACCACTCAAATTATTTTACCGGCTGGTGTAGAAACTCCAAATGAGGGTTTAGCAAATCTAGCAGTTCATGTTGCTGCTTGTGACTCAATAACTGTTTATTCAGTTAGTGGAGGTAGTGCATCGGCTGATGCAACCGTAGTTTTCCCAACTTCAAGTTTAGGATCAGAATATTACATTTTAAATGTTAACGGAAATCCAGCAGATTTCGGAGATGAATTTTTAGTTGTTGCAACTCAAGATAGTACAATAGTTGAAATAACTCCAACTGTAACATCTGATGGAGGACAAGCCGCAAATGTCCCATTTACAATAACGCTTAATGAAGGGGAGATGTATCAGATGTTTAATAATTCTGGAAGTGAAAACTTCTCATATACCAAGATAGAAAGTTCAAGTGGAAGTGGTAATTGTGCCCCTGTGGCAGTTTTTGCTGGTAGTAAATGTATAAACATTGGTGGTTGTGGTGCTTGTGATCATTTATATGAGCAACTTTTACCAGTAACAGCACTAGGCACGGAATATATCTTGATACCTCATGAGGAAAAATCTAGTACTTGGTATAGAGTTATGGCTATTGAAAATGGTACAACTCTATCATTAAATGGGGGAGCACCAATCAATTTAAATGCCGGAGATGTTCATGAATTTAATTCGAATTTAGAATACTATCTTACATCTAATAACCCTGTTTCTGTAATGCAATATGCACAGGGCTTACAATGCAGCGATCCAACAGGAGACCCTATGGCTATTCAAATATTTCCAATTGATCAAGTAATTGAGAATATTACATTTAATTGCTTTGCAACTCCGTTAGTAAATAATTATTGGACAAACATTGTTGTTGAAACAGCAAATGTTGGAGGTGTTATACTAGACGGAAACAATGTTTCTGGAAATTTTAATCCAGTTCCGTCAAATCCTACATATAGTTTTGCTCAAATAAATTTAGCTCAAGGAAACCACACCTTAAATGCTCCTGGTGGGGCTTTAGTTACTGTATATGGTTGGGGAAATGCGGAGTCTTTCGGTTATTGTGCAGGAGCATCCATAAAAAACCTAGTAGATGATTTTACGTTTAATCCAAATGGTGCTTGTGCGGGAACTGTAGTTAACTTTCAAGCTATAAATGACCCTTTAGCGTTAAGCTATAGTTGGGACTTTGGAGATGGATCACCTCTTGCAACAGGAATAAACACAACACATCAATTTCCTTATGAGGATAATTTCAAAGTAACACTTATAAAAGAGAAAAATACCTCGTGTAATACAACAATCTCTAAAAACGTGACAGTTGTATCACCTCCAATTCAAATGGATTTATCTGATACAAGCTTTTGTGAACCAACATTTCTTTCTTTAAGTGTTTCTGGTGACACATCCTATCAAGTTGAAATAATAACCGGATGCGATACATCTTTTGTTACAGTTACTGCTGATTATGATTCTATTTATTGGAGTACAGGTGATACTGGGGAGAATATAACTGTTAATGTGTTAAGTGACACTGTTATCCATGTATTTGGATATAAAAACGGAGAGTCTTGTGTCGCAACAGATTCTATTGTTGTTACTATTGATGAAATTCAGTTAGATTTTAATACACCTATTGTATGTGAAGGTGACAGTATACAATTAATTGCTAGTGCAATTACAAATGTTGACTCTCTAACATATGTTTGGGGTATGGGGGATATGGTCGGAAATGAGATGGGCGATACAATATCTTATTTATATGCTGCTTCAGGAAATTACTCCGTAGAATTGACGGCTACAGCTCCAGGAGGATGTCAAGTATCAGTAATTAAAGATGTACAGATTAATGCTATACCCACAGCAAATTTCAATTTTCAATCTGTTTGTGAAGGTGTAAATTTTGAACCTATTGATAGTAGCTATACAACAACAGGTACAATTAATTCATGGTATTGGGATTTTCAAAATGATAGCATAGTAGATGATTCTATTCAAAACCCTCAGTATCTGTATAGCGATACAGGTAATTATAGTGTTTCACTTACAGTAGTGTCTAATGGTGGTTGTTCAGACACTATTATTAAATCTATTAATGTTTACCCTTTACCAAACCCTATTTTTACTGCAACCAATGCATGTAAAAATACTTCTGTAACATTTACTAATCTGACTGCTGGTGGGGTAAATCAATCGTATTGGGATTATACATCTGATGGAGTTATTGATGACAGCATAGCTTCTCCAACATATACTTATGAAAATCCAGGGACTTTTCCTGTAAACCTTTTAATTGTTGATCAAAATGGATGTGCTAATGATACAACTATAACAGTCGAAATATATGAGAATCCAGTAGCTGATTTTACTTTTGATACTGTATGTTTAGGTGAGCAAACTTCATTTATAGATCAAAGTATAGGAGGAGTAATTAATCAATGGAACTGGGACATTGAAGTTGTTGATCCAGTTATTCAAAACCCTATTCATATTTTTTCGAATTTTGGAACTTTTCAAGTAGCACTAGAGGTAACGAATACAAATGGGTGTATAGACGATACTGTTAAAACTGTAGTTGTTAATGCTCCGCCAGTTGTTGATTACTCCTATATTGGTGTTTGTCAAAATGAACTTTTTAATTTTACTAATCTTACTACACAACAGGGTGGAGGAGCTCCCACGAATTATTCATATACTTGGGATTTTGGAGACATGTCGTTGAGCTCATTAGAAAATCCATCGCATAAATATACTCAACCTGGACAATATTCTGTGACTTTAACAGCTACTTCTTCTGCTGGTTGTACAGATTTTGAAACTAAAACAATTGATGTGTTTGAAGTTCCTATAGCTTCTTTTATTTCTAATGAAGTTTGCTTTAATGAAGTCACTAGCTTATCAGATCAATCTTCTATACAAACTGGTAGCATAGTAAATTATGAATGGTTTATTGAAGGAAACACACTTAATACGCAAGATGTTAATTACACGTTCGCCCAGCCAGGGTTAACAAATGTTCAATTAAAAGTAATAAGTGATAATGGCTGTGTTGACAGTATCAATCAAGATGTGTTCGTTTATTCCTTACCAATTGCTGATTTTTCTTATTCCCCAGAGGAAATTGATATTTTTGAAACTTATGTGTGCTTTAGTAATGAATCCTTTCTAGGAGATGTTTTTCTTTGGGATTTCGATTTTCAAAACCAACAATCCGTTAATGAGTTTCCTTGTGTTCAGTTTCCCTATTTAGAAAATGAATCCTATGATGTTAGTTTGTTTATACAAACTGTCAACGGGTGCACTGATTCAATCATTAAAACGATAACTGTAAGTGAAGGGTTCTTGTTATACGTTCCTAATTCGTTTACACCT
>CATLPG010000045.1 GCA_950054195.1 uncultured Saccharospirillaceae bacterium
ATGATATCCCTAAATGACTTATGCAGCGTCTTTTCCAAATCCCAGTCAAATGCCTTAGTAGAAACAAAAATCCTTGTGGGGGCAAGTAATTTCACATGGATAGAATACTTTCTTTGACTTCCTTCTTTTTCATAAGCCTTTATGTGCACTACCAAAGAGTTGACTTTTTTAATCTGCCTTTGTATCTTGACATAGTACCTGTTAGCTACTCTATTAACAGCATCTATTTCCATCTCATCCAAATTCCTTATACCTATTATTTGTAGTGGCTCCATAAAGTTTACAATTGATTGTCTGGTATTTATATTTTGTTATTATTAACAAAATTAAACAAAAATTATTTAAATATCAAAAATCATATCCTTAAGATATTCAGTTTCATTTATAATTATCTTTTTTACATAAACTTAAAATATAAAATGAGTTTTCTACTATGTTCTGATAATTAGGAACTACTTTATTAATGATATCTTCTAAACCTCTAACAGCTACTAAATTAAAAAAATTATGTAATTTAATAGAATTTAAAAAACCTACATTAATTCCATTTCTCCAAACAATATTCCCGCTATTAGGAACATCTTTTCCTACTAGGATATTTAATAGGCTTGTTTTTCCAGAGCCGTTTTTAGCTACTAGTGCTACTTTTTGTCCCTTGTCAATACCAAATGAAACATCTTCAAATAATACTCTCTCTCCGTAAGACTTTGATATTTTTTCTACTGATAAATAATTCATAAAATTCCCATGATGGACAACAATAATTGAGCAACACCAACTTTAATCATTAAATTAAGAAGCATATTACTAACTCTAGTACCTTGTTTAAAACGTATGAAAAAAGGGCTGAAAACAGCCCTAAATTAGTTAATCTCTTTCGATATATACAAACCCACTTACATCATCTTCATCGGGAATTGAGATTATATAATAATAAACACCATCTGGCAAATATTCAGATCCAATTCCTACTCCTACATTCTTTTTTCCATCCCAAGAATTATCATAGTTATCCATTTGATAAACCAAATTTTCCCATCTATTAAAAACTCGAATACTATTTTCTGGAAAAGCAGTAATGTTTTGTATTACAAAAAAGTCATTAATATTATCACCATTAGGTGAGATAAATTGAGGTATAATTAAATCCCTGACACATGTAGCAGTTACATTGAATGAGCAATTTGAAGTATTACCCGAACCATCTGTATAAGTTATTGTAACAGGGTACACAACATCATCCTGAGTTATATCAATAGCTGTACCAGCTAAAGGAGTTTGTGTAATATTAGCTCCTCCTCCACTGTTTGCACAATTGTCACTTGTTAAAGTAATTAAAGATGAAAAATCAGGCACCAAGTAAGCACATTCCTCTAAATCTGTTGTGTCAATAAAGTCGCCAGGACAATTGATTACAGCTGGTGTAGAATCTTGTAGTGTTAGTAAGAAGTCACATGTATCTCTGTTGTTTGCTCCATCAACCGCAATTACATAAACTCTTGTAAATGTACCTACTCCTGATAATGTATCTCCAGGGGCTGGTAGCTGTTGATAAACAATACTTCCTGGTAGCGTACAGTTGTCACTAGTGGTAAAGCCACCGGTGTAATCAGGCATGATATACATACAGTTTGTATCAACTATAACAATAGTGTCATTTGGACAAGTACCTACTAAAGTTGGTGCTTGTCGATCTTGAAGGTTAACAACAAAACTACATGTAGATATATTTCCAGAACTATCTGTAGCTGTTATAGTAACAGTTTGATTTGTGTTATGACCAGTTAATGTTGTTCCTGCAACAGGACTTTGAGTTACGTTTGTTACAGCTGAATAACAGTTATCCGTAACTGTAGTTGTATTTGTAAAATCTGGTAAAATATACGAACACGTTGCATTAACATTTACTACTTGATTGGCTGGACAAGAAATAGTAGGAGCTACATTATCAGTAGCGTTAATAGTTATAGGTGTTCTTGAAGCACTAACACAGCTAGCTCCAGATACTGCTTCTACATATAAAGTTGTTGATCCTTGTACTCCTCCTGGAGAAAACACATAAGGAGTTGATCCTAATAAGGTACCTCCAGTAGCAGCTGTATACACATCATATGTTGCCCCTAATGTTCCTGCTGCTGTAATTGTAGTTGAACTACTAGGACAAATATTCGTTTGCGTAGCTGAAACAGATGGAGCTGTTGGTGTTGCCCCTACTAAAATTTTTGCAGAAGCAGTTGTTACGGCACCACAAGCACCTGTAATATCTACAAAATACTCAGTATCTTGTGTTGGTGAAACATTTATTGATGGTGTTGAAGGGTATGGACCTCCTGCTGGCACAGAGTACCATGTATAGGTAAAACTTCCTGTTCCGAATACATTTGCATTTACAGTAGCATTATCACCTGTACAAATACTATTGCTACTAGCTGTAGCTGTTACTGTTTGAACACCAGAATTAGCTGTTACCTCATACGAACATACATCTCCAGCAAAACCATCAATCACTATGTAGTATGAATCCCCAGGAGTTAATCCCGAAGCTGTAATCACCTGACTGGTAGATGTTTCTAAGAAATTTGAAACTGGAGCAAAGTTAGTACAGCTATTTCCAGAAAATATTTGCATTTGCAGTCCATTCCCGTTAATACAATTATCAATAGACACTGTAAATGTAGCTGTTGATGAAGCAGCTCTAAATACAATCCACGAGTTATTATCAATTTGTACAGGAGAAACTCCTGTGTATCCAATTCCAAATACTCCACCAGGAGGAGCTTCATCTTTTCCTCTCATATTATCAGGTGTATCTCTAATATATTTATCACTAGTAGTACCTCCATACCCATTAATATCACAAATATTTAATGCAGTAGGACATGTTCCGTTATCAGGAGATGAAACGCAAAGTTTAAACAAGCCATTAGCATTGTTACTTTCATCCCAAATCCTAATATAAACAGTATTACCTGGTGTTAAACCTGTTTCATATAAGTAAGGCATAAAATTACTTGCTGAACGATCTCCGTTACAAGATATTTGTGTTAGAGAACTACAAGAAAAGCCTGAATATATAGCCAATGCTAAATCTGTAAGTCCTCCACCTGATACTGGTAATGTTGAAATTTCTAGATTACCACTAGCAGGAACTATTACTGAAAACCACATATCTCCACCCGAATAAAATCCTGTAGGAGAAGATCCTGATCCAGTTAAGTTGCATCCAGACGGTGTTGGCACACTAGATGAACCAGTATTTATCAATTCATACGTTTTAAAATTACATGCAGGAGTTACACTTGGCAAGGAAAATGCACTACAAGGACCTGTGTTAGATGGAGCTGGAACTCCAAACACACACACTCTAAATGCATCTGACCCACTACCTGTACCTCTATGCCAAACACGTAAATAATACGTATTACCTACAACTAAATTAGTAAATTGATATTTTTCGTTAAGTCCTGTACCTAAAGCATCTCTACATGTAGACCCTCCCATCAAAACATTGTTTCCTGCACAACTACCATCATATAAATCGAAGGCTGCGTCATATCCTCCAGATGGATCTACTTGAATAGTTGTTACTGAACTATTAGCTACAAAATAAAACCAAACATCATCATCCGAGTTACCACAAGCTCCCCCTGGTCTAGACTGAGTAGCACCAGCTGAAGTTCCTGTTTCATAATTACAAGATGTAAATGACGGTGTTAGTTGTGTTGCTGTAAAACAGTCATCACTTTGAGCAAATACACTACCAAATGTTAAACATGCAAATAGGCTAAGAAATCTTAACTTTTTCATTCTCAATTATTATTATTTTAAATCGTATATTTTTTTGAATAAGTGATCGTAATTTTCCATGATCACGTTACGCTTTAATTTAAGCGTTGGAGTTAATTCGCCATCTTCTATTGTCCATTCTCTATCAAGAATTTCAATTTTTTTGACTTGTTCCCACTTAGCAAACTCTTTGTTATACTTGTTTAATTCATCATTAATTTTAGCAATAACCATTTCGTTGCTAACTAATTCCTTATTTGAATTATTAGAAATTCCTTCTGCTTTGGCCCATTCTGTTAATTTTTCAAAAGATGGCACAACAAATGCAGCTGGATGCTTTTGGTATTCTCCAATAACCATAACTTGTTCGATAAAAGGAGATAGTTTAAACTTATTTTCCATTAATTCAGGAGAAACGTATTTACCTCCTGATGTTTTGAAGATTTGTTTAATTCTTCCTGTAATTTTTAAGAAATTATTTTCAACGAAAGTACCTTTATCTCCTGTATGAAACCAGCCACTAGCATCAATAACTTCTTTTGTTTTTTCTTCATCTTTGTAGTAGCCTTTCATCACATTAGGCCCTTTTACTAAAATCTCTCCAGTTTCGTCATCAATTTTAACGTCAACATTTTTTAATACTTTTCCAACAGTACCAATACGGATACCATCGTTAAAAGCACTGTTAACACTAATTACTGGTGAAGTTTCTGTTAAACCATACCCTTCATAGATTGGAATATCTGCTGCATAAAAAACTCTCATCAAACTTGACTCTAAAGCGGCTGAACCTGAAACAATTAGCTCAAGGTTTCCACCAAGTGCTTCGTGCCATTTACTAAAAATTAACTTACGAGCTATCCCTAATTTAAACTTATAGTACGAGCTTTTACCTCGAAGATCATATTCCAACCCTAAATCTAGTGCCCAAAAGAATAATTTTCTTTTTATACCTGAAAGTTCTTCTCCTTTAGCAACAATTTTAGCATAAACTTTCTCTATTAAACGAGGTACAGCTGAGAATACGTTAGGTTTGACTTCTTTGATATTATCACCAATAGTATCAATTGACTCGGCAAAGTAAATAGAAACCCCTAGGTATTGGTACAAATACAAGATCATTCTTTCGAAGATATGACATACTGGTAAGAAGCTTAAAGCTTTTGCCTTGTAATCAACTGGAACTCGGTCTAAACTTCCCATTACGTTACTCACGATATTTTCATGAGTTAACATAACACCTTTAGGTAATCCAGTAGTTCCAGATGTATAAATAAAAGAAGCTAAATCTGTTGTTTTAACGTTATCTTTTCTTTCTTCAACTTTTGCTTGGTCTACATTTTCACCAGCATCCATGATTTCCGTCCAGCTTTTCGCTCCTTTAACGTCTTCAAATGCATAGATTTCTTTAAGAGAAGAGACCTTTCCTTTTATTGCGTTTACTTTATTGAATAATCCTTCATCAGAAACAATACAATATTTTACCTCAGCGTGATTTAATATGTATTCATAATCTTCTTCCGTAATTGTTGGGTAAACAGGTACACTTACTGCTCCTGTCTGCAAAATACCTATATCACATATATTCCATTCTGGTCTATTAGTAGTTGAAATAACGGCTACTTTATCTCCAGGTTCTATACCTAAACCAATCAAACCTCTACTGATGCTATTAGCTTTATCAATATACTCTTGGGTAGAAACTTTTACCCATTTGCCATTAACTTTTGATACCAATGCATCATCATTAGGATACTTTTCTAACTGGTAATAAGGAAATTCGAATAATCTAGTTATTTTGCTCATAATCTTTTTATAATAAGTCTAAGGTAACGAAAATAACAGTTTTTCCCTTTTTTTAGGTGTTATAAGTCTATTATTTTATGTGGCTCAAAACTTATTGCTTTTCTAAATTAACATTGTTTGATATGTAATGACACAAATAGCTATGATATATCATGCGAAATGCATAAAAAATCGGCTAAAATGCAATCCTTTATTGAGTAGGCTTAAAAATCAGTTATTTCTTTACTAAGTTTGAATTCAATATTAGATGAAGTGATTTATGGTTTCTTTTTTAGAACAACTGGCTATTGATGTTGTCAAAGAGCATCAAGATATTAGTAAGTTACATATTGTTTTACCATCACAACGAGCAGTTGTTTATTTTAGACACCATCTAAAAAAAGTGATCGTTAATACAAGTTGGCTACCTCGGGTACAAACGATTGATCAATTTATAAAAGCACATGCAGATTTAGACTTGATTCCTTCTACTGAGCTTCTATTTGAATTTTATCATGTATACTGTTCCTTAACACCTAAAAATGAACAGGACTCCTTTGATTACTTTATTCGTTGGGCCCCCGCTTTACTAGCTGACTTCAATGAACTTGATCATTATTTATGTGATGCAAAAGTTGTTTTTAATGATTTAAAAAACATTAAAGAAATTGACCAATGGAGCTTTAATGAAGACGAACTTTCTAATTTTCAAAAAAAGTTTTCTTCGTTTTGGGAGAAAATACCTCAACTCTACTATGCACTTAATACTCATTTACGAAACAAAGGAGTAGCGTATAATGGAATGATTTATGAGGATGTTGCTCGAAATATTTTTTCTTTTGTTGATTTGTTTGAAGAAAACAGCGTTTATTTTGCTGGATTTAATGCTTTATCAAATGCTGAAGAGCAAATTATACAAACTTTTGTAAGTAGTGGAAGAGGAAAGTTTTTAGTTGATAGTGATCTTTATTATGTAAACAAGAAACATCACGAAGCAGGATATTTTATTCGGAAAAATGCATCAAATAACTATTTAAAAGATAACACTCCTTCAAATAGTTATTTTGAGCAATCAAAACACATTGAATTAATAGCTTCTCCTACTCCTATAACACAAGTAAAAATTGCTGGTCAAATTTTAAGTGAATTAACTGAGGATAAGCTTAATAACACAGCCATTGTTTTAGCAGATGAACAGTTATTGATCCCTTTGTTAAATGCTATTCCAGAACATATTAAATCCTATAATATATCTATGGGATATAGTTTATTTTATTCTCCTTTAGGACAATTAATTCAATCTGTTTTTGATTTACAACAAGGGTACTTGCAAAATAAGAGCAGTGTTTATCATCAGGTTTTCTTTCGAATTATCGATCATTTGTTATTGGACTTAAAACGAGATACTGCAACATTCAAAAAAGAAATCATTAAGCGAAATATGCTTTTTGTTTCTAATAAGAAGATTCTAGAGCAAGAAGTACTTGTAGACCTCCATTTTTTGTTTAAACCGTGGAATAAAGAAAGTCTAGTAAGAGATGCTAAAGAAGTCTTTTTACGATTGATTGACCACCTGAAGCACTCTCCTTTTATTAAAAAGAATGAAGTTTATTTAGAGTATTTGTTTTCTTTTGAAAAACTTACTAATCAATTGGATCTTCAATTAAACGATAGTGATTTTATTCAAGACTTTGGCACACTAAAACAGTTGTATAGCAAATTAATGAAAACTGAGAATGTTTCATTTGTAGGTGAACCTCTTGAAGGCTTGCAAATTATGGGAACACTCGAAACAAGAAGTTTAGACTTTGAAAACATTATTATGCTTTCTGTAAATGAAGGAAACATGCCAAGAGCTGAGCTATCTACTAGTTTTATTCCATATGAGCTAAAGCGCGTACATGGTTTACCTACATACAAGGAAAAAGAAGCCATTTATGCTCATCACTTTTATCGCTTTTTACAGCGAACGGAAAAAGCTTTTTTAATTTATACCAATACAACCAATGATTTTGGAGGAAGCGAAAGAAGCAGGTACCTCAACCAAATAAAGGAAGAATTTCCCCTCTACAGTAACTCTTTAAGCGTGATAGAGAGACAAGTTACAATTGACCCTAAAATTGATTATTTAAACGAATTAGAAATTGTTTCTTCTGATTTGATTATTGATCGTTTACTTAAACTTAATGAATCTGGCTTCTCTCCTACTTCACTTCGTACATTTATTAATTGTCCTTTAGATTTTTATTTTAAATATGTTATTGGACTGGAAGAAATTGAAGAGGTTGAAGAAACTATACAAGCAAATACGTTAGGCTCTATTATTCATCAAGTATTGGAAGATTTATACAAACCTTTTGTAGGAAAGTTTGTAAAAAAAGAGGCTGTTTTAGCTATGTTAAATACGTTCGAAGACCAATTAAAGAAAGAGTTTATTGCTAAATATGCTGATCATTTTGAAACTGGTAAAAATCATCTGATGTATTTTGCTGCTAAAGAAACCATTGAGCAGTTTTTAAACTTAGAACTGAGCATTGTTGAACAACACGATTTGTATATTGAATCGTTAGAGAGGGAGTACTCGATTGAAATACCAGTAGAGATTAATAACCAAACACTCTATATAAAGTTTAAAGGATCAATTGATCGAGTCGATAAATTAGATGGTATAGTTCGCTTAATTGATTATAAAACAGGGAAAGTTGATCCTTCTGGCTTAAATTTTCGCTCAATGAAAGATCTTTTTGAGAACCCTAAAAAAGAAAAGGCTTTTCAATTGATGCTCTATTATTTATTATTGCAAGACGATTATCAGCATTCAACTATAATTCCTGGAATAATTTCTTTTCGATCTATTAACAAAGGGCTTTATTCACTTCCTTCGATAACTAAAAATAACATTGAAAACTTTAAAGAAGAATTGACAGGATTAATGCAATTGATTTATAATAAGCAATTAGTTTTTAGCCATAATGAGAAGTCTACTTATTGTAAGTATTGTTAGTTCAATCTCTTTTTTTTAAAACTGAATAAAACTTGGTCCAATACCAGTTGAGAACTCATCAATTACGTTTCCATTTGCATAGTATCTTTTACAGGTACCATTGGTAGTAAAACTTGGAGAGAAAGTAACATATATTTCATTTCTTAGCATATCTACTCCTAAACCATAAATAGTTTCAGAAGATGAAATAAGAGGAACACTAGGCAGTTGACTATCATTTATTGAAAACTCAAATACACCTTGGTTAATATATAATAAACTTAAGCCATCGCTACCCAACGTTAAGTTTGTAGGAGACATTTCCAACTGATTAAATAAAAGCTGCTTCTCTATACTTAATGTAGTAGGATCTACTCTTATTAAACGTGGAGTTTCTTGGTTATCTACCGCTCCTGAGCAAAGCATCCATAGCTTATTGTTTTGATCTAGTACTAGACCATTAGGCTCTAATGGAGTGATAACGCTATCTAACTTAGCATTTGTATTAGGATCAATTTTATACAATTTATTATTTCCTTGATTAAGATAACTCGGTGGTTCCCTAACTCCTAAATCAAGTACAAATAACTGATCATTGTATATGACCATGCGCTCTGTCCAACCAGTAGTTGGGATAAACCCAGTAATCTGATTTGTCTCAATATTAACTACGTAAATACCTTTTGCGTATAAATCGCTAACAAATGCCTTATTCTTATAAAAAGTAATGTATCTAGGACTATTAAACCCTGTTATTTCGGATTCAAATGAAAAAGTAACCGAATCAACGATGACAATTTTACCAGAGTTATTAATTACTAAATAATTTTTACCGTCATGGTAGTTAGCTGATTGTAGCACATCTCCAAGAGTGTTCCCGTTTTTTGATTGGAATACACCTTGGGCTGTTTCTTTTGTTATCGGGTTATATTGAGTTATTGAAGCATTAGAGTTTCCAAAGCTTCCTTCATTAAGGATATTAATCGTATATCCTGCTAAGGCACCATCTAAATTATACTGCGGTCCTATTTTTTCTTTTTTACAGGAAACAAAAAAAGAGAAAGCAGTGATTAAATATGCTATTTTTATTTTATTCAAAACCACCAAACGGATCGCCTTTTTCATAGTCTCTTTTATTCAGTCTATACCCTATTGAGAAACCGTAAAATAGTCCAGGGTGTCCAGGGTTAAAGTAATGAACTTTACCTTCACCAAATATAGACGCTTTAATTTTCCCTTGCATTAAGTAGGTGTTTAAAGAGGTTCCTACTCCCAAACCAACAAATGTATCAACTCCTGTTGCTTGATCTTTGTTTCTAATATAATCCATTTGTAGTGGACTAATATATGGAGCTATACTTGAGTTAATAGTGAGATCGATTTCATAATTAATTCCCTCAGGGATTGCACTTATAAGTATACCAAATAAAATACCTGCTCCAATATTATTGTTATTATTTTGGTCATCAGTTGCAGCTATAAATGATCCTATAGTTACACCTATTATTGGGCCTGCATTAGCATGAATATATCTGTTTCCTCCTAGAAAGCTCCAGTGCAAACCAATATGATCAGTTGCCATAACATCCAGTTGAGCACCAAAAGCTAATCGAGGTGTATAATCTTCAATATCCAAACGCCCCATTTTTCCTGAAACAAAAACATCTCCTTGTTGAGATTGGGAAAGAATAGACTGATTAATTATCAACACATTAAAAACAATAAAAAAAATAGCCCTCATCAATTCTTAATTTCTATAAATATATTAAAACAAAAAAAGAGTTCCCCCGTAAGAGAACTCTTTTAATCATTTTATGAACTTTTTACTAAGCCAGTACCTCTTTCACTTTATCTGCAGCTTCGAATAATTGAACTGCCGATAGCACTTTTAAACCAGAGTCATCTATTAATTTTTTAGCTTCTTCAGCATTTGTTCCTTGTAAACGAACGATAATCGGAACATCAATATCTCCAATATTTTTGTAAGCATCAATTACACCTTGTGCCACACGATCACAACGAACAATACCTCCAAATATGTTAACTAGAATAGCTTTTACATTAGGGTCTTTCAAGATAATTCTAAATGCTTTTTCTACACGAGCAGCATCAGCTGTTCCTCCTACATCAAGGAAGTTTGCTGGGTCTCCACCAGATAGTTTGATGATATCCATAGTAGCCATTGCTAAACCAGCTCCGTTTACCATACAACCAACATTACCATCAAGCTTTACATAATTCAAATCATGCTCTGACGCTTCAACTTCTGTTGGATCTTCTTCAGTAACATCACGCATTGCTGCATAGTCTTTATGTCTGAATAAAGCATTACCATCAAGTGTTACTTTAGCATCTACAGCGATGATTTTGTCATCTGAAGTTTTTAACACTGGATTTATTTCAAACATTTCTGAGTCTGATCCTTCATAAGCTTTATACAAAGCAAAAACAAATTTTGTCATTTCCTTAAAAGCTTGCCCACTTAATCCTAAGTTAAACGCAATTTTTCTTGCTTGAAATCCTTGTAATCCAACTTTAGGATCAATTTCTTCTGTAAATATTAAGTGTGGCGTTTCTTCTGCAACAGCTTCTATATCCATTCCACCTTCCGTAGAATACATAATCATATTTCGCCCAGTTTCTCTATTTAAAAGAACAGACATATAAAACTCACTTGGCTCAGAATCACCTGGGTAATAAACATCTTGTGCTACTAAAACCTTGTTTACTTTCTTTCCCTCTGGTGGTGTTTGAGGCGTTATCAATTGCATGCCTATGATTTCACCTGAAATACGCTTTACATCGTCCAAACTCTTAGCTAGTTTAACTCCTCCACCTTTTCCTCTTCCTCCTGCATGAATTTGAGCTTTAATTACCCACCAGTCTGTACCAGTTTCTTCATTTAACTTTTTTGCTGCCTCAACAGCTTCTTCTGGAGTATCCGCAACTATTCCTTCTTGGGTTGCTACTCCGAAGCTTTTTAATATCGATTTACCTTGGTATTCGTGTAAGTTCATCCTTGTGATTTAATTTGTAATGTTTCAAAAATAAGATTTATTACATACTCTTCAAAACCCATACGTTAATTTTAATGCACAATAATATGAACAATCTGTTATCTTAGTAATTATTCTTTTTTTACTTTTAGTAATGACTTGTAGTAAAGGGCTTGGAATCTTTTTAATTATTCTTTTAGCATACTCTAATATTCTATCGCAACAGGAATCATGCCACAAAGAGGTTGAATCCTTACACAGGAACATAAATTCTTTGAAGAGTATTAAGGAGCAACCAGTCCTAGAAAAAAACATTTCCTTGTTATATGAGCTAAGAAAAACTCACACATGTTTGAATTCTGACTACAAATATAACCAACTATTATTTACTTATTACCTGTCTGAAGGTACTCTTGATAGTACAATTAAATATGCTAGAATCATTAATAGTATCGATGGAGTTAATTTAACATTAAAAGCAAATAACGAATCAAAATTCAGTGACTTTTTATACAGACATTTATTTATTGATAGCTCCTACAAGTACGCGCAATCAGCTTTAAATAAATATCAAAAGTTAGAAAATGATGAAGGTATTATTATTTGCTATCGCATATTGAGTAGCATTTATTTATCAAAAGGACAAAAAGAAAAATGTGTCTATTATTACAATAAAGCTATTAATTTAGCAGATACCACACTTCCTTCTCTTGAAATTGGGCTACTATATAGCGACCAAGGACTCTTAAACTATCAAGAAGGCAACTATGATGATGCTTTGGGTTTTGCGATTAAAGCTTTAAATATTTTTAAAAAGATAAACAGCAACAAATTTGTAGCTATCACCTATAATAGAATTGCCATAATTATGGGAAAATTAGAATTAACCGATGATGCTATCAAATATCTACTCAATGGCCTAGAGGAAGCTAAGAAAAATAATGATCCATATGTTTTAGCTGTTTTAGCTAATAATTTAGGAATTATATATGCTAAAGAAGAAAAAGACTCCTTGGCTCTAGAATATTTGAAAGAGGCATTAGAATATTTCAATAAAAAAACTGATGCTACAGGACGTGCAAGTTGTTACGCTACCATCGGAGATATTTTATTTAAAGTTGAAAAGTATGACTCTGCTAAACTATACTATTCAAAAGCTATTGAGATTGCTGAACTAAATAGATTAACCAAACCTCTTTCCTCTATTTATCTTAATCTCGCTAGATTACACCTCGCTTCTTCAAACACTACTTTATTAGCTGAGCTATCGTTAAAAAAGTCTTACCAAATTTCAAAAAAATTTAATTTAAAAGAAGACATTAAAGATTTCTATTTAACATATGCCGAAATAAATGAGAGGAAGGGACTGTATGATTCAGCTTATTATTATCAATCTAAAGGTTTTTTACTAAAAGAGGAAATTCAAGGACAAGAAACAAAACATTTGGTTCAGCAACTTAAAGTTAAGTTTGAGGCAGATCTCAAAGAATTAGAAAATGAAAAGCTACAAACAGCACTAACATCAAAAAAAAGATTAAACATTTTACTTATACTGCTCCTTGTTGCAGTTTGTTTAATATTAACTAGCACAACAACATTATTTATATACAGATACAAGAATAAGAAGTTACAATATAAAACAGCCAAATCTAAGTTAGATTCTCTTCAAAAGGTTATTTCAGAAAAAAATCAACTTATAAGTTCTTTAGAGAAAGATGCAATTGATAACGAGAGTAACTTAGCATCTCAAATTACTGAAAAACTATTGATTGAACAGAATTGGATGGAGTTTATGATAGAATTTGAACGGTTATACAAAAACTTTTTTTCTGATATTAAATCTAATCATGAAAAATTAACAAAGAATGATTTGAGGTTTATTGCACTTCTAAAACTTAATTTAAATGATAAGGAAATTGCCAACTTATTAAATATTGAACATGATTCTGTAAGAAAAACAAAATATAGAATCCGTAATAAAATAGGTAATGACCAATCTTTACTATCAATACTAAATAAATAAAAAACAATCAATTAAATAAATTGTCCACATTTAATGACGGTTATATTTTAATAGATTAGCTCTCAAAATATGATTTTTAGCATAACACAAAATGTTATGTTGAATTTATACTATCACCTTCAATTATTCTTTCTTATTTGTTTGTTTTTACTTTTAGCTTTAAAGTTGAATGCACAATGTGGAACTTCCGCTAATTTAATTCCTAATCCTTCGTTTGAAACAAACACATGTTGCCCTACAAAAAATGGAATGATGACATGTATGAATTCATGGGTTATGTATCAAGAAACTGCTGACTATTATAGCGATTGCGGCACAGGTACTCCTCCTGCTTCTGGTTGCTGTGGGAGTCTCCCTCCATACCCTTATCCTGACGGGGGTACTATAGTAGGTTTTGTTTGTACCCAAGGTGGAGGATTTCAGGTTAGAGAAAGAATTGGAGTATGTTTAAGTAGTCCATTAACATCTGGTAACTCTTATACTTTTACGTTCTATGCTAGTTGTAGAGCTAGTAGAACTTTAGACTATGCATTATTTGGAAGCAATAATTGTTCAGATTTGTCTCCTTCAATTGGTCCAACTGCTCCGCTACCTGCAGGGTACTCAAAATTAGGAGATGGAGCTATTGCTTTAACAAATGCAACATGGACAAAAGTTTCTTTAACTTTTACAGCACCTTCTAATATTTCTGCCATTGTATTTGGAGGAGATACCGATCCAGTAACGCCAACCACAGAAAGCTACTTTTATATAGATAGTACATCTCTTGTTGCTACGTCAACCTGCCCATCTGGGGGGTCTGGAACTACATGGACCTGGACAGGCTGTGTTGACACCGATTGGTTTAACCCCTGTAATTGGGATAGATTAAGTATTCCTACAACAGCATCAAATGTTATTATACCATTTACATCCAATCAACCATTGATAACAGCTGGAACAGCTAATTGCTTTGACATTACAATTCAAAGTAGTTTAGGTGCCGAGATTACTATCAACAGCTCTGGAGGAGGAAGTCTAAACGTGGTTAAACCTTAATCAAGGTGTTTTACACTTGTTGTAGGCTACTGGTAATAATTGTTTATTATGCAAATTCACAATTTCTTTTCCGTGTTCAAGAACTAATAGTCGTAATGCTTCGGATATAATTACTTTTTTATCAATAGTAAAGTTCACCTCATTCTGATATATGTTTTTTATTCTATCAAGTAACTCTTCATCTTCTGGAAAAAGACTAACAGAAGGTATGGTATTACTATAACTTTGGTAAGTATCTTTTGTTGTAAAATATATTTTATTAGCACTTTTTTTTACCCATAACAAGTCCCATTGCTTACCATTGTTTGATTTTAAATAGTGCGTTTTTCTAACTAAATTTTTACTATACTGAAATTTCTTTTTATAAAATACGAGGTCTTTTTCATTAGAAAAATCTATTGCAATCTCCACCACCAAGCGATTAGCTTTATATAAATATTCAAACTGAAACAGTTTATTATATGAAACATCTAAAGCTTGAAAATCGTTTTTTATTATTGACCGAACCTTATAGAATGTAACTTTAAGAAGTTCACCTCTAGCCCCAAGAATCTTCTCAAGTTTTCCATGCTCATTTTGAACAACACACTTTGTTTTTCCATTTTTAAGCGTTTCTTCTTTTTTGAGCGTTAAATGACACTTGTTTTCACTAGTCACTTTTTTTATCTTTTTAGTTAACCTCCTTTCATCAAACTTTTTCACATTACCATCTTCGTTATAATCAATTTCCTTTTTGATCAAAAAATTATTTTCAGTTAAAAAAGAGGTACGTTTCCTTAACCTCCAGTCCGATTGATTAGTTGCCACTAACAAATCTTCACTAACTAAATTATCGTGTTTATCATAAGATTTTAAAATTCGCTGATAGCCATTAAGTGATTGGTAATAGTTTTCTTCTAGCGTTACACCTTTAGAACCGTAGGTTATTCCTTTGAAATATATTAATTCACTATTTGGATTAAACCATTTTATACTTTTTAGCTGTCCATCAGTATCAAAAGCATATGCCTCTTCCCCGTCTCTTGTATTTGAAATAAACAATTGTCCTTCCTTTATATTTAATTTAATAAACTCATCATGTTTAAGGTGAGTGATTAACCTTTTAGAAAAATTAAGTAGGTACCTCATAGCATACACTTTTAGTTTCTATAAAAAACGAAATGTAGTCTTACTTCTTATTAAAAATCAACTATTTCGTCTTCATTGTCTACCACTTGTCCTTTCACTAACAAAAAATTAAATAGTAACCTAATCAATAGAATCTGTCATTTATCACAAGCATGATTTGGTTGCTTTGTAAACAAAGTTTAACTTTAGCCCTTAATTTTAGCATAAATCAGTCTAATGAATGCAGTTATTACCGCAGTAGCCGGATACGTACCACCAAAAATTCTATCGAATAAGGATTTAGAAAAAATGGTCGATACTAACGATGAGTGGATAAAGAGTAGAACAGGAATTTCTGAAAGACACCTATTAGAAGATGGTGAAGGAACTTCGGTTATGGGAATAAAAGTGCTTGAAGATTTATGTGAAAAAAGAGGAATTTCTCCAAAAGAGATTGACTTAGTTATTTGTGCTACGGTTACTCCTGATTATCAATTTCCATCAACTGCCAACATTATAGCTGCTAAAGCTGGTGCTACTAATGCGTGGAGTTTTGATATAAATGCTGCTTGCTCTGGTTTTTTATATGCATTAACAACAGGCTCTCAGTTTATTGAAACTGGGAAATATAAAAAAGTAGCTGTTATTGGTGCTGATAAAATGTCGTCAATTATAGATTATACCGATAGAACAACATGTGTTTTATTTGGGGATGGAGCTGGAGGAGTAATTCTTGAACCTACCCAAGAACAGGTTGGTGTTATGGATAGCATTCTGTATACAGATGGTGAAGGTCAAAAACACCTATACCAAAAAGCAGGAGGTTCTGTTAAGCCAGCAAGCATAGAATCAGTTGAAGCAAGAGAACACTATGTTTATCAAGAAGGACAGCCTGTATTTAAAGCTGCAGTAACTGGAATGGCTGATGTAAGTGAGGAGATAATGAAAAAGAATAATTTGTCTTCAGAGGATGTATCTTACCTTGTTCCACATCAAGCTAACCTTCGAATTATAGATGCTACAGCTAGAAGAATGGGTGTTAGCAAGGATAAAGTCATGATCAACATTGATAAATTTGGAAATACCACTGCTGGAACTATCCCTTTGTGTTTATGGGAGTGGGAAAAGAAATTAAAAAAAGGAGACAACCTCATTCTAGCTACATTTGGAGGAGGTTTTACTTGGGGTGCAGCATGGATTAAATGGGGATACGACTCACAATAAAAATTTAACGTTTCCTAGTAGATAGGAATTAGTATATTTGATAATTAATTAAAATTAAATTTATGAATCTCGAAGAAATTCAAGAGTTAATAAAGTTTGTAGCGAAAGCAGGAGTTAACGAAGTTGAAATTGAACAAAAAGATTTCAAAATAACGATAAAATCAGACTCTTTAGCAAAGAAAAAAACGAATCAACTACCAGAAAAAGTTGTTCAACAAATTCCAGTTGGGTTGCCTCAACAGCCAGTTCAACCAGTGGTTCAACAACAACCAGTTCAACAAGCAGCACCTGCAACTCCAGCAGCGAAGGAGGCTAAACCCGAGAGTGATGGTAACGAAAATTATGTTACGATTAAATCTCCAATGATTGGTACTTTTTACCGTGCTTCAAATCCAGAAACACCTCCATTTGTTCAGGTTGGTGATTCTATTGCAAAAGGTGATACAATTTGTATCGTAGAGGCAATGAAACTTTTTAACGAGATTGAAGCCGAAGTATCTGGAAAGATTGTAAAAGTATTAGTTGATGATGCTAGTCCTATTGAATTTGATCAACCACTATTTTTAGTAGATCCTAGCTAACTTATTGTTTTTAGTTTAATCTAGAGATGGCTGTATTGCCAACATAAGATTAAGTATTAAAGCAAAATAACTATTTAAATCAACATACTTCCTTACTGAGTAACAGTTATTCAATAAGGATTAAACAAACTTATTATGTTTAAAAAGATATTGATTGCCAATCGTGGCGAAATTGCTCTACGAGTAATACGAACATGTAAAGAAATGGGCATTAAAACGGTAGCCGTTTATTCAACAGCAGACAAAGACAGTTTACCCGTTCGCTTTGCTGACGAAGCTGTATGTATAGGTCCACCATCTAGCACTCTCTCCTATTTAAATATCCCCAATATTATAGCTGCCGCAGAAATTACTAATGCTGATGCTATTCATCCTGGATATGGTTTTTTATCTGAAAATGCTAAATTTTCCAGAATTTGTACTGAACACGGTATTAAATTTATTGGAGCTTCTGCAGAATCTATCGAATTGATGGGGGATAAAGCAACTGCTAAAGCCACTATGAAAGCTGCTAAGGTACCATGCGTTCCAGGATCAGATGGATTGTTAGCCAACCTAACAGAAGCTAAGAAAGTTGCTAAAGAGATTAAGTATCCTATCATGCTGAAAGCTACCGCAGGTGGTGGTGGTAAAGGTATGCGTGTAGTTTGGAAAGAGGAAGAATTAGAAGGTGCATGGAACTCTGCTCGTAATGAAGCTAAAAATGCTTTTGGAAACGATGGGATGTACATGGAGAAGTTTATTGAAGAGCCTCGTCATATCGAAATCCAAATTGCTAGTGATCAACACGGGAAGCATTGTCATATGAGTGAAAGAGATTGCTCTATTCAACGTAGACATCAAAAACTTGTTGAAGAAACTCCTTCTCCCTTTATGACTCCTAAGCTTAGAAAAGCTATGGGTGCGGCTGCTATCAAAGCTGCAAAGGCTGCTAAATACGAAGGTGTTGGTACTGTTGAGTTTTTAGTAGATAAAAACAGAGATTTCTATTTCATGGAAATGAATACACGTATTCAAGTGGAGCACACAATTACTGAAGAGGTAATTGACTTTGACCTAATTCGTGAGCAAATTAAAATTGCTGCTGGTGATAAAATCTCTGGTAAAAACTATGAGCCAAAATTACATTCTATCCAATGTAGAATTAACGCTGAAGATCCTTACAATGATTTTAGGCCTTCTCCTGGAAAAATTGGTGAATATCACGAGCCAGGCGGACATGGAATTAGAATAGATACGCATGTTTATGCTGGTTACACTATTTCTCCTTACTATGATTCTATGGTTGGTAAATTAATTACTACAGCCCAAACAAGAGAAGAAGCTATCACTAAAATGCAACGAGCATTAAGTGAATATATTGTTGAAGGTGTAAAAACTACGATTCCTTTCCACCAACAGTTATTAAAAGACGAAAATTTCAGAAAAGGAAACTTCACTACTAAATTTTTAGAAACATTTGATTTTAAAAGTTAAATAAATTCTTTAAGTCAAGCTTATACTCTATAAAAGGTTGTCAGTTTTTTGACAACCTTTTTTGTTTGTAATAATTAGTATAAGCCTCGTCATATGTAACAAATACTATTTATTTCGTTATACTACTAAATTATGTATTATGAAAATGCAAATTATACTCTGGTCTTTTATCTTCTTCACTTTAACAGGTAGTGCCCAAGATACCCTTTCCTTCTATTTTGAATTTGATCAATACACTACTCCTCAAAATAAAGTAAATAGCTTAGAAGACACTACCAATATTAAATTCACAGAGGTTTTAGGTTATACCGATTATTATGGAACTAAAAGCTATAATAAAGAGTTAGCTTCTAAACGTATTCAGTTTATTACGCAACAACTAAATATTCCCCCTAACACTACTAAAATAGTGGTTGGTGAATCCACTGCATTTAAAGAACGATGGAAAAATAGACGAGTTGATCTTGTATATACTACTAATCCTAATAAAGATGAGACTAAAGAGCAAATAGTAATTGAAGAAATCAAGCAAGAAAAAACTATTATTGAAGAGGTTAAAAACTTAAAAAAGGGAGAAACATTAGTTATAAAGAATATGGAGTTTATTCCTGGCAGACATGTTTTAACCGAATACTCCTACCCCGAGTTAAAAAAATTATTAAACACCTTAAAAGCTAACCCAAAGCTAAAAATTGAAATACAGGGACATATTTGCTGTCAAGAAGAAGGTGATGGACTAGATTGGGATACAGGTAGAGAGGAACTTTCTGTTAATAGAGCAAAAACTGTTTATAACTACCTCATCGTTGAAGGTATTTCAGAAGACCGTCTTTCTTACTGGGGCTACGGAGCTTCTAAAAAACTTTATCCTGAAACCAGCCAAGAAAACATGCAACGAAACCGTAGGGTAGAAATCATGATTGTAGATAAATAAAGATGTTAGACTACTGATGTTAGATCATAGATATCTGAATATTACAGTTAACATAAGCAACAACCAGAAGTCTAAAAATCTAATGTCTATGATCTAAAAACTACTTAGAAAGTCTTAAAGATTCTATTCCAACGGATTCCACCATCAAACCAACCTTTTTCTTGGTCTTTACTCATAAATACGATAAGTGTTTTTCCAACTATATGATCAGCTGGTACAAATCCCCACATACGTGAATCAGCAGAACTGTGGCGATTATCCCCTATCATATAGTAATAATCCTGCTTAAAGGTATAAGTATCTAGTTTATTGTTATTTTCATCATAAACAGCCCCTTTCTCCCATCTGTAGTTGTGCTTTTCATAGGTGTTAATACAACGATTATACTTGATCCAATTTTCTTCGTTTAACGGAATGCTTACACCTTCTTTGGGCATCCAAAGTGGTCCGTAGTTATCTCTTGTCCAATTGAATTTTGGGTGATTTGGATAAATTCCGGTGTAACTAGCAATTAAATCCGAATAGTTATTTAAGCTTGGCTTCTTATTTATTACTGGCTCAACAGCAGAATCGTTTAATAGCCTCAAATTTCCATGAATACCTTTTTTTAAATTTTGTAATAATTCATTCTTTACCTTTTCACTCATATTCATTAGCACATTCTCATCTATTGGTAAATTTCTTGGGCTTCTTGGGTTCCTTAAATCTTTATATTGACCTAAATTAAATCCGTAAAGTTCCTTAAAGTCATTAAAGTCTTTTTCAGTTAACCCTCTATTAAAGGTTACGTTATAAAAGAAATTTACATTTTCTCCCACATCATTATACTTGCCGTTTACATATAGTTTTCTATTAATGATTTCTAATGTATCTCCTGCTACGGCTACACACCTTTTAACATAATTTTCACGCTTGTCTATTGGTCGGTAGGAATATCCTTCCACATCTATCTTCTGTAAGGCTCCATTAACTGGATGGTATTTCCAATTTTCTTCTAAAATTCTCTTTCTTGTTAAGTTTTCATAAAACCTCCTATTTTGAAAAAAGTTTTTTTCTGGTTTTCTTTGAATCACACAAGCCTCGTAAAATGCTCCTTCTCTTATAAATTCATAGTAGTTATGACCTTGCATCTCACCTCCTGCCCCATCTTCTCCTGGAAATCTTCCAAAAACACTAGTATCTCCTGCAGGATAATTAAAAACAACAATATCGTTACGCTCAACTTCACCAAAACCTGGTAAACGATAATAGGGTAATTTAATAGCTGTTGAGTATGAATTCACATAGGTAAACGGTATCGTGTTATGAGCCAATGGGAAAGAAATAGGAGTCATTGGAACACGCGATCCATAAGCAAACTTATTTACAAATAAAAAGTCTCCAACCAACATCTCTTTTTCCATCGAAGGAGTAGGAATTGTAAAAGCTTCTAACACATAACCTCTAATAATTGAAGCAGCTATTAATGCAAAAACAATAGAATCCCCCCATTCTTTCACTACTGATTTTTGTCCAGGTTTGTCTTTAGTACCAGTGAGCTTTAAAACTGCCACCAATACGTTTATAATACCAAACGAAGCAAAAAATAAAGCAATATGATCACTTATTTTTCTTTTTTCTCTGTCTTCCTTGCTGTTCCAATCTGTTTCTCCTTCATACGTTACACTTTCATCGTAAGCAATCATTGGAAAATAAATAAATGGAACTAAAATTTGCATTATCGTGTCTTTTGGCGAGTACTTTCCAAAAATTCTCCCCATTGAAACATTCATTGCTCCTAACATCAATAGTTGATTCCACCCAGGTATCAGTAAAATCAATCCCCACCACCATGGTTTATTTATTACTTTCGCCCAAATAAATAAATTGTAGACCGGTACTACTCCCTCCCAAGGTTTTCTTCCTGCTTTTTCGAACAACTTCCAAGTAGCTATGGCACAGTAAAACAAAATGATAATCAACCAAAGTGTAAAAATGGATATTAACATGAATTCAAATTAAAATTTGGTCAAATATAGGTATTCCCGTGAGTAAAACTTCTTTGAGTTATAAAAAGGATGATTTTCTAACTTTTTTTTAACGATCTAGCTTATTCATAAGTAGCAGCTAATGAGATGAAATTTGTTATAATTGTGTTAAGGAAAATGTTTTACTAATTTTAATAGCAACTTAAGAAAAAAAAGCACGTTATATTTTTGTTTAAAAATCATTATAAACTATGAGAAACCTATTACTTGTTTTACTTTTTGGACTTGGCCTAACAGCATACGGACAAAAAATTTCACTAAAATTTAAAATTGAAGGATTACAAAAAGATAGTGTAGTTTACCTCGGAAACTATTTAGGTAAAAGTCTTTATTACTATGATACTGCTTATGTAGAAAAAAATGGTGTTGTTAAGTTTGAAAGAGAAATGCCTTCTGGTGTATATGCTTTAATTACGCAAGCGAAGGCGCCAGTTAAATACTTTGAATTTTTAGTAAATAATGAAAACATTGAGATTGAAGCTAACAATGATAAACTGAGAGAGTCACTTAAGGTAAAAAAATCCGTAGAAAATAAGCTGTTTTTTGACTACATCAGTTACCTAGGTAAACAAGGAGCTAAAAAGGCACCTTTAGTAGAATTAAGAAATGATGAGAACACTTCTGCCAAGAAAAAAGAAGAACTTTCTAAGCAAATCAAAAAGATTGACGAAGACGTTTTGGCCTACCAACAAAGATTAATCAATGATAATAAAGGAACTTACGTTTCAAAATTAATCAACATGTCTTTAGAACCTCAAGCCGATCCTATCCCAGAAGGAGGTGTTGAAGATACTGCGAGATATAATTACTATTCATATAGAGATAATTATTGGAATGGTGTTGATCTAAAAGATGATGCACTTGCTAGGACACCTATTTTTCATGATCGTTTAGAAAAGTACTTTATGAAAGTAATCCCGCAAGATCCTGATACAATCATTCCAGCGATCATTAAAGTAGTGGATCAGATGAATCAAACGGGAGATATGTTTAAATATGCGGTAAATTATTTAACCTATGCACATGTAAAAACTAAGCGTATGGGTATGGATGAAGTATATGTTCGAATGGCAGAAAAATTTTACTTAACTGGAAGATGTGACTATTGGGCAAAACCAGATGCCATTGAAAAAATGCGAGAAGAGGTAAATAAAAGAAAGCCAACGCTAGTTGGTGAATACGCTCCAAACATTATTTTACCGGATACAACCTTAAAAAACTTTCCTAGCCTATACAAAGATGTTCAAACAAAGTATACCCTACTTTATTTCTGGGACTGGACGTGCGGACATTGTAAAAAAGAAACACCAAAACTTAAAAAGTTCTACGATAGCATAAAAGAAAATACAGGGCGCTTTTTCTATTTAGATCCTCCTTATATTATAAAAAATTATTTATATGGTAA
>CATLPG010000046.1 GCA_950054195.1 uncultured Saccharospirillaceae bacterium
ACTGCTGGTGCTGGTTTATCTATAGCTGAAGCTGGTTCTAATATTACACTTACAAATACAGTTACCAATACGGATAACCAAACATTAAATGTAACTACACCGGCTGCAACAACTGAGAGGGTTACAATATCCGGAAGTGGCGACTTCTTTGACTTAGTGGAAGGCTCAAATATCACTTTAACAAGATCTGGTCAGGCAGTTACAATAGCAGCCGCTTCTGGTGGTTCAACTCAGACATTAGCAGTAGGAGCGGCAGGGGCAAATAGCTCGTTAATTGATTTAAGTGGAACAGCTAGTGATGTAACAGTTTCTGGTAGTGGTTTGCTTACTGTAACAGAATCAGGTTCAACTATAACGATTGGTGCTCCAACAATTACAAGTGGTAGATATTCGCCAACAACCAGTAATTTAACTACTTCTGGAACAGTTTACTTGTCTACACCTCAATCTGCTCATTACATAAGGGTAGGAAACCAAGTGAGTGTAGCTGCAATTGTAGGAACAGAGTTTGATGGAGCTACCTCTTGTACATATGAATTGACCTTACCAATAACAACTACTTTTACAAGTTTTAATGATGCAAGTGGAACTGGTTCCGTTTTTATAGAGGGAACCTCTGTGGTTGAGCCGGATGTGTTTGCAGTGGAGAGTATTGTTGCTGTCCCTGGCACATCAAGAGTTAGGATTAGTGTAAGACTAGCCGGAGATACTACAGATGATGCGGAATTTAACTTACATTTTCAATATGAAATAAAATAAAAACATGAAAAATCTATTTCTACTTATTTTAGGGTTAATTACTCTTAATTCATTTTCACAAAACGTTGGAGTAGGAACAACTACGCCAACAAATTATTTACATGTGTCTCCTCCATCAGGAACGGTTGATCCATTAAGGATAGAGCAACTTCAAAATGACCCTAATATTACAAGTTTGTTATCCCTGAGAATATCAGACGGGATTGTTCGCTATATGACCTTAGATCAAGTAGGGGATAATATTTTTGAGCAACTGAGAGATAGTCTACTGTCTGATTCAACTTTTACAAACAGTATAGATAGTATTGTTTTATCAGATAGTAATTTCATCAATTCAGTAATTGACTCTCTTTTAGTAAACGATATTTTTAGAGATAGTGTTTACTCATTTGTTCGTGATAGTTTGTTAGGAGATAGTACCTTTTTAAGTCAAATAGATAGTGTTATTTTATCAGATTCTAGTTTTATCAATGGAATAGGAGATTCTTTGTTGTCAAATAGTTTTTTTACCGATAGTATGTTCAGCTTGATCAGAGATAGTTTATTTAATGATCAATCCTTTTTTGATAGTGTTTATAGTTCTTTATCGGATAGTTTATTAAATGATGCAGGTTGGTTGAATGAATTACGAGATAGTATTAATACAGATGACCAACTTTTATCGGTAGGTGGAGGAACACCAACGAGTTCTACGATAGATATTGAAGATGGAAACTCGATAACCCTACAAGCTGGCCCCAATATCACCTTGGCAGAATCTGGGAATACCATAACAATAAATTCATTGGGAGGTGCTGGAGATGATAACCAAAATCTTAGTGTTTTAGCTGGGACTTTAACTAGTTCAGTGATAGATATAGAGGATGGCGATAGTATAATATTGCTGGCTGGAACAAATATTAATTTATCAGAAGCAGGAAACACAATAACGATCGATGCCGTAGGTGATGGTACTGGTACAGACGCACAAACATTTAGTGAAAGTACACCCAATGCTTCTACAGAAAGAATTACAATTTCAGGGAGTGGTGATTCATTTGATCTTGTTGAGGGAACGAATATAACGCTAACACGAGTTGGTAGTGCTATAACAATCGCGTCTTCTGGAGGGAGTGGTGATATAACTGATGTTATTGCTGGTGATGGTTTAATTGGAGGCGCTACTTCGGGCTCAGCAACTTTAAATGTTGTTGCCACTAATGGGTTAACAGATAATCCAAATGATATTAGATTAGGAGGTGCTTTAATACAAAACACGACTATTACTCAAGCAGGTTTTAATATGACATATGATTTAAACGGAACTGGTGACTTTAGAGTAATGGACGGGACAACGCCAAGATTAGAAGTACTTGATGATGGACTCATAACATCTGTAGGATCTATTGGTGCAGGAAATACATTAACTTTAGCAGGTGCTGGTACTAGAATGATATGGTACCCAAGAAAAGCTGCGTTTAGATCAGGAGAGGTAAATGGAACCGAATGGAATGATGCCAATATTGGTGACCAATCCTTTGTTGGAGGAGGTGAGGACAACACAGCTAGCGGACAGTGGTCATTCGTTGGTGGAGGAGCAGAGAATGTAGCAGGAAATAACCGTGCTGCAGTTGTTGGTGGTTTTCAAAATATGGCAACCTCATTCAATAGCTTTGTTGCGGGAGGTTCTAGAAATACAGCATCTGTAGGAGCAATAGTTGGAGGACAAAATAATCAAGTTTCTGGTTCAAATGGCTTTATAGGAGGTGGAAGAGACAATATCGTAACAAACTCAAGTGCTGCGGTAATAGCAGGTGAGGATAATGAAGCTAGAGCATCTTACAGTTTCATTGGTGGTGGTGATAATAGTGTTGTCCAAGGTTCATATTCTGTCATTTTAGGAGGGTTTAATTCAAATATTGCAGCAGGCCATAGTAATTCCATCGCATTAGGTGTTTTTGCTAATACAACAAGCGCGGAACAGATGTTTGCTAGATTTCCAAATGGCTACATTTTTAGAACTGTTACTGGGTCTACGGGAACAACAGGTGCACAGCTACCAGCAGGAGGAACTGCATGGGCAGCAACATCAGATAGACGATTAAAAAATAGTATAAAACCGCTAAAATATGGTTTGGATGAAGTTTTAAAGATGAAACCTTCATCTTATATTTATAAGGAAGGAAATGGTAACGTAAGTTTAGGATTTATTGCTCAAGACATGGAGAATATTATTCCAGAGGTAGTATTAATTGATTCTACAGAAAATGAATATAGAAGTTTAATCTATACTGAACTAATACCAGTTTTAACAAAAGCAATTCAAGAGCAACAAGTCCAAATTAGCGACTTGAAAGAAAATAACAAAAACCTCGAGGCTCAAAATAAAGAGTTGAAAGCTAGACTAGATAAAATAGAAGAAATGCTAAAGCAAGAAAGGTAATTTTCTACTAATAACTTTTTTAAAAGTATCCTTGTTTTACAGTAAAGTGTAAATGTGTTTTTCATAATTTTGTATTATGTACCTCATTTACGATACCGAAACCACAGGTTTACCCAGAGATTGGAACGCACCTATAACCGATAGTGATAATTGGCCAAGATGTGTGCAAATTGCTTGGCAATTGCATGATGAGCTAGGTGAATTAGTGGAGGTGAAAAACTTCATTATTAAGCCAGAAGGCTATGATATTCCTTTTAATGCTGCTCAAATACATGGAATAACAACCGAAAGGGCGGAAAAGCAAGGTGTTGATTTAACTTGGGCGCTTAATGAATTCAATAAAGCGTTATCAAAATCGAAGTTTGTGGTTGGGCATAATATTGGTTTTGATATAAATATCATGGGGGCAGAATACCACCGAAAAGCGGTTGATTCTCCCTTAATGGATATGCAACCCTTGGACTCCTGTACAGAAACAACGGCTGAACTTTGTAAAATACCAGGAGGTAGAGGAGGAAAGTTCAAACTTCCAAAGCTAGAAGAACTCCACGAGTTTTTATTTAATGAACAATTTGCTGAAGCACATAACGCCTCTGCTGATGTTGAAGCAACAGCAAGATGTTTTCTAGAGCTCATCCGAAAAAAAGTTTACTTACCAAGTGATTTAGAGGTAGAGCAAGAATATTTTACCAAATTCATCGAGGCTAATCCTCAACCATTTGAACTGATTGGTTTAAATATTCAGCCATACAGTGAAGAGGATTTAGAAGAGGAAGAAGAAACACAAACACAAGATACTGGTCTTACTAGAAAGGAAATTCAGGAAAATTTATCCGAATTAGAAGGAGCTCCTTTCACGCATTTACACAACCATACCCAATTTTCTATATTACAATCAACAAGTAATATTAAGGCGTTGGTTCAAGCAGCCATCGACCATAAAATGCCAGCTGTTGCAATGACAGATTCTGGTAATATGATGGGAGCCTTCCTCTTTGTTAAAGAATTAGGAATACACAATAAGAATGTAAAAAAGAAAAACGAGGAACATCTTGACGATATTAACTACATTCCACAAAAAGAAATAAAACCAATTGTTGGCTGTGAGTTTTACGTTTGTAGAGACCATAAAGACAAAACACAAAAAGATAACGGTTACCAACTTGTTTTTTTAGCTAAAAATAAAAATGGATATCAAAACCTTTCAAAACTAACCTCAGCAGCTCATGTTGATGGATTTTATTATGTACCTAGAATAGACAAAGATCTTGTTCAACAATACAAAGAAGATGTAATTGTTCTTTCTGGAGGTAGAAACGGAGAAATAGCAAACCTTATACTTAACGTAGGTGAAAAACAAGCTGAGGAAGCATTGTTATGGTGGAAATCACAATTCAAAGATGATTTTTATATTGAGCTTTTAAGGCACGATGGAAGTGATGCAGAAGAACATTTAAATAATGTTTTAATTCAATTTGCTAAAAAGCATAACATTAAAGTTGTAGCAGCAAACAATACATTCTACATCAATCAAGACGATGCCGAGGCACATGATATTCTCTTGTGTATTAGAGATGGTGAACGACAGTCTACACCAATAGGAAGAGGTAGAGGCTATCGTTTTGGAATGCCAAACAATGAGTTCTATTTTAAGTCCACAAAGGAAATGAAAGAATTGTTTAAGGATATTCCTGAAGCAATTCTTAATACACAAGAAATTGTAAATAAAATAGAGCCTTTTGAACTAGCTCGAGATGTATTGCTTCCAAAATTCGATATTCCTGAAGAGTTTGTAGATGCTCGAGATAATGAAGACGGAGGCAAACGAGGAGAAAACAATTTTCTTCGTCATTTAACCTACGAAGGTGCAAAAGAACGCTACGGTGAAATAACTGATGAGATTAAAGAACGGTTAGATTTTGAATTAGAAGTAATTCAAAATACAGGTTACCCAGGGTATTTCTTAATTGTACAAGATTTTATTGCTGCAGCTAGACAAATGGGCGTGTCTGTCGGGCCAGGAAGAGGATCAGCAGCAGGATCGGCAGTAGCTTACTGTTTAAAAATTACTAATATTGATCCCATTCAATATGATTTACTATTTGAGCGTTTCCTAAATCCTGATAGGGTGTCCATGCCCGATATCGATATCGATTTTGACGATGAAGGAAGAGGACGAGTAATTGATTGGGTAATTGAAAAATACGGCTCTAATCAAGTGGCTCAAATTATCACGTATGGTACCATGGCTGCAAAGTCATCAATACGTGATACCGCAAGAGCCTTAGATTTACCACTAGCAGATGCTGGCAGATTAGCAAACTTAGTCCCAGGAATTAAGCTCAACAAAATGTTTGCGCTTGATGAAAAAGGATTAAAAGACAAACTTGGAAAACAAGAAGATGTTGAAATGGCCATGCAATTAAAAAGCATTGCCGAAACAGAATCTGAAGAAGGAAATGTTGTAAATAAGGCTATTACACTAGAGGGGTCACTTCGAAATACGGGAATTCATGCATGTGGTGTAATTATTACTCCTGATGATATTACCAACTTTGTTCCTGTATCAAAGGCGAAGGATTCTGACATGTACGTTACCCAGTTTGATAACTCAGTAGTAGAAAGTGCAGGGTTGTTAAAAATGGACTTTTTGGGGTTAAAAACATTAACCTTAATTAAAGATACGTGCAAACTTATTAAGCACATCCATAATGTAGAACTTGATCCTGAGACATTCCCACTAGATGATGAAAAAACATATGAGCTTTTCCAAAGAGGTGAAACAGTAGGGATATTCCAATACGAATCTCCTGGAATGCAAAAATACATGCGTGAGCTAAAACCAACAGTTTTTGCAGACCTCATTGCAATGAATGCACTGTATCGCCCAGGTCCTTTGGCATATATTCCAAGTTTTATTAATCGTAAACATGGTGTTGAAGAAATTGTTTATGATTTAGATGCATGCGAAGAATACTTAGCAGAAACATACGGAATTACTGTTTACCAAGAGCAAGTGATGCTGTTATCACAAAAGCTAGCCGGGTTTACGAAAGGTGAAGCAGATATGCTACGTAAAGCGATGGGTAAAAAAATCTTTGCTTTACTAGAAACACTTAAGCCAAAATTTCTCAACGGAGGAGAGGCTAATGGTCATGACAAAAAGAAATTAGAAAAAATTTGGAAGGATTGGGAAGCATTTGCTGCCTATGCTTTCAATAAGTCTCACTCTACCTGTTATGCCTGGATAGCCTACCAAACGGCTTATTTAAAGGCACATTACCCTGCCGAATATATGGCTGCTGTACTTTCAAATAATATGAACGACATTAAGCAGGTTACCTTCTTTATGGAGGAATGCCGTAGAATGGGATTAAATGTACTTGGTCCAGATGTGAATGAATCGTTCTATAAGTTTACAGTAAACGAAGAAGGTGCTATCCGTTTCGGAATGGGTGCTATTAAAGGTGTTGGAGAAGGTGCCGTAGAAACAATTATTGAAAACAGATTAAAAGACGGTAAGTACAGCTCTATTTTTGAAATGGCTTCTCGTATTGATCTTCGAGCTGCGAATAAAAGAACATTAGAAAACTTAGCGTACGCTGGTGGGTTCGATTCATTTGGCGGACATCGAGCGCAGTATTTTAGTCCAGATGGTTCAGGGAAATCAGCTATTGAAATAGCATCAAAGTATGGAAACCTGTTACAAGAGCAAGAAAATAGCTCTCAAACAAGTCTATTTGATATGGCTGGAGCAGAAGAAGCTCAAACCATGACAGAGCCTCAACTACCAACTACAGAAGAGTGGGGCAGTATACATACCCTAAACCGTGAAAAAGAAGTGGTAGGGATCTATATTTCTGGTCATCCTTTGGATGATTTTAAGTTTGAAATGGAAAACTTCTGTACCAAAGGTGCTGGAGCAAAAGCCATCAATAACATGGATCAGCATGTTGGGAAAGAACTAAGTATAGCTGGTATTGTAACTTCTGCTGAACATCGAGTAGCTAAAAATGGAAATCCTTTCGGTATTTTTGAATTCGAAGATTATGAAGATGGTTTTAAGCAATTTCTTTTCAAAGAAGATTACTTAAAATTTAAACATTACCTAGTTCCAGGAAACTTTCTTTACATAAAAGGTAAAATCGACAGGAAACGGTGGGGAGATATGGCTCCAGAGTTTAAAATGCAATCCATAGAGTTACTCTCTGAAATAAGACAAAAACTTAGTAAATCCATAACGTTAACTGTACCCATTCAAAAAGTAACAAAATCATTTGTTGATGAACTTCTGGAAAAAATAATTCTAGAAACAAATGAAGAAATTCCAAATACTTGCCAATTAAAAATTTGTGTATCTGATGGCGTTAAAACAAAGGTGAATTTTTTCTCTAGAAGTGTTAAGTTAAACCTTACTAAAGAGCTCATTCAGCAATTCGAAAGTTTAGATGATGTTACTTTTAAAGTAAATTAATTTTAAACATTATTTGTTGTAAACAAATTTTAGTTATATTTGACCTATAATTTAAATTAACAACAAATGAAAAAAATGTTTTTATCTCTAGCAGCTTTATCAATGATGGCAATGTCATGCGGAGATGGGAAAGACGTTGAGTCTACAGATGCTCAAGAAGTAATCGATCAAACAACAGAAACTACTGTTGAGTATTCTACAGTTAAAGAAGGGAGTAAAGTTCACTGGCATGCAACTAAGTTGGTAGTAGGTGAGCATATGGGATACTTTTCTTTATCAAATGGATCTGCAAAAGCTACTGATGGTAAATTAACTAATGGTTCTTTTACAGTTGATATTAGTACGCTAACAAACACTGATATCGAAGATGCTGAAAAGAAAGGTCAATTAGAGGGGCATTTAAAGTCAGCAGACTTCTTTAACGCTGAAAAATATCCAACTGCTAAATTCGAAATCACAAAAGTAGAAGCTGCTGAAGGAGATTATAACACAACTATCTCTGGAAATCTTATGTTAAAAGATTCTACTAGAAACGTAACTTTTGATGCAAATGTTGAGGCTACTGATGAAATGGTTTCAATCAAATCAGAAAAATTTAATATTGATAGAACGCAGTGGGGAATCCACTACGGAGCTGAAGGTACACCAGACTTAGTTAAAGATAACGTTATCTCTAATGCAGTAGGTATTACTATTGATGTTACACTAACAAAGTAATTTTTAAGATATAGGTTAATAATTTTGTTAGTAAGGCCTCCGAATTTTCGGAGGCTTTTTTTGTGTTAAAAAATCGGTTTTCAATGTCAATTTATTAAATTCGTTGAGCATGTTTTTAGAGAATAAAGGAAATAAAGAAGAACGTAGAGGTTGGGTTGAAGTTGTTTGTGGTTCTATGTTTTCAGGAAAGACCGAAGAGCTTATCCGAAGAATGAAACGTGCAGAATTTGCTAAGCAAAAAGTAGAAATTTTTAAACCCTCTATTGATACACGTTATGATGAGGAAGATGTAGTAAGTCATAACGAAAATGCTATTCGCTCAACTCCTGTTCCTGCAGCTTCTAATATTTTACTTTTAACGAATGATGTTGATGTAGTAGGCATTGATGAAGCTCAATTCTTTGATTCAGAACTACCAAATGTATGCAACCAACTAGCAAATAGAGGTATTCGTGTAATTATTGCAGGACTAGATATGGATTTTGCAGGCAAACCTTTTGGAATAATGCCTCAACTCATGGCAATGGCAGAATATGTAACGAAAGTACATGCTATTTGTGTTAGGTGCGGTACACTTGCCCAATTTTCGTACAGAAAAGTAGCAGGAGAAGATATCGTAATGCTAGGAGAGGTTGACGAATACGAGCCGCTTTGTAGAAGATGCTACAACCAAGCAATGAAAGAACATTAACATGTATACTGTTGATGAGATAATCGAAATAGTTGGAGGAAAATACCTTTCTAAACATCCAAATCAAGTAATAAATAACGTCTCTTTTGATAGTCGTTCGGTAAAAAATGGCTCACAAACACTCTTTTTTGCGTTCCAAGGAGCTTCTAGGAATGGACATAGTTATATACCCGAATTAATTAAAAAAGGAGTAGCTAACTTTATAGTTACCGAAGATGTATCTTATAAAGATTGTAACTTAATTAAGGTAAATAATTCACTAGAAGCACTGCAAAAACTGGCTATTCGTCACAGAAGTAAATTTAAAATTCCTGTAATTGGAATTACAGGAGGAAAAGGAAAAACAACTGTTAAAGAATGGTTGTTTCAGTTGTTAGATAAAGATTATTCGATTTGTAGAACACCAAAAAGTTATAATTCTCAATTAGGGGTTTCAATATCTGTTTTGCAATTAAGAGAAAGCCATCAACTTGGAATTTTTGAAGCTAGTACTACTAAAAAAGGAGAATTAAACATACTAAATAATATAATTGAACCTACTATTGGAGTACGTTGCAAAATTGAAAATTCAACTTTAGATAATCGTGATCTTATTGAGGAATTTTCAGCCTTTTTTGAAGGAACAAAAGACATTATAAGTAATAAAACCAATTTGAAGGGGAAGTACAATTACCCTTTTAAGGATAAACCTTCTGTTGAAAACTGTAAGCTTTGTATTGCTGTATTAGAGCATCTAAATATTCCAGAAAATGAAATACAAGAAAGGATTAACAAATTAACAAGTCTTGCACTACGTTTTGAGCTGTTTGATGGCATTAACAATACCAGAATTATTAACGATGCTTACTCCTTCAATTTAACTTCTTTAGAAATAGCTATTGATCAACTAAATCAACTGGCAGTTCATAAGGATAAAAGTATTATTATTAGTGATCTCCCAGTAGAAGATTCAAATAATCAACTCGTAAATATACTCAACAAGCAGAAGTTTAAAACGGTAATTTCTATAGGAAATAACAAGCTTGAAGGTCTGCTATCAACAAAATATATTGCATGTTCTTCTATCACTGAGTTTGAAAAAAAAGTACTACAAAAAGATATTTTTAGTAACGAAGAAATTTTAATAAAAGGTACAAGAGAGGCTCGTTTAGAACAAATAGCTGATTTATTACAAAAAGAAAATCATCAAACCAAACTTACAATTAACCTTAAACAGGTTGAAAGAAATTTAAAAGCTTACCGAGATAAACTAAACCCAAATACCCAATTAATGGTTATGGTTAAAGCTTTTGCCTATGGTAGTGGAGGTATCGAAATACCCAAATTACTGGAGCATCATGGAGTAGATTATTTCGGAGTGGCTTATACAGATACAGGAGTTAGCCTTCGGAAACAGGGAATAAAAACTCCTATCATGATAATGAATCCAGAAATTTCGAGTTTTAATGCTTTAATTGAAAATGAACTTGAGCCAGAAATTTATTCATTGGATTTATTAGATCATTTTATTAGAAAACTAATCATAAAAGGAAAAAAAGAGTATCCAATTCATTTAAAGCTTGACACTGGAATGAATCGTTTAGGCTTTAAAGAACACGATATTCCAGCTTTAGTAGCGCTTTTACAAGCACAACCAGAAGTAATAGTTCGTTCGGTATTTTCTCACTTGTCTAGTGCAGATGACGAAAATCAAAAGGAATTTACTTCAAATCAAATCAAATTATTTGAAAGCATGAGTAATCAAATTGAAGACAATCTTGGTTACTCTTTTATTAAACATATCGCAAATACATCAGCTATTTTAAAATACCCTCAAGCAACGTTTGATATGGTTCGATTAGGGATTGGCTTATATGGATTTAATCCGGTGAATAGTAATATACCTACAGCTTCAATTTCTTCGTTAACAACTCAAATTATTCAACTTAAGAAGTTGAAAAAAGGGGAGTCTGTTGGTTATGGAAGATCTTATATAGCCGAAGAGAACAAAACAATTGCTATTCTACCTATTGGTTACGCTGATGGCATTAGAAGAAGCCTAAGCAACGGTAAATTTTCTTTTATAGTAAAAGCTAAAAAAGCACCAATTATAGGTAAAGTTTGTATGGATTTAACAATGATTGATGTTACAAATATTCCATGTATCGAAGGAGATGAAGTAGAGGTGTTTGGAGAACATAATACGCTCATAGATTTGGCAAGAGCAATGGACACCATTCCATATGAAGTGTTAACGTCTATCTCTCAGCGGGTAAAACGTGTATTTACGAGAGATTAGTAGCGTTTAAGACATCCCAAACTAAGGAAGCTTCAAAACCTTTAGCAGTTAATCGTTGAGCGATTTTACCCTTACGGTCAAATACATTTAGAGCATTATACTTATCATTTAATTTTGTAACCCATGCTTCGATTTTGGTTAAGTACTCGCTCTCCTCAATTTCATTTAAGCCTTTTTTAATACAATAATCTGAAATATGCTTTTGTTTTAAATGTTGCTTAATTTTTATTCTTCCCCACCCCTTTATTCTAAATTTTCCAGAAACAAAAGCTTCAGCATATCGCTGTTCGTTTAGGTAATTTGAGGTAATTAATTCAATTAAAATTTCCTCTGCAATATCGGTATCAATAGATAGTTTAAAAAGTTTCTCTTGTACCTCTTTTTGGCACCGCTCTTGGTAGGCACAATATGCTTTCATTTTTTCTAGAGCTACTTCCTTATTCATCCTATTTCCGTACCTTTAGCCTCTGAGAGGCATCTTTTTTAATGTTGGCTATGCAGGAGCATAAACTGATATTTTTTGAGACCCTCTTATTTTAAAAAGGATTATTTACCTTTTCAAATGTACATAAATATCTATTATTCATGATTCCATTTTCTCCACCTCGTATTGATCAAGAAACCATTGATGAAGTTGTAGACACTTTACAATCTGGTTGGATTACTACAGGTCCAAAAACGCTAAAATTCGAAGAAGAGATTACTACCTATTGTGGTAATAAAGATACCGTATGTTTGAACTCAGCAACAGCGGGCTTACAACTAATGCTACACTGGTATGGAGTTAAAAGAGGAGATGAAGTTATTGTACCAGCCTACACCTATTGTGCAACAGGAAATGTGGTGAATCATTTTGGAGCTAAATTAATTTTAGTAGATATAAACGCAGAAGATTTTAACATCTCTATAAAAAGAATAGAAGAAGCGATTACTTCAAAAACAAAAGTAATCATGCCTGTGGATATTGGCGGATTGCCGTGTGATTATAAAATGATAAACGAGCTAGTAGAGCGTAAAAGAGAGCTTTTTGTTCCAACTTCCGAAAATCAAGAGAAATTAGGAAGAATCATGGTTTTATCTGATGCCGCTCATAGCTTTGGTGCTAGTTATAACGGAAAAAAAGCAGGGAGTTTAACGGATGTGTCTGTTTTTTCCTTCCATGCGGTTAAAAACCTATCTACTGCCGAAGGTGGTGCTGTAGCGCTTAATCTTCCAGAGCCGTTTGATAATGAAATGATAAAAAAAGAACTTAAAGTAAAGTCCTTACATGGGCAGTCAAAAGACGCTTTTAGTAAAATGCAAGTAGGAGCATGGAGGTATGATGTAGTTGAAAGTGGTTTTAAATGTAATATGACTGATATTCAATCGGCTATAGGGCTTGTTGAATTAAGAAGATACCAAAGTAACCTAGATCGAAGAAAAAGTATTTTTGATCTATATAATAAGCGTTTTGAATCATATAATTGGGCTAAACAGCCTATAAGTATAACCGAAGAGAAAGAAAGTTCGTATCACTTATACATGCTTCGCATCAATGGAGCAACTGAGGAACAAAGGGATTTAATCATCACTAAAATCTCAGAGAAAAACATAGCAGTAAATGTACATTTCTTGCCTTTACCTATGCTAACTGCTTTTAAGGATCATGATATAACAAATTATCCAGAAGCATACCATCAGTACAGCAACGAAATTTCGTTACCTGTATACTATAACCTTACAGATGATCAAGCACATCAAGTAGCAGATGCTGTTATCGAAGCTGTGGAGAACGTGCTGCCATCTTTTTAGAAATATTAACAAATAAATGACGTTTATTTAATTAAAATCAAGTAGTTTAAACAAAATTCAGAATACATGCGAAATAAGATAATCTTTACTTCTATTCTTTCTTCAATGGTTTTAGGGTTAGGAGCTCAAAACAAAGCCCCAAAATCTTTTGATAAATATTACGACTGGTTTAATAAGGATATTAAGGCAGATAAAGCCAATGGAGTTAGTGTAAATAAAGCTTACTCAGAGCTTTTAGCAGGGAAAAAACCAAAGAAAACAATTATTGTAGCCGTAGTAGATGGAGGTGTTGATCCAGATCACGAAGATTTAAAAGCAAACATGTGGATCAATGAAGATGAAATACCTAACAACGGAATTGATGATGATAACAACGGTTATATTGATGATATCCATGGATGGAATTTTTTAGGAAATGCAAAAGGAGAAAACATAGATGCAGAAAACCTGGAAAGTACCCGTTGGTATCGTGAACTAAGAAAAACCTATGCCGATCTTGATCCAGAAAATGTTACAAACCAAAAGGAATATGCACTTTACAAAGAGCTTGATAGCATTTATTGGAAAAATAGAAACGAATACAAAGAAGAGTTTACTCAAGTTGGTCAAATGAAATTTGGAGTAGATTTTATTTTTAATGCATTATCAACATCCGAAGGGAAAGAAATTAAAACCATTGATGAAGCACTTAAAATAGAGTCTGAGGATAAGCAAACGATGGAGTTTGTAGCTGCTTTAAAAGAGCTAAAGCAAGCTGGTATGACTAGAAAGGACATCGCAGATTACTATGAGCAAAGTGAAAAATTCTATAAAAACTACTACAACCTAAACTTTGAAGCACGTAAAGATATTATTGGTGATGATTTAACTGATATCAACGATAAAAACTATGGGAATCCTGATATAGAAGGTCCAGATGCTTTTCATGGATCGTTTTGTGCGGGTATTATTGGAGGGGTTAGAGATAATAATGTTGGTATTCAAGGAGTAGCTTCAGCGGTTAAAATAATGGGGGTTCGTGCAGTTCCTAATGGAGATGAATACGATAAAGATATTGCTTTAGCCATTCGTTATGCTGTAGATAATGGAGCACAAGTAATTAATATGAGTTTTGGGAAAGGATATTCACCACAAAAACAATTAGTGGATGAAGCTATCGAATATGCGAACTCAAAAGGTGTCTTATTGGTACACGCAGCTGGGAATGACAGTAAAAATGTAGATGAAAACGATAATTTTCCTGATGATGTATTAAACAGTGGTGTTACAGCACCTAATGTAGTAACAGTAGGAGCTTCTTCTATTTATAAAAACAAAAAAATGCTAGGAGTGTTCTCAAACTATGGAAAAGAGAAGGTTGATTTATTTGCTCCTGGTGTGGATGTTGTATCAACTGCTCCAGACGATTATTACCAACAAAGCGATGGAACTAGCTTCGCAGCGCCAGTAGTGAGTGGAGTAGCTGCTTTAGTGTGGAGTTACTATCCAGAATTAACACATTTAGAGTTAAAAAACATTCTTTTAGAGAGCACCAAAAACTACAAAAGAAAAAGAGTTTATATCCCTTCTCGTGATAAAAAGAGAAAGAAAAGAATGAGAGATTTATCTGTTAGTGGAGGTGTGGTAAATGCGTATAATGCTCTAAAATTGGCAGAGAAGAAGACTATGGTTTATTTATTAAATAAATAAAGTTGTGTTTAGTAAATTATCTTTTCTTCTAATACTCATCTTAAATTTCTTTGGTATACTAGTAGCTCAGAACTCTAAAAATAGCTTGCAAGAGGATATTAAAAATTCAGATTATATTTTTACTGGTAGGGTAATTTCAAAACAAAAACTTAGACTAAATGATACCATTAGAGATAAACCTTATATGATTAGAGAGAAAGGAAGAGATACTATAGATATTTCTGAGTATTTAATTTTAAAAGACAAAATTTATAAAGGAACCATATCTAGTGATACAATAAAGTTATACTCTTATTCATCAAAGAATGATGGCGGTGTCGATTTAAACCTAAATCAAAACTATATAATTTATAGTATTGGCTATGAACATGCAATTTTAGATTCAGACGCTTCGTTTTATGAGCCTAGATTGGATTTAAATTCTTATTGGACAGATAAATCTTACTGGACTTGCATAAAAACTGAACCTAAACTAGAGAGACTGATTAAGAGTTTATAAAAACTATTATTTCTAAGTAAAATTTTAAAGCATGAGAATTCTATTTTTATTCTTTTCACTATCTATCCTTACAGCATGCGCGCAAAAAACAGTTGAGGTAGATAATAGTACTCCTCAAGCAAAAGATAAAAAATCATACTGGTATGGGGGTGAAGCAGAAATTTCAAGTTATGAACTCAAACAAGCACGCTACGGAGAAATTCATGAAGGCAAGTCGGTGCTAGTGTTTGTAACCGAACCATTTTCTCCATCTAGAAACACAAAAGCAGATAACAATTATCCCGATAATGTATCTGTAATGAAATTGAATAACACGAGAAAGTTTAATACAGGTATCTACCCATATTCAATTATGACAAGTACTTTTGTGCCTTTTGAAAATCCCACTTCTTCGATTAAAATCTCTAATTCATCTCAAGAGTGGTGTGGACATACTTTCATGGACTTAAAAAAGGATTCTGGTAATTTTAACATCAACGTTGATTCTTACTTCGAAGGAGAGTCAAAGGAAAACATTCAATTAGCAACAAACGGTTACCTAGAGGATGACATTTGGACAATGATACGCCTTAATCCAAAAGGATTGCCAATAGGAGATTTTAATATGTTGCCTAGTTTTACAGCTTTACGATTGTTGCACCTCCCTACAACATATGAAACGTGTACAGGTGAATTAGTTGAGGATAAAGAAACAAGTACATACACGGTAACTTACCCAAAACTTCAGCGTTCGTTATCCATTACGTTCCAGAACAAACTTCCTTACGTTATCGAGTCTTGGGAAGAAACCAATTACAGTGGTTGGGGAGCAAAAAGAAAACAACTTACCACCACAGGAAAGCGTATTAAAACCATTAAAAGTGCCTACTGGCAAAAAAATAGCACCAGTGATAGTAACTTGAGAAAAGAGTTAGGATTGGATTAGCCATTCTTCCTAATCTCCTTATTTATTGTTTGAACCACCCAATCCTGTTCTGCTTCGTTGAGCGACTCAAAAAAGTGTTGCGTTTTTTTACTAGTAATGATTGCTGGGGCGAGTAAAGATGTAATGCCTCCTCTAACTCTACTTAATTGGCTAAAATTATTACCCACATTAAAAGAGTTGATTTTAATAGGAACAAGCTTTACAGCTTGTACATTAACTAATGAAGTTTCAAAATGCTTGGATCTTATAGGCCGTATTTTACTAAAAGAAATTTTTTTCTTGTCTAAACGTAATGTTTGTCGCTCATATATTTGATTGAAAATTCCAACAATCATAGTTATACCAACTAACCAAAAAGGAATTGAAAATAAAGCAAAGAATATACTTCCTTTTAAGGCAAAGTATGTCCAAAATGAAATAAATCCCAACCAAATAATACTAAAAATTAATTGAGGAATAAGAATAAGCTGAAATCCTTTCTTGGGTATTGAAAAAGTAATGTCTCTGTTAAATCCTCTTTCAATGTTGATAGAAGAGCCAACAGGTGGTTGAGCAGATACTTGAACCAGTGAAGGTAATAACTCACTTGCTTTTAAAATAGAGCCACACGTAGCACATTTAGCTAAATCTGTTTGAATATTAATATCCTCAGAATTAATTTCACTATTACAGTTGGAGCAGGATAATTTCATTTAACTGAAATGGATTAAATCAAATCATCAATAACAAATAATACAGGCTGCAAAACAGATGCTCCTAAACTCATGGAGCGCTCGGCAGACCATCCATACCGTTCATTTGGGATGTCATCGTTGTCTTTAAACGGCATTTCAATAGTGAACGATAAACAATCAAAACGTTCTGCAATTTGATTGGAACATACAGTCAAGTTTGCTGATCCAGGCTCATCTTTTCCATAATTATGTGTGTCTTGGAAATCCGGACAAGTATCCATCCAAAAACGTTTAAACGTATCTTCTAAAATAGCCATTTTTTCATGGTAGCTAGGTATACCTTCTGATCCTGCAACAAAGTTATATGGGATTGCTTCATCTCCATGTACATCAAGCATCAAATCAATACCTACTTCATCCATTTTTTTAAGTGCATAATATACTTCTGGACTATTTTCTAAACTTGGTTCAGCCCATTCTCTGTTGAGGTTAGCTCCAGCACAATTAGCACGTAAATTACCTGCGATTGATCCATCAATATTCATATTTGGAATAACATGAAAACAAGCTTTTTCTAATAGTTTTAAACTAACGGAATCATCCTCATCTAATAGCCTATCAACTAAACCTTCAATAAACCACTCAGCCATACTTTCACCAGGATGTTGCCTAGCAATTACCCAAATATTCTTTTTTTCTGCACTTGGAGTACCTATTTTGAGTAGATCGATGTCTTTTCCTTGAACGGTTTTACCAATAACCTCTAATTCGCATAGTTCATGTAGTTGCGTTTCATGAACAAGCGTTTGATGTCTATCGTAGGAATATGGAGCAAAATAGGCAAAGTAAACAGAATTATGCTCGGGGTTTATTTCAAAGCTAAGTACACCATCTTTATAAGTAGTAGGTGTTCTAAACCAATCAATTTTATCGTAAGAAGTACAAACATGATAATTCTCCCATCCATCAGGAAAAGTAGACTCTCCAGCATTTAAAATGTTAATGGTACACGCTTTGTACTTTGCATCGATCAATCGAAAATGAAACCATTGGAAAAAATCCGAATGGGTATCCTTAGGGATTTTTAAATCAATAACATTATTGTTTATCGATACTATTTCTATGTTTCCACTATCAAAATTGCTGGTAATATTCATATGCTTTGTTTTGTACAAAAATAAAAAAGAGGATCACTATAACGATGATCCTCTCAACTTAATTCTATTTCATTTAAAATTATTGCATATCAAATGCAATAGTAAAATTGTTTACTGTTACGGTGGCATCGTCATCACAAGTTCCGTTACCAAAATCAACAGAGCGTGTAGGTAAGCCTTGTGGGGTAATATCTAAGCCCCCGCTTACTGGCCACTTGCAACTTAATTCTTTTCTAATGTCAGTAGTTGTATTAGCTGTATAAGGCAAACCATTTCTGTCTACACCTGTGTAATTACCACGTATCAAATAAATATCATCTAGGATACCTGCAGTTCCATGCGACATAAACGTAGTGCTTTCACCAGCTATCCACTCGTATGTAACATCACTATCTCTAGTCGCAGTATCTCCAGTTGGATAGATGATCTGACCATTAGTTACATCAACATCATACGTTAGGTTTCCATTAATTCGCCCTTTGTTCTCGATCGTTTTAGTTCCAGAAACTTTATAGCCATCAACTGAATAATTATCTGGGTTAATAGTCACAACTGTACCTGAATCTCTCCATGGTCCTGATAAAACAGTAACAATTTTTCCTTTTCTAAACCTTCCATCATTACCAATACATCCTGCAGTTCCAAAATCAATGGTTAACGTTGTTGGAAAAGAACCAATTGGGTTTAGTGTCATTGTTCCACAAGATCTAACAGCAACACCTTCACTTTGTGAAGCTTCATCTGATTGCTTTTGAATGTCTTGCCATAATACATCCGAAATCGCTTGATCGGTTGAACTAGTATAGTCGTTATTTGCTTGCTCTTTAACTTGATCTTTGGCTTCTTCTTTCTTACAACTAAAGGCTAATACAGTTACAGCCCCTAATAAAATGATCTTTTTCATATCTTTTCTTTTTTGATTATGTGGGTTAGACTATCCTGTATACGAAAGGTTTAACGTTAAGTTGTTAAAGTTTTATTAATTTTTCTGAATAGATGTGTTGTCCACTTGTTTTTGCAATACTAACAAAGTAAAATCCTTTTGGAAGATCAGTAATGTTAATTGGAGTTGCATTGTTTACTCTTTGAGAAAATACGAACTGTCCTTTGCTATCAATTACTGTAATATCCATTAACTTTTCATCTGATGAGATTGAAAAATAATTTGTTGTAGGATTTGGATAAATAGTCAGCTTAGTAGCAGCGTTTGTTGCAATACTTGATGTTTGTGCTTCAGACACAAGTAAGCTAGCAGTTCTAACTTGGTCACCACTTGTTCCACCATTATTGTTGGCAAGTAATACAGATGTGCTAAAGGTAACATCGCCAGTTCCTTGAGTAGGGGCAGTCCATTGGAAAGTCCAGCTAAAATCTGATCCAGAATATGTGTTTCCTTGGCTAGTATGCGTTATATGTCCTTGGGTTGATAAAAATCGGTTTCTTCCAGAACTTGTATTAGCAATCAATGTACCAGCTGTTGCGCCTGCGCTATTCTCTGCCGAAAATTCAAAGCCAGCTTTACCAGTTCCAGAACCAGTTCCACTTAGTGTTATATTATACGTAGTACCTGGTATGTATCCCGATCCAGGAATATCAGAAGTAATATATCCTGATTGATCAACTGTTGCTGTTCCATTATGACATTGAGTGCAGTTAAATCCGTTGTCACCAACTGAGTTAGATCGCCCACCTGGTGAACCGCTAGAGTTGGCATGGCCGCTTTTTGGTGGATAAAAAATGCTTAGAGCTAATACTCCGAGTAGAAAAAAAATAGTCTTTATTGCTTTCATATTCAATTCGTTTTAAAGTTTGTTGTGAACAAATATAACATAAAACTCAACTTGTTGAAGCTGTCAGGTTTTTTTAATCTAGATAATCGGTATTAAATTTTACCAATAGTTAATTTATAACCACTACTATTTCTATCCGTTTTTTACATTAGTTTACTTACTTTTGTGCTACTAATTTCATCCTTATGACCGCTCAAGAAATAAGACAACAATTTTTAGCATTTTTTGAATCTAAAGGGCACAGAACAGAAAAGTCTGCTCCTATAGTAGTAAAAGATGACCCAACATTAATGTTTACTAATGCTGGTATGAATCAGTTCAAAGACATTTTTTTAGGTAATAAATCGGCTAAAAATGCTAGGGTTTCAAACTCACAAAAATGCTTGCGAGTTTCTGGTAAACACAATGATTTAGAGGAGGTAGGTGTAGACACCTATCATCATACCATGTTTGAAATGTTAGGGAACTGGTCGTTTGGTGATTATTTTAAAAAAGAAGCCATTCATTGGGCATGGGAATTATTAACCGAGGTTTACAAAATAGAGAAAGAGCAATTATATATTACCATTTTTGAAGGTGATGAGAAAGATGGATTAGGAGAAGATGTTGAGGCTTACAACATATGGAAGGAACTTGTTCCTGAAGATCGAATTATCAAGTGCGATAAAAAGGATAACTTTTGGGAAATGGGAGATGTTGGTCCGTGCGGTCCTTGTAGTGAAATACATGTTGATATCCGTCCACAAGAGGAAAGAGAAAAAACTCCAGGAAAAGAACTTGTTAATAAGGATCACCCGCAAGTAATAGAGGTTTGGAACTTAGTGTTTATGGAGTTTAATCGCTTTTCTGATGGATCACTAAAACCACTTCCTGCTAAACACGTGGATACAGGCATGGGGTTTGAGCGTTTAGCAATGGTTTTGCAAGGTAAACAATCCAATTATGATACAGATGTTTTTTCTTCAACGATAGGTTATATTGAAAAGTTGTCAGGAAAAAAGTATAAAGAAGGAACCTTTAAAGGAGAGCAAGAGCGAGTGAATATCGCTATGCGTGTAATTGCAGACCATATCCGGGCAATTGTATTTGCTATTGCTGATGGTCAATTACCATCAAATAATGGAGCAGGTTATGTGATCCGAAGAATTTTAAGAAGAGCTGTTCGGTATGGTTACCAAGTATTAGGGCTAAACGAACCATTTTTGTTTCAGCTAGTAGAACTGTTGTCTTTACAAATGGGAGGTTACTTTCCAGAAATTATAGCTCAAAGTCAATTAATAGAAAAAGTAATTAAAGAAGAAGAAGTATCCTTTTATCGAACGCTTGATTTAGGAATTAAGCGTTTAAATGGTATCATGGAAACTGTGCCTGATAAAAAAATATCAGGAATAGATTCTTTTGAATTATACGATACATTTGGATTCCCATTTGATTTAACATCTCTAATTGCAAGGGAAAATGGCTATTCGATTGATGAAGATGGGTTTAATGCAGAGCTTCAAAAACAAAAAGATCGTTCTAAACAGGCATCAAAGATAGATAAAGGTGATTGGGTTGAACTTCTTGAAGATGATAAAGAAGAGTTTATAGGATACGATAGTTTAACTGCTGATGTAAAAATAACACGTTACCGTGAAGTTGAAGCAAAAGGGAAACGTTTTTATCAATTAGTATTTAATTATACCCCTTTTTATGCCGAAGGAGGAGGGCAAGTTGGAGATACAGGGTTTATTCGTTCTTCTGAGGAAAAGGTGTTTATAACCAATACAAAGAAAGAAAATGATTTAATTATTCATTATGCTGATAAATTACCAGCTAATCCACGATTACCATTTTTTGCTGCCGTAAATGATAAAAACAGAAGGTTAACTTCTGCTAATCATTCAGCGACACACTTGTTGCATAAAGCGTTAAGAGATGTTTTGGGAGATCATGTTGAGCAAAAAGGATCTTTAGTAAATGATAAGTATTTGCGTTTTGATTTCTCTCACTTTTCTAAATTAACGGATGAAGAATTAACAGAGGTTGAGCAGTTGGTTAATGAAAAAGTCAGAGAGGATATTTCTTTAGAAGAATTAAGGAGCACCCCGCTTAGTCAAGCAAAAGAGATGGGGGCAATGGCTCTTTTTGGTGAAAAATATGGCGATTTGGTTCGTGTAATCAAATTTGGAGATTCAGTAGAGTTGTGTGGTGGTACACACGTGTCTTCAACAGGAAAAGTAGGTCTGTTTAAA
>CATLPG010000047.1 GCA_950054195.1 uncultured Saccharospirillaceae bacterium
GATAAGTTTTATAAAGATATAGCGATAGGAGCAGGTATTGGGTTAAGATTAGATCTTGATTTTTTTATTTTTAGGTTAGACATAGGCTTTCCGCTTAAAAACCCTTCTCTTATTGAGGGTGAAAGATGGTTTTTCCAAGACAGACCAGAGTATGAAGCCTGGAAAAGCTCTCTTAGTAACCCTTCAAGAGTTCCTCCTTTATTTGCACCACAGTTTAATATTGGGATTGGATATCCTTTCTAACAATTTTGCTTTTACTTAATAGGAAGCATATCAGGAAGCTTTTTTATTAAAGCCATCTCTTTAAATGCTGCACGAGCTTCTTTAGCAGGACTTCCTAAATAGGTTTTACCTTCTTCCGTATCTTTTAAAATACCACTTTGACCTAAGGCAGTACTTCCCTTTCTCATGAGTACATCACTAGGAATACCTACTTGCCCCCATAGTGTAACATCATCTTCAATAGTTACACATCCAGCAATTCCAACTTGGGCAGCAAACAAACAATTTTTGCCTATTGAAGTATCATGACCTACGTGTACTTGAGCATCAAGTTTGGAGCCTTTTCCAATTCGAGTTTCTCCAGAAACACCTTTGTCTATGGTACAAGCTGCTCCAATCTCTACTTCATCATCTATAAATACTGAGCCACATGAATGCATTTTGTTATAACCATTCTCTCTTTTTTGATAATAAAAAGCATCTCCTCCAATAGTTGTATTTGCATGTATAATTACATTGTCACCAATGGTAACATCACTATAGATAATAACCCCAGGATAGATAATTGTATTGCGTCCTATTTTTACTCGATCTCCTAAAACTACGTTAGGAAATATAGTAGCAGAGGGATGAATGTCATTTTCTTTTTGTGACCAAACCTCAAAAGGAGAAAAGTGTTTGGTTAATTTGTTATAGTCTCCAAAAGGATCGTTAGAAACAAGTAAGGCTTTTCCTTCTGGACAAGCTACTTCTTTGTTAATTAGAATGATACTTGCCTTAGACTTTAAAGCTTTATCATAATATTTTGGATGATCTACAAACATTAAATCTCCTTCTTCCACCTTGTGGATTTCATTAAGCCCTGTAACTAGCGTATCAGGGTGTCCAATTATTTTAGCATCAATTATCTCAGCTATTTTTCTTAATGAATGAGCAAAAGGAAGTTTCATAAAAAATGTTTTATTCAAAAATAAGAATAAAACTTATCATTAGGTTGAGATAAAATTTAAAAATACTTTGGTTTATTGAGTGATACGATCATCAACATAGTTATCGGGTAACATAAATGTACCTCTTATGGAATAGCTTTTTTCTAAAACCCTGTTGTTTATAGTGTTTAAGTAACTTTCGTCCAAATCATTCCATGAAGAATCGGCTTGAGATACTAGTTTTTCGAAAGGTTCAAAAGATCCGTAAAGTTGAGGGTTTCCATGATGGCTGTGAAAAATAACATAAGGAAAAGTATTTTTTAAGGTTCTGTATAATATTTTATTGTATTCATCACCTCCAAAAATAGCCCAAATAGCCATTACTCCTCCATTATTCAGTTGTTTACTAGCTAGTTTTATGTATTCATCAGTGTAAATTAATGAAGATTGAATAACTCCTGGTTCTTCAATATCTACAATAATTGCATCGAACTTTTCTTTTTTGTTAAGTAAGATATACTCTAAACCATCTTTATTGGTAACTGTAACTTTTTGATTATTTAAAATTTGATCATTAATATGACTAAATTCTTCTTTAAATGCTTTAATAACTGTAGGGTTGATTTCCATAATGGTTAGTGAATCTACTTTTTCAGAGGAAGCTATAGCATTAGCGGTATACCCACAGCCTAACCCTATATTCACAACTTTTGCTTCGGGCTTAATTGATTTCAAGGTGTTTTCTGCTAATTCGTTTTCTGATACATTATAAGTCCCAGAACACATACACCTATGATTAATAAATAAACGCTTTGCAATTTTACTATAATTTGGATCTAGTTTTTTGCCGATAGTTACAACACCATATGCCGAAGGTTCTTGAAAAATCACCTCTCCAAATTCACTATAGTATGGGATTAGTTCTGATTTGTTTTTCGTTTCTTGCGTTTGAAAAAAAAGAAAAATAAACCCTAATAAAGGGGTGTAATTTAACCAGTTTTTAGCATTTAAAACTAGAAGACATAGTACGGATAAAATAATAATTAAGTATAATGTTTGTCCTAACCCAAAAACAGGAATCCAATAAATACCAGCAAATAAACTTCCAATTGCACCTCCAATGATATCAATAAAATAAACCTTATTAAGGTTTTTAGATCCATCGTTCTCGTCAACCTCTTTTGAAAGTAATGATGGAAAGAACCCACCAACCAGTAGTGCTGGCAAAAATAAAATGAGCCAAATGAGTATTCCTTTTCCAAGCAATAGTTGTGATTCTTCTATAGGATAATTACCTAATAAATTGATTACTGAGGCAGGTAAGTTTAATGCTCCGAAGCAAATGATGCATAATAAACTAAATAACAAGAAGTGCAACTGCAGCAACTTTTTATATCCTAACTTTTTTTTTCTCAGCAACCGTTTACTAATCAAAGTAGAAAACCCTAGTCCAAGTAAAAATGCACTTAGTGTGATAGAGACGGTAACACTATTCTCTGGTAAGAAAAAGAAGACAATTTTAAAAGCATAGACCTCATAGGTCATGATAATAAAACCCGATAAAAACGATAAGATATTTATGCGTAAGCTACTATTCAAAAAGGATAATTTTGTGCGACCTTATTTAATCGATAATATTAGCTAAGTTACTTTAATTAATCGAAAATTATTGAACACATAATTCAAAATCATCCATGTATGTATAATCACTTGACGAACCTGTAGTACTAGTTCCCCATATAGTAGATGGTCCTACGACTATTCCAGGATAGCCCTGTGTTGGAGTAAATGTTATGGTGTACCTAGTCCAAGATCCATTACTTACACTAACTGCTGTGCTTCCTAATAAATTAGTGTGTCCTGGTCTTGGTAAGAGGCCTTCATATGGAGATGTTCCAGATCTATTAGTAATAGTTGTGAGTGTACCGCATGAAACTTGGCCAAATATACCAAAGTCTCTATTAGGATTAGAATTATTAGCTCCTGCTACTGAAAAGGAAAATTCATAAGTCGTTCCATTCACTAGGGGAGTTGATAAGCATAAACCAGCATATTCCACCCATGGCATACTACCTCCATTAAAACTATGTACTCCAATGTAACCAGTGCCTCCTCCTGGTAACGGAGTTGGTGGAGGATTTGCTCCCGCAGTGGTTACTGTTGTTACTGCACAATTGTAGTAATCTGTTGTTGTAGCAGTGTAGTTATACCAATTATCAGCCCTAGATATTTGACTCATACCAGTTGGACAAGAACTATAAGTTGCAAAAGAAGGGTTGCTTAATAAGTTAGGGCAACCAGCATCGTCAACTGTAAAAACTACATCGTCTGTGGTTGCTGGACAAGCTCCATTAGCTGGTATAGTGTATCTAATTCTAACAGTTGTAGGTCCTCCTACGTCCGCAGGTGTGTATGTAGATCCACTGATTGATCCCCCGCCAGTTATTATAGACCAACTACCGCCACCTGGTGTACCGCTTAATGCTTTTGTTTGATTATCAAATATTGATGCAGTACTAGTGGTATTGTTTGCGGTAGCAAGTGCAGGATTAACAGTAAAGGTTCTGTTACTTGTTGTAGCTGGACAAGCTCCGTTTGCAGGAATGGTGTACCTTACGGTAACATTAGTGTTGGAACTTATATTCGCAGGGGTATATGTTGACCCACTAATACTACCACCGCCACTTACGATACTCCATGATCCGCCCCCAGGGGTTCCAGTTAAGGGTTTAGTTTGAATCTCACAGATAGTAGCAGTGCTTGTTGTATTATTAGCTGCTGAAGGAGCAGCGTTAACAGTAAATGATCTATTACTAGTAGTAGCAGGACAAGCACCATTACCTGGAATAGTGTATCTAACCGTTACAGTTGTATTAGAGGCAACATTAGGAGGGGTGTATGTTGACCCACTGATACTGCCGCCTCCACTTATGATACTCCATGATCCGCCTCCAGGAGTTCCGGTTAATGATTTTGTTTGAGTCTCACAAATTGCAGCTGTACTAGTTGTATTATTAGCCGCTGTGGGAGCAGCGTTAACTGTAAATGAGCGATCACTGGTTGAGCCAGGGCATACACCACTGGCAGGAACAGTATACCTAATAGTTACTGTGGTATTTGATGCTACATTGGCAGGGGTATATGTTGATCCACTAATGCTTCCTCCTCCACTAATTACACTCCAACTACCACCACCTGGTGTAGCAGTCAGTGATTTTGTTTGAGTTTCACAGATAGCTGCTGTACTAGTTGTATTGTTTGCACTAGCTGGTGCTGGATTAACAGTAAATGAACGATCGCTTGTTGTAGCAGGACATGAACCACTAGCAGCAATGGTGTATCTAACTGTAACGACAGTATTAGACCCAATATTAGGTGGAGTATACGTTGTACCGCTAATACTACCTCCTCCACTTATAACGTTCCAACTACCTCCTCCAGGACTACCTGTTAAAGCTTTAGTTTGAGTTTCACAAATGGTAGCTGTACTTGTAGTGTTGTTTGCAGGTGCAGGAGCAGGGTTAACTGTGAAGGTTCTATCGCTAGATGACGCAGGGCAACTTCCCGCAGCTGGTATAGAATATCTTACAGTTACAGCTGTGTTTGAAGCTACGTTAGGAGGAGTGTAGGTTGTGCCACTAATGCTACCTCCTCCACTAACTATACTCCAAGATCCACCAGAAGGAGTTGCGGTTAAAGTTTTTGTGCTTGTTTCGCAAATGGATAATGTGCTAGTTGTATTATTGGCAGGCGTATTATCAATAACAGTAAATGTTCTGTCGCTAGTAGTAGCAGGACAGGCACCACTAGCAGGAATAGTATACCTAACCGTTACATTTGTACTAGAGGCAATCGAAGGTGAAGTATAAGTTGTTCCGCTGATGGAGCCAGGTCCACTCGCAATAGACCATGTCCCACCTGATGGAGTAGCGGTTAAAGATTTTGTTGCCCCTCCTTCACATATACTAGCCGTACTTGTAGTATTGTTTGCAACCCCAGGAGATGGATCTACATCAAAGGTTCTATCACTTGTGGAGGCAGGACATGCACCATTAGTAGGTATCGTATATCTTATGGTTACAGGTGTTGTAACAGAAATGTTTGGTGGAGTGTAAGTAGTTCCACTAATGCTTCCTCCGCCACTAACAATACTCCATGATCCTCCTCCGGGAGAACCTACTAAAGCTTTAGTTTGTGTTTCACAAATGGCAGCAGTACTTGTAGAGTTTACTGCCGTGTTTAGTACGTTAACAGTAAATGTTACATCTTCAATATTTCCTCCACCATCATCAAAACGAATGGTTACACTTGTGTTTGAAGTTACATTAGCTGGTGTGTAAGTAGTACCAGCTATACTACCACCTCCACTTAAAACTGAAAAGGTACCAGGTACAGTTGAGGTAAGTGCTTTCGTTTGATTTTCACAAATAGCAGCCGTGCTAGTTGTATGAAAAGTGCACCCTCCGTTATCGGTAATCGTTGTTGAGCAAGCTCCACCATTAGTAGAGCTAATACATAAATCAGCTCCTAAGCTAGATTGTATTGTTATAGCATTACTAGCTGTACTTGTAATACTTAATGTTCGGCAATGAGCATTTCCTGATACAATAGGATAATTGGTGACGTTAGGGATTGTAACGTCATGAGTAATCGTTGGAATAGTATTTAAGCTCCAGTTACAGGCTTTGTGCCAATCGGTATCAATTGATCCTGTCCAACTATTTGACTGATTAAGTAAGTTAAGCGAAATTATTACAAATACTAAAAGTGATATTCTTGATTTCATGTTAGTGGTAAAAATAGAATAACCTTATTTATCCCTAACAGTTTTCTATGCGAAAATAAGCGATAGGACGTGAAAATTCACGTTTAAATATCTGTTTATTAAATAATTGTGTTATTTTTGGTTTAGGCTAGATAAAAATTCAGAAGGGGCTAAACCTGTTTTCTTTTTAATGAAAATTTGAAAACTTCTGGTAGAACCAAAACCTAACCTATAAGCAACTTCATCAACTTTGAGGTTATCAAAGTTTTTCTCATTTAACAAATGGTTGGTAAGATATTCAAACCTCAAATCATTTATAAATGAAGGAAATGTTTTGTTATATTTCTGGTTAATGTATTCACTTAAACTCCTTTTATTCTTTACATCTATTTTATCAGCTAAGTAGGTGAGATCAATATTCCTATTTAGGTATATATGATCATTTATAAAAGGGGTTAATTTCTCTTCAATTATTAAACTGTCTTTTAACTTAGGATCTTTTGTTGATGATTTATTTTTAGACTTACTTCTTCTTTTAAGAAACATAAATAATGTAAGTAAAAGAATTATAATTAAGCCAATTGATACCATAATTACTAACCGAGTTCTAGCTTTATAGGTTTTTACTTTTTTGTTCCAGTGATACTTTTCTTTAGCCTCAATAGCTCCATTATATTTAGTTTGATTGATGACAAATGTTTTAACACTATCAGAAACTTTACTATAATACTTCGCTTGATCTATGTTATCAATGTTTAAATAAATTGCTTTCAATCGATCACTGGCTAATAGTATGGATTCTGGATGTGATATATTCATTGAATACTCAAAAGCTTTCGAAAACATTTCAATTGCTCTAGTTGTGTCCTGATTTTGAATATAGGTGTCACCTACTTTCATGCTTATCATGGAGTTTAAATATTCATTTTTAGAAGTGTCTAGTATTTTATTACCATAAAAAATAACAGAATCTTTCTTACTAAGTACATGAAAATAGTCAAACTTGATTAGCCAGATTTTTTTTCTATTATTAGGTAATTGATTGTCTAAAGTTGAGATAACTTTCTGTTGGTATTTAATGATGTTAGAGGTATCATTTTTTGCGGTATAAGTAGCTAAAAAACCATAGTTTATAGCTGTAAACATATAATTATCATTCATAACTGAAATTTCTTCAGCTTTAGAATAATAAATTAAGCATTTATCCATGTCCTCCAGCATGTAGAATGTTTCAGCTATCGATAATAAAGCATGTATATGATACTTTTTGTTTAACTGATTGTCTTCAGCAAATTGCAAAGCCTCAAAGAATTGCTTAATAGCTTTATCTGTTTCATAATTTGGATATACCTTACTAAACCCATCTAGTATCATGCATAAATACTGGTTTAATGAAGAGTTTATTTCACAAACAGAATCCTTTAGATGGTTAGCTTCATCATATTTTTTACTCACCAAAAATTGAACATATTTGGTGTCAACAGTTTCTTGTGATTGTAAAGTAAGGTGAAAAAAACAAATAACTAACAAAGAATAGAGAAGCTTATAAATACTAGTATTCTTTTTGTTTATTTTATGCACCCTATATAGTTTATCTTAAGCTAGCCTTAAGTTTATTAGTTAATTCTTCTTGAATCTTACTCATAATCTTATCAATTTGCTTGTCTTGAATAGTTTTTTCATCATCTCTAAACAAAAAACTCACAGCATAAGATTTTTTTCCTTTTTCTAAGTTCTTCCCTTTGTAAATATCAAAAAGCCCAACATCTCTAAGGACTTTTCTATCGACTTTTTGAGCAATTTCCTTGATGTTCTCAAATGATATGGTGTCATCAATTAATAATGATAAGTCTCTTCTGCTAGAAGGATACTTAGAAAGAGGTTTATATTTAATTCTATTAATTATTGATAACTCTAAGATGTTAGTCCAGTTAAAATTAGCACAAAATACCTCATCCTTAATTCCAAAATCAGTAGATAGATTTGATGAAATCAAGCCAAAGTCCACAACTTTTTTCTTATTGATAGATATACTTAATCCATATGAGAAAAAACTAGATTTAGTTTCATTAATTTTTTCATTTTTAAGTATACCAAGTTTATTCAAAACTTGAAATACATCGATTTTAATAGCGTAAAAATCTTTCGATTTTTTTTCTGTATTCCAATTCTCAGAATTGCTTTGCCCAGCTAAAAATAACGTTAGATGTTCATTCTCCTCAAATCCTTCAGAGAACTTGTGATAAGTCTTACCAAACTCGAACAATTTCAAGTCATTTTGCTGTCTGTTTTTGTTATAAGCAATTGCTTCTAAGCCATTAAAAATTAGTGTTTGTCTAAGTACATCCAAATCACTACTTAGTGGGTTTAACAGAGCTACATTATGTTCTGGATTTAACCCGGTAGCCTTGTTATGTGAGTAAGAACTTTTTGTTAAAGAGTTTGCCATCATTTCTAGGTAACCCTGAGCAGATAAAAAATCAGCAGTTTTATTAGAAATATTCTCTTTATTTATTTTCGAACTGTAAGAAATAGATGTGTTTAGCTTTTCAGGGATATCAATTTGATTAAAACCATAAATTCTTAATACTTCCTCAATAATATCAGCTTCTCTCGTAACATCATTTCTAAAAGGAGGAACTAGTAATTCTAATTGGTTTTGATTTCTTGAAGTAACCTTAATATCAAGTAGATGAAGGATGTTTAAAATGTTTTCTTCACCAATGTTTTTACCGATTAATCTGTAGCAGTTTTCAATATTAAAACTAACTGTAAAATCAGTAATAGGAGTGGGGTAGAATTCCTGAATATTTGAACTGATAGTACCACCTGCTATCTCTTTAATTAGTAAAGCTGCTCGCTTTAGCGCATAGATTGTTATGTTAGGATCAATACCTCTTTCAAACCTGAACGATGCATCTGTATTAAGACCTTGACTTTTGGCTGTTTTTCTAACATAAACAGGATCGAAATAAGCACTCTCAAGAAATATGTTTTTAGTGCCAGCTGTAACGCCACTTGTTAAACCTCCAAAAACACCAGCAATACACATGCTTGTATGTTGGTTTTTGATCATTAAATCGTTAGATGTTAATTCTCTTTTAGTTTCATCAAGAGTAATGAAAGATTCCTTATCTTTTGCAGTATCTACGATAACTACATTGCCTTCAATTTTGTCAACATCAAAGGCATGCAGCGGTTGTCCTAATTCATGCAACACATAATTAGTAGCATCAACAACATTGTTAATTGGGTTTAAACCTATGGCAAGAAGACGTTTCTTTAACCAATCTGGTGATTCTTGTATGGTAATCTCTGAAATAGTAACTCCAGCATAGCGAGGACAAGCATTTGCGTTTTTAATTTCAATAGGAATAGTTAAATTTTCATTGTCAACCTTGAAGCTATCTACCGATGGCTGGCACATTTGAGTTTCAGGAGTTATAATGCCTTTATGTTTAAAAGCGACAACTAAATCTCTAGCAACGCCTAAATGACTCATGGCATCAGCTCTATTTGGTGTTAAGCCTATTTCATAAACCCAATCATCTGATAAATTGTAATAATCTTTTACGGCAGTTCCAACTTTTGTTTTTTCATCAAGAATAGTAATTCCTGCATGACTTTTACCTAAGCCAATTTCATCCTCTGCACATAGCATCCCAAAAGATTCTTCTCCTCTAATTTTTGATTTTTTAATCTTAAAAGAATCTCCATCAGTTGGATAAAGAGTAGTGCCAACTGTAGCAACAATCACCTTTTGACCTTTGGCAACATTAGGAGCGCCACAAACTATTGATAAAGGAGCTTCCTCTCCAATGTCTACTTTGGTTAGCTTTAGTTTGTCAGCATTGGGGTGTTGCTCTAAAGAAACAATTTCACCAACAATTAAGCCATTAAGTCCGCCTTTTATAGCTTCGACTTTTTCTAATTTTTCAACTTCTAATCCAATATCAGTTAATATTTCTGCTGTTTCTTGCGGAGTAATAGGAATATGTATAAACTGATTGAGCCAGTTATGTGAAATTTTCATGATCAGGTAATTATAAGTGCAAATATAAGGAAAGATGATTGTTTGTAATGGTTCAAGAAATAATAAGTTGCTATTTTTTGAGCAAAAAAAAAGCCTTGAGAATTCTCAAGGCTTTTAAAATAATTTCATATCGATTATAAACCGTTAACCTGCTTAGTTAATTTAGATTTTAAATTAGCTGCTTTGTTCTTGTGAAAGATGTTTCTTTTAACCATTTTGTCGACCATTGCTACAACTTTAGGTAAAAAAGACTCAGCTTCTTTTTTGTCTTCCATTCCTCTCAACTTCTTAATTGCAGTTCTAGTTGATTTGTGGTAGTACTTGTTTCTTAGTCTTCTTTTTTCAGTAGATCTAATTCTTTTTATTGCTGATTTATGATTAGCCATAGTGCTTTAAAAATCTTTTTAATATAAATTAAGTAGCCCGTAGGGGAATCGAACCCCTATTACCAGGATGAAAACCTGGCGTCCTAGCCGTTAGACGAACGGGCCAAATCCAATCAATTATCTCGATCGGGATGCAAATATAAAACCATTTTTTTATACAACAAACATTTTTAAATAATTTTTTTATTTATCATCACTAAATTGAAAACCTAGCCTTTTTCCTGTTTTAATTTGAATTGCATCACCAATAGATTTTATTTCATAAACAGATGTCTCTTTAACAGCTTCGTAAGGAGGAGCAAACAAATCAAAGTCTAATACTTGTTGAATAAGTTGCAATAAGATATTATGCATGTGTTCTTTATCAAACGTTTGGTTAATAAAATCATTATATAAAAAGCCAAACTTTCTTTTCCCCTCAGTAGTGAAGTTGTTCTCTTTATTCAAAAAAATTCTACCAACCAAATATCCAGCATCGTTAATTCTATTATACTTAAAGGAATCACTTAAGAAGTTATAAATATTAATTATTCCACAGTAACCCCTCGTTATATCATCATTAATATAAGAGGTTTTCCATATGGAATGATTTTCATCAAATTTAAAAACATTAGTATGTTGATGGAAAATTAAAACATCTCCAGCTACCTTAATTCTAAATTCATACTTACCTTTTTCATTATAGTCAATAACCAGCCGGTTATCTGTCGTACATACACGTTCTTTAATCGTATCAACTAGGTGAAAGGCCACTTTCTTAAACTCTTGAAATTGTTCAGTAGTATTGGTAAATATATTTTGTTTTAAAACTGACTTTGAGCAAATAGTCTCTATAATATCGTTAAGTAGGTCTTTTTCTTTCATTAGTAAAATATTTAATATGCTTTAGCAAATAGAACACGCTGAGAGGATGGTTTACCAGAATAGATGCAAACCCCTTCTTCTTGTTTGTTTTCTAGAGGGATACACCTTATAGTAGCTTTGGTCTCTTCTTTTATTTTTAATTCGGTTTCTTCGGTGCCATCCCAGTGTGCAGCAATAAAACCTCCTTTGCTTTCTAGTATATCTTTGAATTCGTCATATGAATTTACTTCTGTGTAATGTTCTTTTTGGAAAGTTAGTGCTTTGTCAAAAAGATTCACTTGCATTTCTTCTAAAAGTTTAGGTACGATTTCTGATAATTCTGAGCGGTTATAAATCTTTTTTTCTTGAGTGTCTCTCCGTGCTATTTCAAGTTTACCATTGTCAATATCTCTCTGACCTAAAGCTATTCTTAATGGTACTCCTTTCATTTCGTATTCAGCGAATTTCCAACCTGGTTTTCTTTTATCGTCATCATCTAACTTAACAGAGATGCCTAAAGCTTTTAATTCTGCTTGGATTTCTTTTGCATGATCTACAACGATTTTAAATTGCTCTTCACCTTTATAAATTGGAACAATTACTACTTGTATGGGGGCTAATTTAGGAGGTAAAACAAGCCCTTGATCATCAGAATGTGTCATAATTAAAGCTCCCATTAAACGAGTAGACACCCCCCAGCTTGTAGCCCAAACATGTTCAATTTTGCCTTCAGGATTTGTAAATTTTACATCAAAAGCTTTAGCAAAATTCTGACCTAAGAAATGAGATGTTCCAGCTTGTAGTGCTTTTCCATCCTGCATAAGTGCTTCAATACAGTATGTTTCAAGTGCTCCTGCAAATCGCTCGTAAGCAGTTTTAAATCCTTTAATAACAGGGATGCCCATGAAATTTTCTGCGAAATCAGCATACACATTAATCATCTTTTCTGTTTCTTCAATGGCTTCTGCTTTTGTGGCGTGAGCAGTATGTCCCTCTTGCCATAAAAATTCAGCCGTTCTCAGGAATAACCTTGTTCGCATTTCCCAACGAACTACATTGGCCCATTGATTAATTAGAATCGGTAAATCTCTGTATGATTGTATCCATTTTTTATATGTGCTCCATATAATCGCTTCAGAAGTTGGTCTAACAACTAACTCTTCTTCTAATTTAGCCTCGGGATCAACAATAAGCTTTCCCGGATTATCTTCGTCATTTTTTAAACGATAATGAGTAACAACAGCACATTCTTTTGCAAAGCCTTCTGCATTTTTTTCTTCTGCCTCAAACATGTGTTTAGGGACAAATAATGGAAAATAAGCATTGGTGTGTCCTGTTTCTTTAAACATTCGATCAAGTTCAGCTTGAATTTTTTCCCATATAGCATATCCGTATGGTTTAATTACCATACAGCCTCTAACACCTGAATTCTCAGCTAAATCTGCACGAGAAACGATCTCGTTGTACCATTCTGAATAATTTTCTTCTCGTTTAATTAATTTTTTACTCATGAATTACTGCTTTGGCATAAAGTTTGTGATACATTAATAAAGTTTTTAACAAAAAATTAAGGATAAATTTTCGTAATTTTAGTTAAGACCTTTTTGTAAGGAATCAAATATAATTAAACTATTTTCAATGATCATGAAAACACTTAAAATAACAATAGCAATACTAATAATGTCAGTAGTGTCGCTGTATTCACAAAATGACTTTGAAGACTTTGATGATGTGTATTCAACTTCTTCTGAGGTTTTAAATGCAACAATTATAACAAACAACTCACAGAATGATTTAGTAGAAGATGATAATGGATGGATAGGAGATGACGAATATTACGATCCATCTTACAGTCAGTCCAACAGTCAGCCCAATTCTTTTAATCAACCAAATGTAACTAATAATTACTATGGTAATGCCAATGTTTTTGGTTCTCCTTATTCAACTTACAATCCTTATGGGAACTTTGGGAACGGATTTTATGACCCATATTGGGGATGGAATAACCCATATTATGGATCAGGATGGAATGTTGGTTGGAACACATGGAGTGGAGTAAATATTGGATACAACTGGGGTTGGGGTTCACCATATAATGCTTGGAACAATCCGTGGAATAATCCATGGCAAAACCCATATTACAGTCCTTATTATGGATGGAACTCACCTGGATATTGGAACAATAATTATGCTGCAGGTTACAATAATGGTTTTAATGCTGGTCTTGGTTATTCAAGTGATAATTTTTCAGGCGTTTATTACGGAAAAAGAAACAGTGTTGGAGGTAACTCAGGTAAAAGTTCTAAATATAGAAACCCACGAACAACTTCATCAGGATTAGTTGTTGGTAATACAATGAAAAGAGTTTACAATAATGATCAAGAAGGTGTAGCTGTTATGAAAGCTAACAATGTGTCGAGGGCTAAGGTTGAAAATGCGAATGTTTCTGCAGGAAATACCATAGTAACAGTAGGTTCAGATAATTCAGCGAGTTCTTTTAGAAGAAAAATTGAGGGGAACGGTAATGCTATTACAGCAGGTTCTTACAAAACTAACAGTCAAGGTAACTCAATTAGGACTTACCGAAATACTCAAAGTGATAATGGAAGTATAAGAGCTAATCAAACAAGAAGCTATAGGTCTACACAAAGGCCTTCAACAACTCAAAAGCCGAATAACATTAATACAAGAGGAGTGCCAAGAACGAGAGGTAATAGAGAGCCAATTAATATTAGTCCCGCTAATAGAGCACCATCGAATACTAGATCGAGAAGTTATTCAACTCCAGATACTCGATCATATGATAGAGGTTCTTCAAGCTCATATGGAGGAACAAGATCAAGCGGTGCAACAAATAGTAGAGGGTCTAGTTCTGCTGGATCTTCGTCAGGAACAAGGTCAGGTAGAAGATCACGTTAATAATTAAAGTGATGACAAAATTTAAATATTTAATTTCTTTATTAATACTTTGCGTAGGACATACCAATGTTAAGGGACAGAACGAAGTTGATGCTTTGAGGTACTCTTTTACTAATTACTATGGTACTGCAAGATTCATGGGAGTTGGAGGTGCAATGAGTGCAATCGGAGCTGACTTAGGAGCTGTTCAGGTTAACCCAGCAGCAATGGGTAAATTCAATAGAGGAGAATTTAGTTTTACCCCAAATGTTACTTATACGAATTCTGCTAATGTTTATAATGACTCAAAATCTACTGATGGTAGATTAAATTTAAATCTTTCAAACATAGGTTTTGTTGTGGTTAGTCCAGTAAAAAATAGTTCAATGTGGAGAACAGCTCAGTTGGGTTTTAATTATAGCCGAACGAATGATTTTCAGTCAAACGAATTAGTAAACGCAGAGCATAACAACAGTTTGTTAGACGAGTTTGCAGCTCTAGGTAATGGTATCGATCCAAATAATATCGGTGATAATGCACCATTCGATGCTGGATTGGCTTATCTAGCTTATGCGATTGAATATGATCAAGTTAATAATGAATATTTCCCATGGTATGATGGAAATAGAATAGGTCAAACACTTGATTTGGATAGAAGAGGAGGGCAATACAGTTCGGATATTACCTTTAGTGGTAATTATGCTGATAAGTTTTTAGTAGGTGGTTCAATTGGTTTTCCGAGTGTTCGGTACAAAGAAAGTAGAGTTTATTCAGAAGAATTTATTGATAACAATGGAATAGGAGGTGATACATTAAATTCATTTACTTATCGTACAAACCTATTAACAACTGGAAGCGGATTTAATGCAAAAATAGGAGTTGTAATCATGCCTGTTCGCTCAGTACGCTTTGGTTTAGCTGCTCACTCATCTACTTGGTATACTTTAGAGGATGGATACAACGCTTCTATGAGTACAAATTTTGCTAATGGAGATAGTTACGAAGTTTTGTCCCCCGAAGGAATTTATGAATATAGAATGACCACACCTCCAAAATACATTGCAAGTTTTGCCTATATAATAGGTAAAAGAGGATTTGTTTCGGCTGAATATGAATTGGTAGATTATACTAAAGCAAAATTAAGAGCAGATGATTATAGTTTCGTTTTCGAAAATGAAGCAGTAAGAACTAACTACAGATCTACAGGTAATTTGAGATTAGGAGCAGAGTTTAGAGTATCAAATAACTTTACTGCTAGAGCTGGTTACGCTTTATATGGGAGCCCATACAATAATGATGTTAGTAATTTAAATGCTTCAAGAGCAAATTATTCTGGAGGCTTGGGGTATAGGGATAGGAACTTTTCGTTGGATTTTACCTACATGATGTCCAAGTGGAAAAATGAATATTACTTATATGCACCTACGTTAACTAACCCAGTTACAAGAAACTACACGCTCAATAATTTTATGATAACTGCTGGATTTAGGTTTTAAGGTTTTCCCACAGTTCTCAAGCAGTTAGTATTTACTAGCTGCTTTTTTTTATATTTAATTGTTTTTAAAAGCATTAAAACCAATAATAATTTTTTTTTTGATTTGGTTACCTTATTTTTGTGGTTAATTAAATTGGCTAACCCTATAAAAATGAAAAAGATTAACATTCTAATACTCTCTGTTTTATTATTAACGTCAAGTTTCGTAACAGCCCAAGATGGATGTGTTACTATGGAGGGACATGCAAAAGACGAGAAAGGAGTTTATTTACCTGGGGTCGAAATTTTCTTCACAGATGTAAGTGATGATGAAATCATAAAAACCGTTGCTGATGAAAATGGTTTCTACAAGATATGTATACCTTATGGTTTTGCTAAAATTCGCGCAGTAAAAGAAGGATTTAATGATGGAGTAGCTTCTGTTGTGGTTTCTGATAAAACGTTAGTTCCTGCTTTGAAAGATATAACGTTAACTAAAGGAGAGTTGAGGTTGTTCGGAAGAGTTAGAGATTGGTCTAGCTATGATGCGCTTAAAGATGTAAAAGTCACTTTGATAAATAAAGAAACGGGTGAAGAAGAGAAGTTTTTAACTTCTGCTGAGGGAGATTTCGTTAAAGAGCTTAGTAATAAATTAGGAGATAGTATTACATACGAAATAGTAGTTGAGAAGAAAGGTTATCATACCAAAAGAATTATTTATACAAATACACTTGATAAGTATGGTAAGCAAATTGTAAATTATGCAGAAGATTTATATCTATACTTAGATGATGTTGATACTTTAGCATATACCGATGGTGATGAAACGATGGCTATTAATGAGATTTATTTCAAACCAGACTCTTATTTATTATCTAATAATGCTAAAAGAGAATTAGATAAGATAGTTGCCTTAATGAATAAATACCCATCAATGGAAATCGAGATAGGGTCACATACTGATTGTGAAGAGAATAAGTGGTATAACGAATGGTTGTCATACAAAAGAGCTAAATCTTCAAGGTTGTATGTTAGAGCTAGACTTAAGTCGAATAAAGATAGAATAACGGGTAAAGGTTACGGGGAAACGAAACTATTAAATGATTGTAAATGTAAGATTGATTTACCTGATGGCTGTACTGCTGAGCAACATAGAAAAAATAGAAGAACCGAGTTTAGAATCTTAAATATGGGGGAAGCTACAAATGATGTAAAGATTATTAACAATAGTCCAAATTCATTTAATTAACCTTTAGTTAGAAATTAGTTTAAAACTATCTGCATCTAAATGTGCAGGAAACTTATCTCTAAAAGCTAACAGGCTGCTCTTCGATAGAGTAGCTGTAACAATTTCTTCCTCGTTAGGTTTTGCTTCATGCATGTAATCCCCTTTGTAGTCAATAAAAGCACTGTTGCCCGTGTAGGTTATTTGCTTACCGTCTTTGCCTATTCTATTAACTCCAACTACATAGGATAAATTTTCGATGGCTCTTGCTTTTAAAAGCGTTTTCCATGCGTTAGATCTAGCTTCTGGCCAATTAGCGATGTATAGATAGATGTCGGTATTATTATCCCTATTTCTACTCCATACAGGGAACCTTAAATCATAACAAACTAAAGGTGTTATATTCCATCCTTTAATGTTGATGGTCAACTTTTTCTTGCCAGGTGCAAAATGCTGATGTTCATTAGCCATTCTAAATAAATGCCTTTTGTCGTAGTAGTCAATTCTGCCATCTGGGTATGCAACTATCAAGCGATTATAAAATAGGTTGTTGTCCTTTAAAATTAATGAGCCTACGATGTGTATATTTAGTTTTTGAGCGTGTATTTTCATCCATTTAATGCTGTCTCCTTCCATTGTTTCAAAGTGCAGCTCTGAATTCATAGTAAAACCTGTAGTAAACATCTCTGGCAGAATGATTAAATCAGTCTGCTTTTCAATTTTCTTAAATAAAGATTCAAAATGCTTTTTGTTAGCTTCAGCATCTTCCCAGTGTAAATGGGTTTGTATAAGAGTAATCGTTATATCCGACATAATATCTTGGTAGCTTTAAGTAGTGTCTCATCTTTTTTTGCAAAACAGAATCGCAAAATTTTATCATCTGTCTTGTCTTTGTAAAAAACTGAAATAGGAATTGAAGCTACTTTATGTTCAATAGTAATTCTTTTAGCAAATTCGACATCATTTTCATTTGAGATATTAGAGTAATCAAGTAATTGAAAATAGGTGCCATTGCTAGGAATTACTTTAAATCTAGAGTTTTTAATTCCCTTCAAAAACAAGTCTCTTTTCTTTTCATATATTTCTGATATTTTATCAAAAGGACTAGTGTTGTCAATGTAATCTGCTATAGCATATTGAGCAGGTGAATTACATGAAAAAACATTGTATTGATGAACTTTTCTGAATTCCTCCATCAAGTTTCTAGGAGCTATACAATAGCCCAACTTCCATCCAGTAATATGTAGACTCTTGCCAAAAGAGTATGTAGCAAATGTTTTTTTTCTTAGTATATCTGAAGTTAATAAACTATGATGAACTTTATTATCAAATACAATGTGCTCATAAACCTCATCGCTAATTATATAGATATTATTGCTGCTTACGATTCGCTCCAACTCTCTGATGTCATCTTTAGAAATCACAGCCCCAGTTGGATTGTGAGGAGAGTTAATTATAATAAGTCTTATTTTTTTATTTATAAGTTTATTAACTTCATCCCAGTTAATTGAAAAACTAGGGTGAACAAGTTTTACTTCATGGGTTTTACCGCCAGCCAACTCAATTGCAGGCGCATAGCTGTCATATGCTGGTGAAAAAATAATAGCCTCATCATCAGGATTTATTAGAGTAGTTATAGCAGTGTATATTGCTTGTGTTGCTCCAGCTGTGATTGTTATTTCTGACAAAGGATCAACTGAAACATTATAGTCTTTTTTGACTTTTTTTGCTATTGAATTGATCAGTTTTTCAACACCAATCATGGGGGCGTATTGATTATAGCCTTTTTTGCTGTAATGTCCATAAAGTTCAGTTATTTTATTGTCTATGTCAAAATCTGGAAACCCTTGTGATAAATTAATAGCTTCATGTTTACTGGCTAAGGCCGACATTTTTGTGAAAATTGTCGTTTCTACGTTTGGTAATTTAGACTTAATCATATCTTGTTGAAATTAATTTCTTTAGCAAAAGTTCCGTCTTCATTATAAAACAACCAAACTCCCGTTTTTTTGTCGTTTTTGTAATGTCCAAGATATCTTAAGTTGCCATTAGAATAATAGGTAGCAACCTTTCCATGTTTCATTCCGTTTTTATAATAGCAGGAGCTCCATAAATTACCATTAGGATATTTTTTTTCATGATAACCCGATTTTAATTTTTGTGTAACCTCTTTAAGTGAATTTGGATTAACTTCATTGTCATTAGTGTTTTTGCAACTTAATAAGCTGAAGTTGATCAATAATAATAAAACTAAACGTCTTTTTAACATATGGTAATTATTGTTTTGTAAATTAATTTAGAGTTAGATAAACCAAAAATTATCTAGTACGTATTTATACATAAAGTTTTTTAAATGTATTTTAGTGGTGGTTTTAAGCATTTCGCAATAAATTATTTGTTAATAAAAACAAAATGCAGGAAAAAAAACTAAAAAAAATGTTAATTAAAGATAATAAAAATATCACTCTAGGTTATTAACGTATTGTTGATAAGTTTGTTGGTTGAAATTGAAATCGTTAGATTTGGAGATTAGCAATTAAAGTGAAGAAAAGTATGAAAAATGTATAGAAGTACTACAAAAAATATTTTAGCCATAGTATTGACTGTTTTTTCGGTGTTTATTGGAGGTAACTACTATGGACAAACGAATGGTATTGGTGTAAATGTGCCTAATCCCACGCACACTTTTCATATAGTTCCGAATATTAATAACCCTAATCCTGACCCTTTGAGGGTAGAAGGTATACAGCCTGCCCTATTCGATGATACAACCTTTCTTGTTTGGGATATAAATGGAGCCGATGATGGTGTTGTAAGACAATTGCCACTTTCTAGGCTAAGAGTTTTAGTTAATGGAAATATTGATAGTACTATCATTTCTGTTTTATTAGGCAACAACGATACGTTGTTTACTAATCAGTCATTTATAGATAGTCTAAGGGCTGTAATCTATTCCGAAGCTGATACACTTTTTATGAATCAACAATGGCTAGATACACTCAAAACTTTGATAGATTCTGATGTAGATAGTCTAGTTTTAACAGCTCAAGATTCACTCATTATTTACGAAGATGGAAGTAGTTATTCTGTTTGGCTGCAAGATTTAGATACTACTAATGAGCTCATAACCAACTTTGAATGGGTTGGAGATTCAATTTATATTTATGAAGCTAATAACAACTGGGTCATAGATGCCAAGTCAATGGTAGATAGTCTTGAAACTCTTACGGTTTTAACAAATACAGATAGCACACTTATTTACATTGATGAAAATGGTAACCCCACAATTATTGATGTGAAAGCAATGGTCGATGCGGTTGAAACATTAACTGTTGTGTCAAATACCGACTCTACTTTAAGTTATCTTGATGAAAACGGTAATACTACGACTATCAATGTAAAAGCAATGGTTGATGCTATAGAAACATTAACTACTGTAAATAATACAGATAGTACAATAATTTATGTCGATGAAGATGGTAATCCAACGATCATAGATGTTAAGTCCATGGTTGACGCTATTGAAACCCTTACAGTCATAAGTAATACAGATAGTACAATCACTTATATCGATGAAGATGGTAATCCAACAATTATTGATGTAAAAGCAATGGTTGATGCTATTGAAACTTTAACGGTTATTAGCAATACTGATAGTACAATTACTTATTTAGATGAAAATGGGAACCCTACAATTATTGATATAAAATCAATGGTAGATTTTTCTGAGACAGTTACAACTATAAATAATACAGACAGTACAATTATTTATGTCGATGAAGATGGTAACCCAACAATTATCGATGTAAAATCGATGGTCGATGCCATTGAGACACTTACTGTTATAAGCAATACAGATAGTACAATTACTTATTTGGATGAAGATGGAAACTCTACGGTAATTGATGTAAAGGCAATGGTTGACGCTGTTGAAACAGTTACTACTATAACAAACACGGATAGTACAATCATTTACGTGGATGAAAATGGTAATCCAACGATCCTCAACCTAAAAGCAATGGTTGATTCAATAGAAACAGTAACATACGCAGGTGAGTACAGCGACAGCAGCATCTATTATGTAGATGAAAACGGAGATACTACTGAGATTAACTTAAAAGCAATCATTGATAGCAGTGAAACCGTAACTGCTCAAGGTATCCAAGGCGATACGTTAGTATACTATGTAGACGAAAACAGAGATACGACTTTCTTAGACTTGAGACCACTCATCGATAGCTTAGAAACAGTAACGTACGCAGGCGAGTACAGCGACAGCAGCATCTATTATGTAGATGAAAATGGAGATACGACCGAGATCAACTTAAAAGCGATTATCGA
>CATLPG010000048.1 GCA_950054195.1 uncultured Saccharospirillaceae bacterium
ACCGCACCACACATTCTTTTTGCATATCATTGAGTTGATCTAGTGCCTCAACAATATCTTCATAAACACTTTCTTTTTCTTTTTTAAGCAAAACTTCATCTAATCCATCGTCTTCAATTTCTATATCATCTGTACTAGCTAAAACTTTACGCTTTGTTTTTCTTAAAAGCATAAAGCATTCGTTCTTAGTTTTGGTATATAACCAAGCTTTAAAGGAGCTAATTTGGTGCTTGAGTATATCATTCGGTAGCTTCTCAAAAACATTCATTAGTGTGTCTTGTGCATCTGGAATGTTTTCCAAATATTTTAAGCACACACCATATACTAACTGATGATACCTTTGGTATAATTCAGCCAAAATGCCTTGATGTTGCTTTTGTTTATATAGCAACACCAGGGCTTCATCGGTTTGTTTTGATATGTTTTTTCTAGTAAGCAAATGGCTTTTAGTAAGTAATTCCTAATTGAGCTTTTCTTTGGTTGTATAAATCAAAGTAGTTTTTTGTTTCAATGGCTACAACTCCTCCCATGGTATCTCCATATTTTGCTGGCAAGCCACCTGTGTATACCGTATAACTTTTATACGCTCCAGCAGGAATTTTGGGTGCGTTCCCTCTTAGTTTAACTCCATCTACAAAGGTTATAAACTCACCTGAACGACTTCCTCTAAAATAGATTTCACCATCTGCACTAGTTTTAAAAGAGCCTTCACCAGCTATGTCCATGAGAGCACTTCCTCCTCTACCAGCACCAACGATTTTTGAAATTCGAGCTTCGTCTATAGTAACCCTACTTGGTTCTTCTGGGTCTATTAGTTTTTCTCTTGTAGCAAAAATTTCTGCTCCTTTTAACATGGTAGATGAGTCTTCGAGATAAACTGGATCTAAAAAATTAATTTTATCCGGTTTAACTCTAACTCCCGTTTGTGTTCTTTCTCCCATGCCAGTAAAAGAGTAAACAACATTATAAGTTCCTGAAGGGACTGGCTTAATGATAAACTTACCGTCAAGGTCAGTAGAGGCCCCAATTTTTTCACTTCCATAAGTGACCCAAACATTAGCTCCTACAATAGGTTGATTAAACTCTTTATCCATTACCGTTCCTCTTATTTCTCCGTAATCTTGGGCTAGAAGTTGTATCCCCATAAATAAAGGGAGTATTAGCATTATTTTTTTCATCTTATTTAGTTTTTAAAATTAATATTTCAGTCGACTTTCACTAATAAGATGATTTTTTTGAACGATTCCATAATCATTCCATAGCTAAAACCTACCGTATAATAATTATGAAGGGCTAAACGATAAAAACACGCTATTTACTTGTGCACTAACTTAAAAAAGAAGTCACCAACTGGTCTAACTGCTCAGGTTGCTCTGCATGCACCCAATGACCAGCATTTTCAATTGTCTCGATGGCAGCATTTGGAAAGTTTTCGAAAATAAAATCAAAATCACTATCTAAAATGTAATTTGATTGTCCTCCTCTAACAAAAAGAGTAGGAGTTGAAATTGGAAATGGAATTTTATTTGTACCAATAACGCTAGAAACGGATTCTGTTAGTAGCGGTAAATTCATTTTCCACTCGTAACCTCCTTGATCGTTTCGTTTTAGGTTTTTTAATAAAAACAAACGCACACCTACATTCTCTATTTTAAGTGCTAACTTCTCATCTGCTTCTTTTCTTGACGAAAGCTCGTTTGGATTCAATGAGTGTAAGCCTTCTAAAATTTCATCATGATGAGGTGGATAAGCTTTAGGTGCTATATCAACAACAATGAGTTTTTTAATTCTATCAGGATAGTTTACCGCAAAATTGATAGCCGTTTTGCCTCCCATGGAGTGACCAAGCAAATTAATACTATCAAACTTAAGGTGATCACAAAGTTCTAGCACAGCTGTTGCCATTTGATCATAACTAAAGGAGTCTGTATGGTACGATTTCCCGTGATTAGGAAGGTCTACAAGCACAACTTGATAATCATTTGCCCATGTTTTTGCAATGCTTTGCCAGTTATCTAATGAACCAAAAAGACCATGTAGAACAACTAAGGGCTCACCTTTACCAAAAGTTTTATAATTAAGAATATTATTTTCCATTAATCAAAAGATTGCATATCAATTAACTTTTTGTAGTCTCCGTTTAGCGATATAAGTTCGTTATGCGTACCTCGCTCTTTTATTTCTCCTTTATTCATCACGATAATTTCATCAGCATGCTGAATCGTAGATAAACGATGTGCAATAATAATTGATGTTCTATTATCCATGAGTTTATTTAATGCATCTTGCACTAATCGTTCTGATTCTGTATCCAAAGCAGATGTTGCTTCATCTAACACCAATATTTCTGGGTTTTTGAGCACTGCCCGCGCTATACTTATTCGTTGTTTTTGTCCGCCAGATAATTTTCCACCACCATCTCCAATATTTGTTTGGTAACCTTTAGGCAAATGCATAATAAAATCATGTGCGTTTGCTATTTTAGCCGCCTCCACAACTCGTTCTTCGGTTGCATGATCTATACCAAAAGCGATGTTGTTATAAATGGTGTCGTTAAACAAAATTGCATCTTGAGTAACTAAGCCAATAAGGCTTCTTAAATCGGATAGTTTAGCGTCTTTAATATCTATACCGTCAATTTCTATTGCTCCTTCTTTTACGTCATAGAAACGAGGGACTAATGATGCAATTGTGCTTTTACCAGAACCTGATTGACCAACCAAAGCAACTGATTTTCCTCTAGGAACATTAAGCGAAATATTTTTTAAAACAAGCTCGTCTTCGTAGCTAAAAGATACATTATTGAAGCTTAATTTATCAGTAAGGGAATGTAAATTTGTGGTAGCTGGCTTATCTTTAATCGTTTCTTCTGCATCCAATATTTTGTTAATTCTATCTACAGACGCTAATCCACGTTGCGCATTATAAACAGCTTGTGTAAACGATTTTGAAGGAGCGATAAGCGTATAAAACAACCCAATATAAGTGATCAAACTAGATCCCCTCATTGTTCCCTCAAAAACTAAATTGCCTCCATACAAAAGGGCTAAAATAATTACAGAAACACCTAAAAATTCACTCAAAGGAGAAGCTAAATCTGTTCTTCGAAAAAGTTTTGTCATTTGTTTTGTATACGACTCATTTTCGGATTTAAATTGATCATCTTTAATTTTTTCGGCATTAAATGCCTTGATGATTTTAATTCCTGTTAGTGTTTCCTCAACAGTAGATATCATGTCTCCAATTCTTTGTTGACTTTCGCTTGACACCTTTCTAAGTTTTTTTCCTATCAACGTAATTACTGCTGCTACTGGAATTAAAAGCAAAATAAACAGCGTCATTTGCGGACTCATAAAAACTAAAACAATTACTGTAAAAATGATGGTAATAGGATCACGGTAAACAGCCTCAATACTTCTCAGCACCGACCATTCAATTTCTTTCACATCATTAGTCATTCTAGAAATAATATCTCCTTTTCTTTCATCAGAAAAATAAGCAATTGGCAAGTGAAGTAGCTTTGAGTAAATTTTATTTCTATAATCTCTAACAATACCATTTCTAACACCAGCCATTACATAAATAGCTAAGTACCTAAATAAGTTTTTTAGTAAAATCATTACTGCAATGATGGAACAAAGCAAAAACAACATTTCCATTTTGGAGTGTGTTTGCATATACTCTGCCATGTAATAAAATCCAAATTGTTGGATAACATCAGCCTTAAAAACGAATTTCTCTGGAAGGCCTTGTTCTAATATTTGAGAAAAATCACCTTCGCTAAATAACACCTCTAAAAAAGGCAAAAACATAACGAATGAAAAGATGCCAAATAAAATGGATAGTGAGTTAAAAAACACGTTTAATAATAAACTAGAACGATAAGCTTTGGCTAGTGATAGTATTTTTAAAAAACTCTTCATAATATATCCTCTACACGAGTACAAGTAAAAGTAATAAAAATATGTACTTTTGATAGGCTATTTAAAACTTAAAAAATTTGACAAGTATTAGACAAAATAAGGTTTCGGAACTTATTAAAAGAGAATTAAGTCATTATTTTCAACAAAACTCGCGAACAGTTTGCCAAGGAGCAATGGTTTCGGTTACAGTGCTTAGGATTTCTAAAGATTTATCTTTAGCTAAAGCTTACTTGAGCATATTTGGTGTTGGAGCAGATAAAAATGAGGTTTTTAAAAACATCAATGAGCACAAACCTGCTATTCGAATGCACTTAGCTCAGCAGATGAAGAATCAAATGAGAAAGGTACCAGAATTGGCTTTTTACCTTGATGATTCTTTGGATTACTCTGAAAACATCAACGAGCTACTTAGTTAATTTTTGAACTTACCATTATACATAGCTAAACGGTACCTGTTCTCTAAAAAAAAGCAGAACATTATAAACATTGTTACGTTAATCTCAGTTGCGGGTATAGCGTTAAGTACTGCTGCTATGGTTATTGTTTTATCTGCTTTTAACGGTATAGAAGGAATCGTTGAAAATCTTTACAACTCTTTTGATGCGGATATTAAAATAACACTCAACAACGGTAAAACTTTTCCCGATGCGACCATTGAAAAAATAAAGCAAAGCAACACGAACCATGTTGAATACATTTGCCCTGTAATTGAAGAAACAGCCATTTTTAAAAATGGTGATGTATTTGCTACAGCAAAACTTAAGGGGGTATCTAATGAGTTTACAAAAATGATTCATTTAGACTCTTTATTGTTTGATGGATATGCTGATGTACAACATCAAGGAATTGAATATTGTATTCCCGGAGTTGTTTTGCAATCACGCTTAGGCGTTAGTGCTAACCCAAAGTATGATAATATCATCTCGGTACATGGGATGTTACGAACAAAAAAAATATCACTTACCTCAACGCCTTACAACAAAAAACCTATTCAAGTTGGAGGAGTATTTATGACAGGCACTCCTAACGATGAAAAATATGTACTCTGCTCTATCGACTTTGCTAAATCTTTATTAGAATATAAAAATGAACTAACAGCCATTGAGATAGGAGTTGATAATGAAAACTACATTAGTCAAGTAAAAAGAGACTTAAAAAAAGTTTTAGGAAAAGATTTTCAAGTAAAAACGAAAAGAGAACAAAATCAACTTATTTTTTCTGCCACTAAAAATGAAAAAATTGCTACTTATATTATTTTGGCTTTTGTTCTTGTAATTTCTGCTTTTACTTTAATTGCCTCCTTAACCATGTTGGTGTTAGAAAAAAGAAAAGACATTTCCACACTGTTTGCCTTAGGGTTTGATAAATCAAAAATTGAAAAACTATTCTTTACCGAAGGGTTATTAATTAACTTTTTAGGTGGAGTTATTGGGTTGTTTATTGGTGGGTTAGTTTGTGGACTACAAATATGGTTTGGACTCATCCCCATGGATGGAATGATTGTTGACTCCTACCCAGTACAAGTAGAAATTTGGGACCTTGTTTTAATTATTTCTACTGTAATTGTTATAGGGTTTATATCTTCGTATTTTCCTGTTAAATATTTAATTAACAAATTAGAATTGAAATAATCGCTACAAACGCGATAATATAAAATGAATAGTTAATCAATGAAAAAAATAATTACAGTAATTGGTGCTCGTCCACAAATCATTAAAGCTTCTGCGATTAGCAGAGCTATTCAGCAGAACTTTAGCACTCAACTAGAAGAAATAATTGTTCATACTGGTCAGCACTACGATCATAACATGTCTCAAGTGTTTTTTGATGAACTTGGCATTCCAGAACCTAACTACAATTTAGATATTAAATCAGGTTCACATGGTGAGCAAACAGCTAAAATGATTCAAGGACTCGAAGATATTATTCAAAAAGAAAACCCAATAGGAATTATTTTGTACGGAGATACAAACTCCACGTTAGCTGGAGCAATTGCAGCCTCTAAGATTGATGTGCCAATTATTCATGTGGAAGCAGGACTTCGTTCGTTTAATAAAAGAATGCCCGAAGAAATTAACAGAATCATGTGCGACCATGTTTCTACCTTACTGTTTTCGCCAACAAAAACGGGATATGATAACTTATTAAATGAGGGCATGAAAGCTGATAATAAAGCTCCTTTTGATATTGATAATCCAAAAATATATCACAGTGGAGATGTAATGTATGATAACAGCTTGCATTTTTCAACACTTTCTGATGAAAAGTCATCTATTTTAAGTGAAATAGGGGTTAATCCTAACGAGTTTATACTATGTACGATTCACAGAAACTATAACACGGATAATAAAGAGCGGCTTACAAATATTTTTGATGCTTTGGATACCATTGCTAATCAAGCTAACATTAAAATTATTCTACCACTTCACCCCAGAACGAAAAAGTTAATGAAAACACATCTTAAAGAAGATGTTTTAAAAAGAGTATCAACTAACGATAAAATCATCATCATTGATCCTGTATCGTTTTTAGATATGATTGCATTAGAAAAAAACAGTGCGTTAATTACAACAGATTCTGGAGGTGTACAAAAAGAAGCTTACTTTTTTGAAAAGCCTTGTGTAATTATGCGATCAGAAACCGAATGGATAGAGCTTGTTAAAAACGGGACCGCTACCATAGCCGATGCTGATAAAGACAAAATTGTTAACGATACGCTACAATTTCTACAAAATAAAGCTCAGCTAAGCTTCCCTCCTATTTTTGGTGATGGAAAAACAGGAAGCTTTATTTGTCAAGAAATACTTAATCTGTAAAAACGGGTATGTCATTTAAGAGATAGTGAATAAAATTATAGGTTAGCTTTTTAATTTTTTCACTATCTCTTCCTTTAAAACCATCACTACACCAATTGGTAGATCCTACATTTATAATTATTCCAGAGCTATCATTCTTCTTAAAAACACCAAAAACACCATAATTAGCTTTTCCTTTTGCTCTATCATAACCTAAAAGACTAGATTTCATAAATCTTTGGTTAATAATTCTAGGAACTCCTTCCAAAAAACTTAGGTTTGCTCCGTCATATTCTGCTGTTGGAACAGATAAGGTATCTCCTACTTTTATTCTTGTGTGTTTAAATAACGGAGAATCATTAACGATATAATACCCATTCCATCCTTTATCCTTTTTTAAGCCATATCCTCCATAGGAAAATGACAGACCAATACTTTCTTCAATTGGGTAATTTAATCGCTTTTCACCCCAAGAGATTGTTTTTAAGGAATCAGGAGCAAAAGCATCTTTTTCATAATCTTTATAAACAATCATTTTATCTTTTTCGTACCTCACTTGATACCACATCGTATTGCCAGAAAGAATAACCCCATGCCCTCCTTGATTAATATAAGAGTCAAAGTTTCTTCGAGCTTTTCTTGTCCAGTACTCACTATGCCCAGAAATGATAATTACCTTATATTTATTTAAATTAAAGTTATCCATATCTCTATCACAGATGTAGTCCACCTTAAAATCCTGATCAGCCATCCATCGTAGAAAAGGTAATGAGTACTTATCAAATCCCATTGGTCTTTGAAACGTTAAGGCATCTGCTTTTTTATCAGTGTAAGCACTTCTTCCCCCGTATCTGTTGTAGGCGTTTACCGTATTTGATGGGTAAACAATTAAAACTTTCGATTCACTTTTTTTATGAGGCTTAACAATAAACGGACTAGAACGATCAAAATAATAAATCCCCGATTGTAAATCAGCTAAAGATAACTCAAATACATTTTTATATTTTGGACTATTCATCCAAACACGATTTTTATTACTCTTTGAGGGGGTTGCTTTAGTAGCAAACGACTTTATTTTTCTTCCTTTAACATCAAGCAAAACAAGAGGTTCATTTTCATTTTGTTTTTTAACATTAAAAAATAGTTGAGCAGTATCATTTGGGTTATAAGAAACTTGGTTCATATATCCTTTAAGAAAGTTATTATGATCACCACAAGAACCTAACAAGAATGCTAAACCTATTACCCATATTGATATTTTATGTTTCATCATTGGTTAAAGAGTCAAATAACTTTTATCTTTCAGCCAGTAAATATCATTATTTATGATCAAAAACCTACAACTGGTATTTTTTTATCTATTCACCTCTAGCATAGCCATTAGCCAATCTAATGAAAAACCTTGGGCTATTGGTGTTGAAGGAGACTTACTTCAATATAATGGAGAGTTTGGCAATCAACTGTTCTCAACAGCTGGAAATGTAGGTTATGGGTTAACAGGAACTCGTTATTTAACCCCAAGCTGGGATGCTATGCTTGTAGGAAGTTATGGTATTGTTAAAGGAGTTAACAACAACGATTATTTCAAAGCCAAAGGAGTTAACCTAGCATTACTAGCTAAACTTAAAATGAATAACGGCAAAATACTAAAAGCATCAAGCATCATTAAGCCTTATTTAGTTGCTGGTATTGGTGATTATTTTGGATCTGTGCGGGATGTAGAATACAATCAAGATCGCTTAATTTCTCCATTTTTTACTGGAGGAGCTGGGTTGGAATTTCCTATATACAAAGCACTAAGTTTAGACACTCGTTTAAGGTACGACTACTTGTGGACGGATAAAATAGATAATGATATTACCGAAACAATTATCAACGACCAGTTATTACATGTTACAGTTGGTTTAAAATACACATTTAGTTCAGTAAAAGATACTGATCAAGATGGTGTAATTGATAGAAAAGATGAATGTCCAGAAATTCCTGGATTAGAAATATTTAATGGTTGTCCTGATACAGATAACGATGGCGTTCGAGACCAAGAAGACAATTGCCCAAATATTGCTGGACTGGTTAATCTAAAAGGCTGCCCTGATACTGATAAGGATGGAATAACCGACAGTAAAGATGCTTGCCCAACAATCGCTGGTTTAGCTGAGTTTGATGGTTGCCCAGATACCGATGGAGATGGAATAAAAGACAGCGAAGATAGATGCCCTAAAACAGCTGGCTCATTAAATGGTTGCCCTGATCAAGATAACGATGGAGTATCTGATAAAGATGATGCCTGCCCTACCATAGTAGGAAAGATAAACGGTTGCCCTGATAGCGACAACGATGGAATTATTGACAGCAAAGATAAATGTCCGAACACAGCAGGAATTACAGGAAATGATGGATGCCCAGAGGTTAAAGTAGCTGAGGTTATTATCCCAACATTTGAGCCAGTTTATTTTGATTTCAATAGTGCGTTGCTTTCTGCAACTGCTAAAAAAGAGCTTGATAAAGTTGTCACCTCATTAAAAGCAGATAGTTCTTTAACCGTTTCTATTATTGGTCATTCGGATAATGTTGGGAACCCAACTACCAATCAAACATTATCAAACCAACGAGCTCTTACAGTACAAAACTATCTTATTCAACAAAAAATTAGTACAGTTCGAATCTCTACCCTTGGTGTTGGAGAAACAAAACCAATCGGTTCTAATGATACACCAGAAGGTAGAGCCAAAAACAGAAGAGCAGAAATTATCATATCCAAATAATAAAACAAACAAGCAGTAATCCATGAGCAACTTTCAATCGATTAACTTCAATAATAAAAAAGCCCTTGTTCGGGTTGATTTTAATGTTCCTTTAAACGATCAATTTGAAATTACTGATGACACACGAATAAAAGCAGCCCTACCAACCATCAAGAAAATAATAAACGATGGTGGAAGTGTTATTTTAATGTCGCACCTTGGTCGACCAAAACTTGGTCCGGAAGAAAAATTTTCATTAAAACATTTAGTTGATCATTTATCTTCTCTTTTAGGTATTAGCGTTAAATTTTGTGATGATTGCATAGGTGAAAAAGCCAACAAAATGGCTAGTGAATTAAACGCTGGAGAAGTTCTGTTACTTGAAAACCTTCGTTTTTACAAACATGAAACTTCGGGAGACATAAACTTTGCTAAGCAACTAGCTGAACTTGGTGATTTTTATGTTAACGATGCCTTTGGAACCGCTCATCGAGCACATGCATCAACTACAATGGTTGCAAACTTCTTCCAAGAGAGCAAAAGCTTTGGTTTTTTATTAGAAAACGAAATCAACAGCATTCAAAAAGTGCTAGATGCTCCTGAAAAACCATTAACAGCAATTATTGGCGGAGCTAAAATATCGAGCAAAATTAGCATTATTGAAAACCTGTTTAACATTGCTGACAACATCATTATTGGTGGTGGAATGGCATATACCTTTATAAAAGCACAAGAAGGAAAAGTTGGTAACTCATTAGTTGAGGACGATCAATTAGAAACTGCCTTAAAAATTATAGATTTGGCAAAACAAAAAGGCGTTAACTTGGCTCTACCAACAGATACTATTATTGCCGATGGTTTCTCGAATGACGCGAATCGTAAACAATGTAAAATTGATGATATCCCCGCTGGATGGATGGGCTTAGATATTGGAGAGGAATCTATAGAGACATTTAAAAATATCGTTTTAGCTTCCAATACTATTTTATGGAACGGACCTATGGGAGTGTTTGAATTTTCAAACTTTGAGGATGGAACAAAATCCATTGCTTTATCAGTAGTTGAAGCAACTAAAAAAGGAGCTTTTTCATTAATTGGTGGGGGAGACTCTGTTGCAGCCATTAATAAATATAACCTAGCCAACCAAGTAAGTTATGTTTCTACAGGAGGTGGAGCCATGCTCGAATACCTTGAAGGGAAAAGACTGCCGGGAATTATTGCCATTCAACAGAAAGAAGGGTTTAGAATATCCTAATATTTTAGTTAAATTAGATTAACAATAAAATTAAATCATGTTTTCAAAAGACGAATTTCATAAATACGCTACCAAGCACAAAGGCATTAGTAGCATGCATTTAAACAGTTACATCGAGTCATCTGTAACACCATATATCATTGAGGAAAGACAATTAAACGTTGCTCAAATGGACGTTTTCTCTCGACTAATGATGGATCGAATTATTTTTTTAGGAACAGGTATTAACGATCAAGTCGCAAATATTATTCAAGCACAGTTGTTGTTTTTAGCATCTGTTGACCCTAAAAAAGACATCCAAATATATGTAAACTCACCAGGAGGATCAGTTTATGCTGGTTTAGGTATTTACGATACCATGCAATACATTGAGCCAGATGTAGCAACTATTTGTACAGGGATGGCTGCTTCTATGGGAGCTGTATTATTATGTGCAGGAGCTGATGGTAAGCGTACGGCTTTAAAGCACTCAAGAGTAATGATTCACCAACCATTAGGTGGTGCACAAGGACAAGCAAGTGATATTGAAATTACTGCTCGTGAAATCTTAAAATTAAAGAAAGAGCTTTACGATATTATCGCATCTCACTCTAAGCAAACGTATGAAAAAGTAGAGCAAGACTCTGATAGAGATTATTGGATGACTGCCGAAGAAGCAAAAGCATACGGAATGATTGATGAAGTATTAACTGGTGGTAAAAAGTAATTTTTACTAAACCAATTCATTTAAAAGATCGTCTATAAATTAGACGATCTTTTTTGTTTTAACTATACCCATTAATAATTTGACTACTCATTAAATCCTCTATTTTATTAAGATTGATTATGTTTATACTCTTGTTAAGTCAACTTAAATGAAGCAATTTTTATTTTCACTTATACTTTTATTTTTCGGAACATTTGCTTTGGGGCAAACAGCTACCATTCGCGGATTCGTTTATGACGCAAAAACGGGTGAGCCGGTAATTTTTACGAACGTAGTTTTAAAAGGAACTACCTATGGTGTGCCTAGTGATGTAAACGGATATTACAGTATTACTAAAGTTCCGCCTGGAAAATATACACTTCAAGTATCAAACATTACCTATGCTACTTATGAGCTCCCAATTGAGCTAAAGGCTGGAGATGTTATTAATCAAAAAATAGTATTAGAAGAAGAAGCTAAAAAACTAAAAGAGTTTACTGTTAGTGGCGATAAGCAAGAATCCAAAACCGATGTAAAAATGTCGGTCACCAAAGCGACTGCAGAAGACATTAAGGCTGTTCCTTCCATTGGCGGAGAAGCTGATATTGCTACTTATTTTCAAACAGTTCCTGGAGTGGTTACCACTGGAGATCAAGGTGGACAAATGTATGTGCGTGGAGGATCTCCCGTTCAAAATAAAGTGTTGTTAGATGGAATGGTGATATATAATCCTTTCCATAGTATTGGTTTTTTCTCTGTTTTTGAAACAGACATTATTAGAAATGCAGATATCTACACAGGTGGTTTTGGTGCAGAGTATGGTGGTAGAATTTCTTCTATCATGGATATTACTACTCGTGATGGTAACGCAAACCGAACAGGAGGAAAAGTTTCCGTATCACCCTTTACCGCTAAGTTTTTATTGGAAGGTCCATTAAAGAAGCCAAAAGAACCAGGAGATGGTAGTATTACGTATATTTTAACTGCAAAAAACTCTTATTTAGCCCAAAGTTCTAAGATTTTCTATTCGTATATCGATACCGCTGGCCTCCCGTTTAACTATAGAGATTTGTATGGGAAAGTTTCTTTTAAAGGAAAAAACGGAAGTAAACTGAATGTTTTTGGATTCAATTATGCTGATCGTGTGAACTATAATTTAGTGTCTGACCTACGATGGGATTCTTATGGTGTGGGATCAAACTTTATTGTTATCCCTGGAAGTTCTAGTGTATTGATTGGTGGTAAATTTTCTTTTTCGGATTATAAAATAAGTTTAAGTGAGGCTAATTTAAACGAAAGATTTAGCCGTGTAAATGGATTTAACTTAGGTTTTGATTTCAAATATTTTATTCGTGATGATGAAATTAAATACGGGATTGAAATACTTGGTTTTAGCACCGAGTTTAGCACTTTTAACTCCGTTGGCAGGAGGCTAGAACAAAACGAAAACACCAGTGAGTTAGGATCGTTTGTGAGCTATAAAATGGTAAACGGCTTGTTTGTTATTGAGCCTAGTTTACGTTTGCATTACTATGCTACATTAAGAGATTTATCCCCTGAACCTCGAATTGGTATTAAATATAACGTAACTGAAAACTTTAGGTTGAAAGCTGCTGGAGGTAGGTATTCTCAAAATTTAATTAGTGCAAACAGCGATAGAGATGTAGTAAACTTATTTTATGGTTTTTTATCTGGTCTTGATAACCTCCAAGATGAAATTACAGATGAAGATGGAGAAGTTAGGGATAGAAGGCATTCTTTACAAAAATCGGATCATGCTATTATAGGTGGGGAGTACGACTTAACCGATAAAATTAGCATTAATGTAGAAGGATATTACAAATGGTTTACGCAATTAACCAATACCAACAGAAACAAAATTTTTAATGACAATGCAGATTTTGCTGACGAACCAGATATTTATAAAAAAGACTATATCATTGAAACTGGAGATGCTTACGGAGCTGATTTTGTTGTTAAATACTCAAATAAAGAACTTTATTTATGGGGGGTATATTCCTATGGTAAAGTAACGCGTTGGGACGGTATACAAACTTATTCGCCTGTGTTTGATCGAAGACACTCTGTCAACTTGATCGGATCGTATAAATTTGGTAAAAACAATTCTTGGGAAATTAATACCCGTTGGAATTTTGGATCTGGTTTACCATTTACACAAACACAAGGATACTACAATAAAATTGATTTCGCTGATGGTGCAAGTACAGATGTAACAACCGCTAACTCAAATGAATTAGCTATTGTTTATGGTAAATTAAATGGCGGACGTTTGCCAACTTACCATCGATTAGATATTAATATTAAAAAGACATTTACGTTTAACGAAAACACAGTATTAGAAGTTAATGCAGGAGCTACCAATGTGTACAACAGAGAAAATATTTTCTATGTGGATCGTGTAACCACAGAGAGTGTTTATCAGCTGCCTCTTTTACCATCAATTGGAGCTAGTTTAACTTTTTAGTCCCTGAGGGACATCTATCCTTGATTTACGAAAAAACGAACAACAACGTTTTCATCATTAAAATCAATAAATAATGTTGCAGTATTTACACCGCTCTTTGAGTATCCCAAATAGTAGCTTAGTTGATTCTTTGATTGTGAGTTTGGCTCACCAAGGAGCTGTAAAACTTGTTGTTTCGTTTTTCCTTTTAATTGATGGCTCTTTCTTAAGCTATTCATCATATCCCATCTAAGAGAAGGAGCTTCCTCTGATTCAACCCAAGATTTCCATGTTTTAGAGTCGAACTTTTCATGGGTAAACGTTCCCTTTAAAGCAAAACCTAAAACAAGTAATACTCCTAAAACGAAAACAAAATATTTCAAAAACTTATTCAAGCGAAAATTCGTGTTTTTTAGCAAATGTTGCTTGAACCTGCACAAAGCTATCTTGTAACTCTAATAGTTTAACATCAAATGTCTCTATCAACCTAAAATAAGCAATTGAATCTTTTGTTTCGTAGGCAGTATCTGGAATAGCCACATAATAGAGAATACTATCAAATTCATTTTCAAGTGCAGCTATGGCTCCTTTGGAATAGTTTACTAAACCAACTCTAAATGAATCATCATTTGGAAAAGGTGTTAATGTATCAGCAAAGGTTAAAGTTTTATTTGCCTCCTCTAGTGTTTTGTTGTATTCTTTTCTAAGTCGATCAACATCTTCTTCTGCTCCTTTCATTTTTAATTCATCCAGCTGAACTACTAAATCAGTATGAGCGTCTATAATTTTATTGTTGTGCTTTGCTGCTTCTTCTGAAATGTTTTGGCAGCTAGTTGTACCTATTATTAATACTACATTTAAAATAATGATGATGGAGTGTTTCATGTTTATTCTATTAATTTTTATTTAAGTTCAAAATCAATTCCTCCCTTAAAATTGTATTTACTTCCTTATACGTTTGACTAAGATTTAGTAACTCGTTTAATTTAGCTTCTTTAGTTGCGTGCATTTCAAGAATTCTAACAATTAATTTTTTATCACTAATAGTTGATTCTTCTATTTTTTGAATCACCTTGTAAACATCTAAACTTGAATTATCAATAGTTGTGTATACTTTTATCGAATCGAGCGAAGCAAGTTGAAACTTACCTTCGTTAGAATACAAAATAGTTTGATCTGTTGTTAGTTTACTTTGTCCGAAAACAAGATTTGAATTTGCCACTAAAATAGTAGCTATTAAAAGTTTTAAACCATTCCCTCTCATATAACTAAAATAATAAAACATTATTAATAAACTCGTTTTGCTTCAACAACATACTTTTTATTCTTTTGCCCTCGAAAAAAGAGTAAACAATCATCCTTCCCCTCTTTTATTTTAAATGTTTTTTTGAGTTCTTCCGATTGCAATGGAAAGTTTTTTGATACAACAGTATATTGCTTATGACTATACTGTTTTTTTACTTCTTTTTTATTAAAAAGTGCTATATGTTTAACTTTAAAAATTCTTCCTTTGTAGTTTTTAATGAATGATTTTGAAGTATATAAATGTGTGTTTACTTCTATTTTATTCAAGCTATTTTCAGTTGCCGTAAAATCAGACAAACCAGCTTTCAAAAAACCTACATGTGGTTGATAGATGTATTCTAGCGGTTCAGAAAAGGTGAGGTCAATTGAATCATTACTTGGTTTATACTCGCTAATAAAGTTATTCCCTTCTTTTAGTTCAACGATTTTAAAAATGGGTGCTTTTGATTGGTACTTTTTCGATAAAATCCACAGTAATTCCTTTACCTCATTATTCAAACATACTACATGAACTTCTGTTACGTCTTCCAATTCAATTATTCCTTGAGTAATATCTAACATTGGTGATGTTTTAACCATCACGTTATTTGATCGTTTAAATAAATCGTTTTTTAATTCTATAACATTTGGTTCGCAGTCGGAAAGTTTAAATACTTTGTTTTTGTTTTCATCCCTTCTTGCTGGATCTAAGTATATCCAATCAAAGGTTTGTTTTGTATTTGCTAAGTATTCTTCGGATGAGGTGTTTTCGATTGAAACATTATTAACTCCAAAAATTTTAAAATTATGGCTTACTTTTTCTGCAAGATGAAGTTGCCTTTCAATGGCTATTAATTGATTTACGCTTTTGGAAAAATAGAAAGTATCGACTCCAAAACCCATGGTTAAATCTAACAACGAATTACCTCCTATTAAACTTGCTTTGTACTTTGCTGTTTGCTCAGAAGAGGTTTGTTCTATGGATAATGACTTAGGATAAATTATGTTATTTGTACTAAACCAAGTAGGTAGTTTTTTTTCTGATTTTTTTCTTGACTGCAGCTGGTCTGCTAACTCTTGAACAGGTATTTTATTAAACGGACTACCTTTTAAAATAAGCGATGGAATATCTTTTTTATAATTTTTTTTTATCCATTCTTGGACTTCCTTACTTGTTAAAGATGCTTCCATAACCAAAGAAACAAAGAAATTTAAAATCTCTTTGTTTCTTATGTAAATTATATTAGGGTAATTTGTTTAAATAAACAATTCCTCTTTCGATTTTCTAACTTTTTTTAGGTGTTGGTTTTTATCATCTTCTGATCGATAACCTACGGCAACAATAGAAGACACGTTTAAATGTTTATCGTTTAAATCTAACAGTTGATTTAATTGATCTGCATCAAAACCTTCCATTGGGCAACTATCAATTTTTAACTCTCCTGCTGCTGCTAAAAGTGTTCCCATGGCTATATAGGTTTGCTTGGATGTCCATGCAGCTAATTGCTCATCTTCTAAACCGTTTAATGCCCCTTTGATGTAATCGCCAAATGGAGCAACTTTTTCTATATCGAGTGATCTTGTATTGCTTATTCTTTCTAAGTAATTATCGACATCCGTTGCTGATACTTTTGTATAGTTGCAAAACAAAAACAAGTGATGAGCCGTTGTTATTTGAGGTTGATTACTACATGCAAATGCTATTTTTTGCTTAGTTGCATCATCGCTTATAATTTTCACTTTAAAAGCCTGCAAACCATAAGATGTGGCTGTTAATCGAACAGCTTCTTTTAGTGTTTCAAAATCTTCATCCTTCACCTTTTTTGAAGGATCAAACTTTTTGGTAGCGTACCGCCAGTTTAATGCTTTAATTAATTCCATAATATCTTAAATTTATTTTCTAATCATTGGTATTTCTAACAACAAAAACTTCGTGTTTTCTTTTGCTGATAGGGTAAAACTATCTGTTGACCAAACTCCCAAACCATCTCTTCTAGACAGTGTCTTCTCTCCAATTTGAACATTTCCATCAATTACAAATACAAATACCCCATGCTCGTTATTATTTAAAGTGTAATCAATGGTTTTCTCTTTCTCAAAAGCCCCCACATACATCCATGCATCTTGATGAAGCCATAGTCCGTTTTTATCTGGAGATATTACGCTTGTTAACTCGTTCGGTTGAATAAGGTTACTAATCCTTTTTTGATCATACCTAGGTTCTACATTACTCTTATTAGGCATAATCCATATTTGAAGTAAATTTGTTGTGTTTTTTGACGCATTAAATTCACTATGAAAAACACCTTTTCCTGCTGACATCACTTGAATTTCATCTTTCTTAATCACCCCTTTATTCCCCATGCTATCCTCGTGTGAAAGTTCACCATCAACAATGTAACTGATAATTTCCATGTTATCGTGCGGATGCTTACCAAACCCAGATTCTCCAGCAATTAAATCATCGTTAAACACGCGTAACATGCCAAAATTTGTTTTATCTGGATCATAATAACCAGCAAAACTAAATGTATGTCTAGCCTCTAACCAACCATGATTGGCATGGCCTCTATCTTTTGCTAAATATTCTTTTGTGTTCATTTAATTGTTTTTAACAATAGTTGTTATAAACAAATATACTCATAAATGATGACATCAACAAAAAGTGAATTTTTTCTATCGTTCTATACGTTCTTGAAAAGTAAGCAAGAGGGATGGTAGCAATACTAAGTTAGACAACATGGCTAAAAGCAGCGTTAGCGATATTAATAAACCTATTGCTTGGTTAACCCCATAATCAGATAATAAGAATACTGAGAACCCAAAGAAAAGGATTATTGAAGTATAAAGCATGCTTATTCCTGTTTCTTTTAGTGCAGCATAAACGGAAGGTTTAAATTCTCCGTTTCTTAGCTTAAGTTCTTGCTTAAATTTTGCTAAAAAGTGAATAGCATCATCAACTGCAATTCCTAATGAAATACTAAATACTAAAATTGTACTTGGTTTTAGAGCAAAGCCTACATAGCCCATAAAACCAGCGGTAAACAACAAAGGAAGTAAGTTCGCTAAAACCGAAACAAAAACCATCCAGTATGACTTAAACAAGAAAAACATGAGTAATGCAATACCTACAATGGCTATCACCAAACTTATGAGAAGGTTTTTGATTAAATACTTTGTTCCCTTTGCAAAAGGCACTGAAAAGCCAGTTATGTTATTTTTAATATATGTTTTATCAATGGCTGCTTGTAATTTACTTTCACCTCTGTTAAGAACTGCTTCTTTATCTACACCTTCATCATACCACATCTTCGCTAACTCTTTATCCTCAGTTTTAACTTGGGCTATTAGTGCGTTTTCTATATATCTAAACTCATCAAATAAAGTATCTAAATAACTAATATCATTATCGTATTGCTCCTTAGAAAAATGGAGGTTAGATACTATATTTTGAATTTGTTCTTTATCTGGATTTAAAATTTGATCAACTTTTGGCTCAACGGTAGATACAAGCTCATCCAATTCCATAACGTCAATATCTATCATTTGGGCAGATATTCTTGCTTTGGTACCTCCAGTATCTATAAATGATGAGTTTTTTAATGTTCCACTATTGTTTACATACTTTTTAATAAACCCTTTATCACGTCCTTTAGGGATACTATACTTTTCTGGGTTTCCATTATAAAAAGCTTGGTTAACAAACTTTAGCGCATCAACGTAAGAAACTGTTTTAGTTATAGGGTCTAACGTTTTTAAGAAACGTTCAATACTATCAATTTTATTTACAGTTGATGTTTGTTGATACTTTCCTTTTTTGTTGACCTCTAAATAAACCTCTAAAGGCATTACTCCTGTAAGTTGCTCTTGTATGTAGGCTAAATCTGTTCTGGCTTTATTGTTTTTTGGTAAGTCATCAATTAATCTACCAGTAGTTCGCAACATATATATACCAACAATACTAAACACAACTAATAAAATAGAAAGTGTATAAACCCATTTCCTATGATTGGTAACAATATTTGATAAGGTTTTAAGGAAGTATGACAACCATCCTTTCTCTAGGTGCTTAGTATGTTTTTCCTTAGGCGCTGGCATAAAGCTAAAAAGAGTAGGAACCATTACTACAGTTTGGAAAAACAATAATAGGATACTGATAAAAGCAACCACACCAAATTCAACCAGTAGCTGTGTATTTGTAAAAACAAAGGTTCCTAATCCGAATGCTGTAGTAAAATTTGTAATTAAGGTAATATGTCCAATTTTTTGGATAACTGTTTTTAACGCCAGTTCTTTATCTTGAGTTTCTATATAAACCTGTTGATACTTGTTAATTAAATAAACACAGTTAGGTATACCGATAACAATTATAATAGAGGGCAGCAATCCTATAAGGGCAGATACTTCATAATCAAATAAGCCTAGCAAACCTAATGTCCAACAAACTCCAATAGAAACAATAACGCTCGCTACTAATATTACTTTAAACGATCTAAAAAAGAAGAATAAAACCAAAACAGTAGCTAAAAGTGATATAACCATAAAAAACCTCACTTCAGCTCTCAGGCTTTCCATGTTTTCTGCACGAATAAAAGGCAAACCTGTATAGTAAAATTCACTATCGAACACATCACTATATTTATTAGTAACTGCTTTAATATTAGTTACAAAACCCTCTCTTTCTTCTGAATTAAACTTATCCATGTTAATATTAAGAACTAGCGCATGGAAGTTTGTTGAATCGTTATAGATAATATTTTTAAAGAAAGGATAATCTCTTACTTTGGACTTAATGGCCTCTAATTCTTCTATTGAATCGATGGGCT
>CATLPG010000049.1 GCA_950054195.1 uncultured Saccharospirillaceae bacterium
GTCAATTGTTAAATATTTTTGTAACTAGAAAAAGTAAAATAAGATATCAAGAAGATTATAAATTTTTAAAACAAAAATATAAGAAAAAGGAGATAGATAAAGATGTATTAAATGCGATTGAATTTAATACACCATTAATGTCAGGTGTAACAACTATTGCATTAGAGAAATATATAAAAATTCTGATAGAAAAAGAAAAAAAGATATTAACAAAATAAAAAAAAAAAATTTCATATTAAAAAAAATTTGTTAATAAAATTATTTCTCCAAATAACGATGGAGTGAATGATTTCTTCAAAATTGAAAACGTGGAGATTTACAGTGATTATAAACTAACCATCTTTAACGATGCTGGTTTAGTTGTTTACTCTAAAGATATGGAGTACGATAATACATGGGATGGAACGTATAACGGAACACCATTAAATGCAGGTGTTTATTTCTACTTGTTCCAAAATAACAGTGATTCAAACCTATTGTTTAAAGGTCAAATCTCCATTTTAAAATAATTTTAAGCCAATTTATTACATTAAGAACGTTTATACAATGAAAAAGATTATCCTATCACTTTCTTTATTAACTGCTTTAGGAGCTAAAGCACAAGATTTAAATACACACTACCAATACCAAATGAATTGGTTTAATATAAACCCAGCTTACACAGGTTCAGAAGATGGAACACAATTCATTTTAAACCCTGGTACACAATGGGTGGGGATTGAAGGAAATCCAACAAACTCTATGTTTGGAATTAACAGTCGGATTGCAAATAATAACGGAATAGGTTTTAAAGCCATTATCGATAGCAGAGGGATTTTTAACAACTTTACTGCTGAGGGTGTTTATAAATACCAAGTACAATTAAAAGGAAAGCACTTTTTAAATTTTGGTGTTTCTGCTGGCTATTACCAAACGTATTTGCAACAAAACACATTGATTGGAGATCAATATACTGATCAAAGTGATGTTACCCTTACACAAGGAAATTACAACTCTTCTAACTTTTTAGCAGGGTTTGGTGCGATGTGCCAATGGGAAAACTTAGAGTTAGGTTTGTCATTACCTCATTTGGTGGTTAGTGGAAGACCAATCTCTGATCATATTTTTGCATTGGGGAAATACCGTCAAGCGATCAATAAAGATTTTGATGTAATTCCATCTGTTGTTTTTCAGTATTTAAATAAGAGTCCTTACCTATTGGATGGAGGATTAGCTTTTGAATGGAGAAAAATGTTATGGTTAAAAGGAACGTACAGAACCAATGGAAATATATTAGCTGGTTTAGGTGTTCGAATCAATGACTTTCAAGTAGGATATACCTACTCAGCTGTAACAGGTGATTTCCAAGCGTTATCAGCAAGTTCGCATGAAGTATTTTTAGCTTTTACCATTAAGAACAAAAGAGGAAACAAAATTTTAGGAGGATTTGGACAGCGTAGAGCCAACCAAAACTTGATGCTTTACATGCAAGAGGTGCAAACAATTAACAATAGCCCAGCAAATACAGAAGTGAAGGCTGAATTAAACGCATTACAAACAGAGCTTAGAGGATTGCTTCAAAAGTCTCAAGAAAACAAAATCACAGCAGCTGATAAGCAACGCATGAGAGAAATTGAAGACAAAATCGAGGAGTTAAAGCAACAGGTAAAATAAGATGAAGTATTTATTAGTTATACTTTTTGCATTTATTTGCTTTTCAACACAAGCCCAAGAGAAGGAGAAGCTAGATAGTTTACAGAAGGAAATATACAAACTCAAGGCACAGCTAAAGGCTGCTGAAAAAGTAAACTATACCAAAGCACAACTCATTAAAGAAAATGATTCGTTGAGTTTATCCAATGATTTTTTACAAACAGAAGTGTTACTTCTTAAAAATAAGCTAGAAAACAAAGAAGTTATTAGAGACACCATTTACTTAACCAAAGAAGAAGAGGAGAAAGGTATTGAAGAAGGGTATTACATTGTGGTTTGCTCACACCGTTCACCAGATCATAAAGAAAGGTGTGATTACTTAAAAAGAGTAAATGGAATTACTATTCAACATAAAGAAGGTGGTTTTTATCACTCGTGCGTACCGAAAGCACTAAAAAAGGCACAAGTACAACCAGAGCTTCGTAAAGCACGCCTAGAAGTGAATAAAGAAGCTTGGTGGATATATGTGAAGAAGTAATTGACTACTGATTAAATTGGAAAGGAAACGGAAACGTTTCCTTTTTTTGTTTTGAAAGTAATCCTATTGATAATGTGATTTTTATGGACATAATATTTTACTTATGCATTGCTCCTTACCCTTTTTATTATTTGGATTAAAATAGGCACCGTAGAAAGGATAAATGAGATCCCTACTATTAAACCGTGATTTACTTCACTATATCTTAGGTATCTAATTCCTTCGTCACATAAGGTGCACTCCATTATCTTAAAGTTAGCGTCCAAACCGATAATACCTGTTAGTATGAGCATAAAAATAAACAATGGAGTTATAGCCTTAATTGCAGCTTTTGCTGTGGAATGAAAGTACATGTTCAAAGTAAGTACAGAAAAGAAAAGACCAAAACCTAAATAAAAAATTGGAGAGCTAAGCAAATACAGGTTTTTCCCATGGAATTGAATTCCATTATTGGTCGTCCATTGATAGATATTTAAAACAAGACTTCTGAAGGTAGACTCAAGAAAAAATGAAAGTATTACACCAATAATAAAGAATGAGAAACTTACGAAGATTGTTTTTCTTTCCATTTTGATGATTAATTGTTTTTATAAAACAATCACTATTGGTGTTTAAGAATGATCTTATTCTTTTCAATAAGAATGATTTCGTAATTCTCGTTCTCTAACTGCCCATTCTTCAGTATATATGACAAAGTTAATATTGAATTCTCAATAACGTATCTAGTAACTCTCTTCGAAAAAAAAACAAGACGATTAGATGCAACAACTTCTTCAACAAGATTATTTTTGTAAAATATTAAACCACTGCAATCGGATAACAATGAGTTTCTTGTGTTAATGTTTTCCAACTTCATATAATTATCCTCTGAGGCAGTATAACACCATTTTCCGATAATGAGGTTGTATTTACTAGAATCAGATTTACTCATTGAGTTTTCAGTGATTTGAGAATATGTTATGAGAGAAAAGGAATTAAAAAGTGTTATTAATAATATTTTCATTCTACAAGTTTTACGCGCAATTTTTCGTATTTCTAGGGATTTAAAGTAACATCAAATCCCAAATAAATATATTTAACTCAAAAACGAAATAATGGCTTCATTATTCTTCGAAGCAATCGCATAAAATGCTTTTAGATCATCAAAATATTCAATGAGATATTCAAGCATTTCTTCAGACCATATGCCATCCGGATATATACCGAGCTGATTCATTTTACTGGGATCAAAGCGTTTTTTAAGAAAGTCTTTATCCAGTTTGGAGAGTTGAAGACTTATTTCTTTCGTTTGTTCAGGTGTCCTGTAGTTAGCAGGTCCCATACCTAAGTCTTGTTCCTCATCAATTATTTGAAAGCTAAATAAAGCAGACTCAAGCGGTGTTAAATCTCTTTCAATTCCTCCAAGTATATCTCCTGTAAGAATAAAGTTTATTCCGTCCCAGGATTTATCGATATCGATAAACTAGTCAGCTTCCATTGCTTCATCACTAAAGATCTTTTCTTCGAGCAGCTCAGGTTCTTTGATAAAAGCTTCCAATTCATTTCCAGAAACTCTAACTATACTGCAGGTCATTCCCATATACTATTTTGTTTAATTGTGTGTGTTTCTATTAAACCTCAATGAATCGAAGCCTATTCTCAAATATAATCAATATATCCACTTAATAAATTTCAGCAATAGTTGATCAAACAAAAAAAGAGACTGCTTAAAGTAAACAGTCTCTCTTATCTTGTGGTGATATTAAGCTATGTGTTTTCTTAATTAATAATTACCCTTTCAACAGCTCTTAATTCCCCGATTTTAATAATTACCATGTACATCCCAGCATCTATAGAAGAAAGTTGAACCTCATGTTTATATGATGAGTAATTACTTGAGAAAATCAACTTTCCTTCCATAGACAACACTGAGATTGATGAAGGATTTTCTGTATTAACATAAAATAACCCCGAGGATGGATTTGGATATACTTTATAATTGAACAGTTGTCCTTCATCAATACTTGCACTATAGTACCCTAAGCTTACACTTGTATCTTCACAAGCACCATTAGTAACTAAAACTTTATACTCGCCATTCACTAGTGGAGCATGGGTAGCAGAAGTTTCACCTGCTAAAAGCGAATCGTTTCTAAACCATTGGTAATTGCCAGTTGCTGTAGTAGTAAATTCATGATTTAGTGTATCGAAGAAAATGTTTGCTGTATCACCTACAGATACTTCTACAGAGTCAATCTTTTCGCATCCATTGATATCTGTAATACTAGCAGTATATGTTGTTGTTATACTTGGACTAATAAAACTACCATCTATATAACCATTATTCCAAACGATAGAATTAGCATTACTTACAGTTAATACCACAGAATCTCCAGAACAAATACCAGTATCAGTAAAATTTAATGATCCTTGCGGAATATTTACTTTCACAAAAACAGAATCTTTTTGAGAACATCCAGTAGTTGTGTCTGTACCTTCTACAGTAAAGTAACCAGAAGTTGTGGGAGCATAATCAGTCCCCGTAACAATATTGTCAGACCAAGAATAAACATCAGCATTCGTTGCATTAAAAACAGTTGAATCTCCTAAACATAATGTATCCGTACTAACTGTAGCAGTTATATTTGGAAGAGGGGTGGTAATAACACTTATGGTGTCATTTACTAAACATCCAAACCCATATTTGTTTGTAGCTACAAAATCCAAGTTGATGGAAGGGGAAGCATACGTGTTGTTTTCTATCGTGTTGTTCCACTTTACAGAATCTCCAAAGGCGTTTTGGGCTTGTAATAGAACACTGTCACCAAAACATATCTCAGCATCTAAACCTGCATAAAAGTTATCGTTTGGTAAACATTGTTTCCAAAGTTCACTACCATACAGTTTTTCTGTTCCAGTAAAAATTAATGAACCGTTGTAAGCAGATAAATACTCAATCATATCAAAATCCACTGTTGAAATTTTATTTATCGGACTCAAAATGCTTGTGTTTTCAATAATTTCATGGATTCCAAAAGACCTTCCTGTTTCATTACCTGAAAAGTAATACTTACTACCCCAAGAAGTAATACCTGTAATGGTATCAAATACAGGGCTGTTCGTTACTTTAGCAGTATTTCCTTGTCCAGAAGTATACCACATTTCATATCCGCTACCTTGATTAACGGCAAAATATACACCGTTGACTCCTTTTTGCATATAATCGATTCGTGTTCCCGAAGGAAAAGCAAAAAGAGAATCGGTATTAGCAGTTGTACCATCAGTAATGTAAATTAAATCCCTTGAACCATTGTTAGCAATGAAGTAGTAAGAGTTTCCAGATTTCACGAAATTCCCTGTACGATCAACAAAAGAACTACCAGAAGGATTAAAATCTTTCAATAAGTAAGTTCCACTTGCTGTTCCGTCAGAAATATAAATATCACGATCACCTAAAACTGTGTTGGCAGCAGAGAAGAAAAAACGGTCATCTGCATCATGGAAATCTCTTGGGTTAGAAGGAACTGTTCCAGATAAATCAATTAATAGCGTTCCTGGGTTATTAGCACTTGCTGTTCCAAGTTCACTATCGCTGGATTGCTGATAATATAATTTTCCGTTTGCGTTAAAAAAGAAAATTTTTGTGTTTTGTTTTACAAAAGCATTATTTATTGGATTATGAGGATATCCATTTTGATATCCATTTATTCTATATATCTGATCTCTTGATGTATTGTTTTTATCCGTAATTCCCATATAGTAGATATCATTCCCAGCTGCAACTTGTCGAACAAAATTAGTTGGGGACTCAGACACATTCAAGTTTGGGAAAATTTGTTTAGGAGTAATAGTATTTCCATCAGATACAAATGGAATTTCATTTACTGATGCTGGAATTATCTTTTCGTCTCTTGCAGAAAAAAGTAAATGATTATCAAATCCAGTCATGGTGTTTTTTATTGCGGATAAAGAGTTTACAAAATTATCGTTGTAAAACGTATCAATTTTTGTGGCATCGAAGTCAACGCTATAAATATTTGATTGTCCAGTTGCATTAAAATCAGAAGCAAAAAATAATTTATTTACGTTGCTTACGTATTGCGTTTGATATGGATTTGATCCTGCAGTTCCTGGGTTATTATCTATTGGGTTTATTGTTCCTGTAGCAGTTCCATCTGTTTTCCATAAATCGAAACCTATTGAAGAACCATCAGTCGCTGGAAAGAATAATTCATTATCAAAAATAGAATAGTGAAAATAAGAGACATCTAAAGATGAAGTTTCAGGTTTTCCGTTTAAATCAATAATTTTTTTTGTTGTAGATGGTAGTCCTCCAGTTCGATAAATTTCTCGATTAAATAGTGTGTCAATAGCTGTAAAATAAAGAAAGCTATTAAATTCTTTAAAATTAAAAGGAGAATTGAAGTTATCACCATTGGCATCAATTTTAATGATTAATGAACCCTGTGTACGATATAAAAAACGTTCACTACTGCCAACAGTATCTCCTACAAAATATAACTGATCGTTTAAAGTATAAGTGTTGTTAATATCTGTTACTCGAACATCTGTGGTATAGGTGAATAAACTATTGTTGGTAGTATTTATTCTGTTTATGGAGCCATCAAATGCTTTATAATATACTAGTGATGAACCATTATTAGAGAATATGTCAATAAACTTGTTTTCTTTAATGCCTGTATAATTAGTTCCAAAAACAGTTCCATCCGTTTTCCAGATTTCAGTTGAGTCTTGTGATGGAATATAAACTGAAAAATAAATTGATCCATTATCCGCTTGAGAGAAACCTCTAGATGATATTCTTGCACCTGTGTGTATAGTATTAAAATCTAAAATTGTTTGATAAGGAGTATTAATTGTTGGTTCTATCGAGTATAAAGTACTTTGATTAGAGAAGTTTCCAAACATTAACAATCGGCTATTTAACACTTTGTTTATTACACCAAAAGTATTACCAGATCCAGCTGTGTAATCTTCAATTATACCGGTCCCCGCAGGTGTTCCATCTGTAACAAAAAGTTCTCTACCCTCAGGTGTGCTGCTTCCATGAAAAATAACTTTATCGTTAACAACATAGGAGTTTTTATTAGCCTCAGCAATAATTGTAGAAGAAATCTGAATAGTACCAGATGATGTTCCGTCAGTTCTATATAAATACGTATTTGTACCATTAAAAGCTACGAAGAACAAATAGTTTGTTGTTTTTACAAATGTTTCTTGTTTGATTACGATGGAAGTTCCAGAACCAGGGTTAATATCAGTCATTCTTACTGCTGGTGATAAACCATCAGTTTTAAATAGTTCTGTTCCAAACTCTGGATCATTTACTGCAAGATAAAATTCTCCTTGGAATTCTATAGAAGCTTGTATTTCAAAGTTTTTCCCTTTATTGTTTAAGTCCTGAATCAATGTTTGGGAGTAACTACAGCTAATTACTCCTGCAAAGACTAAAATTTTAGGTACTAGTCTTTCTAGTGTTTTTTTGAGTAGTTTGATTTTCATTTTTTTTGTTTTTTCTATTAGTTAATTTCTTTACAGGGAACCGTTCTAGTTTGTATTACCTCATCGATTTGAGGTGGTAAAAGATCACCTTCATAAAACTTTTGAATGATAGAGTAGTAGGTCAATTTACAGTCAGCTTCTGAACTTTTAGAAACACCAACAACCATTCTACGTTTTCTAACAAGTTCATTATATTCATATTCGTTTACCCATTTGGATGAGTTAATTATAACCTTGTAAGTTGATGGTTCTTTCTTTTTGGCCAGTAACCTTATTTCATTTTCGAGTGAAGGATTGTTTTCAAAAGATGTTGGAACTATAACCTTTTCTGGTTTCTTGTTGTTAGCAGTGAGTACATCCTTTTGATCATTTGTGGCATTTGAAAGTTTTGTTCTTTCTTTTAAAACCGTTGCCGATTTATTAGGTAATAAATAGTGATAAGCATTTATATAGTTTGAAATAGCACTTAACATCATGTTGTAAACCTGATCATTTGTTTGCTTTTTAAGCTCACCGTATAAGGGTGAAAGTTTATCCTCTAAGCTTATTTTCTCAATTTGTTTATAAGTTTGTATGCTTTGGTGATTGCTATAAGTAGGGTTTTTACTCAAGACGATAAGTTTGTTAATATCAACTTCTCTTTTAAGTTGATCAAACATAATTTTACTATAGTTTTTGGGAGAAATCTGTAAGTAAAAACTCAAGTTTATTTGGATTCTATTCAAATAAGCTATATCAGTTTGACTAGTTGCTTTCTCATTTTTAACATTATTAAGATCACTTTCAAGTTGTGTTACTTTTTTCCATTTAGTTGATAGTATGGAAAGGTCATATCCCTTTTCTTCCAGTTTTTTATAATTTTTTCTAAGTGCTTTACAATAGTTAAGTTGTTTTTGCGAATTTTCATTAGAACTACTTATTAACTTCTCATAATACTTAGAAAAGTCTATATAGTTAAAGTCATCAGTTAATTCTTGACCATAAGTAAGCCCCAAAAACATAAGTTGTACTGCTAAAATTGTAATTCTCATCATGAAGTAAAATTATTAGTGAATTACCAAGGAAAGAGCCAAGTGTTTAGTTATTGAGTATTTGGTTAGTTTCAAATAGTATTTTGTAATGTGCTAATAGGTTGTTGTAATAAAAAACAGTCGTTTAATAGGTGTGTCGTAATAGAAGAAGAGTGTTTTATTTATTTTTTATATTAAATTCATTCGAGTGAATAGAATAAAAACCATATTATTTTTTGGAGTACTTTTTTTGTGTTTGAGTGGTAAAAATCAATTCATACCTACTCACCTTTCTACAACTAATGGGTTGCCTACTAATACACATTATGCAGTGGGGTTTGATCATAAAAATAAACTTTGGATTTCTTCAGATAAGGGAATACACTCATTTAATGGTAGATCAATTGTTTCACCTCCTATAGATGACAAATACATTGATGACGAAGTGTTTTTCTTTTATGAGGATAGTAAAAAAAGAAAGTGGTTAGTTAATTATAATGGTCAATTATCTTATTTATCTCAATATGATGACTTACCCAATAATAAAAAACGAAAGACTTTAAGCTGCTCACCAAAAGGTTTTATAAAGCAAGTGTTAGAATATAAAGAAGAAGTTTGGTTTTTCTTTACAAAAGACCAATATGCTTACGTGTATAATGGAAATAAAATACGAAAGGTTAAGGTTGTACCTGAAGGTGGATCAGTTCTAGGAGCACACAAGTATAAAGAAAGTTTACATATTTTTTCAATAGCTGGATTAACAGATACTGTTTCTCATACAATTATATTTAATCAAGGAATAATTAAGTCATCCATTAAGTTTTCTTCAACTCGTTCATTTCGATATAAAATATGTCCAGTTGGAGATAATCGAGTCCTCTTTCCTTATCATCCAGCTAAAACTTCTCCAACTTATGAGCGATTTGGATTACTAAATCTAGAAACAAATGAAGTAACCGATTTAAGTTTAAAAGAGCTTGATAGAAATGCAATTAATAACATTCAGTTTGAAGAAAATAAGCTTTTTGTTTCAACAACAAATGGAGTCTTTTCTTATGATTATAAAGAAGGAGGCTTTATATTTTATAGTCAATTTTTAAAAAATAGAAACACAACATCCATTGCTATAGATTACGAAGGTTATTTATGGGTATCTACAATGTATAATGGAACTTTTAGAGTATATAATAAAGCGAGTGTTAGAAAAATAACTGAGAAAGAATCACGACAAATCTTATACGATGAAGATAAAATTAAAATTATAGAAGAAAGTCGTGTATTAGAATGTAACGGTAATAATGACTTGTCTTTATATTGGCAAAACAAATCAAATCTTGACCTTCTCTTTTTTAAGAAAATCGGAAACAATAAATATGCAATAGGGGAGGGAGCTTCCTTAATTATAAAAGAAAACGAGATAGAAAATCGATTTTATAATCTAGCTGGAACGAAAGATGTTATCGCTCATAATGGAAACTTGTATGTAGGTAGGTATAACTCAATTATCAAAATAAGTAATCTTGATTATAAGAAAAGAGAAGTTTTATCAGATGATAGGTGTAATGTTCTTGCAGAATTAAATGATAAACTTTATTGCAGTAGTAATACAACTATTTATACCATAGATTTAAAAACAAACAAGAAAAAAGAGCTTTTTCCATTTTCTGCATCGAAACTCTTAGTATCAAATAATTACTTGTATATAGCAACGCGACTTAACGGAGTGTATAGGTTTGATGGAAGTGACACTATTCGATTGCAGACAAAAAGCTATCTTCCTAAAAACTCTTTAGTACAAAATATTAAAGTGTTTAAGGATTCTATTTATATTCTTACAGATAAAGGTTTTTTAATTTGTAATAAAAAATTAGAAGTAATATTCAATTCCAGTAATTACCGTTTGCCTGTATTTAATATTAAGGATGCTCAGCAATTAGAAGAAAGCTTATTTTTATCCACTAGCTCCGGAGTTGTTGTGATTAATTTAAAATCGTTAGAGAAAAAGAACCTCTATAGCCCTAAAGTATTTATTTCAGCTTTTAGTGCCGATACAATCAATTATCTAAACAATAAGGATGTTAAGTTTAAGCACAACAATAATAATGTTTCTATTAAGTATGAAGTAGTTAATTATTCATCACCTTATGAAACAAATTATAGGTACAAAATAAACGCAAGAGAAGATTGGGTATATACAAAGTCTACTGAAGTATTGCTGTCTGATTTGCTTCCAAATACATATACGTTCGAAATACAATCGCGAATAATTGATGCCACGTGGAGTGAGTCTACTCTCTATCCTTTTACCATTTTACCCGCATTTTATCAAACAGTTTGGTTTAAGTTAGTTCTGGTGATTTTGGTTATACTATTAATCCTTTTAACTATTAGGTGGTATATAAAATCTAATAAGCGAAAAGCTGAAATGAATTGGAAATTGGCAGAGTACCAACATAAAGCGTTTAGAGCACAATTAAATCCTCATTTTTTGTTTAATGTACTCCATTCTATACAGCATTTTTATTTAAAAAATGATTTTACCTCTGGACACGTTTACTTAAGTAAATTTTCCAAACTGATAAGAAAAATTCTTAATCAGTCCGATAAAAACACAGCGTTTATCTATGAGGAAGTCGAACTCATAAAACAATATGTTGAAATGGAGCAGCTTCGAGTTGAAACTCCTTTTGAATTTGAAATTAATTATGAGCCAAAGCTTGCAAAAATAGAAATCCCATCGATGCTTATACAGCCTTTTGTTGAGAACGCTATCTGGCACGGTGTGAATAACAAAGAGCAAGGACAGATAAAAGTTTTGTTTACACAGGAAAATAGAACGTTAAAAATAGAAGTAAGTGATAATGGAAACGGGTTCGATGTTTCTAAACTCACAACAAAAAGAGATAAAGGAGTACACGCTATAAGTCTTAATAAAAGAAGAATTGATATGATTAATCAATTTCGAAAAAACAAAATTACGTTAGGTATAACTAGTGGTTCAAACGGAACATTTATAAAAATAAAAATCCCTTTAGATAATGATTAAAGCATATATAGTAGATGATGAACCTCATGCTAGAGAAACGCTAAAACTAATGCTTTCAAACTACTGTAGAGAAGTTGAGGTTGTAGGTCAATTTAGTAACGTAAAAGATGTACTTGTAGCAGTAAAAGATCAACAGCCTGATATTTTATTTATGGATATAGAAATGGGCGAACATACAGGACTTGATTTATTAAGTAAACTTCAAGAATATAATATGTATACCGTTTTTGTAACAGCCTATCAGCAATATGCTTTAGAAGCTATTAAGCTAAGTGTGAGTGATTACATACTTAAACCCGTTGATCCATTAGAATTAATCGATACAGTTGAAAAGTATAAAAAGCAAAGGAGAAATCAATCGGATCATACTAGTGAAACAGCTATTTTAATACCTCATAAAAATCAAATGGTAAGAGTTCCTTTTGATCAAATTATTCGAGTAGAAGCAGATAATAACTATAGTATTATTGTAACTAAAGATAGTCAAATGATGGTGGCTAAAACTTTAAAATCTTTAACAGAAAAACTACCTAATAGTCAGTTTTTGAGATCACATAGTAAGCATTTAGTTAATAAAGATTTTGTAGTTTCAGTAACAAAAGGAAGCAGTTCAAAGTTGTTGCTAATAAATAACGAAACCATTCCAATTTCGAGAGACAGAAAAAGTGATGTTCTGCGCTTACTTACCTTATAGAATTTAATTAAAACACCATTGTCAATATCATTTTCTTAACAGCTTCATAAAAGGCATATTAATGTGTAAATTTGTATACTGCAAAAAGTGCACAAGTCCTTATGTCCGAAGAATTAGAAGAAAATAATATTCCAGAAGAGAATAACGAGTCCAACCAAGAGGAAGAAGGTAGTATCATTTCTGTAAAAGGAATGTACCAAGATTGGTTTTTGGATTATGCTTCGTATGTAATTCTTGAACGAGCAGTCCCGTCCATTAAAGATGGGTTAAAGCCCGTACAACGTAGAATTTTACATTCTATGAAAGAAATGGATGATGGGCGTTACAACAAAGTAGCTAATATCATCGGACATACCATGAAGTATCATCCACACGGAGATGCTTCGATTGGAGATGCACTTGTACAGCTTGGACAAAAAGATTTATTGATTGACTGTCAAGGAAACTGGGGAAACACACTTACAGGTGATAGAGCAGCTGCTCCAAGGTACATTGAAGCACGTTTATCAAAGTTTGGAAACGAAGTAGTTTTTAACCCCAAAACAACCGAGTGGATTAAATCCTATGATGGAAGAAACAACGAACCTGTTGATTTACCGGTTAAGTTTCCATTATTGCTAGCACAAGGAGCAGAAGGTATTGCTGTAGGTTTATCTACTAAAATATTACCTCATAACTTCATCGAATTAATAGATGGGTCAATAAAAATCCTTCAAGGAAAAAAAGTCAACATTCTTCCAGATTTCCCAAATGGAGCAATGGCTGATTTTTCTAATTACAACGAAGGAATGAGAGGTGGAAAGGTCCTCGTTCGTGCTAAAATTAGAAAAGATGACGATAAAACACTTGTAATTCATGAAATCCCTTATGGAACAGATACAAGTAAACTTATCGATTCTATTATAAAGGCAAACGATAAGGGAAAACTCAAAGTCAAAAAAATAGAAGACAATACAGCAAGTGAAGTAGAAATTGTAATTCACTTAACAGCTGGTATTTCTCCTGATAAAACAATAGATGCACTATATGCATTTACAGATTGCCAAGTATCCATTTCACCCAATGCATGTGTGATTGTAGAGGACCAGCCACAGTTTTTATCGGTAAATGACATGCTAAAGATCAATACTGATGAAACAGTTGATCTGCTTAAAAAAGAATTAGAGATAAAGCTTGGCGAGCTTAATGAACAGTGGCATTTTTCATCACTTGAAAAAATCTTTATAGAGAACAAAATATACATTGAGTTTGATGGTAAAACCTATGAAGAAGCCATAGAGGTAACGCATGAGTTATTAAAGCCCCATATTAAACACTTAGTTCGCGAAGTAACTGATGATGATGTAAAAAGGTTACTCGAAATCAAGATGCGAAGAATAACAAAACATGATGCTGAAAAAGCAGATACATTTATTCAAAATCTTGAAGAACAAATAGCACAGGTAAAACACCATTTAGCAAATCTTATTGAGTATGCGATTGACTATTTCAAAATGCTTAAGAAAAAGTATTCGGAAGGGCAAGAGCGTAAAACCGAAATAAGAACGTTTGATGCTGTAGATAAAACAAGAGTAATTGTATCCAACAAGAAACTTTACGTTAACAGAGAAGAAGGTTTTGTTGGTTATGGATTAAAGAAAGATGAGTTTGTAACCGACTGTTCAGATATTGATGATGTAATTGTGTTTAGAGCCGATGGGGTGATGATGGTGAGCAAAGTAGCAGATAAACATTTCTTTGGTAAGGATATTATTCATGTTGATGTATGGAAAAAAGGTGATGAGCGAACCATCTACCACATGATTTATCAAGATGGTACGAAAGGAGCATCTTACATGAAGCGTTTTGCTGTAAAAAGCATCACACGAGATAAAGAATATGATTTAACCACAGGAACAAAAGGTTCTAGGGTATTGTATTTCTCTGCAAATCCTAACGGAGAAGAAGAAACAGTTCAAGTAATTCTTCGTCCGAGAGCACACCTCAAAAAACTAAAATTCGATATTAATTTTGCTGATTTATTAGTAAAAGGACGAATGAGTAAGGGAAATCGTGTAACGCCTCATATCATTAGTAAAGTCGTTCAAAAAGAAGTGGGAGGTTCTACCTTGGCAGCGCTTAAAATTTGGTACGATGATATTGTTCGAAAACTCAATACAGAGGGTAGAGGAGAGCTTTTAGGAGCCTTCCAAGGAGAAGATAAAATCTTAGTGGCTATGCAAACAGGAGAGTATCGTTTGTTACACTTTGATTTATCGCTTCATTTTCCAGAAGATATGGTACTTATTGAAAAGTGGAACCCTAAAAAACCACTTTCTGCTATTTATTGGGAGGGTGAAAAAGAAAATTTCTACGTAAAACGGTTTATCCCAGAATTATCTGATAAACGTGTGCTTTTTATTTCCGATCATGAGAAATCGCAATTAGAATTTGTATTAAGCGATTGGAAACCAGTAATAAATATTTCATTCGACCGTAGAACAAACGATCGTGACGATGAAGAGATTAATCTTGAAGAGTTCATTGCTGTAAAAGGCTTAAAAGCAATGGGGAATAGATTAACGCCTTACAAGGTGAAAAATATCGAAGTGCTTGAGCCACTCCCTTTTGAAGAGCCAGAAGAAGAAGAGGAGGAAGAAGAAACAGAAGATCCTAAAGATACACAAGAACCAGAAGGAGAGGAAGGTGATGACGATCAAAATCCACCATCTGCCGGAGGGTATAAAGAAGATGGGCAAGCAACACTCTTCTAAAGGATAATTAATATAAAGTTAACACCATCTAATTTTAGCCACAATCATATAGCACTACATTTGTGTAATTATTAAACCAAATAATCTATATGATGAAAAAATTACTTTTATTAGGAACTGTTTTAACAGCAGGAGTATTTTCCTTAAACTCTCAAATTGTTATTAATGAGATCATGTATAATGGTCCTGAGTCTGGTACAGACACCACAGAATTTATTGAGTTGTACAATGCAGGATCATCAACAGAGTATTTAACAGGAGGTTCTTTTTCAGCTGGTGTAACGCATACCTTTGGTGTTGATTCAATAGTTGCAGGAGGATATTATGTTATTGCATATGATTCAGCTAGCTTTTTTACAACTTTTGGATTTTATCCTAATGCAGAGTGGACAACAGGTGGGTTATCAAACGGAGGAGAATCAATTGTGTTGAAAGATGGCTCAGGAAATACATTAGACTCACTTGTTTATGATGATGCTGCACCATGGTCAGCATTACCAGATGGTGATGGTTATACACTTCAATTATGTGATCCTCTTACAGATAATACTGATGGAGCTAACTGGGGAGTGTCTACAGACTCTGCAGGTTTTGGGGCAGATACAATTTTTGGAACTCCAGGAGCTGTAAACGTTTGTATCGCTGTTGCTGGTCCAACATATGATCTAATTAGCATTGATTCTGCTAACAACACTGATGCAAATGGAGTAGCAGTAATTTTAGGAAGCACAGTAGAATTAAGAGGAGTTGTAAACTGTATTGATTTTGCAGAAAGCACAGGGTATGAGTTTTTCTTAGCTAACGGACAACAACAAGGAATCTCTGTTAGAGCTTTTACAGACGTTGATAGCTATTTTGTAACTGCTGGTGACTCGTTACATATTAAAGGAGAAATTGATCAGTATAATGGATTATTACAAATCTTCCCAGATTCAATTGAAATAGCAACTACTGGAAACACTACACAGTTAGCTACTGTTGTAACTGCTTTAGATGAAACAACAGAATCAAGATACGTAACGTTACAAAATGTACATATTGTAAATACTGCTGATTGGTCAACAGGTGGTTCTTTTAATGTACAAGTTACAGATGGTGGTAGCGATACTTCAACTGTAAGAATTGATGAAGCAGCTAATTTTGGAGGAATGCCAGCTCCTACAGGAACATTTAATATTTCTGGATGGGGAGGTCAGTTTGATAACAACGGTACTCCTTTAGATTCTGGTTACCAATTATTACCTTGCTCACCAAATGATTTAATTCCAGTTACAACTGCAATTGAAAAACTAGATGGAGTAGTTATAACGATGTATCCAAATCCAACTACTGGTTTAGTGAATCTGTTTTCTGATAAAGAAATTACTTCAGTTAGCATATACAATTCGTTAGGTACGTTAGTATATTCAAGTCAAGTTTCAAACAGTAAGGTAACGTTAGACTTAAACAATTTAGATAACGGAACATACTTTACTGTATTAAGTGGAGTTGATTTTCAATTAACAAAGTCACTGGTTATTACTAAATAAATATTTAATTAATAAAAAGGAGGTGTTTAACCTCCTTTTAAATTTTAACCCCAAACAATATGAAAACAAAACTACTTTTTTTATCTACATTATTTGCGGTATCAGCGAATGCTCAAATAGCGGTAACAGAATTTATTAATAATCCTGCAGGAAATGACGATTTTAGGGAATGGATTGAGTTGTATAACTATTCACCTAATCAGGTTAATTTAAGAGATTGGACATTAACTGATGGAGGTAGTACGCCTGATTCAATGACAATTTCTACAAGTGATTTGTTTATCGCACCTAACGACTTTATTCTATTGACAGTGAGTAAAGATACTGTAGAATATGAATGGTTTGGTGGTACACCAAATAATAAAATTTATGAGTACGATAGGAACGATTTTACGCTAGGAAATAGTGGAGACGAAATTTTTCTGAACAATGCTCAAGGAAACACTGTTTGGACAATTGTTTACGATAATGATGAGACAAATGGTATCGCAACATTTTTAGATTATGGTTTTGATTTTTCTTCAGGAAATAATACTTGGGGATCAACTGGTACAGCAGGTATCAATAGAAGCGGTACAGATCCAGCATATGGAGTTATTGGATATCAAGGTGACTCAGCTACTGTAGATGCTTATGCAGTTGCTAATCCAATTGGACAAGTAAAAGGAAGTCCTTTAGCAGGAGTATACACCCCAACAACAAGTGTTAACGAGTTAGGTGTAAGCAATACATTAACTATTTATCCAAATCCAGCTTCTGATAGAGTTAATTTCTCTGAAATAGTATCTGGTCAAATAATGGACGTTACAGGAAAAACTGTAGCAACATTTACAAACCAAAAACAAGTAAGTATAACAAACCTTAAGGCAGGAATTTTCTTTGTTACAATCGAAAACAAAACGTATCGTTTAGTTAAACAATAACTTTACTTACATAAAAAAATGAAAGCCACACTGCTTTAGTGTGGCTTTTTTTATGGGAAAGATTTATTTAACTTAAAATAGTTGCTTAACAAAAAACATGTGTTTAATTTACAGTCACTTTAAAAATCATTTTATGCGATCAGTAATTAAATTTTTAGTAATAGGAATAGTAGCATTAACTGTTTTGGTTTCATGTAGAAAAAACAAAAAACCAGCCATGAGTGAAGATGATGCTGTAGAGTTAATTGCTAATTCTGTTGGGGCTTCGGATAATGGAGTTTCTTCTGAAACCGAGGGTGCAATAGCTTTTAAGCTTAATCCAAACGCTGGTAACTGTGGATTTATTGATACAGTTGACATTACGAGATCAAATTCAACATCAGCAACGAGGCACTATAATTATAATGTAACTGGCACGAGAGAGGTAATTTGTCAAAATAATCAACCATTTGAGTTTAAAGTAATATCTAATTTTTCAGGAACTTATGTAGGCCCCAAACTAGAAACAACAGGATCTGGAACATATAACGGGTCTTTATCAGAAATTAATTCAAATACTACAGAGTACCATTACGTAGGTTCTACCAATAGAACAGGCAATGGAGAGCTAAAAACTAAACGTGGAGGAGATGTGAGCTCAACATTATCATTAAGTTCTGATGTTTATATTGATAAATCAACAGAATTAATTACAAGAGGTACAACAGTATTTTCGCTAAAAGGAAGTGGTAGTAAAGGGAAAGATTTTGAATATTCTGGTACAGTTACTTACAATGGAAACAAAAATGCAACTATTGTAATTAATGGAAATACTCATAATGTGACTTATAATTAACTAGTATTGAAGTTGCCCTAGCTAATCTTAATTAATTGTGTTTTTTTTAATAGATGTATCCCATAGACTAAAACCAAGTCCTCCAAGCGATTTTTTCAGAGTATATATCAGTAGCTTCTTCGTTTTTTTTCTTGGCTACTTCAGTTAAGCTTTCGTCTATTTTCTCCTTTTCAATCATCCTGTATTTAATAAGGTTTTCTTTCGCTAGTTTTGCTATTTCTTTATTTGGTTCGTTACCAAACTGGTAAATCTCCAGTTCAATGTTTTCAGAAGACTTAATCATACGTCTTACCTTGTTCGATACTTCAAAAAGGCCATCAGTATACAGTACTAACTTAACTTTTTGTCCGTTCTCATGATCAATGTAGTACTTGTACACATAAGATAAACCTCTATCAACATTGGTGCTTCCTCCAGCTGATATTGAGCGCATAGTTCTTTTTAAAGTGTCACTTTCATAAGAAGTAATTCTATCTAAAATTAATTTTGCTCTGTTTGAAAACGTAATTAACGACATACGATCAAGTGGAGAAAGCCTTTCATTAAATGTTAGTAATGATTTTTTCAACTCATCCATTTTTTTGTCTTTTCTCATGGAGCTAGATACATCAACTAAAAAAACATAATTCTCAGATTTAATAGAAGTTAGTGAATGATAAGTGTTGGTGGTGTCCTCTTCAAATTCACAATCACTTAAAAATACAATTTGAGACTTCTCATCATTTACACTTTTATCACTAAACATCCCATTAACCTCTCTATGCGTATTGTTAGGCTTAAAAATAGACTGTACAATTTGATCAAATACATACACTGGAGTTATGTTCTCTAACACATTTTCAGTTTTGTTTGATCTTGGTAGGTTATTTTGAATAACATCATAGTTGTACAACTCGGTTGCAGTTAAACTTTTCTCCTCTTTTGGATTATTTCTAGGGTATATAAACTCGTGTAATAACTGACTTTCACTTGTTTTTCTTAAGTTTAAATAGATGTACTTTTTCATCAATTTATTGATGTAATCTTTTGTAACATCAGTAATTAAATAAAATTTTGTTTTCTCATTTGATCGAATAGACTTGTTTACTAAATCAAGTCCTCTTTCAAGCGTTGTTCCTCCATTTGTTTGCAAAGTATTTACTCTAGCCGAAGTATAGCTTGATTTATTTGATCTTTGAAACATGTATCTACCATTGTCATTAAAAGAAATGCCTGTAATAAGATCACTAGAAGGTATTGTTGCTGCTATTTTGTTAAATAAGTTTTTGGAGTTGAGCATGTTATTACTCATAGAGCTTGATATATCAAACAAAAAGATGTGATGCGTGTATTTCTTTAAACTATCAACTTCTAAAGGTGAATCTGGGTGAATAATTCCCTTTTTTTGAAGATCAACTAATTTTTTCTTATAGTTGCTTCGTACAAAACCCTTACTTGTTATATCTTTTACTAATTTTAAGAAAGTATCTTCTTCTTCATCACTAGTTGTTCTGTCAGCC
>CATLPG010000050.1 GCA_950054195.1 uncultured Saccharospirillaceae bacterium
GCTGATGTTTGTGATACAACTATAATCCCAATTTATGTGGACAGCTTACCGGTGGATTCTATTCCGACTATTGATACACTAACTTCAGGAAATAAACCAGGAGGAACTGGAACCGTTTGCTTAGATACAACTGATGTAATTGTTAATGTTGACGTAGTTGGAGATTGTAGTGGAAACCTAACAGGAAGCTCTACAACAACAGGAGTTACTTATGCTATAGATTCTAACGGATGTATTGATTTAGATTATGCAACCGCTATTGAAGGTACAATTGATGAGTTATGCTTCGTAATATGCGATAGTAACGGATTATGTGACACCACAATCCTTATTGTTACTGTAGATTCATTACCAACCATTGACACGATTTATACTGAAGTAGAGGAAGAAGGATCAATTGATATCTGTTTAGACACCACTGATCAATTAGGAACTATCAACTCTGTTACTTCTTGTTTTGGAGATACATCTGGAATGACAAGTGATGGCACAGTTTATACAGTAATAAGTGATGCTTGTATACAAATTAGCAATGCTCAAGAAGACACCTTATGCTTTATTGTTTGTGATGTGGATGGAATTTGTGACACAACAATCTTGGTTATAGATATAGTGAGAGACTCATCGATTCTAGTTGATATCCCAGAAGGATTCACTCCGAATGGAGATGGAAAGAATGACAACTTTGTTATTGAAGGAATTGAAGACTTCCCTAACAATACCTTAATCATTTTTAACAGATGGGGAAATAAAGTATTCGAAACAACTGGATATAATAACGAGTGGGGAGGTTTAAATATGTTCGGTGTTACTTTTGGAGGAGAAGATCTTCCTACTGGGACTTATTTTTACATTCTCGATTTAAATGATGATACACTACCAGACGCTGAGCGTGTAATAAACGGATACATTTACCTTGCTAGATAATATTGATTTTAGAAAATAATCTTATGAAAAAAATACTAATACTAATATGCGGTTTGCTGATATATGCTTCTACATATGCCCAACAAGATGCAATGTATACGCATTACGCATTTAACACATTAGCTGTTAACCCAGCTTACGCTGGAAGCAGAGATATCATAACTATTACTGGCTTACATAGAAGTCAGTGGGTTGGATTTTCTGGAGCACCTATTACCCAAACCATCACCTTTCATTCTCCTGTATACAGAGAAGAATTAGGGCTAGGACTTTCGGTAGTAAATGATAAAATTGGCCCTGTTCGATTTACTAGTTTTTATGCCGATTTAGCCTATAGAGCTCGGTTAAATAAAAACGTTAGGTTGTCTTTTGGGTTAAAAGGAGGTGGAAATCTAATGCAAGGTGACTTAGCATCTCTAAAAACAACAGAATCTGGTGATGGGGGCTTACAAAATATCAAAAGCTTATTTTTACCTAATATAGGAGCTGGCTTGTACTTATTTAGTCCAACTTGGTATACTGGTATAAGTGCTCCAAAGCTTATAGAAAATAAATTTGTTGATAATGCAACAACTATACTTGATGGAGAAAAACGTCACTTTTTCTTTATCGCTGGTTTTGTTACTAACTTATCTTCATCTCTTAAGCTTAAACCAACTACTTTTGTTAAAGCTACGCCATCAGCTCCCGTTGAAGCAGACCTTACCTTAATGTTCATCATAAAAGACAAAATTGAGTTAGGAATTATGGGTAGAACTGGTGATGGTGTTGGTGCACTAATCGGATATAATATAAATAACCAAACAAGAATTGGTTACTCTTTTGACTGGAGTTTTGTTGCTAGAACAGGAACTACAAATATTGGTTCTCATGAAATCATGATTAGATATGATATTATCAACTCAGATCCTGAAAAAATTTACTCTCCAAGATACTTTTAATATACTGCCATTTAAATTAGCATGAAAAAAACAACTTTAATCGTTTTTACTTTATTTATTAGCTTTTCTATTTTTTCTCAAAAATATGCTCTAAAAAAAGCAGATAGAAACTTTGATAATTTAAGTTACCCCGAAGCAATCCAGGTCTACAAAAAAATAAAAACCAGCAAACTATCAACTCAAGACTTAAGAAACTTAGCTAAAGCATATCAATACACAGAACAAACCGATAGTGCTGAAATCTACTATGAGTTTTTATCTCGTAGAAGCGATAACATAAGTGAAGACTTATTCCAATACGCACAAACACTTTTAATGAATAACAAAGTAGATTCGGCAACTATTTGGATGGAGAAGTTTCACGAACGTCAAGAAAATGATAGTCGAGGAAAAGATTATGTAGGAAATAAAGAAGAAATAAAGCGATTAAAAGAGGATTTAGGCCGATTTGATATTTTCACTATTGATGCAAACTCAAAAATGCATGATTTTAGTCCTACTTTTTATAAAGATAAAATTGTTTTTGCCTCTGCTAGAGAATCTAAGCTTGCTTCTAAACTTAGATGGAACGGTAATAATCAACCATACTTAAACCTTTTTATAGCTGATGTTAAATTAAACCTACAGTTTATTAATGTTGATTTGATGTCTAGGAAGTATAATAAAAAATATCATGATGGCCCTGCAAGTTTTTCAGCTGATGGAAAATTAATGGTTTTCAATAGAAACAATTATGAAGAAAAAAACGATTCTGGAGAACGAAGGCTAAAAATGTTTTATCGTGAATTAGGAGAAGATGGAAAATGGGGAGAAATAAAAGGATTCATTTTTAACAATAAAAATTATTCAGTTGGATTACCCGCAGTTTCTCCAGATGGAAAAACAATATATTTTGCCAGTGACATGCCTGGAGGGTATGGTGCTACCGATATTTATAAAATTACACGTACGAATGGTGTATGGAGCATGCCTCAAAACCTAGGTCCTGCAATCAATACAGAAGGTCGAGAAATGTTTCCATTTATTCATCAAGACGATATGCTATTTTTTGCATCTGACGGACATATTGGAATTGGAGGTTTAGATATTTTTGTTGCAAGCATTAATGAATCAGATTACTCAAACATTCAAAATTTAGGATACCCTATCAACTCTATTAAAGATGACTTTGGTTTAATCTTGGATAAAAACCAACAATTCGGTTATTTTTCAAGTAACAGAACTGGAGGAAAAGGAAGCGATGATATTTATGGCTATAAACTTATCAAAAAGCTCAACTTCTGTAAAGAGGTAAAAGGAATAGCAATGGATGATAAAGGGAACCAGTTACCTAGTACAACTGTTAACTTATATCAAAATGATACGCTAGTTGAAACTACTACTACTGATGAAAATGCGTCCTTTAGCTTTTGCTTAGATCCAAACAACTATGTTGTAATTGGAAACAAAGTAGATTATTTTGATGGTAAAAGTTCATTTGAATTAAGCAAAGATTCTTTAGAACCTAAAAGCGTAACAGTTGTATTAAAACAAATCCCTAACTTTTCTCTGTATGGAATTGTAACTAACAAAAAAACAGGAGAACCACTTGAAGGGGTTGAAGTTGAATTAATCAATAATTTAACTAATACCAAAGAAGATATTGTGTTACCTTCTACAGGTGACTTCAAAAGAGCTTTAGAGGATAAAAAATTAAACGATGCTATTAGCTATCAGTTAGTACTAAAAAAAGAAGGCTTTTTATCTAAAACAGTTACCTATAACCAAAAGCTTACGAGAGAAGGACAATACAACATCCACGAAAGCCTAGATCTAACACTAGACCCTCTTGAAATTGGTGGTGACTTATCTAAACTCATTGAGATCAACTCGATCAATTTTGATTTAAACAAATATAACATCAGACCTGATGCTGCTGTTGAGCTGGATAAGATTGTTAAAATTATGAATGAGTACCCTGGCATGTATATCGAGCTAGGAGCTCATACAGATTGTAGAGCAAGTAAAGCATATAATGAAAAATTATCTGACAATAGAGCAAAAGCATCAGCAGAGTATATAAAAAGTAAAATAACTAACCCCGATCGTATATTTGGTAAAGGTTATGGAGAAAGCAAACTTTTAAACAAGTGTGAATGCGAAGGAAGCAGAAAAGTGCCTTGTACAGAAGAAGAACACGCTATTAACCGTAGAACAGAGTTTAGAATTATTAAACTGGATGCCGAAGGTGTTAAGGTTAAAAATAATGGCCCACAATCATTTGGAAAATAGTTCGCTTTCAAAGCTAAACAGCTAGATTATAACGCGTTTAATTAATCGCTAATAAATCCTTATTTTTAGTTATCAAAACTAATGTAAATGAAGATAGGAATCGTGTTATATCCAACCTATGGTGGTAGCGGTATAGTTGCAACAGAGTTAGGTAAATCATTGGCAGAAAAAGGGCATGAAGTTCATTTTATCGCCTACAAATTTCCTGTTAGATTAAATGTATCCAGCAATAATATATTTTACCATGAAATTAGAGTAAATACGTATCCCCTATTTCAATATCCTCCATACGAGTCATCACTTACAAGTAAACTTGTTGATATTATTCGTTTTGAAAAATTAGATCTTTTGCACGTACACTATGCTATTCCTCATGCTTCGGCTGCTTACACAGCTCAACAAATTTTAAAAGAAGAAGGAATTCATATACCTTTTATTACTACACTTCACGGGACTGATATTACTCTCGTTGGAAAAGATCCTTTTTTTAAACCAGTAATTACTTATTCTATTAATAAAAGTGATGCCGTTACTGCTGTTTCAGAAAGTTTAAAACAGGATACACTAACTAATTTTGGAATCAAAAACGATATTCAGGTAATACCAAATTTTATTGCTCCAGAAGAACACGATTTTTTGATCAAAAAAGAAAGCTATGCTCCTGATGGAGAACTTTTGATAAGTCATGTTTCAAATTTTAGAAAAGTAAAACGAATTGAAGATGTTGTAAAAATATTTGCCCTAATAAAAGAGAAGATAAATGCGCGTTTAATTCTTATCGGTGATGGACCAGAACGTGCAAAAATTGAATTGCTTTGTAGAGAATTAGGAACTTGCTCTTCTACTTCATTTTTAGGGAATATTAATAATGCAAGAGAAATTGTTTCGATTTCGGACTTGTTCTTACTACCATCAGAGACTGAAAGTTTTGGATTAGCTGCCCTAGAGGCAATGTCGGTTGGAGTCCCTGTAATATCCAGCAATACTGGTGGTTTACCAGAAGTAAATATTGATGGATATTCTGGGTATTTATGTGATGTAGGCGATACGGAATCAATGGCTCAGCGAGCTATTGAGTTACTTAGCGATGCAGATAAATTAACACAATTTAAAAAGCAAGCAAAACAACAATCAAGACTTTTCGATCAAAATGAAATTGTTGATCAATATGTTAATCTGTACGAATCTGTGATTAATAAAAAACACGTTTTACAAGATTAACAAATGGAAGAATTATTACGCTATTTAGAACAATTTGCTCCAGAAGGAAAAATAGAACTATTCCAAGAGAAGATAAAAGATAGAACCAAGCATATTACAGTTGTTTTAGAAGATATTTTTCAGCCACACAACGCCAGTGCTGTATTGCGTTCCTGTGATTGTTTTGGTGTTCAAGATGTACATATTATTGAAAATCGTTACAAGTATCAAGTTAATCCAGATGTAGCTTTAGGTTCTTCTAAATGGTTGAATTTAAATAAATACAATAAGGCTGAACAAAATACAATCGCTTGCTTTAATACACTCAAAGAGCAAGGGTATAAAATTATAGCTACAACACCTCATAAAGATGATTTTTCTTTATATGACATCCCTGTAGACGAAAAATTAGCCATTGTCTTTGGCACAGAAAAAGAAGGGTTAAGCAAAACAGCACTTGCCCATGCTGATGGTTTTATGCGTATCCCCATGTATGGTTTTACAGAAAGTTTTAACATATCAGTTTCTGCTGCTTTGAGCTTATATGAATTAACCAAACGCATAAGGCAAGATGATAGCATTAAATGGCAATTAAACGATAGTGACAAAGTAGAAACACTTCTTGAATGGACAAAAAGTGCTATAAAATCTGCTGATTTATTAATTGAAAGATTTAATAAAAACACTTAAGAGGTAAACAATCAAACTACAGCTTTTTATTTTATGCAGATATCCCTATATTTGTTTCTGCATTAAGAAGATTATAAAGATATTATGGGTAAAGGAGATCAAAGATCAAAAAGAGGTAAAAGAATTGCTGGTACTTACGGAGTAAGTAGACCAAGAACCAAATTAACTGAAAGAGGCCCTGCTACTGTAGCTTCTAAGCCAGCTAAAAAAGCTGCTAAGAAGAATGTTTCTGCTGCTACAGCTAAAGCTTCAGCAAAAAAAGCAACTGCTAAAGCTAAAGCAACTGGAGGAGATGATTTAACTAAAATAGAAGGTATTGGACCAAAAGTAAAAGAGGTTCTTACTGAAGCTGGACTTGGAACATTTGCTGATGTTGCAAAAACTGAAGCTGCTAAAATTGAGGAAATTTTAGTTTCTGCAAATAGCAGATACAAAATGTTTGACCCTACCTCTTGGCCACAACAAGCACAATTAGCTGCTGATGGTAAGTGGGATGAGTTAAAAACATTACAAGAAGAACTTGACGGAGGAAAAGCTAAATAAGCTATTCATCTTTTAATATATTTAAAGAGAATCATTATGGTTCTCTTTTTTTATGCCTAAATATATCGATCATATCAACCACTCTATTCTCTTGGAAAGTTTACCAAAAAGAATCATCTCATTGGTACCTTCTCAAACAGAACTCCTGTGCGATTTAGGTCTTGAAGAAAATCTTGTTGGAGTCACTAAATTTTGTATTCACCCAAAGCATCTAAAACGAGAAAAAACAATTGTTGGGGGAACCAAAAGTTTCAATTTTGACACCATTGATAAACTGAAACCCGATTTAATTATAGCTAACAAAGAAGAAAACTATAAAGAAGGTGTTGAATACCTTCAAAAACACTACCCTGTTTGGACTTCTGACATTTATACGATAGCAGACACACTGAATATGATATCCAAGATTGGAAATATGTGTGGAGTTGAACAAAAAGCCACATTGCTAAATGAGCAAATTATTTCTTTAGTTGATCAACTAAAATCAATACAACCTAATGCATATAAAAAGGCTACATATCTCATTTGGAAAGATCCAATAATGGTTGCTGGAACGAACAATTTTATAAATGAAATGCTTCACTTAGCTGGCTATCATAATGTTTTTAATACAATTTCTTACAGCAGATACCCTGAGGTAACCATTGAACAACTTAAAGAAGAATCTCCAGAAGTTATTTTACTGAGTTCCGAGCCCTTTCCCTTTAAAGAAAAGCATATTGAAGCATTTCAAAAGCAGCTACCCAACACTCAAATTAAATTAGTTGATGGTGAAATTTATTCGTGGTATGGCTCACGTTTAGTATATTCATTAAAGCAGATATTAAATGGCAGAAGAAAAACAAAATAAAAACACGACTACAAAAGCTGGGGTTAGACTAGTGAAAAGGGTTATTCTTGGAAAAAACAAGCCACCTGTAATTATTAGAGCTTTGGCTTGGTTTACTATGGTATGGAGTTTTATTTTAGCTATTCTTTCCGCTCTATTAGCTGTTTATGCCTTAATACATGAAGACAGAATGAATAAAATTGAAGGAATCAATGGTTTAGGGTTTAATTTTTTTATATCGTATGCTATTTTGCATCTGTTAGCTATATTTTCTGGTGTTTTATTATATAGAATGAAAAAGTTTGGCTTCTATTTATTTGCTGCTTGTAGCGTACTGATTTCAATATTACCATACACCATGATATCTGGTGTTGGTTTTGAACCCCTTATGCTTATTTTTGGTCTTATTTTCCTAGGATTATGGGCTACTCAGTTTAAGAAATTGTCGTAAACAAAAAAAGCCAGCTGCATTCACAACTGGCTTAGTTTTAATTAAATCTGCTAATTATTTTATAATCGTCATTTCATCAATTAAATGCTTTGCTCCTGCAAACTTATCGATGATGAACATCGTGTAACGAATATCGACTGAGATTGTTCTTTGCACACTATTCTCAAAAGAAATATCGCCACTCATTGCTTCCCAGTTACCATCAAAAGCAGTTCCAATTAAATGTCCTTCACCATTAATTACTGGACTCCCAGAGTTACCTCCTGTAATGTCGTTATTTGATAAAAAGCAAACGTGTAAGTTCCCGTCTTCATCCGCATACTGACCATAATCTTTTTTCTTGTACAATTCTTTCAATTTCTCTGGAACTACAAACTCAGGGTTTGTTGCATCTTCTTTTTCCATTAAACCATCAATAGTTGTGAAGTGCTCTCCTACTCCATCCTTACTTTTTAAGTTTTTCACTACATCATCACTCACTTTGTAGCTCATTACATTTCCATAAGTTAAACGCTGCGTAGAATTCGCATTTGGGTAAAAGCTCTTTTCTGGTTGCATTCTTCTAACTCCTTCTACAAATAACCTGTAGCCTTCATCTTTAGCTTCTGCAATTTCTCCGTATCTACTGTTAGCTCCAAAATATAACGTAATTAAATCAGTAGAAGCTTTAACAGCCAAGTCTTTTTGTAACTTATCCATGTTCTTACCCTTTTGAAGCTTTTTGAATAGTTTATTCATTTTCTTTTCACTCGTAAAAGGAGATTTTTTGAACATCTTTTTCGCAAACTTATCAAATGATCCATCGTTATTATAAGTCTCAAAAAATGCTGGATGCTGATCTTTTGAAACTTTAGCGTAATACAACTCAAGTAAGTTTTCAACTAACTTTTGATCCGTTGATCTGTTATAATCTTTAAAATGCTCTTTTGCTTGACTCTTTAACTGACTTAGAATAGCATCTTTAGTACCCTTAGCTTCCTCTTTTAATTGATTTTTCTCGTCTTCTGTTTTTGCTTCTTCAATTGCTTTTTCAAACTTATTAGCTTGAGCAACATATGCATCAATTAAACGCTTGTTTCTAAACGTATATAAAAACACATCAGCTCCTATTAACCCTGCTTCTAAAGCATAAACATCCCCTACTTCATATTTATCAGACTTGATATAGAACTCCTTGATTGCTGGTAAAGCTCCTTCATATTTAGCTTTTCTCTTGTCGTCTTTATTCAACCAAGCCGTAAACTCATCTTCTAATTTTTTCTTACGCTCATAAACTTTATTTGTTTTTAGCTGCTCAGTTTGACCAATATAATACTTCCAGTAGTTTGATGTTTGCGCATACTTACTTGCATATTTTATTCTCACTGCTTTGTCAGCGTCCATGTCTTCCTTCATTGTTTTCAATTTCAAATCACGAATTTCAACAACAGTTGGACCATGTTTTTCGATAGCTTGTTTTACTCCATGAGAAGATAAATAACGATCTGTACTACCTGGATACCCCATAATCATAGCAAAATCTCCTTCATTAACTCCAGTAATATCTACTGGTAAGTGATGCTTTGGTTTTAAAGGAATATTGTCCTCACTATATTCTGCTGGTTTTCCATCTTTACCTGAGTAAACTCTAAATAAACAGAAATCACCCGTATGTCTTGGCCACATCCAGTTATCTGTATCACCTCCATATTTACCAATAGCTTCTGGCGGTGCTCCAACCAAACGAACATCTGTAAACACCTCGTTTACGAACATGTAATACTCACTTCCATAGAAGAAATCCTTAATGTAAGCTTTGTAATGTGTTCCTTCAACCGCTTTTTCTGTTAATTCTTTTTTCTTAGCTTCTATTGCTTCAGCTTTTTCAGCTTCTGACATACCTTCTTCCGCTGCCATTAAAATTTCTTTAGTAACGTCTTCCATCCTTACTAAGAAAGTTGCTGTTAAATCAGGATCAGGAATTTCATCTCCTTTATTCATTGCCCAAAAACCATTTGTTAGGTAATCATTTCCTACCGAACTAAATTTTTGAATGGATCCAAAACCACAGTGATGATTCGTTAACATAAGCCCTTGATCAGAAATAATTTCTCCTGTACAAAACCCTCCTAAAGAAACAATGGCATCTTTTAAGCTGGCATTATTTACACTGTAAATTTCTTCGGGAGTTAACTTTAATCCCTTTTTTTGCATATCAGCATAGTTTAATCGTTTGATAAACATTGCTAACCACATACCTTCATCTGCCTTCACCGGAATCGCAGATAATAAAAATGATAACGCTAAGGTTATACCTACTAATTTTCTTTTCATTCTTTGATCTTTTTTGATTCCTAATATTAATAATATTATTCTAGACAAGCCATTTTTTATTATGAATGGTTTATAAGTTATGTGGCTGGGAAATTTGTATTTTTATTTAACAAATGAATACAACACAATGACTATTTACCGTATTGGAACCATTTTAATCCTCTTAATTAACGTAGCTTTCTCTCAACAAGGAGTAAAAATTGCTCCTGTAGTTTCTACTCCCGATCCATCAGCTATTATGGATATTGAAGCTGATAACAATGATGTTAAAGGAATATTAATCCCAAGAATAAATTTAGTTTCTCGTACAAATCAATCTCCAGTTACTAATCCTGCCAATAGTTTACTTGTGTTTAACTTGAGTAATACGGGAAATACTTTTAATGATGTACAGCCAGGGTACTATTATTGGAGCTCAGACTCTACAAAATGGATAAGATTAGCTACTGAAAGTAAGGATCAACAAAATATAGATTCCGTTTCACTAACAGGTAACATGTTAACTGTTTACATTGAAAATGGAAATCCAGCAAGCGTAGATTTATCATCATTAATTGATGATGCGGATAACGACCCAGCAAATGAACTAGTTAGTTTATTTGATTTAGTTGGAGATTCTTTAACACTTACTGAAGGTAACAATAGTTATTATATTCATAGAGACAGTATCGGATCTGATAATCAAAACATTATTGGGTCAAGTTTAGATGGTTTAACTAATCAACTAACAATAGGTATTGAGGGAGGAACTTCTGAAACGATTGATCTTTCTGCACTAAGAGATCATGATTGGTATGTTGAGAATACTACGAACCAGCCCCAGCTAATAAATGACAACATATACACATTAGGTAATGTAGGTATTGGAACAAACTCACCAACCTCCACTTTAGATATTACAGGAAATATTAAGGTTACAGACGGCACAGAGGGGGCAGGTAAAGTTTTAACATCTGATGCTAACGGTTTGGCTACTTGGGAGTATCCTGGTCCAGCAGGTATGGTTATAGCCTTTGCTGGAAATACCGCTCCAAATGGTTTTTTATATTGTGATGGATCAGCAGTATCACGCGTTACCTATAGCAACTTATTTAGTATAATTGGGACTACATATGGAGTTGGAGACGGCACAAATACTTTCAACTTACCTGATCTAAGAGGTGAATTTATAAGAGGTTTTGATGATGGAAGAGGTGCTGATCCCGCCAGAACATTAGGAAGTAATCAACTTGCTAGCCCTGTTGTTGGTGACGATAATAATAGCCCAGACTTATACTCTATACAAGTTAACGGATATACTACTCAGTTTTTTGATAATTATGTTCCTGATTATGCCAGTTTGTTCTATTATTATTCTCAAAGTCCTAATCCATACAATATTCAAACAAACCCTGGGGGCATGTTAAAGGGTTCTAGACCAAGGAATGTAGCTATGAAATATTTTATAAAGTTTTGATGCTACTTTGGTAATAATACCATTGCTTAGCTAATTAATGTTATTGATTTAGTATTTTAGAATTTTTGTATTCATTTTTAATCAAAATGATTTATAGAAAATTTGTCCATATTATGAATGACGAAGGAAACAAAATTGAACTTTGGGAACCAATACAAGAATAAAAAACCTAGCCAGCCTCTATGAAACTATCCATTGTTATTGTTAACTATAACGTTAAGTACTTTCTAAAACAATGTATTGAATCAGTTAATAAAGCGATTCAGCATGTTGATAGTGAAGTTTTCGTAGTAGACAATAATTCTACCGATGGTTCAGTAGAAATGGTAAAAACCTTATTTCCTAATGTTATTTTAATTGATAATAAAGATAATGTTGGTTTTTCTAAAGCAAACAACCAAGCGATAAGGCAGTCTAAAGGGGAGTATGTTCTATTATTAAACCCTGATACGATTGTAGCGGAAGATACTTTCGAAAAGGTAGTTAACTTCATGGATGAACATCCAAACGCTGGAGGATTAGGTGTTAAAATGGTAGATGGAAATGGAAACTTTTTACCCGAATCTAAAAGAGGGTTACCAACACCAGATGTAGCATTTTATAAAATATTTGGGCTATCTAGTGTATTTCCAAAATCTAAAACCTTTTCAAAATACCATCTAGGCTTTTTACCTGATGATGAAATAAATAAAATTGATGTTTTATCTGGTGCTTTTATGTTTTTGAGAAAAGAAACACTTGATAAAGTTGGCTTATTAGATGAAACATTCTTTATGTACGGTGAAGATATTGATTTGTCCTATAGAATTACTTTAGGAGGATACGATAACTATTATTTTCCCGACTCTTCAATTATTCACTATAAAGGGGAAAGCACAAAAAAAAGTAGTGTAAACTACGTGTTTATCTTTTATAAAGCAATGGCCATTTTTGCAGAAAAGCATTTCGGAAAAAATAAGGCTAGCTTATTTAGTGCACTTATTAAAATTGCGATCTTTTTTAGAGCTGGGTTAGCTTTATTTAATCGACTAATTGAAACATCGCTATTACCTATTTTTGATTTTATCGTATTGTTTAGCAGTTTACATGTAGTTAAGCGTATTTATCAAGATCATATGCAAGCCTACAATGACGTATTAACTACTAATTTGAGTATCCTCGGACTTGCACTCATTATGTTTTTAGCATTACTCTTTTCTGGTGCGTATGATCGACCAGTAAAGCATATCCATTTAATAAAAGGCATTATTATAGCTACTCCCCTCATTATACTATCTTATTTATTGGTTTACAAAAAATTAACCATTAGTATGGGAGCAGGAATAATTGCAATACTTGGTGCTGGAGTAACAATTATTTTAGTGAGGTATCTTTTGCACATCTTAAAAATTTCTAGTTTAAAATTTGAACAAAATAAAAAGTATACGCTCGTTATAGGTTCTGAGGATGAAATTGAAAAGTCTTCTGTATTAATTAGCTTAACTCAACCTAATACAAACATCCTCTCCTTAGTAATAAATGAGTCGATAAAAAATGTCAACGAGGCTATCACTTTAACATTAAAAAACAACAAATCGATTGATGAAGTAGTTTTTTGCTCTCAGGAGGTATCATACAAGCAAATGATTTCCTCTATGTCGCAATATGCAGATCAATCAATAGACTTTAAAATTGCGTACCCAGAAAGTAAATTTGTTATTGGTAGTTCTAACCTTAATACTTCTGGAGAACTATATTTATTAAAACTTAAAGGAATAACCAGTAAAAGAAATAAAAGAGCTAAGCGAACATTTGATTTATCACTTAGTTTAGCACTAATTATAAGCTTTCCTTTAACCTGTTGGTTTTTTAAAAATAAATTAACGTACCTAAAAAATTTGTTTGCTATTTTAAGGGGGAGATTATCGTTTGTAGGGTTTTCGAAAAACAAAAACAATATGCTTCCTTACATTAAAAAGGGAGTTTTATCCATGTATGAATGGGTAAAAAGAACAAATCAAAAACCCATTGATTCTGAAAAAATCAATCGGATTTACTCAAACGATTACTCAGTTGTTTTAGATATTAAAACGGTGAAAAATAATTTTTTATCGCTTGACAAAAAAGATATTTAGTTGTGGCAAATAAAAAAGATTTAATCAATCGCGAAATTTCATGGCTTTCATTTAATGAAAGAGTGTTACAAGAAGCAAGTGATAAAAACAACCCATTAATGGAGCGACTCCGTTTCTTGGGAATATTCTCTAATAATCGAGATGAATTTTTTAGAGTTCGGGTAGCTACTGTTAAACGATTAAAAGATCTGAAAAAAAAATCTCTTAGTGAGATAAGCTTTGATCCATCCGCACTACTTAGCGAAATACAAGAAATTAGCCTTAAACAACAAAAAAAATTCGAATTAGTTTATCATGAAATCATCGATGAGCTCAAAGACGAGAACATTGTGATTGTAAACGAGAACACCTTAAAAAAAGATCACATCGAATTTGTTGATGAGTATTTCGAGGAAAATGTTCGTCCTTATTTAATTCCAATTATACTAAAAACTAAATCCAAACTTCCAGATTTAAAAGATAAATCACTTTATTTAGGAGTTAAACTATATAATAACGAGTTAAAAGATATTCCGTTATACTCACTTATTGAAATCCCTAATAACGTTCCTCGATTTTTAGTTTTACCTGCTTTGGGTGATGATAAAACATATATCATCTTACTGGATGATATTATCCGTTTAAGTTTATCACACATTTATGGTTTATTTGATTTTGACCAAATAGAAGCTTATGCTTTTAAAATAACACGTGATGCGGAGCTTGATATTGATTATGATATCTCAACCAGCTTAATGGAAAAGATGGAAAAAAGTTTAGCTAAACGTAAAAAAGGAAAACAGACCCGATTTGTTTACGACCAATACATGCCTATTGATCTTTTTGAGTTTTTATTAGGTGACATTAAGAAGAAAGATACTGAGAATATCATTCCTGGAGGGAAATACCATAATTTCAAAGATTTTATTGGTTTCCCAAAAATTAAAAAAGCCCACTTGTATTATGATTACCTTAAACCTCTAAAACATCCTAAATTACACAAAAAAATCAGTGTACTTAATGTGATTAAAAAGGAGGATATTTTTTTAAGCTACCCCTACCAGAGTTTTAAATACATTGTGGATCTACTTCGTGAGGCAGCTATTGATCCCCAAGTAACCCAAATTCAAATCAACTTATACCGTGTAGCTAAAAAATCAAGAATTATCAATGCATTAGTTAATGCAGTAAAAAACGGAAAAAAAGTTACCGTTGTTATTGAGCTAAAAGCAAGGTTTGATGAAGAAAATAATATTCATTGGTCTAACGTGCTCCAAGAAAACGGAATTCGTGTAATATTTGGTGTTCCAGGGCTAAAAGTTCACTCAAAACTTATTTTAATAACAAAGAAAAATGCTACCGGTATTGAGCATTACGCCCATATTGGTACAGGAAATTTCCATGAGGGAACTGCAAAAATTTATGGTGACTATTCACTCCTAACCGCTGATCAACGAATAACCAATGAAGTGGAAAAACTATTTGCCTTTTTTGAGAGCAACTACTTAAGGCTTTCATTCAGACATATTATCGTTTCTCCTTTTAGTACTCGTAGAAAGTTTATTTCACTCATTGATAATGAAATTAAAAATGCTAAGGTTAAAAAAGAAGCCCGAATAACACTCAAGTTAAATAACTTAACAGACGATACACTTATTCATAAACTCTATGAAGCCAGCAATGCTGGAGTCCAAATAGACATAGTAATTAGAGGTATTTGTTGCTTAGTTCCAGGTATTAAAAAGCAAAGTGAGAATATTCATGCAGTGAGCATTGTTGATCGCTATTTAGAGCATGTGCGTGCAATGATCTTTCATAACGATGGTGATGAACTTTACTTTATCTCTTCTGCCGATTGGATGCAACGAAATTTAGATAGTAGAATTGAGGTTACAACTCCTATTTACGACAAAAAGATTCAAAAAATCATCAAAAAGATGATTAGTATCCAGTTAAGCGATAATGTAAAAGCCCGTTTAATTGATGCTGAACTCAAAAACGAATATTTAGTGAACGATAAAGAGCCTGTTCAGTCACAAATTGAAACGTATAATTTCTTCAAGAAGTATAGTAAAAAGCAGGATATTCTTTAATTCACCCTCCAAAAATAAGGAGTAAATAATACAGCAACGGTAAATAGTTCTAGTCTACCAAATAGCATTAGAAATGACAAGACCCATTTCCCAGCGTCTGGTATGTGAGCAAAGCTTTCTGCTGGGTTAACTGTACTAATACCTGGACCAACATTACCTAATGAAGTAGCTACCGAACTGATTGCTGTTAATAAATCCATTCCATCTAGACTAGCCATAATTACACAACCAACAGTAAACATAAATAAGTACAAGAATAAAAATGCTAGCAAATTGTATATAATCTTATGATTTACTACTTGTCCATTCAAGTGTACAGGAACAACCGCATTAGGATGCAACCTTCGTTTAAACTCCATGAAACTATTCTTCATGAGTACAACAATCCTCACGATTTTAATTCCACCACTCGTAGAACCAGCTGACGCACCAGAAAAAAGTAATAGAAAGAAAATAAACGTTACAAACACTCCCCAAGTGGTAAAAATATCACTAGCATACCCTGTAGTAGTAATGATACTCACTACTTGAAAAACCACTGCCCGAATAGATTTTCCAAAAGAATAATCAGTAGCCGTATATACAAATGGAGTTATTAATAAAATTAATCCTATTACAGCGAAGAAGTAATACTTAAACTCATCGTTCTTCCATATTTTTTTGAACCTCCCCTTAAAACCAAAATATATGAGTGTAAAATTAGTCCCTGCTAAGAACATGAAAAAGGTAATCACATACTCTATGGCTGGCGAGTCATAGTGTGCTATGCTTGCCTGTTTAGTTGAAAAACCTCCTGTTGACGCAGTTGTAAGCGCATGATTAATAGCATCAAAAAATGACATCCCACAAAATAGTAAAGCGATCATTTCTGTCATGGTTATGGCTAGATAAATGTACCACAACCGTTTAGCTGTTTCTTTAATTCTTGGGTGTATTTTATCTTTTGTTGGACCAGGAGCCTCGTTTACAAAGAGTTCCATACCTCCGATACCCAAGAGTGGCAAAATAGCTATCGTTAATACGATAATTCCCATTCCTCCTATCCACTGCGTCATGCTTCGCCAAAACAAAATACTTTCGGGCATCTCTTCTATGTTATTCAAAATAGAAGCTCCTGTAGTTGAGAATCCAGACATCGTTTCGAAAAAGGCATTGGTTATACTTGGTATAGACTCTGACAAGATATAAGGCAAACTTCCAAAAAGTGTCATAGACAACCAACCAAGAGTTACAATTAAGAACCCATCTCTTCGTTTTATTTCTGCATTTTCACTTTCTCTATTAAAGTATTTTAAGAATCCTCCTACGAATAAGGTTAGCAATGAAGAAAAAATAAATCCAATTTTTGCATCATCATCGTGATAGAAAGAGAAAATTAATGGCAATATCATCAAAACCCCATTAATAAGTAATAAAGAACCTATTACATTGCCTATTACGGCATAATTAATGATTTTGTTTGTTCTTCTTCTAAAAAGTTTAAGCATAGCTTATAAGAAAAAACGTTCGATTTTATGAATAGCATCAGTTAAAGTAAATACGATAGCTTTATCATCGGCTTCAACTTGAAAATCTCCAAACGGAATAAAACCTTTATCACCTCTAACGATACCTGCTATCCTTGCATTTTCTGGAAAATTTAATTTTTTAATCTCTTTTTGAGTAACCCTTGATCCTGCTTTAACATTAAACTCTATAATTTCAGCATCAACACCATGTAAACTTACAATAGCGTTAACATCTCCTTTACGAACATATTTAAAAATGTTACTAGCTGCAATAATTTTTTTATTGATGAGCGTATCTACTCCTATGCTTTGAGATAAATGGATGTAATCAATGTTTTCAACACGAGCGATTGTTTTTTTAACCCCATGATTTTTAGCAACTAAACAAGAAATAATATTTCTTTCAGAGTCTCCCGTACAGGCAATAAATGCATCCATCTCGCCTAACCCTTCTTCTTTTAATGTTTCTACATCTCCTCCATCCACATTTAGTACCAATGTGTTTGTTAGTACAGAAGCAATTTGTTCACATTTAGCTCTATCATTTTCCAATAGAACTACTTTATGTGATTTCTCTAACAATTGAGCCGTTCGAATAGCTATTCTACTGCCTCCCATAATCATAATGTTTTTTATAGAAAAACATGCTTGATCACACATTGCTGTTAAGTCATTTATTGCTTCAGGAGCTGAGATAAAATAGAGGATATCATCCTCTAAAATTTGTGTATCTCTATTCACTAAAACAGTATCTTCTTTACGGTGTAAAGCGATCGGTTTAAAACTAAAGTTTGGATTTAGGTAAGCACTTTCTTGTACTGTTTTCTCTTTCAAAGGAGATTTGTCTCCAATGGGAATACCAAATACAGATAACTTATCTTTTTCAAAACCAAAATGATCTGTAAAGGCTGATTGAGATACTAATCTTACAATTTCATCTGCTGCTAATTGCACAGGACTTATTAATGTATCTACTCCAAGTTCTCGATACATTGCCTGAATTTCATCATCTAAATTCTCAATTTCACTAATCCTAGCAATGGTTTGTTTGGCTCCAAAACGTTTAGCAATTACCGATACCAATAAATTCGTTTTTTCAGAAGAAGTTACTGCAATTAATAAATCGCACGATTCAACTTTAGCTTCTTTTAAAATTGCTGGGGAGGCAGCATCACCTAAAACGGTATAAATATCAATATGTGACTGCACATAATTTAATCGCTCTTCGTCTTGATCAATCAAGTAAATATCCTGAGAATCACTTGATAACATTTTTGCTAAATGATACCCTACATCTCCTGCACCTGTAATAATTATTCGCATATACTTTTGTCGAAAATATCTTCTAATACTAATTTAACCTTTTTCATGATATTTATTAAAGGTCTGTACCGACATTTCCCAATAAATAGATGTGATCGTCTGTATTTGACCTACAATAGATCAGTTGCAGAACAAGTATTAAAAAGCATAGAAATAAGCCTAAAAAATGTACGGCTATACCCAAAAATGCCCTTATATTTGTTATGATCCGTATTTAGTTTAAATGAATCAAGTTTCTTATAGCGATAGAAGAAATACTATACTTGTTATAGTGCTGGCAATTGCCTTCATTTTTACTATTCGATTGTTTTACATCCAAGTAATCAGCGATAAATGGAAAAGTAATGCAATAAATGTTTCTGAGGCCAAGCTAACTATTCAACCTTCTAGAGGACTTATTTTTGATCGAAACGGAGATTTATTAGCTCTGAACAAACCTGCTTACAAGCTTTATGTTGTTCCTAGGCAAGTAAAAAATTTGGATACGGCTCAATTAAGTTCCCTGTTGGAAGTTCCAAGGCAAGAACTTGACAGTTTGCTAAAAGAGCTACGAAAAAATCCAAAAACAAAACAACTTTTAAAGGTTAGAATTCCATTAGAAAGCATTCCTAAACTACAAACAATTTTGTATCGTTTAGAAGGGTTTGAGTTAAGAGATCAATCTGCTCGTTCCTATCCTGCGCATGCTGGGGCTCATATTTTAGGGTATATACGAGAAGCTGACCGAAAAAAGATTGATAAAGATCCCTACTATCGCCCTGGAGATTTAGTTGGTATATCTGGATTAGAGCTTTACTACGAAGAGCTTTTAAGAGGACAACGGGGAAAGAGTTACGTACTAAAAGATGCTTACGGAAATTTTAAAGAAGTTGTTTCC
>CATLPG010000051.1 GCA_950054195.1 uncultured Saccharospirillaceae bacterium
AATAATATATTGTATTGACAGTATTACTCTTTAATAATCTTGTCGTTCATTTTTAATACACGGTAAACACTGTTAAGTACTCTTTTTAAATCAGCACTTTCTTCGTTTGCGTATGCTTTTTCTAAATAAGGAAGTCCTTTTTGAAGGTAATCATCCCTTTTAGCTTTTAACTCATTGTATTTATCTTGCTCTTCTAATGGAAGCTTATTCATTTCTTCATTAATGTTAGCAGCCATAGTATTATAAACTAACCCTAAGTTTTTAGTAGCATACTGGTGATCACTATCAATAGCTAAAGCAGCTTGATAAGATTCTATAGCCTTTTCTGGCTTACCAATTTGTTCGTAAACAACACCTAAAGCATGTCTTAAGCTTGGATTTTTAGGATCTGCATCAATAACAGCAACTAAATCTGCTTCAGCTTTATCCCCTTTCCCTTGCTCTATATAAAATCTTGTTTGCTCTAATAAAACATTAGCATCATTTGGATATCTTTCACGAGCTGCAATAATAGCTGCTTCTGTACCTTCCATATCACCTTGCTTGCTATATAAACTAATAAGGTTAAAATAAGGATCTGAACCAGCATATCCAATATCTTTAGCCATTTCATAGTATTTAATAGCATCTTCTGTATTACCTAAAGCTTTTGCTGAGATAGCAGCATTAAAAATACCTACAGAATCTGTTCTTTCAATAATATTAGCTAGTTCGATTGTTCCCTCAAAAGTTTCAAAAGCTTTTTCATATTCACCTGATTGGTAAAAAGAAATCCCTTGGTTTAAAGCCATGCTATACATAGGAACGACTACACGCTCTACATCTTTTTTATAATCTCCTTTTTCATCATACTTCACCGCATTCTTTAATCCTAGGATAGCCTTTTCAGGAGCTTCTTCTTTGAATTCTTTAGCTTTTTCATCCTTACTCATCATTAAAGCAGAGTAAATTTGAGCATAATAAAACCATGTTTTAGCGTCTTCCTTAGTTTTTTCATGAACAATTGCCTTGTCAATATATCCCTTAGCCTTAACTGGATAATTGTTCTTTAGCGACATAATAGCACTAGTTCTATTTTTTGGTTGAGCGTAAGAGATTGCTGCAAGTCCAATAGTTCCAACAATAAGTAACGTTTTTTTCATTTTTATGAGTTATTTTAGGTTATAAATAGATGTTACGAAAGTATTTTTTCCATAACATCACTTTATCTTAATTCAAAAATTAGTCCAAATATTGCTTAAATGGGCAATATTAGGATTAATTTAACATTATATGTGGATCACTTCACCATATGCTGCTGCTGCAGCCTCCATTACCGCCTCACTCATTGTTGGATGAGGATGAACAGTTTTTATAATTTCGTGTCCAGTTGTTTCAAGTTTTCTTAATGCAACTATTTCTGCAATCATTTCGGTTACATTATAACCAATCATGTGACCTCCTAACAATTCACCGTACTTTGCATCAAAAATAAGTTTTACAAAACCTTCTTTATGTCCTGCTGCACTTGCTTTTCCTGAAGCAGAGAAAGGGAACTTACCAACTTTTAATTCGTACCCAGCTTCTTTCGCTTGTTTTTCAGTCATACCAACTGAACTAATCTCAGGTGAACAATAGGTACAACCTGGAATATTTCCGTAGTCTAGTGCCTCAACATCTTGTCCTGCTATTTTTTCTACACAAATAATCCCCTCAGCTGACGCTACGTGAGCTAGAGCAGCTCCAGGTACACAGTCTCCAATTGCATAATAACCAGGAATATTAGTTTGATAGTAATCATTAACTAAAATCTTTCCTTTATCAGTTGCTATACCTACATCTTCTAATCCAATGTTTTCGATATTAGCCTGAATACCAACTGCTGATAAAACGATATCAGCCTCTAGTGTTTCTTCTCCTTTTTTAGTTTTTACTAATACTTTACAACCTTTATCAGAAGTATCTACTTTTTCAACAGAGGAATTAGTTTTAATAGTAATTCCTTTCTTTTTAAAAGTACGTTCTAATTGTTTAGAAACCTCTTCATCTTCATTAGGAACAATATTTGGTAAATACTCAACTATAGTAACTTCAGTTCCCATGGCATGATAAAAATAAGCAAACTCCACTCCTATTGCACCTGAGCCAACAATTACCATCTTTTTTGGCTGCTTTTCTAATGTCATAGCTTCGCGGTAACCAATTACATGCTTTCCGTCTTGTGGTAAATTTGGTAATTCTCTTGAACGAGCTCCAGTTGCAATAATTATATGTTTGGCCGAATATTCTTTTGTTCCCTCATCATTCGTTACATCAATCTTTTTACCCGACTTCACCTTACCTGTTCCATTGATGACATCAATCTTGTTCTTTTTCATTAAAAATTGAACACCTCCACTCATTCCATTAGCTACTTCTCTACTTCTAGTAACAACTGCACCAAAATCGTGAGAAGCATCTTTTACTTTGATTCCAAAGTCTTCAGCATGATTAATGTATTCAAATACACTAGCACTTTTTAATAATGCTTTTGTAGGTATACAACCCCAATTTAAACAAACACCTCCTAAACTTTCTTTTTCAATAACAGCTACTTTAAAGCCTAATTGAGACGCTCTTATGGCAGTAACATATCCTCCAGGACCACTACCTAAAACTATAATATCGTAATTCATTGAGTTAAATTTTGAATCTAAAATACAAATTTCACTAGCGAACAAATAATAGAAACTTAAAAACTTTTATTTTTGGATACTTCGTATCATTGATAATACGAGTTTAGAGGTATTAAAAGTGAAGCGAAAATTAGTTAAATAATCAAGATACATGAACAGCAGACTTTTTTTATTCGGAATAGTACTTTTTCTGTTATCATGTACTGATAAACAATATAAAAAGCTTCCATTTTATGAAATAAAAGCTAAAAATGGACAAGTTTCCTACCTCCTTAGTAGTTCAGATTATCTAAAGAAAAGCGATTTTAACAACGTTATTTCAGCTAAAGTATTTGAAGCGTTTGACACAAGTGAAAGTTATATTCCGCTAATTGATATAAATGCATCAAATTTAGAATCAATAAGCAATGTAATAAGTCTTGGTGGTAAAACATTAAAGAGTACATTGAACAGTCAACAAATAATGACTTTTAATGAAAATGGCGTTACAAATAAGACTTTGGATAGCATTAAGGTTAAACTTCCTTTTTTCTTAATAGACCTTTATACACCTAGAGACACTTCCTTTTTCAATCAATCCAACTTTTGGTTAAAAAAGGCGCTTTCAAGAAACAAAGAGATTAGTGGTTTATTATCAATGGAAGACTATTATGGTTTAATTGGTAAAGCAAAAAAAGAAATAAATCTTTCATTTATCAGCACCCAAAAACCTGTTGTTTACAAAAAACAAATCATTAAAAATCATAATTTTAAACTAAAAAACCTAAACAACAAATTCAACACAGCGTTGTATTCATCAAAAGATGTATTGTTTGAGCATCAATTGGCTAAAAGTCAATTTAAAAGAGAATTAATAACGGAAGGACTTAATAAAATTGAAAAAAGATTAAACACAGAGGTTTGTTTTATCGTTTTAGACTTAGAATACTTTTTCGGCAGTAACAGGATTCAAGAAATTTTGTTATCAAAAGGTTATCAATTAAAAAGAATACACTAATTGGATTAGTTTTGGATAAAGTTTAGTTCATGAAAAATATCATATACACCCTATTGTTAATTAGTCTCAACTTGATTAGTTCTGCTCAAGAAAAAACACTGAGTCCGCTACCTATAAGTGAGATAAACATACTACGCACTCAAACTTCAGGAGTAGAAATGACAATTTATGAAGGAACTAAAACTATCTCTATTTCTGGAGTTCAAAACAGCCGTTTTGTTGGGTTTGCAGCAGACACAGTAGCACCAGAGAAATTAAACGATAAAAACGATGCTTATTTGATGATATTAGTAAAAGATGAATTTTATATGGATTGTGAACTATCTTATTCTTCAGAAAATCCTTATTTGATCTTTAAAAAAGATGATCAAACGTATTACAACAAGCTGAGTACCTTAGGACAAAATTACTTTAAGCAATTAATGCAGAATAAATAACCCTAATAGCTAATAGACTTTACTTCTTCCAGTAGTTTTTTTGCCTCACTACATCTCAGTAAAGTTTCTTTAGAAATAGTAAGTGTTTTTATGTCTTTTGTTATTTCTCCACTCTTCTTCATTGCATCTAAATGTGCTCCACTAACAGCAAACTTTTTAAGCTCCTCTCACTATTCCATAGTGTCATTGTGTAGTGTTTAGTCCATACTCTTTTTTCTTAAAGCCATTACAGCCAGTTGTTCGAAGCTGTTTAATAATTGATTAAGCACGCCTAGATAAAACAAAGAACTTTAAGGGACCTTTAAGCTAAATATATGGATGATTAGTTTCATCCGTTACTATGATTTTATATAATCATATTAATTCCAGTATAGTTATGAGGTGAAATAAGTTCTAACTCATCCTTAATTGATTGATTAACATCTAAATTAGCAATAAATTGTTTGATTTCAACCTCTCCTATTTGTGAATTACTCCTAGTTAGCTCCTTTAACTTTTCATAAGGTTGAGGATACCCTTCTCTCCTGAGTACAGTTTGGATAGCCTCTGCAACTACTGCCCAATTTTCATTTAAATCCCTTTGAAGTGCTTTAACATTAAGCTTAAGTTTATTCATGCCTTTTAACAGTGATAAGAAAGCTATTTGTGTATGTGCGAACGGAACACCCACATTCCTTAAAACTGTCGAATCTGTTAAGTCTCTTTGTAACCTAGAAATTGGAAGTTTAACTGTTAAATGTTCAAAAATAGCATTGGCGATACCAAGATTACCTTCCGCATTTTCAAAATCAATAGGATTGACTTTATGAGGCATAGCCGATGAGCCTACTTCATTAGCTACAATTTTTTGCTTGAAGTATTCCATCGAAATATATTGCCAAACATCTCTACTAAAATCAATCAAAATAATATTAATACGTTTCATCGTATCAAACAAAGCTCCAAGATTATCATAATGCTCTATTTGTGTCGTAAATTTTGATCGTTTAAGTCCTAAACTATTAGAGACAAAGTTATCTGCAAACTTCATCCAATTCATTTCTGGATAAGCGATATGGTGAGCGTTAAAGTTTCCAGTAGCTCCACCAAACTTTGCAGAAAATGGAATTTGCTCTAACAACTTAAGCTGCCCTTCGATTCGTTCAACAAAAACCTTTATTTCCTTTCCTAAAATCGTTGGGGAAGCAGGCTGACCATGAGTTTTTGCCAACATTGGCACTTCAGACCATTCCTCACTGAACTCCTCCATCTTAGCTACAATCTGACGAATTGTTGGCAGGTAAACCTTTAATAGAGCATCCTTAACCATTTTAGGAAACGATGTATTATTGATATCCTGAGAAGTTAAACCAAAATGGATATACTCTTTATAATCTGATAAGTTTAGCTCGTCAAACTTCTGTTTAATAAAATATTCCACAGCTTTAACATCGTGATTTGTTGTTTGCTCAATATCTTTTACTTTTTGAGCATCATCTTCTGAAAAATCCTGATAGATTCTTCTTATTTGCTCAAATACTTTTTCGTCAAAAACAGTTTTTAGTTTTGGCAAAGGAAGTTCGCAAAGTGCTATAAAATATTCTATCTCAACTAATACACGATACTTAATAAGCGCATATTCAGAAAAATAAATGGAAAGGTCAGAAGTTTTAGCGTGATATCTTCCATCAACAGGAGAGATTGCGCTAAGTTGGTTTAAAGCCATGAATGTTTTTATTTGTTAACCCAAAAATAACTTTTTTATACTGCAAATTGATAGATAAAGCATACTTTTATATCTATTCTACTTATGGTTATATGAAATTTATTAATCACTTAACATTAGGATATCGTAACTATCTGAAAGCGGTTTCATTTATTATGACACACCGCTTATGGCAATATATATTGATTCCATTAATCTTGTTTGGCATTATTTTTTACACTGGAAATCATTTTAAAGAGTTAAGAGAGTTAAACCAAGAAACATTAGACGGTGGGGATGTTGGCTTTTTTTCGATGATATGGATTACCATTAAAAGTTCTTTTTTATGGGTATTACAATTTCTATTATTAGATTTTACCAAGTATATCGTTATGATTATACTTTCTCCTCTACTGGCTTATTTATCAGAAAAAGTAGAAGAAATACTTACAGGTAACGAATACAAATTTAACTTAAAACAACTTTTGAAAGATGTTCGAAGAGGAATTGGCATTGCTGTTCGTATGTTATTAGCTGAATTTGTTATTATCTATTTCATTTGGCATCCTATTTCTTTTGTGTTAGGATTAAATGAAAGCTTTTTTGGTGTAAGCGATGACAACTATTTTGTTCGGACAATAGATATTTTTATTGGTTTCTACTTTTATGGTTTTGGATATATTGATTACATAAATGAGCGATTAAGACTTTCGGTTAGAGAAAGTTGGCAATTTATGAAAAAACATGCTGGACTTGCTGTTGCCATAGGCTCCGTATTTTCTTTACTTTTTTATATCCCATCATTAATTGATGCTCACAATAAATGGATAGATACTGCCCTAGATAATATTGGTGTTGTTATAGCTCCAGTTTGGGCTATTGTTGCAGCTACTTTGGCTATGCATGAATTAATAGATTTGAACAATTCACAGTATGCTGTTAAAAAAGATGCACAACAATAATGAGTTTTTATCGTATATTTAACAGCTTGTCATACTAACTGATAAGTTATGACCACAAAAAAACCTTAATAAATGAATAGAATTTTTACTTTTTCTTTGTTCTTTTTACTTTGCTTTCAAATGGATGCTCAAGTCCAAATTATTGATAAAGCAAAAATTAAATTAAAGCTTGTAGATGGCACAAACAAATTATATAGTAATAACTATAGAGGAGCGTTAGTAACATTTAGAGAGATATTAACTATTGATCCAAAAAATGCAATGGCTAATTTACGGATAGCTCAGTGCCAAACTAAATTAGGCAGACATGATTTAGCTCTAAAATATGCAGAAAAAGCATATGCTATTGATCCTGAAGTAGACAAAGAACTTTATATTGTTTTAGGAGAAGCTAATCATCGTTTAGGAAATCTAGACATAGCCAAAACTCAATATCAAACTTTTAAAACTAAGATTAGTAAAAGTGAACAAGAGGATTATGCTATTGATAACTTAATCGCTCAAATTGATTATGCTAAAGAAGCGATGAAAACTCCAGTAAATGCTGTGATAACAAACTTAGGTGATAATATTAACACTTCCTCTCCTGAATATGGTGCTTCTGTGTCTTCTGACGGTAAAACACTAATATTTACCTCTAGAAGATCAGATACTAAAGGAGGAAATACTGACCCTTTATTTGATCACCAATATTATGAAGACATTTACATATCAAACTGGAATGATGAAAGAGGTGAATGGGATGAGGCTTCTTCCGCAGAAGGGCGTCTAAACTCTGAGTTTCATGATGCTTGTTTAAATATTACTCCTGACGGACAAGAAATTTATGTATATAGAAATATACCTAGAGCAACAAAAAGTGGAGATATTTATGTTTCTAAAATGAATAAAAGAGGTAAATGGGGATCTCCTAAGCCTATTTCAAAAAGTAAAAACATTAACTCTACTTATTTTGAAAGCTCTGCTTCTATAACTGCTGATGGGAACACGTTATTTTTTGTTAGCGATCGTCCAGGAGGAGAAGGTTTAGCTGATATTTACATGGCTAAGCGTGAAAGAAAAGATTGGGGTAAGCCAGTTAACTTAGGAAAAACAATTAATACAAACTTGGATGAAAAGTTTGTATTTGTTCACCCTGATGGCAAAACATTATTTTTCTCATCTCAAGGGCATGACAATATTGGAGGTTATGATATATTTGTTTCATATCTTGAAAATGGTGAATGGACAGCTCCTAAAAACGTAGGATATCCAATTAATACTGTTGGTGAAGAACGTACGTTTTCTGTCACAGCAGATGGGAAAATAGCTTATGTTTCCGCAGAGTATGAAAACTCAAAAGGATCTTATGACGTATATAAAGTTGATATTTCAAACTTAGGCTTAGTTAAATAATCAACAAACTTTATTGGAATCATGAAAATTAAATTATCATACTTAGCTATTGCATTAACTGTAGGTACACTATCATATAATTGTAAAAAGGAAAAGGCTGAAGATCCTGTAGTAGAAGTTGATCCTGCAACCTGTGACCCAGTATCATTTTCTTCAGATATACAGCCGATTTTAAACAATAACTGTGCATTTTCTGGATGTCATAGTCAAGCAAGTTCAGCTGATGGGATTAACCTGTCATCTCATGCTGGAGCAACAGCAGTAGCATCAAGCAAAATAAGTGGTTCTATCAATCACCAGGCTGGATTCTCTCCTATGCCTCAAAATAGCCCTAAACTATCAAACGCTGATATCAAAAAAATAGAATGCTGGATTGCTGACGGCAGACCAAACAACTAGGAATGAAATATACTATTTGGGGAATTCTTATTATTGCTGGAGGAATTTTAGTTAGTAGTTTTAGCAACAAAAAGAAAAATGATCCTTTCAAAGACAATGAAAAGGTTCTTGATATTTTAGTTTCTTTGGGCGATAAAAGGCCTTTACATTATATAGCTCCAAAAAATCGTTCTTCTGAGATAGTTAGTCATGGTAAAAACATAGCTTTCAATGGATTTACTACAAAAGATGGTGAAGAAACAAAAATTCAATCCAAGCATTTTGTTTGTACTGATTGTCACAACATGGTTCAAGAAGACCCCGATTTAGCAGTAGCTGATCCAGAAGCTCGATTAAAATATGCTGCTAAAATGAATATTCCACTCTTACCAGCGACAACAATGGCTGGAGTTGTTAATAGAGAAACTTGGTACAATGATGACTATTCTAAAAAATATGGGAGCTTGGTTGCCCCTGCTAGAGACACCTTAAGAAATGCTATTCATTTATGTGCTGTACAGTGTTCTCAAGGTAGAGCATTGGAAGATTGGGAAATGGAAGCTATGGTCCAATATTTTTTAAGTATTGGACACGACATGAACGATCTAGCACTTAATGAAGATGAAAAAGAAAAAGTAAGACTAGCTTTAAATGGTTTGGGTGATGAAAAAGCAGTTATTGACTTAATTAAAAGCAAGTACATATTAAAGTCCCCTGCCACCTTTATGTATCCTCAAAAAAAAGAGAATAGAAAGTTAGGTGAAAATGGAAATCCTGAAAATGGCAAGAAAATTTTCGAATTAAGCTGCTTAACTTGTCACAAAGAAACCGGAGTTACTAATTACAAGCTTAACTCTACAACTTTAACCTTTAATCACCTGAAATACTGGAGCAGTAAAGACGCTCATTTTTCAGTATATAATATTATTCGTAAAGGCACTTATGCTAAAAATGGTTATAAGCCTTACATGCCAAACTATACTAAAGAAAGACTTAGCGACCAACAATTAGAAGATTTGGTTGCTTACATTAACTCTATGGCAAACTAATTTTTACTTCCACCCTATTACAATGAAAAAGCAATTATATATTTTAATTTTCTTGATAGTAAGTTTTAACGCTTCATCTCAAGACACTAGAGTTTTCAATACATTTCACACTACCCGAGTAATCTCTAGTCATTCTACTGAAACTTTATGGAAAAATGAACTTGATTTTAGAGTTGGGCACCGTTTTGGGGATATCGCAGGAACAAATGGTGGTCCATCAACAATGTTTGGAATTGATAATTCATCAGATATTGCAGTAGGATTTGAGTATGGTGTGACAAACCTTTTCAATATTGGGTTAACTAGATACAAAGGAGCTGGACCTTACCGCCAGTTATTTGAAGGATACGCTAAGTATAAGTTTATTCAGCAAAAAACAGACAAAAGCCCAGTTTCATTAGTAGGTGTAGCTAAAATCAATGCAACGGCTATGCCCGCTTCACTTGATAGCACCTCCCCTACTTCATTTACTGATTTTACTAGTCGTATTTCTTACAGCTATCAACTACTTATAGCTAGAAAGTTTAGTGAGCGTTTTTCTTTACAACTTATGCCTACATTTGTTCATCGTAATTATGTTGCGTTTTATGATAATAACCAAACAGCTGCACTAGGAGCTGGATTTCGCTTACAACTAACAAAAATGATTGGTGTAATTGGTGAATATCACTTTGTGTTTAATAAACCTGAAACCACTAATCATCCTCCCGTTTTTGATCCCTTTGGATTTGCTGTAGAGTTTAATACTGGAGGTCATATTTTTCAATTAAACATTACTAATTCTAGAGGTTTTGGAGAAGCTCAATACATTCCTAGTACTTTTTCTGATGCTTCTGCTGGTCAAGTAAGATTTGGATTTACAATTTCTAGAATTTTCAAATTATAATTTTTGAAAAAAGTTATTAAACACGTTCTTCAACCTTCTGAAAAAGTTGTTGCTACATCAAAAGGTACATTAAATAAAATGACAGCTACTATTGCTGGTGCCGTATCTGAAGCAGCAAGTTTTAATGCTACAGGTGTAATTAGTAAACGAAAAAAGAAAAAAAAGAAACTAAACTGGGGACTATTAGAAGTTTACTTTTGCTTAACAGACAAACGCTTCATGATCTTTGAAACAACTTGGTATGGTTCTCCTAGAAAGCTATGGTCTTCTGTTGATATATCAGAAATCGAAGAAATTAAACTGAGTTTTACAAGAGTATTTTGGAAATTACCACAAGTCAAGATAATACCAAAAAAAGGCAAAAAAATAGGTTTTTGGAGTGCAAAAATACACAAGAAAAAAACGCTACATCTCGTTGAGGAGATGCAGCGTTTAATTAATAAATAATACTATCGTATTATTGAATTACTACCCCATTCGCTAAGAAAGAGTATTCAACTTTAGGCTCAGTAATTTTAGCAATCTCTTCTTCTGACTCACCATTATCATGTGCATAGTGCTTTAAATCGTCAACAGAAATCATTTCTTTTTTAGCAACTCCCTGCATAGTAGCAGTTTTTCCAGAACAGTCTAAAGGAACAAAAAATGCGTAATCTTTAAACCTTACTCTCAAATCTGTTTCTTCTGAAATTGGGAGTGTCATCCAACATCCTTTTTTAGAACAAACGCCATCCACTTCTCCAGTAACAGTAACTATTGCAGAATCCTGAGTTTCTAACGTTTCAACTAAAGCTGCTACAGTTATTGCATCTTCAACATTAACTTCTTCTCCTCTTTTTACAACTTCTTCTTCTTTTTTCTCTTCTTCTTGAGTTGACTTCATTGTAGTCTCCTCCGCTTGATTTTTCTCAGTAGTATTTTCACTTCCACAACTAACTGTAAATCCTAAAACAGTTATTAAAACGATTATTTTCTTCATAATTATTAAGTTATTTTAGACAAAAGTAGCTGATTTACTTGTTCATTCAAATAAAATCAAGGCATTTTCTCAACCATTTCAACAATTCTACTACCAATAGCCAACCCGGCAGTTGCTGCTGGTGAAGGAGCATTTAATACATGTATTGAATTTTGAGAGTATTCTATTCTAAAATCATCTCTTGTTTCTCCATTTACACCAAGAAGCTGTGCTCTTACTCCAGACCTTCCTCTTTTAATATCCTCCATTTCAAGAGAAGGAATCATCCGCTGAAGTGTTTTAAGAAATAACCGCTTAGAAAATGCTCTACGATACTCCATGGTAGCATATCCAAAGTGTTGAGTAAGTAGCTTCCAAGTACCTTTGTATCGAAGGGCATTAGCTGTATCAGGCAAATTAAAGGATGTTCGGTTATACCCTTCCCTCTTAAATGAAAAAACAGCATTAGGTCCACATTCAATTTCTCCATTAGTCATACGGGTAAAGTGTACCCCTAAAAAAGGAAAATCAGGATTAGGCACTGGATAGATCAGGTGCTTAACTTTGTGTTTGGCTTGCTCAGTTAATTCATAATAATCTCCTCGGAAAGGAACTACTTGTTCTTTTATTTTAACCTGATCCAGTTTAGCTAATCTATCAGCCTGTAAACCACCACAGAATATTATCTTTTTAGCTTTATAAGTCTCTCCATTGGTATGGATCTCATTAAAATCTTCTCCTTTAGTAACTCCTTTAACTTTAGTATTTAGTTTGATTTCTGCAGGAACATCTTTTTCTTGAACCAACTCCCCTAGCTTTCTTACTACCGCTGGAAAATCTATAATTCCTGTAACAGGTACATGTATTCCTCCTATACATTCAACAAATGGTTCGATTTGTTTTACTTCATCAGCAGAAATTTTTTGAATTCCTTCAATACTATTAAGTTTTCCATTCTCAAAAATACGATCCATGTGTGGAAGCTCGCTTTCATCAGTTGCTACAATTACTTTTCCACAAATATCGTGAGGAATGTTATGCTTTTTTGCAAAAGCAACTAACTCATGTCTGCCTTCATAACAATTAGTTGCTTTTAGTGAGCCTGGTGTATAATATAGTCCAGAATGTATAACCCCTGAATTATGTCCAGTTTGATGAGCAGATAAGATATTTTCCTTTTCAAAGAGAATAATCTTTTTATCGGGATATTTTAATCCGAGTTTATAAGCGGTAGACAACCCTACAATTCCTCCTCCAACTATTGCATAATCGTATATCATATTCAACATCTTTGTTTAAAGTTACGAATTCATAAGATTATGGTATCTTTATTCTCAAATTTTGATTTATGCCATACACATTTGATATTAAAGTTAGAGGATTCCACATAGATGCTTATGGACATGTAAATAATGCACGTTACCTTGAGTTTTTAGAAGATGCTAGATGGGGATATATCGAACAAACTCACTTTGTTGAATTATTGAAAAAGCATAATTGGGGGTTCGTAATTGCCAATATTAATATTACGTATAAGTATCCTGCTTTCAATAATGATATATTATCTATATCGGTAGAGGTTACTAATCAAAAAAATTCAAGCATGACTGTTAGGCAAAACATTTACTTGAAAGGTACTGACAAACTAATTGCTACTGCTGATGTTACCTTTGTAATTTTAAATCTTGACACAGGGAAACCTTCAAGAATAACTGATGAATTAAAAGAAGCCTTTTTAATAAGAGAATTAGCTTAGTTTGGGTAGAAAATCTGTACATAAAGAACGTATAGATAATGACAAGGCTAGAGAAAAGCTAGTCACAAAGTGCATGGTTTACTTCCAGAATCATGGTACAAGTGCTACCATGAGTAAACTTGCTAAAGAAATTTCGGTTAGTAAAACCACTATCTACAATCACTTCAAAACAAAAGAGGATTTAGTTCATGAGGCTACTAAAATGAAGTTATCAATTATTAGTGACTATGAATCTGTGCTACAGAACAAAACACTTCCTTATTTAGAAAGATACAGGAAGGCAATGCTATTTTTTTGTGTTCAGTTTTTTGATATTTCGTCCCAATATTTAAAAGACATGGAAAATGACTTTCCGAAAACATGGAAGTTGATGGTTAAGTTTCAAGAGAAAGTATCATCAGACTTATTGATTTATTATAGACAAGGACTTGAAAAAGGTATTTTTATCAGTTCTGTCTCTCCTGAGTTGTTAACTTTAAATGATCACTTATTTTTTCAGTCACTTTCTAACCCTAAAGGGTTGAAGAAATACAACATTTCAGTTCTAGATGCTTTTAAACATCACTTTCAAACTAAGTTCTTTTCGATTATTGAAGATGGAAAATCCAGTAGTTTTTAATTTTTTGGACTACTTTTTTGTATTTAGTTCACAAAGAGCATTTCACAAAAACAAAGTAACACACTACTAATCAATAAACAACACCAAGATAACGACATCTTGGAGTTTTGATGTCTACATTTGGAGCAAGAAAAAAAACAAAAAATGGACACATTAAAAAACTTTATTTACGCTGGTATTGGATTAGCTTCTTCTACATCTGAAAAAATTAAGTCAACTATTGATGAATTAGTAGAAAAGGGTAAAATATCTGATACTGAGGGGAAGAAAATTGTTGATGACTTTTTTAAGTCAACATCAGAATTAAAAGATGATTTTGAAGACAGAGTAAAAAGTTTTTCAAATGAATTAACTGAAAGATTTGAATTCTTAAAAAAGAAAAATTCAATTGTAGATAATTTAGAAGCTAAGATTGAGGAGTTAGAAGCGAAACTTAAAGAAGCTGGGGCTAAAGCAACTGAAACAGCTAAAGAAACTACTGCTAAAGCTAAAGAAACAGTTAAAAAGACTGCTAAAAAAGCAAAAGAGACTACAAAAAAAGCAACTAAGAAAGCTGAGGAGGCTGTAAAATAATTAATTATTTAAAAATATAAGTCATGAGCACATTAAAGAATATCGTATATGCTGGTTTTGGAATAGCTAGTGAAATTAAATCAAAAGCTGAGGCTAGATACAATGAATTAGTTGAGGCAGGTAAAAAATATGATGAAGCTAAAAATCATCAAGTAGAAGATTTCTTCAAAACTATTGAAGAAACTACTGATAAATATGCACCTAAATTAGATGAATTAAAGTCTAAATTAGATCAATACACTCCTGAATTCTTAAAAAAGAATGAAGTTGAAGTAGAAGAAGCTTAATTGTTATAAGTTTAATGTTAGAGGAGCCGATGTTTTAATTAGATCATCGGCTTTTTTATTTATTTGTTATGAAGAACATTTAAGTCAAAACTTACAAAGTACTCTACTTTATTTAGATTAATTATATTTGAAAAAAATTTCGCACGCTAATGATTAATGGGAAAAAAATAATTGTGGTAATGCCTGCCTACAATGCTGAACTAACACTTGAAAAAACATACAATGAAATCCCATTTGAAATTGTAGATGATGTTGTTTTAGTTGATGATAAGAGTAGTGATAACACAAGTATCCTAGCCGAGAAAATAGGTATAAAACATGTAATAACTCATGAAAAAAATAAAGGATACGGGGGGAATCAAAAATCGTGCTATAACAAAGCTCTAGCAATAGGTGGCGACATTGTAATTATGCTTCACCCTGATTACCAGTACACCCCTAAGCTAATACATTCAATGGCTTATTTGATAGCCAATGATGTGTACCCTGTTGTTTTAGGTTCTAGAATATTAGGAAATGGTGCCTTAAAAGGAGGCATGCCTATGTATAAATATATCGCCAATCGTTTTTTAACGCTTACTCAAAACATTTTAGTTGGTCAAAAATTATCCGAATATCATACGGGCTATAGGGCTTTTAGCAAAGAAGTTCTTGAAGGTATTAAATACAACGAAAATTCTGATGACTTTGTTTTTGACAATCAAATGTTATCACAAATCATATATAAAGATTTTGATATTGCTGAGATTACTTGTCCTACAAAATATTTTGATGAAGCCTCTTCTATAAACTTTAAACGAAGTGTAACCTATGGATTAGGAGTTCTTTCCACATCATTTAAACACTTTTTTACTCGTATAGGCATCTATAAATGGGATTTATTGAAGTAATTTGATTAAACTACTAAGACATAATCTCCCTTTTTTATTAGTGTTTACCGCTTATCTTCTTGTAGTAGGTATTATTATACTTACCAAAGAAAAGCTAGATGCTCATCTATGGATTAATCAATTCCATAGTAATTTTTTTGATTATTTCTTTTATTATACCACTCAAATAGTTGAAGCCAAAATGGCCGCAATCATTTTAATAATAGTGATGTTAGTTAAAGACTTTAAGTCTTCATTAATTATTCTAATAGCTTGCTTAGTAACTGCATTGTTAATAACAGGCGGACTAAAGCCCCTTTTTGGCTATACGCGTCCTGTTGTGCAACTTCCAGAATTAAGGCTACTGCCTGAATTTTTTAAGATGAAACAAAATGTGGCTAATTCGTTTCCATCTGGGCACACTACGCTTGGGTTTGCTATGTTTGCATCTTTAGCATTAGCAGCTCGTAATAAAAATTGGGGGTATCTTTTTGGAGTACTAGCAGCAATTGTTGGTTTTTCGAGAGTTTATTTATCTCAACACTTTTTCGAGGATATTTTTGTAGGCTCTATCATTGGTACTGTTGGTTCATTCCTTATCTATTTTTGGTTAGATCGCTACAGTTTTGGTATCTTGTCTAAGTATTCACTTAGAGGTAAAAAATGATTCAAGCGAAACACTATCCTTGGCTACTACTGCTTTTATCTATTGGGTTTTTCTTCCCTTTTTTAGGTAATGTACATCTTTTTGATTGGGATGAAATAAACTTTGCTGAAAGTGCCAGAGAAATGATCGTAACAGGTGATTACTATCGAGTACGAATTAATTATGAGCCTTTTTGGGAAAAACCTCCGTTTTTCTTTTGGTTACAAGTGCTCTCGATGAAGCTTTTTGGGATTAATGAATTTGCTGCCCGATTTCCTAATGCACTATTTGGTGTTATTACAGTATTTACATTGTATACAATAGGTAAAAAGCACTATAATACAAGATTCGGTTTTATATGGGGATTACTATACTTAGGCTCTTTTTTACCTCATTTATACTTTAAATCAGGAATTATAGACCCTGTATTTAATCTTTTTATTTTTCTAGGTATATACTTTTTAGCTAGTTGTATTAACTCATCAAACAAAAACCGAATAAAAGCTATACTTTCTGGGTGTTTTATAGGATTAGCTATTATAACAAAGGGACCGGTTGGTTTATTATTACTCATTCTAACCTTTGTTGTTTACCTTATTATTAAAAAATTTAAGGTTAAAATTAATTTAGTTGATGTTTTATTATTTACGATTTCATCTTTGCTTGTAACTAGTATTTGGTTTGGTTATGAAGTTATTCAAAACGGACCATGGTTTATCATTGAGTTTATTAAGTATCAAATAGAACTATTCTCTGAACCTGTTGCTGGTCATGAACAACCTTTTTATTATCATTTTATAGTTGTTTTGTTGGGTTGCTTCCCAATGTCGATTTTTGCTTTAGGTGCTTTTAGAAAATATAAACAAGATTTCCCTTTGGATTTAATGAAATGGATGAAAGTATTATTTTGGGTAGTTCTCATCCTATTTAGTATTGTAAAAACGAAGATTGTTCATTATTCTTCCATGACTTACCTCCCACTTTCATTTATTGCTGCTTTTTTCATTTATCAAGTAATAGAAAACAAACAATCATTTAGTAAATGGATAAAAGCTGGTTTTATCTTTCTTGGTGGCGTATTTACTATACTTTTAGTCTTAGCTCCTATTTTATTTTACAATAAAAATTTTCTAGCCTCTTTTATAAAAGATGAGTTTGCTAAAGACTCTCTTACAATTAATATGGGATGGACTGGATGGGAATTTTTAGTTGGCTTGTTGTATCCTTTAGGTATTGTATTAAGTATTTGGTTGTATAAAAAACAAAGAAGGTTAGCATCTATTACAATACTAAGTTGCTTTGCTGGAATTACACTTTTTGGATACGCTATTTTTGTAGTCCCTAAAATTGAACGGTTTTCACAAGGTCCAGCTATTGATTTCTTTGAGTCTTTACAAGGTAAAAACGTTTATATAACCACCATAGGACACAAAAGTTACGCTCATTATTTTTATGCCCAAATGATGCCTAGTAAGGAAAGTGATGAAATTTCGACTATCAAAAGGAATTACAAAAATAGTTTATCTGATCCGAAAGATTTTAATGCCAATGAGTTGAAAAACAAAACAAACAACTGGTTATTAGATGGAGCGATTGATAAAAATGCTTATTTTGTTACTAAATCTACACATGCTTTAGATTTAAATAAATACAAAGATATTAAAATGATTGAGCGGAAAGGTGGATTTATTTTGTACAAACGAACGCAACTTAAGTAGTAGGTTGGATTACCACTTAAAGCTAAGTGAACAAAAACAGTAAAATGACTAAACATCTAACATTTATTCTATTATCAACAGTAATTATTGCATGCTCTTCTGGAAACAAAACAGAAGTTAAAACTACTGATAACGATATCAAATCAACCGATAAAATTGAAAGTAAAGAAATAACAACTGATAAGATCATAAATCAAGAAGATTTAGAGAAACTTTCAAACAACGAGAAAGAAATTATTGCTGAACCGGTAGAAAATACTAAACCAAAAAAAGATCAAATTCCTTTAGTTGATAAACCAAAAGAGACTAAACAACCCTCTATTGACTCATTATCCTTAAAAAAAGAGAAAGTTGAAGCCAGTATTTTTAATCATTCTACTTGGGATGAGCTCCTCAAAAAACATGTTGATGCAGAGGGAAATGTTGATTATGTTGGATTTAAAAATGATAAAATCAAGTTAGAATCTTACATCAAGGAGCTACAAGAGCAATACACAAACTTAGCATCATTCAAATATTACGAGAAATTAGCCTACTGGATAAATCTTTATAATGCCTATACAGTTAAACTAATTGTTGATAATTATCCAACTTCAAGTATAACCAAACTTAAAGGAGGTAAACCTTGGGATGCAAAATTTATTAAACTAGGAAATGAATCGTTTAGCTTAAATAATGTAGAAAACGATATTATTCGTGTTCGATTTAACGATCCAAGAATTCATGTAGGTGTTAACTGTGCCTCTATTTCTTGTCCTAAATTATTGAATAGAGCTTTTACAAGAGCAAATATTAATATTCAATTAACCATGTTAATGAAGAACTGGTTAAAGGACCCTAGTAAAAATCAAATTACTAAAGATAACCTCAAGCTATCAAAAATATTTGATTGGTATAAAGTGGATTTTACAAAAAATGGAACAGTAATTGATTTTATCCAACAATACACAGATATCGAAATTGATAAAAATGCAAGTATCGAATATTTAGAGTATAATTGGAACCTAAATGCCAAATAGTTATAATATGAGCAACATCGTTATCATAGGAAATGGAATTGCGGGAATTACTGCTGCCAGACACGTACGAAAATTAGACAGTAAGGCTAAAATCACTGTAATTTCTAAAGAAACGGATTATTTTTTCTCCAGAACAGCTTTGATGTATATCTATATGGGACATATGCGATTTAAAGACACACAGCCCTACGAGCCCTTCTTTTGGAAAAAAAACAGAATTGATTTGGTAAAAGCTTATGTGAATCAGGTTGATTTTAATAGTCAAACGTTAAGCTTGGACAATGGAGAAAAGATGGCATATGATAAACTAGTTATAGCAACAGGTTCAACTCCTAATAAATTTGGATGGCCAGGTCAGGATTTAGAAGGTGTACAAGGGCTATATAGCTATCAAGATTTAGAGTTGTTAGAGAAAAACACAACTGATCATCCTGTAGAGAGAGCTGTGATTATTGGAGGCGGACTTATTGGTGTTGAATTAGCAGAAATGCTCAATTACAGGAACGTAAAAGTAACTTTTTTAGTTCGTGAAAATAGGTTTTGGGGAGGAGTGCTTCCTAAAGAAGAAGGAGATATG
>CATLPG010000052.1 GCA_950054195.1 uncultured Saccharospirillaceae bacterium
TTAGCATCAATAGCAAAAGGCATATTTCCTAGTATACTGTAAGTAAAAACTGTTCCAGCATCTTGATCAAAAGCTGTTACTGCTCCAATACTGTCTCCATTTTCTGCTAATTCTGACACATCAAACATATCGTCTTGTAAGCTTGGTGCTTCGTTTAAATCGTTAACAGTGATAATAAAAGCAGCTTCGAAATTACTTACCCCATCAAACGTGTTTAATCGAATACTGTAAGATGCTCTCGTTTCAAAATCAATAGCTGTAGCTGTTACCAACTGATTTCCACTAATAGCAAATGAACCGTTATCTGCATCACCTGTACCTGAAACTAACGAATAAACATACGTTCCGTTTAAATCTGCATCAATTGTGGTTAATGTAGTTACTACGCTACCGTTTGATGTATTTTCATCTACAGTTGTATCTGCTAGAACAATTCCTGTTGGAGGATCATTTTGATCGATTACAGTAATTACAAATACTTCTTCAAAAAAGGTATTGGATGTATCTGTAGTTCTAACTCGAATAGTGTAACTGTCTTTTGTTTCATAGTCAGTTATTACAGAAATAAATAATGAATCATTTTGAATCGTAAAATCAGCATTATCATCACTTCCAACACCAGTTACTAATGAATAAATATGAGTGTCTAATGCATCTTGATCAGTAGTAGATAATTGACCGATGTACGTTCCAACCGTATTGTTTTCGATTACTTCTAAACCAGAAAGATCAATATTTGTAGGCTCATCGTTTAAATCATTTACTGTTAAAATAACTTGTTGTGTATAAACTCCACCATTGCCATCGTCTGATTTGATATAAACAACATAAGTATCCTTAGTTTCATAGTCAATCACTACTGCATTTTGAATTTCATCACCTACAATGATAAATGAGCTGTTATCACTTGTTTGTGAGTTATCAAATGTATAAGTATGCGTATCTAATGAGTCTTGGTCTTGTGTTGTTAACGTAATAATTGTAGTACCTACAGGGATATTTTCATTAAACTGTAAGGTATCTAAACCAATAGAAAATGGTGTTTCATTAACATCAAGTACCGTAATAATAAAAGCACTATCTATAAACAATCCTCCAAGATCTGTTGATCTTACACGAATCATTAAGGTATCCGAAACCTCAAAATTAATTGCTCCCACTACTCTTAGGTCACCTTGATTAGAGATTGAAAACAAACCATTGTCTTGATCGCCAGCCCCAGCTACTAATTGGTAAGTAAACTGATCACTTACATCTTGATCACTGGTAGAGAACGTACCTACTACTGTGTTCATCGGACTGTTTTCTTCTACTAGATCATTGGTTAATTGAATAGCCGTTGGGTTATCATTCGTGTCCCTTGCTGTTAATGCAAACGCTTTTTCAAATGTACAACCTCCATCATTTGTTTCAACTCGAACGGTAAAGTTTGATTTCATTTCGAAATTCACTAAGCTATTTACATATAACGAATCATTTGAAATCATAAACTTTCCATTATCATCCCCTCCTGTTCCTGCTACTAATGAATAAGTATGCGCTTGAACATCTAAATCAGCTGTAGTTAGTACACCAATAAACTGAGGAAACTCATTTTCTACAAAAGAGGTGTTACTTAAACTAATATTTGTTGGCTCATTGTTAGACTTTACTTCGAAAGGAGTCGTTGGAAAACCAAAAGCTGCTCCATCTTGAAAAATCACAGATGTTGCTGCATCAGTTATGGTTCCAGCTGAAGCATCATAAATCTTAAAGTTTACAGTTTCGCCACTTACGGTATTACTGTAAACAGTAACAAAAGCTAAATATCTACCACCAACAACGTTTGATGTTTTGGCAAATCCTCTACAGGTTCCTCCTACAAAGGCTCCTACTTCATCTTGAGGGTCTTCTAATTCCACACACTGGATAGAAGCAGCGGTAGTTACGTTCATGCTGTAAGTAAATGCACTTGGGTTGACTGTCCAACCAGATTGCGACAAACCAAGTTTACCACAAATAAGCAATGAAAGGAATACAATTGTTTTTTTCATTTTTTGTTTTCTTGTTAAGCTTTTATAATTTTTTTATTTGCATATCCGCTTTTTTTATAAAAAGAAAAACCATAAATCATTCTAGATTTAACACACCCTTGAGCCCCTCTCAAGAGGGAAATTAAAAGAATGGTTTTTCTGTTTATTCATCTTATTCGAGATTACGGACATATGATATTATTTATTGATTCATTTTAATAATCTTCACCATCTCAGTAACCCCTCCTCTGTTGATTGATAAGAAGTATTGACCTGTTCTAAGCGCCATTCCTCTATCTAAAGAAAGGTTAATTAAGTGATTTCCTTTATCCATCTCTCTGCTGAATAATTGTTTTAATCTTCTTCCAGATACATCCAATAGTTCAATGCTTACTTCTTGTGTTTCTTCTACAAGAATGTTAACACTTAACGCTTCATTGAATGGGTTAGGGAATACGGATAATCCATTTTCGTTTACATCTCCTTCAAATTTAGACTCACAATTACTCTTGATTGGCAAGTAAATTGGTGTATTAACCCCTCCTGATTTTTTATCAGCTTTGAACGATAAGGTATGATCTACGGCAATTAAATCACCGTTAAAATCTTTCACCTTGAAGGTTAACTCTTCTCCTTGGGCTAGGTTACTGTAAGCTGTTAAGAAGAATAATCCGTTTTTAACGATTGCTCCACCTCTCATTTCATCTCCAACGTATGCGTAAACTTCATACTCTCCTTCTCTGCCTTCACAATAGTTCGAAGTAGCAATGATTCGTGTATCATACTTATAATCGTGCTCATTCACCTGACTAATTAATGACGGTTGTTGTTCTTCCTGCTCTCTTTCTTGAATATTGAAGTATGCAGATACTGGGTATACAAGTGAATCCACTTTATCCGACTTATACATGTATCCTTTGTTTGGCTTCATAAACTCAAGGTTACCTACCCATCCTAATAAAGAATCATACACTGCAAACGCTGTTTGACTCTTTAATAGATCACCGTGTGATGGATTGTAGTTTCCAAAGGCATCCTCAACAGATACTGTTCTTAATGCAATTACACCAATCCAATTCCATCCGCTATCTATGTAGATTTTTTCAGCAGTTGGATCGAGTTTTGCTCCGTAATATTCGATGATATCATCTTGGCTAACTTTAATCTTGTACGTTTCATCGTTTCTAGTACCTCCATCTGCTGTGATTGATCCTACCCAACCAATAGAATTACTATATTGATCATACTTTGTTTTAGACTTGATCACATCTCCGTTACTTGCAGCTACTCCATCTAATAATTTGTTTACATCATTAGCTACAGGACTATTCAGGTTAAATGACACCCAGTTCCACCCTTTTTTCAATGCGATTGGCTCATAAATGATGTTTAATGCATTAAAGATGATTGGATTGTTTGGTGCACCTTCTAACGAGTTGTTGTTAAACGTTAGGTCTGGTGTAACTTCAATATGAACTTTTCCTTCACTTGCATCCCAAATTTCGAATTCAACAAGCTCTCCGCCTAAAGAATCACTGTATACATCTAAGAATGCCATGTACTTATCATACTGACTGTAGTACTTTAAGTTAGTAACACCTCTTACCTCTCCATCAACTTTTGCTACTAATAAATCTTCTTCATCAGTAGAAATAATGCTATCTACACTAATTTGACCAATTACACTCATCGAGTATTGGAAATCTGCAGGATCAACATCATATGCTGGTGGTGTTTCAGTTACTTTTAGAGTAATTGTATACTTTTCATTGTAACCGAAATCAGTTGTTAAGTAAATGTCTTGAACATATGTTCCGATATTTACTCCCGCTTTCACTTCAAACGTAATGGTTTCGGAGCTATTTGGGTTAGCAGCACCTGTTGTTGTGCTTACAGTTAACCAATCCGGAAGGTTTGTAATTTCCCAATCCTTTAATTGACCTCCAGTATTCAACACTTTGTTTGTAAACGTAGGTGTTTCATCTACATTAATTTCAATGTTTTTCTCTACATCTTGCCATACCACTTGGTTTTTGTCGATGTATGCAATCCATGTTTCTGGTGATTGCATTACGTTACCTGCTAAATCCTTCACATCTTGAACGGTAATATCAAGTGTTACATTTTCAATTTGAGCAGGATCAATATTTGGTGTAATTACCATTGCATCACTGTTCACTGAGAATGTTACAGGAATTTGCTGTACAGGTCTAGGTAACTTAATAGCAGGAATGTTTGTTCCTTCATAAGCTGCAGTTCCATTGTTTACTGCTAAAGAATCAGAAATAACCTCTTTTAAAGATGGTGTTAAGACTGGCACATTTAACACTTCAGTGTATTCCTCGAATGGTAAATACAGAACTAGTCCTTTTTCATCACCTGATAATCTAGACACGCGATCTCTTTTGATTTGCTCTTGTCTACGAGCTAAATTCCAAATACGAGCTTCGTCCATGATACCTGTAAAACGGTGATCGATAAACTCGGTAGTACCTACAAAATATCTACGTGTTCCAAAAGTTGCATTCGCAGAACCAAACTCTCCGAAGTTTTGAGCTGGCACAGAAGAAACTTGGTTACCATCAATAAAGAAATCAACATTTGCTGATCTTCTCATCACCATTGCAAAGTGATGCCACTGACCGTTAAAGTAGTTGTTGTTTGTTACTGTTGTTGTAACACCATTGTTTCTTACAAATATTTTATTTGAAGCAGTAGTAAAAATATCCCAAGTTAATCCTAAACTGTCATTTCCTCTACCATTAGAGAATAAAGAAGCTGAATCTCCTTGTGCAGTTCCGTTAAACCAGAACTCTATGGTAAAGTCCATTTCATCAGTGAAAGCAACTTTACTGGTATTTACTACGATGTCATCATCTATACCATCAAGATTAATTCCTTGTCCAGAAGGTAAGATTGACCATGCTGCTCCATTTTTAAGGATGGCATGTCTTGCTCTTGCTTCATCTTGTGCTTGACCACCTATTGCCTCATCCATAGGCCACACAGAAATTAGATCAAACTCTTGCCCAGATAATGTTTTATTCATTCTACTAGATACATCTGCTAAAGATAGTGGAGCTTTCCAAATTCTTAGTTCGTGTATGTTTCCATTAAATGGTGCGTTTCTGTATCCACTTTGTCCGATAAGAATTTCACCACCTTCGGTATAATTAGCAAAGAATGCTCCATTATTTCCTACCAATGCTCCATCTACAAAGAATTCAACCACATCGTTTTCTTTATCGAAAACTACTGTAATATGGTGCCAATCGTTATCAGCAACTGCAGTAGTTGCAGCATATGTTTGACCAGCTAATCGAATGAATGGGAAGTTTGCAGCATTAAATCCTAACTCAAGCGATTGATTAGCATTAATACCTTGTCCGAAATACACCTCTTCAGTATTTAATCTTGCTCTTTTCACCCATTTCTCGATAGTAAATGAATTGTTTAATGTTAATCCATTAGCAATGCTCAATTCATCATCAGCACCATCAAAATAGATGCTTGCATCGTGTCTTAAATCTGTACCGTTAAGTACTGCACGAACATCAAAGTTTAACGATGTTAACGATCCTATATCAATTGGTTCATTAAATTGAATTTTGATGTCATCATTAGGGTCTAGAATTCCATCAGCTGGTGAAGGAGTTCCAAATGGGTGTGGGTTAATACGATCCATAAGACCAGAGTGTGTAATAGAAACTTTATCAGCTAATGTACATTGTGTTACTAAACGTAAGTCATATTCACCATCCACTAATTGATCAGTTTCCCAATCCCATAAGGTAAACGCTACATTTGTAGGAATTTCAATTTTTGTTGTATCATTCATCCCCGCAGTGTCCTTAAAGAAAGTTTGAAGACCAATCCAGTTAGATGAAGCACTTGGCTTGTAATCTAATCGAATGCTATTGAAATCATAGAAGTTAATATCATAATCAACCACAGCAATTGGCATGGTATCATTAAAATCATTATTTAACACCCAAAGGTTTTCTGGTGTTGAGAAACTAACATCTGTACAAGTAGGTAAAAAGTGAGCACTAATCCAAGCTGTATCTACAATGTTTGGGTAATCATCAGTTTCATCACCTGGACTAAACTGACAAATAGAGTGCAATAAAATTCTAATACTATCATAATCATATGTTCCTCCAGGTCCTTTTTCGATCGTAACTACTTTATTAAGTGCAGAACCTCCAGGTATAAAAATGTCTGTATTTGGGTTTACACCATCCATTTTAACAATAGCTCCAAATGGGTTACTTGCAGGGTCAACACGTACTCGGTATAATACATCATCACCCGTTTCAGATAAGTTTGCTAATGTCATGTTAAATGTAGCTGCATTACCAACAGGTATATTTGTTCTTAATGTTGGTGCAGCAGTAATATCTACTTTTTCAATTTGTAACGTACGTGCACTCAATTCAACATATGGGAAATCTGGGTTTGTAGCCATATTTGCTGAGTCATCCAAGTAATATTGAGTAAGTACTTGATCTTCGTGCGGACAAGCTGTTCTTCCACCAGCCTTTAATTTAAATACTGGACCCCAACCTAATAAAGAAGGGAATACATCCACTGAGAATAAATCTTGTTGGTCACCATCTAATAACGTAAAAGATACTGTTTCAGAAGAAGATGTACTTTGTGTCCAATCTCTTCCAGAAGAAAAGTTAACACTAATACTTCTTTCTAAACCAACACCGTTATTTCCTACTGTACCTTCAATTTCTAATCCTAAGCTAGCTTCCATACCATACTCAATACTTCTAGTGAAACTAGATGCACTTTCATGTGTCATAGATGAGGTAAAAGCATTTCCTCCTGAAATAGTATAGTTTGCTGGTGTTTCAATGTATTTATCTTTAATACGTTGCTCTGCCAGTTCATATCTAGTATACTCGGCAAAGGTTTCAGCAGCAGCGATTCCAGTTCCAGTTCCAACTGCAAAGCTTGCAAAGCCTTTTAATCCTATACCTGGTACTGGTGCAGCAGTAGCTAATGTTCCTAAAATAGTTGCTGTAGTTGAAGTTGCCATTAAAGCTTTATATCTAGCTATTACATCCCTATTTTTATCAAAAAGCTTTGCTAATTCAGCCTTCTTCATTTTTTCACGAATAGCTGCATTTCCAACATTTACCTTTTCCCACTCGTTAAGCATAATGGCATCTTCCCATTGTTTAATTTGGTTATTGATAAAACGCACACTATCTCCTGTTAATGAATCCTGCTTATTCGTTGCATTATACGTATAACTTGCTCCAGTTAATACTTTTTGGAAAGAAGGACTTTTTAACGAATCTAATCTGTCCCAAATAGCTTTTTGAGCTTTGGTAGGAATACCAATTTGTCTTGATTGAACTGTTGTTCCATTTTTATCTTTTACCTCATCAGTTAATGTTGAGTCTCCTAATCGAAGCATGTAAGCAATTTGTTGATCGCTTGATAATCTTGGTACTGTTGGGTCCACTCTTGGGTCATCATTGTTAAGTCCGTAGTTTTCATCATCAATAGCTAGATGAACATCATACTTTGAATTTGTTTGTAGCATAATGTTTCTTAACTGAATAAGATCAGGAATAATTAACGCTTTGATATCTTCCTCACTTAAGATAAATTGAGTTCCGTAACCACCAGGCACAATTGATAACCCGTATTGCTTAGCGAATGAATACCCAGGGAACCCAGAACCTAAACATTCTACTTTAGAGCACATTGAATCAGGTACTAGATGTAAGGTTTGAGAAATACCAAACTCAACGTTTTTAGATTTACCAATATATAAATCTGATGACCTCCCTGGTAAGAAATCTCCATTCGTTTCCCACGATTGAGTATTTGTTACCGTTACAGATTCTGTTCCTGAACGACCACCAGAAGTTGTTGCGGTGAAGCCAGTATTAACGTTATTCTTGATATCGGTTTCAATTGCCACTCCAATTCCTGAAGCAAATTTACTACCAATAAATACTTTATCTGTAGAAGCTACACTTCCTGCTAAATTCCAACTCCAAGAATTTTCAGTAGACTTTGTAGAGCTTACTTCTCTTGAAGCTGTACTATTACTTCCTGGAGGATCACGTAAAATATATTCTGGGATTTGAGGCCCTTGCGTTGTAAACTGGTTACCATTAGAAGTAGTTCCCATAATGTATCCTCTAAAAATGCCGTCATTTGAACCAAAAGGAGCTCCTTTATAATTATTAGGCAACCAAGGTATGGTTGATCCATTTGAAAGTTTTAATCGGATTTCCCATTTTTTAGTGAAGCTAAATTGTGGAATAGATACATTTTCAATAAAACTAGGTGTACCTATTTCGAATGTGTATTTTAAATACCTTAATGAATCTAGAGTATTAATATCACTCATTTTAGCACTATGAATGCCGAGTAAAGAAAGTTCATTGTTAAACTCAAGAGTTCCGTCTGTTGTTGGAACAGTATCGTATGAGTTGTCATCTAGGTTTACATATTCTTCGTACACTTGAATTAAACAACTTATTGAATCTTCGTCTGAACGTGCATCGAACAATGCCCATGGAATTGGAGATCCCGGAGCTGTTAGGTCTATACTATCTTTACTTCCATTTGGATGACTGTAAACATATTTTTTTACTCCATTAAACAGTTTCGTTGGATCATCGTAATCTCGAACATAAATTTGAGGATTAACCCTATAAATATAATCTTGTTTTTTGTTGTAAGTAATAGAGTCAATACTATAAATATCATTGATGGTATCATAACCAATTGTATCATATTTAGTCGTTAATGTAGGTGTTCCAGATACATCAATTTGATTTAACACACCAAAATCAATGGTTGGATTGTTCAAAATCTTAACTGTTGGATTAAATCTTAGTGGAGGTAAACTCACAGTGTACTCTCCTGTACTATCGTTAGTATAGATGGTATCTTTATAACATCCTCCCCCTTGTGTAGATGTCAATACAATTTCAGCTCTACCAATATTGTTTTTTCCTCTACCTAATCCAGGAAATTTTTGGGCTTCTCTTAAACCTCCAGCAACTCTACCTACAATTTTAACTAACGTTGAATCAATAAATGTAATTCCTGTTACTTGTTGTTGGAAATCATAATTTCCAGTTGGTGGGAATCTTCCTGCACTCATTACGTGTCCATTTTTTTCAATGGTTACAAAGTGGTTTCCGATTGGTACTTGGATACTAAAGTCTCCGTTTACATCTGTTGTTGCTGGGTTTCCGTTAACCACAACTATTTTTCCATCTACTTTTAAAGTTGCTCCATCTACAGGGCAAGAAGTATTTTTATAAAAGAGTGTACCACTAACCGGGAAAGATGAGATATCTTCAAAATCTGTTCCATTAGCAGATTTATTAGCATCTCCTAAGAATAATACTTGATTGGTTGGCTCAAAAGCATGTGTTCCAAATACTGGTTTTATTTGAAAGTTTTGACCTGTACCAAAGTATCTTGTTAAAATAGTATAATCTCCTAATGAATCGGTATAACCAATAAATCCAAGTTGATTAGATGTAGGAACATTTGTTGACCAAGTTGCTCCTCCTTCGAAATAAGCATCGTTTTGATTATAGATTGCTCCAAAGAATGATTGATCAAATGTTCTGTTAAGATCTCCTTCATCATATACTAAGTAACAAACCATTCCTGTTTCGTTACCTAATAAATAACGCTCAAACCTTCTCTTTATCTTTATAGAATCTAATGCTACATTATAAATTCTTGTTTCATCTAAACCTCCTACATATGTTCTACCGATTACAATAGAATCTGTAGATGTTGCAACAGCTCCAGTTTGAGCAGTTGCTCCAACTTCGGCACCATTAATAAAGAGCTTAATTTCGGCACCATCATAAGTCATACCCACGTGTGTCCATGTTCCTGTTGTTAGTGCACCACCTGTAGCTGTTAATGTACCACCTGTAGTAACAGAACCAACCAAATTTGTTCCATTCCAAGACAACTTGTAAGATCCACTTTTGTCGATGATATCAAAAGGAGTCGCTATAGAGGTTGGCTTAATCCAAGTTTCAGCAGTAAAAGCACTTGCAGGTTGTAAATTTGCTTTGTGCTTAACAACCACTTGTTGACTAGCACTTAAATTAATACTTCTTAACGCACTACCTGTTGAGCTTTCGGCAGTAACTCGTACACCTTCAACAGCAACACCACCTGTATAATCAATATGTCCGTTTACAAATGCTGTAGGGTATCTAAATCCTATATCTTCGGAAATGTTTGTTGGGATCTCTGTCGTATCACAAAATTTAAACCCTGCGATAGAATACTTATAGAACACTCCAGCATCAGCTGTATTATCAACTAAAAAGCCTGAACCTTGATTAGCTGTAGCGATTAAAGTAGAATCGTTAGGGTTTCCGAGTTCCTTTCTGTAAATCTTAAATATGTCAATATTATTGCTATTGTTATAACTCCAAGCTAGCTCTACTCTATTACTAAAATACCCTTTGGATGTTCTCAGTTTTTTATTAGATGTAAATGAATTAGATAAGTTTGGAGGAGGTATAATTCCTGTCCCAACAGGTGATGTTTTTATTCCACTTTGCACACATTCATTGAATGCTATAACTGAGTAATTATAACTTACACAACTTACAATTCCATCATCGTAAAAAGTAACTGTGCTGCCACTACCGTTTACTTTATTAACATCAAAAAGAACTACATTTCCTTCATTATCTTGACGTTGTACTTGGTATTTTGTTTCGTTATTCGCATTATCAACCCAAGTTAGTGTTGCTGTATCTGCAGTAGTATTAACTGTTACTGTTAAACTAGAAGCAATGGCAGGATCTGCTGGTGATAAACCAATAACAACTCCTGTATCAGAAGGGTAATTACAGTTGTTTTCTGCTATTATTTTATAGTCATACTCTATTCCTCTAGTTACCGTTGTATCTAGAAAAGCCTTTTTGGTGCCTCCAATACCAGTATATGTTTGTTCTAATGTATTGCCATTCCATCGCTGAATGATGTATTCATCAACAGATGTACCCGTTGGCTGCGTCCATGTTAGATTAACAGTACCATCGCAACGATTATTTGTTGCATTAAATGGACTTGGTTGAGAAGGAGGTAACTTCATTGAACCTTTAGCTACGTTAGAAACACCACTGCTTCTATAAGTCTTTGCATTTCTATTCCACAAAATTTTTGCTACCGTATAATCGTATTCCTCTCTTTGTGATAATCCTGGTGTATTATCTACAAAAGTAGTTACATCACCATTTGTTATACCTATTTTTACTCCATCTCTAAATATTACGTTCTGATAAATTTGAGCATTGGTACAGTTTAAGTTAGCACTCCATGACTGTGTTGGGTTTTGCCAATTAAGCGTTACTTGCCCACATTGATCGTCACTAGCTGAAAGACCAAATGGAGCATCTACTGCATTAACTGATGTAGAAAGCTCAATTACCTCATAAGCATTATTACCTGAAGCAGTAGAGTTTTGGCAACACATCGAACGTGTATGCTTATAAATTCTTACACTTATTCTATCTCCAACCATCGCTGATAAAGGTAAATTCGTTATCCCCATTTGGATTCCCCATTCAGGAGACCCTCCGTTAGTAGGGTAAAAAGCAATTTTCTCCATGTTTTGACCAATTTGTGACGCATGATTAACATGTAATCTTGGCGGGTTTAGCCAAGGGACTAAGTCCATTGGTCGCCCTCCTGTAGGGTTTAAGTTCGCATCATAAGACTCGCAGATATTATGATCTTCGTATGAAGCCCATGAATGATTATTGTATGCTCCGTTTGCGTATGCAATTCTCAAATCGTTTGGTACGTCTACCCCGTCACCATAAACCCCTCCCGTTACTGGAGTAAAGAAAGCAGGATCCCAAGCAGCTGAGGTAATAGCACTTTCTCCGCTTGACCAAGGGTCAGTACCATTTGTACCCGTTGCTAAAGGATCAGGATAACCATCTGACCCTAAATTTGTCCATTGCAAAGAACGAATAGTAGCCATTTTTCTCCACTGAGAACCAATTTTCACATAAATAAAAGCTACTTTAATTGGCCAAGTACCACTTGTTCCCGATTTAGTCGACTCGATCGCTATGTTTAATGTTCCTGAACAACGATCATACTCAATCTTATTAAAATCATTATTTGGCACCGGGGTTGGGGGAAGGTTTGGTAAAGTTGTCTCGTAAGGATCAATTTGAGCATTTGAACCAATTACAAACAATAAACTAAAAACGGACAATAGTAATTTTACCTTTCGCATATTAAAAAAATTAAATTTTAGTCAATCGACTTTTCGAAATCAAAAATAGACAGTCATTTAAAAAAGCGTACATATTTGTAGTCAATGACACTTTTTTGTAGTGAACCAACTATTTACAGAAACAATAACTCACAAATCATTTGTATAGAAAAGTTAATTGGATGCAAAAATAGACAACAATCACACCGTTAAACATCCCAAAACGACATATTAGCAATAATGTTGAAAACTTATCTATTTGTTATTTTTTAGAGACAAATTCTGACGGGAGCTTTCCTACCATTTTTTTAAATGCTGAAGAAAATTTACTTGTATTGGAATAACCTAAGGAATAGGCTACTTCTTTTATATTTATATTAGATTTTTCGAGCATTTCTTTTGCATACTTCATTTGCTGTGCTGAAAAATATTGGAAGAGTGTGACACCAAACATTTTTTTGAAGTCTGCTTTTAATTTAGTTTCACTCATCCCTACTTCCTTAGCTAATGCCGCTATTGTTGGAAATTTACCATAAATGGATTCTTTAAGTAAGTTTTCTACTTTTAGCAATTTTCTTCGGTTGCTACCAGTAGTACTATCAAACGTTCGTATGGTTTGACCATCATTTAATTCATTAGCAAAAGCCGATAAAATTTCAAATGTTTTTTGCTTCACTAGGAGCAAATCTTTTACTCCATTTTCATCTTTATCTAGTATACTTCCAATCAATGGCTCATAAACTGATTTTTTTCTTTCCAAAAAGTTGGGCAAGTACAAACAATTTTCGGAAGACTCAAAAAAAGCGGCTAATGTTTTATTTTTTAAAACACCAGATTGAGCTACGTTACTCATCATCCATTCTTCTGTGAAATAAATACTTAAAAAAATGGAATGTTGACCTTTAAAATGAGCGTTAACAGCACTAGATCCAGCTTTAAACAAGGTCCATGAGCGATCCTTATTTTCAATATCTAAATTTATTTTTGGCAACTCAAAAGAAACTTTTCCTTTGTTCACATATAACGTAATAAAATGATAATCAATTGGCTCACTGTGATCATAATACATTTTAAAAGAGATGTTTTTTTTCATCTCAATATCCGACATCAAAATCCAAAGGCCTTCTTCCAGTTCTTGGTAGTGACATCCCCCTCTAATAAAGGGCGTATTGGTTGTGTAATAGTTCTTTTGATTATGAAATTTAATAAATGGCATGCTGCGAATACTGTCCAGCATCATTTGTGGTGAATTTGCTAATACAGGAAATTCATAAAATCCGTCTCGGTAAAAGAATAGGTACTTACGAATTTTAGCGTACCACTTATCAACAACTCCCATTGTTTAGCTATTGGATGTAAATATTAATGTACAAATCTAAAACAATAGCCCGAAACGACAATATTAATTTTAATTTAATACGTCTTCATAAGATTTTGAGACAGGAACTTCTTCTCCATTAATAAGTAATTTCTTTTTAAAAATTTTATCAATCTTGTTTGCATTAACAATGTAGGATCTATGAACCCTTTTAAATTGAGTCGGTAATTCATTGGCTACTTCTTTCAACAATTGACGATGCGTTATTTTACCGTCTGTCGTATGGATTTCAATGTATACATCATCAGATTTTATAAAAAGAATAGAATCAAAGTTTATTTCTCTTTTACCAGTTTGTCCGTTAATTTTTAACCCTTTACTTATTTTTGGTTTCAACAGCTCTAAAGCTATTTTTACATTTAGTTCATTAAAGGGCTTTGGTATGTAGGTTACAGGATATGTTTTTGCTGCTTTTTCAATTGTTCCAGACTCGGTATTAGCAGTTATATACACAAATGGCTTCCCTAATTGATTCATTTTTTTAGCTATCTCAATGCCATCTACCTTCCCTGCCAACTGAATGTCAATAAAAGCTGTATCAAAATCCAACGTATCTAATGATAGAAAATCTTCCCCTTGATAAAAGGTACTAACAATAGTAATTTTTTGACTTTCTAAAATATTTTTGAGGTTCATAGCTGTAAAAAGTTCATCCTCAAAAATGATTGCTTTAACTCCTTCCATAAATATTAAACTTTATTATTCCCTGAGCTTTATCTATTACTAGGTTTTTCCCATTAATTCTACTCACCATTTCTCTGAGTAAAGACATTCCCATATTTTCATTAGTTGATGTGTAGGAAGAAGAGTCGCTGTAATAAAAATTTATTTCTTTGCTTTTTTTAATTTGAACTTTTATCGAATCTGTATTGTTTTTTCTATGTTCTATTGTATTTAAAATAAGCTCCGTTAGAATTAAGCCTAAATAGATAAGATCTTCACTAGGTATGGTAACATCATCAACTTCAACATCAAATATCATATCATTTTTATCAATACTTTTAAAATAACTTATAACCTCAAAAATGTATTTTCGAACAGAGACAAGTTCGTTATGATTTTCAAACCTTAACAGCTTGTGGAGTGCAGAAATCGCCTCAATTTTACTTTGAATTTTACCTAATAATTTTTGTTCTTCTTTAGAGGCTTTTAACCCTGTTATTTGTAAGAAGGAAACGATCATCAAAAGGTTGTTTTTAATTCGATGATTACTTTCTTTCATCAACAATTCATAGTTCTTGTTAAGTTCATTTAGCTGTTGAATCAGCTTTTCTTTTTTTCTTTTTTGTTTTCGTTCTTTAATAAAAAGGTACAATGCTCCAAATAGCAAAAGAATTATTACAGAACCAGCTATTAGAATAAAATAGAATCGTTCGCTTATTTTATCTAAATCTGCCTTTACGTTATCTGTTTCATATTTTACTCTAAAGGCCAACATATCCTTGGCAGTGATAGTGGCTTCGTGTCCTCGTAGAGCCTGAAGGTATTGCACTTGCCATTTAAATTGGGTACAAGTATCCCCTTTTGTAACAGCTTCCAAAGAATAGAAATCGTAGGAACGGTATTTTTGCCAAAATAATCCATCTGGATTTTTTAAATAGATCGAGTCTAACTTTTCTTGAATAGAATCTGTACCTGTCCAATCTTTAATGAAAATTTTAATCTCGAGAATATGATTTAAGGTATTGAGGTAATTTTGTAACTGGGTAGAGTCCTTTTCAAATATCTTTGCTGCAACTATGTAATGATCTAAAGATTCAAGTACCTCTTGATTTGATTTTTGATGCCTAAACTTTAAAAAACCTAATTCATTATTTAAGACAGCGATATCCAGCGTCATGTTTTGTTCTTGAGCAATTTTTAACGCCTTAGAAGCATATTTTGAAACAGAATCCACCAAATCAAGTTTTCCGTAACATTCATGATACAACGCGGCCATTCTCCCTAAGTAATTTGCTTCAAGTCTAGGATATTTATTTACGTTTTCGATGAGTCGAATAGCTTCAAATGCCTTGTCGCAATCTCCTGTTTGTCGGTATAACTCAACGAGGTTTATTTTTGCCGAAATGATTTGTTTTTCATTTCCTTTTTTCTCAGCTAAAGCAATTGCTTTTTTTAACTCAACTCTAGATTTATCATATAGACCAGTAGCTTTATACTCTTGGGATTTTTTGATGTACTCATCAAATTGCCCAAAGGCACATACCTTTAGTATGATTATACTTATTATTAAACAAAGGCGAGTCATAAAGCAAAAATGGCTTATTTTTTTGTATCAAGGTTACTTTTTGTAGTGAATGATAGTATTTTGAAGTAAACTCTTATCTAATTACAAAAGCATAGATCAAAATTGTTTAAGATAAAAGTCTATCGTGGTAATAGCTGCCATAGCTTCCACTATTGGCACAGCTCTTGGGACAACACAAGGGTCATGTCGCCCTTTGCCTTTAACAACAGTATCATTTCCTTCTTCATCAACAGACTGTTGATCTCTCATAATGGTAGCTACAGGCTTAAATGCCACATTAAAATAGACGTCTTCTCCATTGGTTATACCTCCTTGTACACCTCCTGAGTAATTTGTTTTAGTCTTTATTTTTTTATCATCTGATTGATAATAAACATCATTATGGTCACTGCCTTTCATTGATGCAGCTCCAAAACCACTCCCGTATTCAATTCCTTTAACTGCGTTAATGGATAATATCGCCTGACCTAAAACAGCATGAAATTTATCGAAAACAGGCTCTCCTAAACCAGTGGGCACCCCCTCAATAACACAAGTAATTTTTCCTCCAACGCTATCACCCTGTTTTCTAACACTATCAATGTATTGGATCATTTTTTTAGCTAGTTCCTGATCTGGACAACGTACGATATTTTCATTAACTTCAGACAAGTTAAGTTCTTCATAAGATTTTAAAAGCTTAATCTCTCCAACTTGAGAAACATAAGCCTGAATATTTATTCCTTTTGATAAAAGAAACTGTTTTGCTATTGCTCCAGCGACTACTCTACAAGCAGTCTCTCTTGCAGAAGACCTTCCGCCACCACGATAATCTCTTATCCCATACTTTTCTTGGTAAGTATAATCAGCATGTGAAGGGCGGTACGTATTTTTAATATGAGAATAATCGGTTGATCGAGAATCTTTATTTCTAATAATAAAACCTATTGGTGTACCAATTGTAGTACCTTCAAAAATACCTGATAATATTTCTACTTGATCGTCTTCTCTTCGTTGAGTAGTTATTTTAGATTGACCTGGTTTTCTTCTATCTAATTCTAATTGAATGTTATCTAAATCAACTTTAAAACCAGCTGGAACTCCTTCAATAATACCTCCAATAGCAACTCCATGAGATTCACCAAAGGTGGTTAATCGAAATATATCTCCAAAAGAATTTCCTGACATACCTAAAGTTAATTAAGATATTCTGAAATTCTCAAGATTAATTCTTTTATCTCCTCTTTGGTATTAAAACTATGTAAGCATATTCTAATTCTTTCTGTTCCAACTGAAACAGTTGGTGATAAAATTGGTTTTACAGCAAAACCTAACTCTTGTAAACTATTAGATAGTTTTTTTGTTTTGTCATTGCTTCCAACCAGTAACCCCTGAATAGCGGTAGTACTAGCTAGAAATTGATGAGCCAGCTTGTACTCTTCTACTACTTTTTTAAAGTATTGAATATTTTCGTATAGCTTATTTGTTTCAGTAGGTGAAAAAGATTGGTGTGAAGCCATAATTGTAGCCACACTATGAGGAGACAATCCCGTTGTGTAGATGAATGGTTTACAAAAATTTATTAGGTAATCTTTTAAATCAGTTCTTCCAAGAACTGTAGCACCATGACAGCCTATAGCTTTACCAAAAGTTACTACCCTTGCTAAAAGAAAAGGATGATCCACATTGTAGGAGAGTCCTTTTTTTTCTTTACCTACTACTCCTAAACCATGTGCTTCATCTATGATTAAGTAGGCTTTATATTTTTCACATAAGTAAAGTATTTTTTCCAAGTCACATTGATCTCCATCCATGGAGTAAACTGATTCTACTACGACATAAATTATACCTTCTATCTTTTTTAATTTCGTTTCAAGATCGTTGTAATTGTTATGCTTAAATTTTTGTGATTTTGCTTGAGATAATCTTAATCCTTCTCGAATAGACGCATGCACCAGTTCATCATAAATAATAGTTTCATTTCTTTGAGGAATTGTACTTAACAATCCTAAATTAGCTACATATCCACTATTAAAAAGTAATGATGAATCACTTTTATAAAAACTGGCTAAATAATCTTCTGCTTGTCTAGTCAATGTATTTTCTCCAGAAATTAATCGTGAACCTGTAGCACCGTTTTTAATTTTCAACTTACTCACAAGCTCATGGGCTTCTTCGAAGATGATGGTGGATCGAGCTTGCCCGAGATAATCATTGCTGTAAAAATCTATTCCTTCGTGAATATTTAGCGTTCTGAAGGCATTAGTTTGTTTTCTTTCAAACAACTTTGCAGCAATATGAGCAGGTAAACTCATTATATTTTTAAACGTGCTAATGGAGTAATATCTTGACCAACAAACTCTCCTTTTAGATATTTATGATATCCAGTAATAGCAATCATACCTGCATTATCTGTGCAATACTGGAACGCAGGAATATAGGTGTTCCAACCTTTCTTATCTCCCAATTCTTGCAGTTCACTTCTTAATTGACTATTTGCAGATACTCCTCCAGCGATTGCTATTTCATTAATTCCCTCAGCTTCTGCAAGCTTCTTGAGTTTTGCAAAGAGTACCTTTACAATAATATCTTGAATGGATGCACAAATATCAGCTCTGTTTTCTTCGATAAAATTGGAGTTTTTTTGAAGATTCTGATTGATAAAATTCATAAACTGCGTTTTCAACCCACTAAAACTATAGTTATAGCCTTTAATTTTTGGATGAGAAAAAGGAAATGCCTCTGGATTACCTTCTTTTGCATATTTATCAATTAAAGGGCCTCCAGGATAAGGAAAGCCTATTATTTTAGACATTTTATCAAAAGCTTCCCCTGCTGCATCATCGAGTGTTTCACCTACCACTTCCATATCAAAATAATCCTTAACAACTACAAGCTGGGTATGACCACCAGAAACAGTTAAACAGATAAATGGAAAAGAAGGGTGTTTATTTTCTTGACCTTGTTCTTTGATAAAGTGTGCTAAAATATGACCTTGCATATGGTTCACTTCAATTAGCGGAATATCTAATGACATAGCCATAGATTTAGCAAAAGAAGTACCAACAAGCAAGGCTCCTAATAAGCCAGGTCCTCTAGTAAAAGCTATCGCACTTAAATCATGCTTAGAAACACCTGCTTTTTTTAATGCTACTTCTACCGTTGGAATAATGTTTTGTTGGTGTGCTCTCGAAGCCAACTCAGGCACCACACCTCCATATTCTTCATGAATTTGCTGACGAGCAATAATATTTGATAAAATTTCACCGTTTT
>CATLPG010000053.1 GCA_950054195.1 uncultured Saccharospirillaceae bacterium
AAACTACTAACTTTTTTTTATGTTTAATAGCTAGTTCTTGTATCTCCTCTACTCTACTTAGAGACTGCTCAATTGTTGCATTAGTGTTTCTCTTTTGAAATGTTTCTGAAACAGAAAAGGGATATCCTAAACTATGAATAGAGTCAAACAGACAAGCATCTTCAGCTCCTCTTTTATTAGCAACGATAGCTAGCAAACGAGATTTAGCATCGGTAAAATCAAGTTTTTTAAGTACCTCAGCAGTATCTCTTAATTGTGGAATAGCTTTTGGTGAAACAAAACTTCCAAAATCTATCGTATGAAACCCTACTTTTAATAATTCATTGATGTAATTTGCTTTCACATCTGTAGGTATAAAATCTTTGATGCCTTGCATGGCATCTCTCGGACATTCAATAATCTTCACTTTCTCCATCACAAACCTTGTTTTAAAATTTCTTTATTAATTTTCTTCACTAACGAAGGACCTTCATAAATAAACCCGGTATAAATTTGTACTAAATCAGCTCCAGCATTTAGCTTTTCTATTGCATCATCAGCACTATGAATTCCTCCTACTCCAATAATTGGAAATGCTTTATTTGATTTATCTGCTAAATATTTAATTACTTCTGTTGATCTTGAACTAACTGGTTTTCCACTCACCCCTCCATTCCCAATAGTATCTACAGTATTCTTATCTGTCTTTAGATTATCTCTAGAAATAGTTGTATTCGTTGCAATTACCCCATCAATATTCGTTGACTTTACAATATCAATGATATCATCTAGCTGTTCATTTGTCAAATCTGGAGCTATTTTTAAGAGAATTGGCTTAGGAGCGTCCTTCTCTTTGTTTAATTGCATCAACCTAGACAACAAGGCAGTTAAAGGTTCTTTGTCTTGCAGAGCCCTTAAATTAGGTGTATTGGGAGAACTAACATTAACAACAAAGTAATCAACATAAGGAAATAGAGCGTTAAAACAAATCTCATAATCGCTTATTGCTTCTTCATTAGGGGTTACTTTGTTTTTACCTATGTTTCCTCCAATAATGATTTTCTCCTTACGATTTTTTAGACGTTCAATTGCTGCCTCTACTCCTTCATTATTAAAACCCATTCGATTAATAATTGCTTCATCCTTAGGCAAGCGAAACAATCTTTTTTTAGGATTTCCCTCTTGTGGTTGTGGAGTTAACGTACCAATTTCTATAAAACCGAAACCAAAATGAGATAATTCATTAAATAAAACAGCATTTTTATCAAATCCAGCTGCTAGACCTACAGGATTATCAAACGTTATACCGAATAATTCTCTTTTAAGTTTCTCGTTTTTCAACTGGTAACTTGATCGAATAATCCCCTTGATTCCTGGTACTTTCATCCAAAAACGAAGTGAATTAAACACAAAGTAATGCACTTTTTCAGGATCAAATAAAAAGAGGATCGGTTTAATTAGGACTTTATACACAAATCTGGTTTTTATAAAAATACAGATAACAAGACAATTTATTAAATCTTAGCAAATGATAAAATAAACACCCGCTCGTTAATTATCCTGTCTTTACAACTCACATAATTCTAAGATTTTTGATAATTTCATCTTTACAATAGATTACAGTTAATGACTCAATATACAGAAAACGACAAACGCATTATTTTAAATGCATATAAAGGACTTTTAAGAGCATCCAGAGGGGTTAGAAAAACAAAAGAAGATACTGCTCGAATAAGAAAAGCATTTGATATAGCTGCAGAAGCTCATATGAGTATGCGAAGAAAATCGGGTGAACCTTATATTACTCACCCAATAGCTGTTGCTAAAATTTGTGCAGAAGAAATTGGATTAGGTGTAACTGCTATTGTATGTGCTCTCCTTCATGATACCGTTGAAGACACTGAAATTACATTGGATGATATTGAGTCATTATTTGGTGTGAAAGAACGTAATATTATTGACGGGTTGACTAAAATCTCTGGTATTTTTGATTTTTCCACTTCTGATCAGGCTGAGAATTTTAGAAAGATGATTTTAACCCTTCCTAATGATGTGAGGGTAATTTTCATTAAGCTAGCTGATCGTTTGCATAATATGAGAACACTAGGTTCCATGCGAGTTGACAAACAACTAAAAATTGCTTCTGAAACTTTGTTTTTGTATGCGCCCTTAGCACATCGTCTAGGTTTGTACAATATCAAAACTGAAATGGAAGATTTGAGTTTAAAATTCAAAGAACCAGAAACATATCAGGACATTCAAACTAAACTTAAAAACACGAAGGACGTAAGAATGCGATTTATCAATGCGTTTACTGCTCCTATCAAGCGTGAATTAGAGAAGCAAGGACTCTCTTTTAAAGTAAAAGGAAGAACTAAATCAGTTTACTCCATTTACAACAAGATTAAAAAGAAGCACGTTCGTTTTGAAGAGATCTATGATATTTTTGCTATCAGAATCATCCTTGATGTTCCTGAAGAACAAGAAAAGGCAGAATGTTGGAAAGTGTATTCTATCGTAACCGATTTTTATCGTCCGAACCCCGATCGTTTAAGAGATTGGATCACAACTCCTCGAGGAAATGGTTACGAATCCTTACATACAACTGTAATGAGTAAAACGGGAAAGTGGGTTGAAGTACAAATACGTACTGAGCGCATGGATGAAATTGCTGAAAAAGGATTAGCCGCACACTGGAGATACAAAGAAAACAAAGGAGCCAAAGGTGGAGGAGTTGACAATTGGATAAACAAAATTCGAGACTTAATTGAGCACAACCAGTCGGAAACACTTGACTTTATTGATGATTTCAAACTTAGCTTATATGCTGATGAAATTTATGTGTTTACTCCAAAAGGACAGTTGAGAATGCTCCCAGCAAAAGCAACAGCACTTGATTTTGCCTTTGAAATACATAGTGAGGTTGGTGCAAAGTGTATTGGAGCAAAAGTAAATCATAAACTGGTACCTCTGAGCCATGAGTTAAAAAGTGGTGATCAGATAGAAATAATCACCTCAAACAAACAAGTTCCTAAAGAAGCTTGGTTAAATTTTGTTGTTACTTCTAAAGCAAAATCAAAAATTAAGCAATCGATTAGAGAGGAATATAATCAAATTGCCTCTCAGGGTAGAGAAACCTTGGAACGAAAACTTAACGGGTTAAAAGTTAAGCTCTCTGAGAAAAATTTCCATGAATTAGTTAAGCTGTATAAGGTAAAGAACTTCCCAGAGCTTAATTATATGATCGCAACCGACAAAATTGATTTATCAAAAATTAAAACCATTGTTGACAAGGGAGGCGAACTAAACCTTAAACTCCTTAAAAAAGAAGAAGAGGATGCGAAACAAGAAGTTACTACTAGCTTAGAAGAAGAAGCTGGAAAACTAATAAAAACGTATGGAGGGAAAGCCTCTGAGAGTATTATTCTTGGAGACGATAATCTAAAGCAAGTAGATTATACTTTTGCAAAATGTTGTACACCAATACCTGGTGATGATGTATTCGGTTTTATTACTATTAATGATGGAATTAAGATTCACAGGAATAATTGTCCGAATGCCACACAACTTCTTTCTAATTACGCTTACCGTGTGCTTAAGGTGATGTGGAAAAGTCAAAAAATGAAAGAATTTTCTGCTGAAATTCAGTTTACAGGAATTGATAATTTAGGTATTCTTCACAACATCACAAATTTAATTAGTAATGACCTCAACATTAACATGACAGGTTTAAATATTGGGTCAGAAGCAGGCATGTTTAAAGGAACTATTACTGCACTTGTATACAATACCAATCACTTGGATCAACTAATTGCAAACATGAAGAAAGTTGAAGGTATTAATGAGGTAAAGAGGACGTTGTAAAATTATTTTGAACTAAAAGACATAGTATTTCATTAATCTCTGAAAAAGCCAAAAAACATACAAAATGTGTCGTTTGAACAAATTACATGATATTTGGGTATAACAAATTCTTCACTTAATCGAATAAGAAATAGATTACTAAACGATAATAGTTAAATCCAAACCATGCAAGAACTACTTTTTAATTTTCTATCTAACTATGTTTCTTTATCCGAAGAAGAAAAAAAAGCTGTTATTGATTTAGATATTTTTAAATCATTTAAAAGAGGCACTGTTTTACTTGAGGAGGGAGAAAAATCTGACAATGGCTATTTTGTATTAAAAGGCTGCATAAGGAAATATTACAACTATGACGGAAACGAAAAAACAACTGCCTTTTACACCGAAATGGAAGGAATAACACCACTGTGTGTTATAGATAAAAAGCCTTCTGCTTACTCTATTGATTGTTTAGAAGATGCTATTCTAACTGTTTCTACTTCAAATATGGAAAAAGAAATTTTTGAAAAATTCCCGAAATTTGAGACACTTTGCCGGCTTTTGTCCGAAGACTTACTAGCAAAACAACAGCTGGACTTTGATTCATTTAAACTTGCTTCTCCAGAAGAACGTTACTTAAATTTATTGGACAATCGACCAGACTTAATTCAACGTATTCCACAACATTACATTGCTAGTTTTTTAGGTATCAAACCACAATCTTTAAGTCGATTAAAGGCTAGAGTCTTAAAGAACAAAAATCCTTAATTTGTTAACTTAAGTGATCGTCTTCTCCCCTATTTAGCGTTTATTTTTGATGTAGTAATAACAAAAGTTCTACAACAAAATGAATAAACTAACATTTAAATTGATCATCATTGCTTTAGCTGTATTAAACATATGCACTAAGGCTCAATACTCCCTTCAAGATAGCTCATCCAAACGCTGTTACATTGGAAGCACATTTTTTTTACTTGGTAACTTTTCTCCCACCAATAAACCAGACTTCGCACAATTAAATTTTGGTTATCGAATAACAAGCAAAGATGTTTTATCCCTAGAACTAAAAACCTGGAAGTATGCTTGGTCTTTAGGCATTCCATATGGCAAATCATTTGAAGCTCCAGAAGAAAAATTCCCTGGCTATATCCGTGAAGTCGGATTTGCATTTATTTATCAACGATTTTTATGGAAAAACTTATATGCTGGTATCCACGTAATGAATGCTTGGCAATATTTTATTGAAGATAATAAGCAAATTGATAAAGGGTTTCAAATTTTTAATACTTATCGTGTGGGGTATCATTTCAAATTATTCAAACAACGTTTTTTTATTGAACCTTCTATTGCTGTTACACATCGCGCTTTTCATACCGAAATGCCAAATTCATTTAAAGCCTTAGATGATAAATGGAATAAGTTCTTCATTGGCGAACCTGGATTACACTTTGGTTATAATTTTTAAGCACTTTTTCATTTCTTGCCATGTAACAAGAATAGCTGAGTTCGATTCTTATAAGTTTGGTTGGTTGTTAATCAAACGAACTAAAATTAGCATAAGTTTAGAGAAAAAAGACGATACGAACGGTTTATCATCATTATCTATAGGCAGAAAAAAGTGGTACTTAATTACTTATTCTATCCCACTTAAATCCATGGTATGATTTTCTCCGTCAATCATCAGTTCAACTACTTGATTTTTTTCACTCAACTTTATAACGTTATTACCAATATTTGAAATATCAGCAGTAGCTTTAAAACCATTTGCTGCAGTATAAAAAAATGTATTTTGCTTATTTTCAAACATAATTGTATCTCCCTCTTTTATTTTTGTTCTTGAAAACTTCTGCCATTCATTTGATCCATTTTTATCAATTTTAGTAGCATCTCCTTCGCGATCTATATAAATGAAATTTTTATCATTTTCATGTAACAAAGGCAAGTCATATTTATTAAGTCCACCCTTCACAGTTTTAAGGTCTACCTCTATTAATTTTCCATCAATGGAATATATTAACTTATCTCTTGTTTTGTTTATCCCTACTTTTTCTGGAACTTCCATTTTTATCTTATTTCCATTTTCATTAATATAGAATAAGTTTGAATCTTTCAGTTTGGTAATATCATTTAAACCCAATGAAGATATAATCTGATCATCTGTTAACTTGAATACAACTGGTAAAGTAAATTGCTCTCTCACAATTTCACCATTTTTCTCTACAGGTTTAAAGCTTCCATCATAGCTACTTATGACTCTTAGTGCTTCTTTATCTAACAATGAAGAAACTCCTTTAGCTATAGAAGGGTTTTCAATTTTCCCTTCTTCATTTATAATGAATTGAACAAAGACCTTTCCCTCTAATCCCTTCTTTTCTGCTTCTTCTGGGTACTTTGTATTTTCAGCTATGTACTTATATAGTGCTTGTTGCCCTTCTTCCTCATAAAGAGAATACCTTATTTCTTCCTTTGCAGCTTCCTTTTTGTTACATGATACTACTGTAACTATGGAAAGTGCCACAGCTAATGCTATAGATAAATTTACCGTCAGTACTCTCTTGTTTTTTGTTTTTTGGATCATCATAATTCTTCGTTTTAATAGTTTAGGATTAATAAATGGGTGTGTTAGTTGTGGAGATACTTGAAAAGCTTGTTGAAGAATAAGCTCCATGTACTCTTTTTTGTCTGCTTTGTTCGTTACTGTTTCATCAGCAATAAACTCATGATTTTCGACAATGCTTCGCTTATACAAATGAATAAATGGGTTGTACCAAAAAGCTATTTTACAGCATTCCACAAGTATGATATCAATGGAATGTTTTTGCTTCGCATGGATCAGTTCATGGCTGTAAACATCAATGTTTTTTCTATGAAAAATGTTTAAAAAAATATAATTGAAAAACGAAAATGTTGGAAGTTTTTCTTGAATAGATAAATAGATTCCATCTAACTTTTCAAAGGTTGATCTTTTAATTAAAAAATAGATTTTAAAATAACCTATCATTAACCTTATGAAGATAATAGCCGAAACGCTTAAAGTAATTATTTCCAACCATTTCCAATAATTTACAGACTCCCCTGGCTTAATGAATACAATATTTTGATCTAAAATTACTCTAGGTAAAACCCGAGCTACCTCTTCCGAAGCAACTGAAAAGAATGAAAAGTCAATAAATGGGACTGTAATTGACAAGAGCATTCCTCCTAAAAGAAAAAATCGGTTAACTACTGGAGCTTTTTGATTTCTTAGTAGAAAATAATAACAGATGTAGCTTAATGCTAGTAAAACATTAGCCAATAAAAATGATGTAAGATTAAAATTCATAGTTCTGGTTTTTAGTTCTTAACGAAGCTTTCTTTTATATTTCCATGGTCGTATACAAACGTGTAGCTACCCTTTGGATATTTAGTCATGTTAACAACAGATGCATTTCCTTTTTCTAAAAGCTTTCCTTTATCATTAAACAGCTTATAATTTCTCGTTTTGCCTAATGAATGAAAAATTGTTTTGTGTTTTTTGTTACCTGTTTTCTTTCTCTTAAAATCTTTTTCGGTTAATTGGTAAGCCATGAAATGTTCACCTTTTCTAATGGTTGTCTTGACATAATAAATATTACCACTATTGATATAATCAATCATAGATTGTAGTTTGCCAGTAGTTAAGCTATCAATCCATCGGTCTTCTTGTTTTATTGTATCATTCGTTTGTAAGTTGATTAAATAGATAGATGAAATATCTTTTCTTTTTAATTGACTGTAAAAAGAACCAAGCATCATTATCAATAATATACTAAGAATCATTCTCATTCTTCTTCCATACTTTTAATTATACCATTTAAATCATCCAAGCTAATATTCTCTTCCTTGACAAAGAAAGAAACCAGTTTTTCTATTGACCCTCCAAAATATGTCTTTTTCATTTTAGAAAACACCTGTTTGCGGTAATCCTCCTTAGATATCAATGGGTAATATTGGTGGCTTTTTCCAAAAGACTCATGAGAAATAAAACCTTTTGTTTCTAATATCCTAACAATAGTAGATATCGTATTATAAGCTGGCTTTTTTCCATCTATTTGCTCAATGATATCTTTTACAAATCCTCTTTCAATTTCCCATAGGATTTGCATTACATCCTCCTCCGCTTTTGTTAATGATTTCATATAACTAAATCTTTAGTTAAAAATATAACTAAAAAATTAGTTTACCAACTAAAAACATAGTTTTATATTTGAGAAACTGAAATACAGCACCTAAACCATGAAACTAAGAATACTTCTAAAATCATTAGCAACCGAGTTACTTTCAATTTCAGGAATGAACCCTGTATAAATATTCTCAATACTCAACTTTAATTCTTGAGGTAATTTTTTGATATTAAATTGATACGGGCGCTCAAGTATATTAATGTAGAAATCTTGTGGTTTAATCAGCTCATTTTTAACCAAAAAAGTATAAAAATGAGGAATTTGCTCAACATTTAAGGTAGAAATCGTTGGGGAAACTTTAAAATGAATGTTAGGATAAGCTCTAATTTTTTCACGGTTTACTAAAAACTGTTCCCAATCAAAACCTTCTCTGATATCCTCGCCATTTTCACCTAAATCATCCACACTAGCCATGAGTTCAATTCGTTCAAAATTCTTCCATAATTTAAGAACATCCCATTTTTTAAATTTTAGTTTAGAAAAATTGGTATTATACCTCAACCTGATATCAGTTTTGTTATTCCTAATTAAAAATTCTAATAAATAATAATGTTCTTCGGTAACTAACGGTTCTCCTCCTGCTAAATAAATTTCTTTAGCTCCTAATATAGCCTCTCCGTAGTTTTTGATAAATAAATCAAAATCGGCTATGTTTTTGATAATGGCCTGAGGTGCTGCTGTAGTTCCTAAACGCTTGGCTTCCTCGAACCATTTGGAACTAGCACCATGCCAACAGGTTTTACATTTAAAATTACAAACATTAGAAAATCTAAGATCAAAATAGATAGGTGATTCTACCCTAGTGATATCAATATGTCCAAATTTTTCAAATGTTTCTTGACGAATACTTTTTGCTCCACCCTTTTCCCTATTAATACAAACGAAACATCTTTTATCTGGTATTTCCTTAAGAAATTGACTCCTCGTTTTATTGATTGCATCACCATTCCATATTTCATCGAGTGACTGTGTGTTTACATCTCCAAAAGGTATATTACCCACACAGCAGGCTTTAGCAGTACCTTTATCTCCAACATGGAGATGTATCCATGGCATCAAGCAATATGGTTTTTGCTGATCTATCTTCTTTTGCCTTTGCGTTTACTTATTTTTTCTTCTATTTCAGCAATTTGATTCATCATTTCTCGTGTGCTTAAATTAACATCTTCCGAAAAATCTATCGTTTCTTGGTAATCTTCTTTCGTTATACGTAAACGTTTAATTTGATTCCCAGTGAATTCTTCAATGGCTTTTAATAACGGTTTCTCTTGCTTGCTACAAAAAGAAACTGCATCTCCTTTATTCTTTCCTCTACCAGTTCGACCTACTCGGTGAACATAATTTTCTGGCTCTTCTGGTAAATCGTAATTTACTACGTAGTCTACATTTGGTATGTCGATTCCTCGAGCAGTAACATCTGTGGCAATAAGTACCTGTGATATTCCTTTTTTAAAGTCTGTTAATACTTTTAAACGATCCTTCTGCTCTTTATCTCCATGAATAGTAAAAGACTCAACATTTAATCGCGTAAGTGCTTTTTTCACACGTTCAGCTCTAACCTTGGTTCTTACAAAAACAAGTATTTTACTTTCTGGGTTTTCTTTAATTATTCGCTCTAAAAAGAAACGTTTATCATCCATATCAATAAAGCATACTGAGTGCTTAACATTTTGTGAAACCGGATCTTTTGGAGAAATCTGAATACGAATGGCATTTTTCTTTACTAATGAATAGGCTAATCGTTTAATCTTTTTAGTAATTGTGGCAGAGAAAAACAGTGTTTGTCTGTTTTTAGGTAAAAGGCGTATTAAATCTTGAATATCTTTTATGAAACCTAAATCCAGCATATGGTCGGCCTCATCCAGTACAAGTGTATCAATCCTTTTTAAATCTACAAATCCTTGATGAACTAAATCAAATGTTCTACCTGGAGTTGCAATTAAAATATCAGCTCCTTTAATGAGGCGTTTTATTTGTGGTTCTTGCTCAACACCTCCATAAATACACACGGTTTTAACTTTGGTTTTTCTTGCCAATTGATCAAAAACCTCTGTTAATTGAATGGCTAATTCTCTTGTAGGAACCATTATCACTGTCCTCAAAAAGCGTTCTGTTTTCTTTTTATGACTATCGTGAATTCTGCTAATAATTGGAATACCAAAAGCTGCTGTTTTCCCTGTACCTGTTTGTGCAATGGCCAATAAATCTTCTCCTCTAAGGATAGGGTAGATAGATTTATACTGAATATCTGTGGGTTTATTAAACCCCATTTGATGGATGTTTTTTTGAACTTCTTCTGCTAAAGGATAATCAGTAAATTTCATAAGTTGTATGAGAAGTGCCCAGAGAGGGAGTCGAACCCTCACGTCCATACGGACACATGGCCCTCAACCATGCCTGTCTACCAATTTCAGCATCTGGGCTAATGAATTTGGTTTGCAAATATAAGATTAAATCTTCTGATCTCTAATTTTACGTAGCTTTTCCTTACCAACACCACTTTTCCAATATTTTTCTCTTGTTCGTGCGGATATTCGGTCTTCACACTCTTCAGTATAAATTAATTTTAACGGTCGATAAGCTTTTGTTGATTTGTTGTAGCCTTTGCTATGTTCTTCCAACCTTCTTTCTAAATTAGCGGTCATTCCAACGTAGATGTAATTTCTTACTTCACTTGATATTGCATAAACAATCATACTAATTCCCCTAAACCATGCCTGTCTACCAACCTGCCTGACGGCAGTCAGGTTTCAGCATCTGGGCTAATGAATTTGGTTTGCAAATATAAGATTAAATCTTCTGATCTCTAATTTTACGTAGCTTTTCCTTACCAATACCACTTTTCCAATATTTTTTATTAATACGCATTATGCCCTATGCTAGTCATATAAACAGAAGTTAAGTATATTTGCTTACTAAACAATTATAAATGAAGTATTTTTCGATTTTGCTATTCATTTTAATATGGAATGTTGAATTTTCTCAAAACCTAATTCCAAACCCAGGTTTTGAACTTGGAGGTTGTCCGGCTGCTCAATACGGTAACGGTAGCACGGTTATGCCAACTTCATGGAGTCAGTTTCCTACACCTGCTGCTTTTGGTGCAGACTATGGAAAAAATGGTTGTTATACATCAGCTGGTGCTCCAAACAATGGTAATGCTTGGATTTATGGAATAACTGGTGTATCTACTGAAACAATCAACTGTTTAAGTGGTCCATGTACAACCGTTGAAAAAAAACAAACTTATGGGGTTAAAGCCACATTAACAAGTACATTAACCACTGGAAACTCTTATAGTTTCTCAGTATCAATAAGACAAGCTGGATTTGCTAACAACGGTCCTTCAAGTATTCATGGAGTAGGTATATGGATTTTTCCTGCTGGCTCACCTCCATCTGAAAACTCTTGTTTTAATCCTCCCAATATGTTTTTTCCTGTAAGTTGTAATCCATCATATGTTATTGACCCTCCTGATTTTTTGATACCTATGAGTTCGTTAACATCAAGTTATCAAACATTTACTTATAATCACACTGCTGGTGCTGGAGATAATACTATTGGAATTGCTGGGTGGTATGGAGATACAGTTAATTACAACGGCTCTACTCCCACGACAACATCTGAAATGGGTTGGTGTTTAGATGATGCTTCATTAGTAGTTGGAAGCCCATGCGGAGCATGTTTAACCCCTACTCCTCCAACAAACGCAACTTATACTTGGACAGGATGTGTAGATACAGATTGGTTTGACCCATGTAATTGGGATAGTGGTACTGTACCAACTTCTACAAAAAATGTTATAATACCTAATACAACTAACAAACCATTAATAACTGGTGCTACTGCCAATTGTTTTGATATTACAGTACAAAGTAGCACAGGAGCACGACTAGATATTAGTAGCACGGGAGGTGGTGCTTTAAATGTAACCAAACCTTAAATTTTTCTACTTCTCCCCTTTCTTTATGTGAATAGGCGTATAAGGAATAGACCAATTTCTTCTTACTGCAAAAAAGCGGATCAAGAATACGACAGCCACAGAAATGCTCATTACCAAGTATGGTAAATCTATTATCAAGGATAACCCATAATTGCATACTGCCCCAGCTAAGCAAGCACTTGCATAAATTTCTTCTCTAAAAATTAACGGTTCCCTATTTACTAAAACATCACGAATAATACCTCCAAAAACTGCAGAAACTACTCCCATCAGTATTGCAAAAATAGGATATAAACCAGCTTGCAATGACTTTTCCATTCCCATAATTGTAAATAACCCTAACCCTATTGTATCAAAAATAAATGTTCCTTTTTTAAACTTATAAATCGTTGGGGTAAAGAAGAAACACAAAGGAATCGCTATTGCTATAATTAAAATAAGGTATGGATCCTCTAACCACCCTACAGGCGTTTGTCCGATTAATAAGTCTCTAACTGTTCCTCCTCCTACTGCTGTAACAAACCCTATAATGGTCGCTCCAACAACATCAAACTTTTTCTCTACAGCTGTTAAAACCCCACTAATTGAAAATACTAAAACCCCTAAAAGCTCCAATATGTATATAAATGTCATTGATCTATTATGTTCTATTTCACTACTAATGTTGTTTAAATTTTCTTTTTTACCAAAGATTAAGCATCTTCTATTTTCTACTGGAACAGAAAAAATACCTTCTATCATTTTTTAACATTTCATTTAAAATGTGGGCATCTTTTTTACGTACTTTAGAGGAACATTAACTAAGAAAACAAAAAAATGAAGAAGTTTATACTATCGTTAGCTGTGGCTTTTGCGACCACATTTACATTTGCACAAAAATTTGAAGGAACAATAATTATGGGAATTGAATATGATAACCTTCCTCCTGAATTAGAAGCATATGAATCTATGCTACCTAAAGAGAATGTATTAAAAGTAAAAGGCAATAAAAGTAGGGTTGAAATGCCATCAATGGGTGGTGAGCAAATTGTTATCATGGACAGTGATAAACAAGAAGGAGTTATTTTAATGAATCTTATGGGACAAAAAATTGCTATGAAAATGGGACCTGAAGATTTTAAGGCTGGTGAAGAGGCTGCTAAAGAATCAAAAACTGAAACAGAAATCACTAAAGAAACTAAAAAGATTGCTGGTTATACCTGTACAAAAGCAATCATCACGGATGAAGAAGGAGAAGAAGTGGAGGTTTGGTTTACCAAAGAAATTCCTACGGTAGCTAGTGAGAGCAAAAAAATTAATGGAGATATTGATGGTTTCCCAATGCAATACCCTATGGAAAGACAAGGAATGTCTATGGTTATTACTGTAACGAAAGTAGACAAAGGAAGTATTTCTGATACAGAATTTGACACACCAGAAGGTTACCAAGAAATGACGCAAGACGAACTTCAAGGAATGTTCCAAGGTATGGGTGCTGGTCAATAATCACTACCTAAAAAAGATAGTTAAACGGTCACGCTTTGTGGTGTGACCGTTTTTTGTTTATCCCTATTGATAAATTACTCTTATCTTTAATGCGATGAGAGCTATAATTAAGCAAATACCCAATCTATTTACCCTTGCCAATTTAACTTGTGGGGTTTTGGCGATTATTAGCTTTTTTCAGGCATTGGGATATTTTAATCAACCTTATCCACTTCCTCCTTTTAACCCTTTTATAGCAAGTTTAAATCAAGGAATAATATTGATAGCTTTTGCATTAGTATTTGACTTTCTTGATGGTTTTTCAGCTAAGCTATTGAAAGCTCAATCTCCTATTGGAGCTCAACTTGATTCATTAGCGGATTTAATAACCTTTGGTGTTGCACCATCTATCTTGGTATACGTTGTATTCCAAACAGATTTATTCATTAACGCTACACCTATAATAGAAGTTTTTGATGAGACACAAATGTATGTTGAAAGATTGCCTTCTAACATAGAATCAACTTTATTGGCTATCACTTTGTTAATTCCTGTATTCTCAGCCTTGCGTTTGGCAAAGTTTAATGTAGATACTGAACAAACTGACTATTTCAAAGGTATTCCGACTCCTGCCAACGCAATTTTTTGGTGTGGCATAATTTTAACATTATCGAGTGGTATAAGAATAAATGCCATTATAGTAGGTATATTAATTATAGTGATGTCTCTGCTAATGGTCTCCAACCTAAAAATGATTGCTTTTAAATTCAAGGATTTATCGTTTAAAGGAGATAATGTTTATCGTTACTTATTAATTGCGGGAGCTATTTTATTAACTATAATTTGCAGTTTGTTAGGAAATATATTTGCAGCAATACCGCTAACTATATTTTTCTATATACTTTTGAGTATTCCTTATCATTTTTATAAAACTAAAAACGGATGACATTTAAAGCAGCAATTGATATTATGCCTTTGGAGGCAATCTTAGATCCTCAAGGAAAAGCAGTAACTGGAAGCATGAAAAACCTTGGTCTTTCAGAAATCTCCAATGTTCGCATTGGTAAACATATCACATTAACTATTGATGCTGCTTCTCAAAATGAAGCAAAGGAAAAAGTGGAAAAAGCTTGCAAAGAATTACTTTGCAATCAAATCATGGAATCATTTACTTACGAGTTAACTGAGCTATAACTTTAACCATGAACATTGGTTTTGATGCTAAACGATTTTTTAATAACCAAACAGGATTAGGTAACTACAGCCGTGATCTTGTTCGTGGATTGCTAGAAAATTGCCCTGAAAATCATTACCATCTATTTACTCCTTCAAGCCAAATTGATCTTCAAACAAAGTTTTTGAAGAATCATGAAAATGTTGAAATCCACGAACCAAGCGGTGTCAATAAATCGTTTAAAAGCTATTGGCGATCTATTGGGTTAGAAAAAGATCTTAAAAAAAATAATATTGATATTTTTCATGGTTTGAGTCATGAAATGCCTAAAAAAAAGAAGAATTCTTCTATCAAGTACATTGTTACTGTTCACGATTTAATTTTTTTAAAATTTCCTGAAAATTATAAGGCTATTGATCGTAAGATTTATGAAAAAAAAGTAAAATATGCCGTTGAGCATGCAGATAAAATTATTGCAATTAGTCAGCAAACAAAAAATGATTTAATTGAACTTTTAAACGTTCCAGAAGAAAAAATTGAAGTGGTTTACCAAGCCTGTTCTGCATCTTTTAATCACCATACCCATTATCAATACATAGAGTCTGTTCGCAAAAAATATAATTTACCTGAGAACTTCATTTTAAACGTTGGAACAGTAGAGAAAAGAAAAAATGTAGCTAGTTTGGTTGAAGCAGTTGGAAAATCAAGCTCTCAATTACCCCTTGTTATTGTTGGTTCTCATACTTCTTACTTAAAAGAGGTAGAGGAAAAAATCGAAAAATACGAATTAGATTATCAGGTTGCTTTTCTACAGAATGTCTCTTTTTTAGATTTACCTGCTATCTATCAAATGTCAAACCTGTTTGTGTATCCAAGTGTCTACGAAGGTTTTGGTATTCCTGTACTAGAAGCGCTTTACAGTAAAACACCAGTTATTGCTGCTACTGGTAGTTGCTTAGAAGAAGCTGGCGGACCATCAACTATATATGTTGATCCTTTCGATACTGATCAAATGGCTTTCGAAATTGATCGAATTATCACATCAGTTGACGATCAATTAAAAATGAAAGAGCAAGGCTATTTATACGCTCAAAACTTCACTAATAAAAAACAAGCAGAGAAACTCAATCAAATCTATCACCAACTATAGTTATGCCAATCATAGAAAGCACATATCATCCAAATGGGTTTTATGGTAACATGCACTATGCCACAATTTATAACAATACCCTACGTCCTGTAAAACTGGATTATGACCAAAGAGAACGACTAGAATTAAGCGATGGTGATTTTATTGATTTAGATTGGAAATTTGCAAAAAAGCCAACCAAAGAACTATTGGTTATGCTACACGGTTGGGAGGGTAACAGTTACAGTTTACACGTTTTAGGAATGGCTAAACACATGACAGAAGCAGGTCATGATGTAGTAACAATTAATTATCGAGGATGCAGTGGTGAGTCCAATCGTTTGTTTCAAATGTATCATGCTGGATTAACGGCTGATTTGGATGAAGCATTACAGCACATCTCTAAGAAAAAGAAATACACCACAATTAACATTAAAGGATTTAGCATTGGAGGTAATATTTTAATGCTTTATTTAGGTCGAAATAAAAACATTCCCCCAGAAGTAAAAGCTGCAATGGCTGTTTCTGCTCCCAATAGCTTACTACATTCATGTGATAATCAATCGAAACTAAAAAATGTTATTTATGCAAAGAATTTTCTTCGTACAATGAAAAAAAAACTAAAGCAAAAAGCACTTGAACATCCCTCAAAAATTGATGTTTCTGATGTAAAAAAGATCAAAACCTTAACCGATTACGATTACGTTTACACAACCAAAGCTTTTGATTTTAAAGACCCTTTTGATTACTACAAAAAAAGTAGCTCCTCGCGTGTATTAAAAAATATTGAAGTTCCATTTTTGCTATTAAGTGCTAAAAACGACTCTTTTTTAAGCAAAAAATGCTTTCCATATGAAGTAGCAAAAAAGAGTAGCACATTTTATCTTGAAACTCCAGAATACGGTGGGCACCTAGGGTTTTCACATACCAAAGACATGACTTTCAATGAAGAAAGAGCATTGGATTTTTTCAAAAAAATAAAAGCAAATGGAAGAAATAACATTTAAAATAAATACCGAATATATTCATCTTATTCAACTATTAAAAGCTAGTGGAGCATTAGGCACTGGAGGTATAGCTAAACTTGTTGTTGAAGACGGTTTAGTAAAGTATAATGGTGAAGTCGATTACCGAAAACGCTTAAAAGTTAAACCAGGAGACATTGTTGAATTTGATTCGTATAAAATTTTAGTGGAGTAGCTAAATAAATGTAAAAGAATCACATTACAGATACTTTATAATTCACACATATATCAAAACACGGACTCATGTGTCCAACTATCTCTCTAAATAAGTCTCTTGACAGCTAGCAATTTAAAAAATAAAAAAGGAGGCTTTAAAGCCTCCTTCAATCGTTCATTCTATTGTTTTATTTTTTTCTAAAAACGATTTCACGCTCAAAGCTATCTACTATCACATGATCACCTGTAGAAATTTTCCCTGCTAAGATTTCTTTAGAAAGTTCATTCATTACTTTTTTCTGAATGGTTCTTTTTATTGGACGTGCACCAAATTGTGGATCATACCCAATTTCTGCTAACCATTCAATTGCTTCGTTTGATGCTTCCAATTGAATATTTTCTTTTTGTAAACGTTTAGCTAAAAGAGACAATTGAATTTTTGTGATCTCTTTCACATGATCTCTGGTTAAAGGATGAAACATAATCGTTTCGTCTATTCTATTCAAAAACTCCGGACGAACCGTTTTCTTTAGTAACTCATAAACTTGGAGCTTGGTATTGCTTTCTACCAATACTTCTTCATCAGCATCAACATTCTCATAATTAGACTGAATGATATGAGAACCAATATTGGAAGTCATGATTACTATTGTATTCCTAAAATCAACTACTCGTCCTTTGTTATCTGTTAGCCTTCCATCATCTAATACTTGTAATAAAATATTGAACGCATCTGGGTGTGCTTTTTCAATTTCATCTAACAACACTACTGAATATGGTTTTCTTCTAACTGCTTCTGTCAATTGTCCACCTTCATCATAACCAACATATCCTGGAGGCGCACCTACCAACCTAGAAACAGCATGTTTTTCTTGATATTCGCTCATATCTATACGCGTCATGGCTGTTTCATCATTAAACAAGTACTCACTTAATGCTTTTGCGAGCTCAGTTTTACCTACACCTGTAGTTCCTAGAAAAATAAATGATCCAATGGGTCTTTTTTCATCCTGAACACCTGCTCTGCTTCTTCTAATTGCATCTGCAACTGCTTCAATAGCTTCATCTTGTCCTACTACTCGTTTTTTTAATTCATCTTCAAGCACAAGTAGTTTCTCTCTTTCACTTGCTAACATTTTACTTACAGGGATGCCCGTCCATTTGGCTACAACATCAGCAATATCTTCTACAGATACTTCATCTTTAACTAATTTAAAATCGTGCTCAATTAGCTTTTGTTTGTTTTGCTCAATTTGTTCTTTTAGCTCCGTCATTTTACCATATCGAATTTCGGCTACTTTACCAAAGTCACCTTGTCTTTCATAACGATCGGCTTCTAACTTAAGCTCTTCCATTTCTTCCTTAGCATGTTGAACTTGCTCGATCATTTCTTTTTCCCTTAACCATTTAGAGCGAAGTTCTTGACTATCCTCTTTTAAATCTTCAAGATTTTTATTTAGCTCAGCAAGTTTAGCTTCATCTTTTTCAATTAATCGTAGAGCTTCTGGTGGGCTTATGGATCCTTTTGAACGTGGGAAATATAATAATATGGGAGTGGTGGCTTTTTCTTTGCACCTTGGAGAGGTTTCTTCTGTAATTGAAAATCTAGACAAAACTTTTTCAATTATTTTGCTAGAAGAAACAAAAAAAAAAACCCATTTAGCTTTGCAGCGCGTTTATAAAAGAATAGAGTCTTTGTTGTTAAAAGAAGCTCAAGAAAATATAATAAAAATAACTTTTGATGGTTATTTAAACAGTAGAAATCTTCATCTGGGTCTTGAATA